>NZ_QTNQ01000134.1 GCF_018424695.1 Vannielia litorea
GCCTCGGCCTTCGCGGCCTCGCGGTCGCACAGGCGTATCTCGGCAGCACCCAGCGCCACCAGGCCGAAGGCCAGCGCCCGGCCCACCCCGCCGGTTCCCACGAGGCAGGCCACCCCCGGCGGCGCGGCGCCCCGGGCCGCGCGGTAGGCCGCGATGAAGCCGGTGTAATCGGTGTTGAAGCCCTGCGGCTCCTCCGGCTCGAAGAGCACTGTGTTCACCGCCCCGATGGCCTTCACCAAGGGGTCGGCAATCACCACCTTGGCCGCCGTCCGCTCCTTATAGGGGTAGGTCACATTCACCCCACGATAGCCCCGCGTCGGGCAGGCCGCGAAGAGCGCGTCGAACGGCTCCCCCAGCTCTGCCGGAACCAGCCTGTCATACCGCACCTCGACACCGGATTGCGCGCCCGCCAGCCGGTGCAGCCGGGGGGCGGAGGAGGCGGCGATATTGTCACCGATCAGGCCAAGATGCAGCGGTGTGGGCATGGGGCTCCTTCCATCAGGCCGGGGCATAGGCCAGCCCTCGCGCAAAGGAAAGCCCCGCCCGATCGGGGCCCGCAGCGCCGTTGCCATCGCCGGAGCGTGCCGCCATGGTGCCCGGGCAACGGAGGGCGCGACGATGAACAGATTTTCCCTAGAAGGCCGCAGGGCACTGGTGACCGGGGCCAACGCCGGGATCGGCCAGGCGATAGCCGTGGGCCTCGCTCGCGCGGGCGCCCGGGTGACCTGTGCCGGGCGGCGCGGTTGCGATGAAACCCGCGCCCTGATCGGCGCGGGCGCCGACGAGATGCGCCTCGACTTCGCCGATCCGATGGCGGCCACGGGCGTGTTTGACGGCGCGGGTTACGACGTACTGGTAAACAACGCCGGCATCATCCGCCGCGCCGATGCGGTGGAGTTCACCGAGGCCGATTGGGATGACGTGATCGACGTGAACCTCAAAGCCCTCTTCTTCACCTGCCAGGCCTTCGCCAAAGCGGCGCTGGCCGACGGTCGGGCCGCCAAGATTATCAACATCGCCTCGCTGCTGAGCTTTCAGGGCGGCATCCGAGTGCCCAGCTACACCGCCTCCAAGCATGGCGTGGCGGGTCTGACGAAGCTGATGGCCAACGAGTGGGCGGCGCGGCGCGTGAACGTGAATGCCATTGCGCCGGGCTATATCGAGACGGCCAACACCGAGGCCCTGCGCGCTGACGAGGACCGCAATGCCGCGATCCTCGAGCGCATCCCCGCCGGGCGCTGGGGCCAGCCGGAGGACATTGCCGATACCGCCGTGTTTCTTGCCGCGCCCGCCTCGGATTACCTGCATGGCGCTGTCATCAACGTCGACGGCGGCTGGCTCGCGCGGTGAGCCCGCTCGTCCGCCCTCCGAGGCGTCCTCGCGGCGGCTGCGCGGGGGCGAAGAGACGGCGAGGCCGTCGATGAGCCGGCCGCTTCCCCTCCGCGCCCTGCCTCGCTAGGGTCGCGCCCGGAGGAGACCGCCCATGTATTTCGACCCGCCGCCACTCGCCCACGCCTTCGACCTCACCGTCGAGCTCGACCCGATCATGGAGATGGGCCCGGGCCGCGCCGGCCAGCGCCGGATCATCCCGATCATCGGCGGCAAGGTGGAAGGCGCGCGGATCAGCGGCGAGGTGCTCAACCTCGGGGCCGACTGGCAGACGATCTTCGAGGGCGGGCTGGCCGAGCTCGATACCCGCTACGCCATGCGCACCCATGACGGCGCGGTGATCGAGATCATCAACTTCGGCCTCCGCCACGGCCCGCCCGAGGTGATGGCCCGCGTTGCCGCCGGAGAGGATGTGGACCCGATGGAGTATTACATGCGCACCCATTGCCGCCTGGAAACCGGCGATCCGCGCTATGCCTGGGTCAACCGGCAGCTCTTCGTCGGCATCGGCGGGCGCAGGGCCGCCCGCGTCGAAATTTCGGTATACGAGCTGTCATGATCCTCCGAAAGTCCGCCACTCCCCGGCCCGGCAACCCCGAGGCCCCCGGGCCATGGATCGAGGACGACGCGCACCGTGCCTGGCTCGCCGCCGACGCCCGAAAGCAGTTCGATTTCTTCCGCAAGGCGCTTCGCCCCGAGGGTGGGTTCCATTCTCTGGGATGGAACGGCAAGCCCCGGCGCGACCCGTTGCAGGAGCTGCACGCCACCACCCGGATGATCCACAGCTTCGCGCTGGCCGAACTCAGCAGCCTAGGCGGGGCCGAGATGGTCGATCACGGCATGCAGTATCTCGCGCAGGGCCACCGCGACGGCGACGGCTGGGCCTGGGGCGTGGAGGGCACCGCCCCCAGCGACCGCCGCCGCATGGGCTACGGCCATGCCTTCGTGCTGCTGGCCGCTTCCTCGGCGCACCTGCTCGGCCACCCCGATGCCGCGCCGCTCATCAATGACGTCACCCAGGTGCTCTGGAACCATTTCTGGGAAGACGAGCCCGGCCTCATCGGCCCGGATTTCGGGCCGGACTGGCAGCCGCTCGACGGCTACCGCGGGATGAACGCCAACATGCACGCCGCCGAGGCGCTGATGGCCGCCTATGAGTCCACCGGCTGGGAGATCTACCTCGAGCGCGCAGGCAGCATCCTCGATTTCTTCCTTGGCACCATGGCCCCCGCTTGGTCGTGGCGCATCCCCGAGCATTACGATTCCCACTGGACGGTGGACGCAGGCTACGAGGGCGACCCGATGTTCCGCCCCGCAGGCACCACGCCGGGCCACAGCCTGGAATTCGCCCGCCTCCTGCTCCAGCACTGGGATCTTTCGGGCCGTCCCGCCAACGATGTGCCCGAGGTGGCCCATTCGCTCACCGAGCAGGCGCTCACCGATGGCTGGGCCGAGGAGGGCGGGCTGCTTTATACCGTGGATTTCGACGGCACACCGCTGCTGCGCGAGCGCTACTGGTGGCCGGTCTGCGAGGGCATCGGCGCGCTCGCCTCGCTGATCAAGCTCGATCCGCGCGCGGAATACGAGCTTTGGTATCGCAGGCTCTGGACCTTCGCCGCCGAGCATTTCATCGACCACAAGCGCGGCGGCTGGTTTCCGGGGCTTGATGCCAAGGGCAAGCCGACCGAAACCCAGTTCAAGGGCAAGCCCGACATCTACCACGCGATCCAGGCCACGCTCTACCCGCTCACCCCCGGCCTGTCGCGCCACATCACCAGCCTGCCTTCGCTGGTGGACGAGAAGGGCTGAGGCGCCGCCGGTTCAGGCCACCCGGCGCCCGTGGCTCCAGACAGCGCGGATCACCGGGGTCTCTCCCAGCAGGCTCACCCGCAGCAGGTCGGCCTTCAGCCCCGGCGCAATCCGGCCCCGGTCAGCCAGCCCGGTGGCCCGCGCCGGGGTGGCGGTGACCGTCGCCACCGCGCGGGGCAGATCATCCCACAGGCGGGCGAGGCGGAAGCAGGCTGTGAGCAGCGCCGAAGGCACGTAATCCGACGAAACGATGTCGAGCAGCCCAGCGTTTGCCAGCGCTTCGGCCGCCACGTTGCCCGAGTGCGAGCCGCCCCGAATGAGGTTGGGGGCGCCCATCATCACCGCGATGCCATGGGCATGGCAGGCGCGCGCGGCCTCCTCCGTGGTGGGAAATTCCGCCAGCCGAATGCCATAGCCCGCCGAGGTGGCCACGTGGTCTTCGGTGGTGTCGTCATGGCTCGCCAGCACCGCGCCGAACTGCCGCGCGGCTGCCACCGTAGCAGCCTCGTGCTTCTCGCCATGGGCCTCGCGCAGCGCCTTGAGGTTGGCCACATGCTCCAGCCATTGCGCCTCGGTCATGTTGCGCTTGCCCTGCACATAGGCCTTCAGCTTGCTCATGTCGCGGAACTGCCGCTGCCCCGGGGTGTGATCCATCAGGCTGACGATGCCGACCCGGTCCTCGGGGCCGAAGGCCTCCAACTCCTCGGCCAGCGTGGCCGAGCAGACCTCGGCCCGCAGGTGCAGGAAATGGCTGATCCTGAGCGCCCCGGCCCTGCGCAGCGCCATCAACTCGGAGGCGAGGCCACGGGCATAGGGCTCGTATCCGCCGTGCTCGTTTGGCACCGACCCCACGCGCATCGCGTCGAACACCGTGGTGATACCGACGCTCGCCAACTCACCGTCATGGGCGAGGATCGCGGCATCATGGGGCCAATCCACCCGTGGGCGCGGCTGGATGTGGCGCTCGAGGTTATCGGTGTGCAGCTCGATCAACCCGGGGATCAGCAGATCGCCGCCCATGTCCTCGCCATGGGCAGAGGGGCCGGAGACATCGGTGAACTCGGCGCCGCGAAACCGCACCGAGCCCTCCACCACCTCGCCGTCGAGGACAAGGCGGGCATTGGTGAGCACTGTCTCTGCGGGGGCGGGCATATCCATCACGGGGTGGTCTCCTTGAGGTCGAGCGCGGCTAGGAGTTGGGCCACAGACTCCTCCAGCGCACCGGAATTGTCGATGGTGGTCACATCGAGCCCGCCGGGGAGCGGCAGGTTCGCGCGGGCAAGCCGGGCCTCGATCTGCTCCGGCGTCTCGCGGCCCCGCGCGGTGAGCCGGGCGCGCAGGGCGTCTGCGCTGGCTGTGATATGCAGCACCCGCAGGCCCGGAAAGGCGGCAGCCGCCGGCTCCAGCATGGCGCGTGAGCCGTTGAACAGCACCACCTCGCCCCGCGCGGCCCGGTCTGCGGCCTCGCGCGGGATGCCGTAGGAAAGGCCATGCGCCGACCAGCTCAGGGCAAAGGCCCCCTCGGCGCGCAGCTGGCGGAACGTGTCTTCGGAGACGGGCCGATGATCCTCCCCGGTGGCCGCCTCCCGGGTCACGACACGGCGAACCAGATGAACCTCGGGGCGCGCGGCCCGGGCCGCCGCCATCAGCGTGTCCTTGCCCGCACCCGACGGGCCGACAACGGCAATGATGCGCCCGCTCATGCCGCCCTCGCCGGGGGAAAGCCGGTCACATCCACCTCGCGGTCGGCCACGCGGGCGCGGGCTTCCTCGTCGTGGAAAATTCCGACAATGGCGGCACCCCGCGCCTTGGCCTCCTCGATCAGCCGCAGCACAACCTCGCGATTGGTGGCATCGAGCGAGGCGGTGGGCTCATCCAGCAAGAGGGCCGGGAAAGGGTGGGCGAAGCCGCGCGCGATGTTCACCCGCTGCTGCTCACCCCCCGAGAATGTGGTGGGCGACAGGCCCCAGAGGGTGCGCGGGATGTTCAGCCGGGTGAGCAGCTCTTCGGCCCTGTGCAGGGCCTCATCGCCTGGGTGCCCCAGCGCCAGGAGCGGCTCGGCCACCACCTCGCGGGTGGGCACGCGGGGCACCACCCGGAGGAACTGGCTGACATAGCCCAGCACCTCGCGGCGCAGGGCGAGGATCTCGCGCGGCTCGGCTTGCGCCACATCGGTCTCGCCGACGCGGATCGAGCCGGAGGCGGCAAGGTAATTGCCCCAGATCATCCGCATCAGCGTGCTCTTTCCGGCCCCGCTCTCGCCGATCAGCGCCACGCATTCGCCCGGTGCCACCCTAAGGGCCGCGCCCCGCATCACCTCGATCACCGCGCCGCCCTGGTTGTGCAGCGTGAAGCTCTTGGAAACGTCCCGAAGTTCGATCATCTCACACCTGCAAGACTGAGCTGACAAGCAGCTGGGTGTAGGGGTGCTGCGGATCGTCCAGCACCTGGTCGGTCAGGCCGGTTTCCACCACGCGGCCGGATTTCATCACCATCAGCCGATGGGCCAGAAGGCGCACCACGGCAAGGTCATGGGTGACGATCAGTGCCGAAAGGCCCATTTCACGCACGAGCCCGCGCAGCAGGTCGAGCAGCCGGGCCTGCACGCTCACGTCCAGCCCGCCCGTGGGCTCGTCCATGAACACCAGCCGAGGGCCGGTGACGAGGTTGCGGGCGATCTGGAGCCGTTGCTGCATGCCGCCGGAAAAGGCCCGGGGGCGGTCGTCGATCCTGTCTTCGGTAATCTCCACGCGGCCCAGCCAGTCGGTTGCCGTTTCGCGGATATCGCCATAGTGCCGCGCCCCCACCGCCATCAGCCGCTCGCCCACGTTGCCGCCCGCGCTGACGGACATGCGCAGCCCGTCACGCGGGTTCTGATGGACGAAGGCCCAATCGGTGCGCCCCAGCATCCGGCGCTCGGGCTCAGACATGGTGACGGTGTCGCGCGGGCCCTCGGCACGGGTGTCAAAGGTGACGCTGCCGGTATCGGGCGCCAGGTGCCCGGCAAGGCAGGAGAGCAGCGTGGACTTGCCAGAGCCGCTTTCTCCCACGATCCCCATCACCTCGCCCGGGTAGAGATCGAAGGAGACATCGGTGCAGCCGATGCGCGCGCCGTAGGTCTTGCGGATATCGCGGACGGAGAGGAGCGGGGTCATGATCTGGCCTCGGTGTAGGTGGCGGGCGTCGGAGCGGGGGGCCAGCCCCCCGCAC
>NZ_QTNQ01000135.1 GCF_018424695.1 Vannielia litorea
CCTATCCTCCCGCTCCAACCGGAGTTCACCATGCCCCCCGCCACCCTCTTCTTTGCCGCCACCCTCACCCCGGCTGCCCTGCTCTCCGCAGGCGGCACGCTGGGCGGCGGCTGGCTTCTGGCGGCGCTGCTCTACCTCACGCTCTTCTCCGCGCTGATCGATCAGCTTCTGCGCCGCCTCGGCGCGCGGCCCACGCCCAGCACACAGCCCGGCGGCTGGGCCGACACGCTCTCGGCCACGCTTGCCCTCGCACACTTCGCCCTGCTCGCCCTCGGCATCGCCGCCATTTCCGGCACCACCGGCCTCGCGCCCTGGGAGCGGGTGCTTGCCTTCTTCGCCTTCGGCCTCTTCTTCGGCCAGGTCTCCAACTCGAACGCTCACGAGCTGATCCACCGCTCCGCCCGCCCGCTCCGTGCGCTCGGCCGCTGGGTCTATATCTCGCTGCTCTTCGGCCACCACGCCTCGGCCCACCCCAAGGTGCACCACCGCTTCGTCGCTACGCCCGACGATCCAAACTCCGCCCGCCTGAACGAAAGCTACTACCGTTTCGCCGCCCGGGCCTGGGTCGGCAGCTTTCGCGCCGGGCTGGCGGCTGAGCGCGAGATGCTGGCGCGCGGCGGAAGACCGCGCTGGCGAACCCCCTACATCGAATACATCGCAGGCGCCGCCGCCCTGCTTGCCCTCACCGCCCTCGCCTTCGGCCCCGCCGGCCTCGCCGCGCACCTAGGTCTCGCCGCCTATGCCACCGCGCAACTGCTGATGTCGGATTACGTCCAGCACTATGGCCTCACCCGCAGCCGCCGCGCGGACGGGCGCTACGAGCCGGTGAGCGATGCCCACAGCTGGAACGCGCCCCACGTCTTCTCCTCGCTGATGATGCTCCACGCGCCGCGCCACTCCGACCATCACGCGCACCCCGGCACGCGCTACCCCGCGCTCACCCTGCCCTCCGGCGCGCCGATGCTGCCCGCGCCGCTGCCTGCCATGGCCACGCTGGCGCTGCTGCCCCGCACATGGCGCCGGGTGATGAACCCGCGCGTCGCCCGCCTGCGCGCCGCCGCCGCCTGAGCCGCCTCGCGCGGGCGTGAGCCGTGCCGCCCTTCCCCCATCGCCGCCCATCTGCCAGACTGCCGCAAAACAGCAGGCAACCCGGAGCCCACATGCGCCCGATCCTCTCCACCCTCGCCGCCACGGCGGCCTTCGTCATGGCCCTGCCCGCGCAGGCCGCAGAGCCGATGTCCGGCGCCGAGTTCGATGCCTACACCCAGGGCCGGACCCTCTATTACAACAACCACGGCCAAGCCTACGGGGTGGAAGAATACCTCCCCGGTAACCGCGTCCGCTGGTCGTTTCTCGACGGGCAATGCAAGGAGGGCACCTGGTACGAGCAGGGCCGGTTCATCTGCTTTCTCTACGAAGACCAGCCCGGCGCACCGCAATGCTGGACCTTCTGGGAAGAGCCCGGCGGCATGCGCGCCCTGTTCGAGGACGACCCCGCAGGCACAGAGCTCTACGAGGTGACCGACGCCGACGAGCCCATGCTCTGCCTCGGCCCGGATGTGGGCGTCTGACAGCGTGATCCATCACCCGCGTCTGGCCTGATGGCGCGGGCGGAGCGGGGGCGCTGCCCCCGCACCCCCGGAGATATTTAAAGCAAGAAAATGAACAGGTTGGCGCGCAGGCTGGCGGCCTTGCGCCGGAGTGCCGTTGCAGAGCACCCCAATTCGGAACCCGCCTTCTCGGATCGAAACCAGACCTGCCCGCTAGAACAAGTCCCCCTGCTCCGGCGGCGGCGCCTTGGGGCTGGCCTTCTTCTTCACCGCCCCGCCGCCAGGCACCATGCGCCCGTCGGCAAACTGAATCTCCAGCGGCCCCACAGCCGCCTTCGCCCGCGCGGCGCTGGTCACCACCTCGTCGCCCTCGCGCACCACCGCAAAGCCGCGCTTCAGCGTCTCTTCGTAGCCGAGCGAGCCCAGCAGGCGTGACAGGCTTTCCAGCTTGCGTGCCCGCGCCTCGCCCTGCCCGCTCTGGGCGGCCTCCAGCCGGGCGGCCAGACTGGCCACCCGTTCGCCAGCCCGCGCCGTGCGCTCCGTCACCAGCGCCGGGCGCAGGCGCTCGGCGCGCGCCGCCAGCCGCTCACGCGCCCGCGCCGCGCCGCGCGCAAGTTCCGGCCCCAGCCGCGCGCCCAGCCGCTCGGCCCGCTCCCGCCGCTGGGCAATCCCGGCGCGCACCGCGCCGGGCCGCAGCCCGGCCGAGGCCTCACCCAGCGCGCCGCGTTTCTTCAGCACCGCCGTGCGCAGCGCGGCAGGCAAGCGCTCGGCCCATTGATCCAGCCGCTGCTGCGCCCCACCAAGCACCACCTCGGGTCTCGGCAGCGCACGTCCCAGGTCGGTCAGCCGCTGCCGCCGCCCGCGCACGCTTTCCGAAACCGCCCGGCGCAGCCGCCCCCCCAATCCATCCACCGCCGCCATCAGCTCCAGCCGCACCGGCACCGCCATCTCGGCGGCGGCGGTCGGCGTGGGCGCGCGCCGGTCGGCGGCATGGTCGATCAGCGTGGTATCCGTTTCATGCCCCACCGCCGAAATCAGCGGAATCTCCGAGGCGGCAGCGGCGCGCACCACCTCTTCCTCGTTGAACCCCCAGAGATCTTCGATCGAGCCCCCGCCCCGCGCCACGATGATCAGATCAGGGCGTGGCAGCGCCCCGCCCGGCGTCATCGCGTTGAACCCGGCAATCGCGCGGGCCACATCCGGCGCGCAGGCCTTGCCCTGCACGGCCACCGGCCACACCAGCACCTTGCGCGGAAACCTGTCTCGCAGCCGGTGCAGGATATCGCGGATCACGGCACCCTGTGGCGATGTCACCACGCCGATGATCTCCGGCAAGAACGGCAACGCCCGCTTGCGCTCGGGCGCAAAAAGCCCCTCGGCGGCCAGCGCCGTCCTGCGCTTCTCCAGCATCGCCATCAGCGCGCCCACACCGGCCACGGCAACCTCGGTGGCGTTCATCTGATACTTCGACTGGCTGGCAAAGGTGGTCAGCTTGCCATAGGCCACCACCTCCATCCCTTCCTCGGGGATCACGCTGAGGCCGGCCACCTGCCCCTTCCACGTGGTGCAGGCCAGCACGCTCCGGTCGTCCTTCAGGTCGAAATACAAATGCCCCGAGCGCGCCCGCACCACGCGCCCCACCTCGCCCTTCACCCGCACATAGCCAAACTCGCCCTCCACCACGCGCTTCACCGCGCCGGACAGCTCGGAAACGGTGAACTCGGGGGCATTTCCGCCGGGGGTGGGGTCGTCGATCAGGTCCATGGTGCGACAATGCCGCAACCCGGCGGGCGGCGAAAGAGCGGGATTGACTTATTGCGGACATTCAATATCTTTAATGATATCAAATATCCTCAATTTGCAAAAAGGCTCCCCATGACCCGCCGATTCGACTACGCCGCCAACGCCCCCGGCGCGACACGCGCCTTCCTCGCCTTCCACCAAAGCCTCTCCGGCAACCGGCTCGACCCGATCCTGCACGAGCTGATCAACCTGCGCGCCTCGCAGATGAACGGCTGCGCCTTCTGCGCCGACATGCACGTCAAGGCCGCCCGCCTCGCCGGGGAGCGCGAACTGCGGCTGCACCACGTGGCCACATGGCGCGAGTCGCAGCTCTTCGACGCCCGCGAACGCGCCGCGCTGGAGTGGACAGAGGCGCTCACCGCGCTCGACGGCAAGGGGGTTGCGCCCGAAACCTACGACCGCCTGCTCGACATTCTGGGCGAGGATCTGCTGACGGATCTCACCTTCGCCGTGGTCGCCATCAACGGCTGGAACCGGCTCTCCGTCGCCTCCACGCCCGTTCCGGGCAGCTCCGATGCGCTCTTCGGTCTCGACAAGGCCGGGCTCTCCTGATGCAGCTGCGCAATCAGGTCGAATGGGCGCTGCACTGCTGCTCCATCCTCGCCGGGCTGCCCCCCGGCCAGCGCCTGTCAACCAAGGCGCTGGCCGAGTTCCACGGCGTGCCCAAACCCTACCTCTCCAAGGCGTTGCAAAGCCTCGCGCAGGCCGGGCTGATCGAGGGCACGCTGGGCCCCTCGGGCGGCTACCGCCTCGCCCGCCCGGCGGCAGAGATCAGCTTTCTGGAGATCACCGAGGCCATCGAGGGCCGCGCCCGCAGCTTCGCCTGCACCGAGATCCGCCGCAACGCACCCTGCTTGCGGGCCGATGAGCAAATCTCCGGCCCTTGCCAGGTGGCGCGGGTGATGTGGCAGGCCGATGAAGCCTGGCGAGCGGTGCTGCGCAGCCAGAGCCTCGCCGACCTCTCCGCCACGCTGGAAGCCGAGCTGCCCGAGCGCCTCCTCGCCGATGCCGAGGCCTGGGTCGGGGCGCGCAGCGCAGGCGGCTGACCACTGGGCCATTGTCACCCCCGCCCCGCCTCTCTAGAACCGCGCCAACACGGCACACGAAGGGGCGGAGCGCAGCCTATGAACATCCTCATCCTCGGAAGCGGCGGGCGCGAGCACAGCTTGGCCTGGGCGATCCAGCAGAACCCCAAATGCGACCGGCTCATCGTCGCGCCGGGCAACGCGGGCATCGAGGAGATGTGCGAAACCGCCGCGCTGGATATCGAAGATGGCAACGCCGTTGCCGAGTTCTGCCACGAGAACACGGTGGATTTCGTGGTCATCGGGCCCGAGGCCCCGCTGGCCGCTGGCGTGGCCGACCGGCTGCGCGAGGCGGGCATCCTCACCTTCGGCCCCTCCGCCGAGGCCGCCCAGCTTGAAGCCTCCAAGAAGTTCACCAAGCAGGTCTGCGACGCCGCCCTGATTCCCACCGCAGGCTGGTGCTCCTTTACCGCTGCCGCCCCGGCGCGCGAGTATATCGAGGCCGTGGGGGCGCCCCGCGTCATCAAGGCCGACGGTCTGGCGGCGGGCAAGGGCGTTGTCGTGGCGATGGACGAACCCACCGCGCTCGCCGCAATCGACGACATTTTCGCAGGCGCCTTCGGCGAGGCCGGGGCCGAAGTGGTGATCGAAGATTTCATGACCGGCGAAGAGGCCAGCCTCTTCGTGCTGTGCGACGGTGAAAACGTGCTGCCCGTCGGCACCGCGCAGGATCACAAGCGCGTCGGCGAGGGCGACCAAGGCCCCAACACCGGCGGCATGGGCGCCTACTCCCCCGCCCCGATCCTTGACGACGCGGTCATGGCCAAGGTGATGGATGAAATCGTCAAGCCCACCGTCGCCGAGATGGCCAAGCGTGGCACCCCCTACCAGGGTGTGCTCTACGTCGGCCTGATGATCGAAGAGGGCGAACCCGCCCTTGTGGAATACAACGCCCGCTTCGGCGACCCGGAGTGCCAGGTGCTGATGATGCGGCTTGGCGCACAGGTGCTCGACCTGCTGCTGGCCACCGCCGAAGGGCGGCTCTCCGAAGCGCAGGTGAACTGGGCCGACGATCACGCGATGACGGTGGTGCTCGCGACCGAGGGCTACCCCGGCAGCTACGCCAAGGGCAGCGTCATCGGCGGGCTCGACGGGCTGCCCGAGACCTCCACCCAGATGGTTTTCCACGCCGGCACCACCGCGTCGGGCGGGGCAATCACCGCCACCGGCGGGCGGGTGCTCAACGCCACCGCCCGCGGAGACACGCTGCAAGAGGCCCGCGACCGGGCCTATGCGCTGGCAGAAGCCGTCGACTGGCCCGAAGGCTTCTACCGCAAAGACATCGGCTGGCGCGCGCTGTAGAGCGGGACTTGTGCCGCCCCACCCTGGGGCAGCTCATCGCCCCCTCCGGGCCCTCTTCGCAGCTGCGATGAGCCGCCGAAGGCGCCGAAGAGCTGCCCCTTGCCCGTCCGTTACCCCAACGCCCCGCACATATAACGGCACTATGCGCCCCTGCTGTGCGCAAATCGCGTATGCATAGGATGTGCATGCCCAGTGTATCACTTGTGCTGGTGGTATCATATGCCGCAAGCCGCCCAATCGGCCCGGTTCTTAACGGCAGGTGCGCTCTATCCCAAAGCTTTCCGGCCCCTCGATCGGGCCGATCTCCCGCGCCCTGAGCTGCCCGCTGTCCAGCTTCACGCCAATCATCACCGACCAGTCCGGATCGGCCAGCACCAGCTCCGGCCCGCCCCGGCAGCTGCGCAGCCCGCCGGAGATAAAATTCTCGCCAAAACGATGGTTGGTGACACCGGAAAGCGATGCGACTTCAACCAGTTGCCCGTTCCCCCAACGCCACACCCGCAGCACCCGCGCCAAGTGTGGCCGGTCCACGAAAGCCACCTCAATCGCGCCGTCGCCATCCAGATCAGCGGCGGCCACCGGTGCCAGCCAGCGGTTGCGCGTGCCGATGAACGGCGTCGCCGCCAGCCGCGTCACCCCGCCCGGCCC
>NZ_QTNQ01000136.1 GCF_018424695.1 Vannielia litorea
CTTCGGCTGCGCCTCATCGGCCCGGGCGGCGGGACACGTCCCGCCCTGGGGCCCGGCTGAAGGGGAGGTGGGCCCCAGTACGCGTCAGTCGAACTTGGCGGAGGGCGCCAGCACCGTGGCCTCGCCCTTCAGCACCGGCTTGCCGTTCACCAGGCAACGGGTGTCGAGCTGAACGCGGCGCTTGTGGTGGTCGATCCCGATCACCTCGACCTCGGCCAGCACCATGTCTCCGGGCCGCACCGGGGCGAGGAACTTCAGCGTCTGTCCGAGGTAAACCGTGCCATGCCCCGGCAGCTGCTCGCCGATCACCGCCGACACGAGGCCCGCCGTCAGCATCCCGTGGGCAATGCGGCCCTCGAAGATGGTATCCTGCGCGTAGGCGTCATCGAGGTGCACCGGGTTGCGGTCGGTGGAGACCTCGGCAAAGAGCTCGATGTCACGGTCGGTCACCTGTTTGCGCAGGGACCGCACCATGCCGATCTCAATATCTTCAATGCAGATCGTGCCGCGGGGCATATTGTCGAGCATGTCCGTGTCCTCCGTCATGGGGCGGCTATACCGCCTTTGCTGCGTTGCGGCAATATGGCAGAGAAATATAATTCCGCAATCTGCACTTATGTCGCAACTTTCGTGCGAGCAAGATTAATGCTCGCCCACCTCCCCGATCTCGTCCGACCGGTCGCCCATCAGGTAGCGCGGCCCCGCCCCGCGCGCGGCGGCCTTGTCCTGGGCGTTGTAGAGCGTGCACCGCTCAAGGCTCAGACAGCCGCAGCCAATGCAGCCGTCCAGGTCATCCCGCAGCCTGCGCAGCGTCTCGATCCGCTGGTCGAGGCTGTCGCGGAACTCTTCGGAAATGCGCCGCCAGTCCTTCGCCGTAGGGGTGCGGCTCTCGGGCAGGGCCTCCATCAGCGCCTTGATCTGGGGCAGGGTGTAGCCGAACTGCTGGGCAATCCTGATGAAGCTGACGCGCCGGATGTCGGCCCGCCGAAACCGCCGCTGCCCCGAAGGTGCCCGCATCGGCGCAATCAGCCCCTCCGCCTCGTAATAGCGAAGCGCACTCACCGCCAACCCGGCCCGTTCCGCAAATTGCCCGATCGAAAGCACGTCTGCCGGCCTCAGCCGCCCCGCCTGTTTCGCCATCCGAAATTACCCTTTGAGCTAAAGTTAGCTTTAGGAATTACGGTGGGAACAATCGCAACACAAGGAGATTCGCCATGTCGGCCCAACTCGAACACGTCAACGTCACCGTCTCCGATCTCGATCGGGCCCTGTCGATGCTTCACGACCTCTTCGGATGGGAGCTGCGCTGGCGCGGCAGTTCGATCTATGGCGGGGAGACGGCACATGTGGGTGGAAAGGACAGCTACCTCGCGCTCTACCGCCACCACGATCAGCAGGCGGCGCAGCAATCCACCTACCACGTCACGGGCGGGCTGAACCACGTGGGCGTGGTGGTGGACGATCTCGACGCCGTGGAGCAGCGAGTGAAAGACTACGGGCTCAAGCCCCGCTCCCACGCCGACTATGAGCCGGGGCGGCGCTTTTACTTCGAGGATTGGGACGGAGTGGAATACGAGGTGATTTCATACGCGTGAACCGAATCTTCACGCTCTGCTCCTAGAACGGCCTCAACGGTTCGGGCCTTTCCCCCGGGGCCAACCAGCGAGCCGCAAACGCACGGGCCCTCCCTCTGCCCGTGCGACCCCAAGTAGGGTGGGTGAAACCCACCGCCGTGCCACACCGCATCACGCGCTCCCCAAGGTACGGGCCCCATACGGTCGGCAGAACCCACCCTACATTCGGCGTCCCGCTCCACATCCGGCGGAACCGCCCCGCAAGGCCCGCGTTCCGGTAGGCCAGGCGCCCCGTCTTGCGCGCAAGTCCAGCAATCACCCGGCCACTCCCGGCTGCCCGCCATTGACGCACCGCGCGCGCCCCGGCCATGCTCCCCCATGGCCAACGCCACCCAACCCACCTCGGAAGATCCCCGCAACTTCTGCGAGGCCGTCGCCCACCCGGGCCGCCGGGAAGATGCCCTGCGCCTGCTCCATCTTTTTGCTGAAACCACCGGCTACGCCCCCCGCATGTGGGGCCCCTCCATCATCGGTTACGGGCGCTACCACTACACCTACGCCTCTGGCCGCGAGGGTGACTGGCTGGCCACCGGCTTCTCGCCGCGCAAGGCCAACATGGTCGTCTACATCATGCCCGGTTACACCGACTTCTCCCACATTCTCGCTCGCCTCGGCCCCCACAAGCTGGGCAAATCCTGCCTCTACCTCGGGCGGCTCTCCGGCATCGACACGGGCGTTCTGGCCGAGCTTATTCGCGCCGGGCTGGAAGACCTCGCCACCCGCTGGCCCGTTCACCCCCACTAAACTTGTGCGCCCGCCCCGCATGGCGTAAATCGCGGCCCTGACCCGCAAGGACACCGCCATGACCACCACCCGCTTCGCCCCTTCGCCCACCGGCTACCTGCACGTCGGCAACCTGCGCACCGCGCTGTTCAACTGGCTCATCGCCCGCAAGGCTGGCGGCCAGTTCATCCTGCGGCTGGATGACACCGACCCGGAGCGCTCCAAGCAGGAATACGCGGACGCCATCAAGGAAGACCTGACATGGCTGGGGCTGGAGTGGGACCGGGTGGAAACCCAATCCTCCCGGCTTGACCGCTACGCCGAAGCCGCCGACAAGCTGCGCGAGATTGGCCGTTTCTACGAGTGTTTCGAAACCCCCACCGAGCTGGACCTCAAGCGCAAGAAGCAGCTCAACATGGGCAAGCCGCCGGTTTACGACCGCGCCGCGCTGGAGCTGACCGAGGCGCAAAAGCAGGCCTATCGCGAAGAGGGCCGAACCGGCCACTGGCGCTTCAAACTCGACCACGCGCGCATCGAATGGAATGACGGCATCCTCGGCGACATTTCGATTGATGCGGCCAGCGTGTCCGATCCGGTGCTCATTCGTGGCGACGGGCAGGTGCTCTACACCATCGCCTCGGTGGTGGACGATACCGAGATGGGCATCACCAATGTCGTGCGCGGCTCCGACCACGTGACCAACACGGCAACCCAGATCCAGATTATCGAAGCGCTCGGCGGCACCGTCCCCAGCTTCGCCCACCACTCGCTGCTCACCGGCCCGCAGGGCGAGGCGCTGTCCAAACGCCTCGGCACGCTGGCCCTGCGCGACCTGCGCGACCGGGGCGTGGAGCCGATGGCGCTGCTGTCGCTGATGGCCCGCCTCGGCTCGGCAGACCCGGTGGAGCTGCGCGCCTCCCACGACGAGCTGATCGAGGGCTTCGACCTCACCAAGTTCGGCTCCGCACCAACCAAGTTCGACGTGGAAGACCTGTTTCCGCTCACCCATCGCCACCTAGCCGCCCAGCCGCTCTCGGCGGTGGCCAGCGAGATCGAGGCGCTGGGCGTGCCCGCCGATCAGGCCGAGCGCTTCTGGGGCGTGGCACGCGAGAACATCACCGTTCTCGCCGACCTTCAGGACTGGTGGAAGCTCTTCACCGAAGGTGCCGCGCCGCTGGTCGCCGAGGAAGACAAGGCCTTCGTCACCGAGGCGCTCGGAATGCTCGGCGAGCCGCCCTACACCGAAGCCACATGGGGTGAGTGGACCTCAGCCGTGAAGGAGGCCACGGGCCGCAAGGGCAAGGGCCTCTTCATGCCGCTGCGCAAGGCGGTGACGGGGCGCGAGCGCGGGCCGGAGATGGCCGATGTGATGGCGTTGATGCAGGTGAAGCCGGGGAGGTAGGGCGGGGCCGCTCTTCGGCCCCTTCGGTCCTCATCGCAGCCCGCAGGGTCGGGCGCCCGATCCCTCCGATGCGAAGAGGGGCCGAAGGGCTCCGATGAGCCGCACCGGGCAGCGGGGCAAGCCCCGCCCTATGCCACCCCGACGCCAAGCCGGCGCAGCCCCTCGTCCACAAAGGCCCGCTCCGCCGCGCTGACCTCCGTCGCGCGCGGATAGATCGGCGCGGCCCGGTCGTCCACCACCGTGGGCGGCCAGCCCGTCGTCGTTTCGAAAAAACCCAGCGCCCCGGCCTCGCCGAAGACGTCGCGAAAGCCCTGCACCACCGTATCCACGTAACTCAGCAGCACCGGGTGGGCGACGTCCGGCCCCGCGCCGTTCTCCGGCGACACGGCATAAACCTCCACCCGAACGTCCCCTGCCGCGTGGTCGCAATGCGCCGAAACCTCGTGCCGCCCATAGGCGCGCTCGCGCAAATCCAGCGCCGCCCAATCGGCGCCCGGCACGTGGGCAATCAGCCCCTCGATTTCGGCCCCTTCCCACGGCTCCGCGCTCAGGAAGGCCACATCGCGCAGCACGGTCGAGCGCCACACCCGCCGCCAGCCCTTGAGCCGGGCCGGAAAGGCCGGGTCATGCTGGTGGGTCGCGCGGTTGACGAGGCTGCCGTAGCCAAAGAAGTAACTGTCGTTCATGGCGCGCAACCTGTCGGTCGCAAGCCATCTTGTCCAGCCGGTCGCGCCGCGCTAACCATGGGCCACCCGTTCGTGGAGAATCTGGCCACGCGCCAGTGCCGAAGGAGCAACCGCCCCGGTAAACTCTCAGGCACCCGGACCGGACGGTTGATAAACTCTGGAGAGAGGCCGCGCGCGGCCCGCCGAAGGGATAGCGATCTCAGGCGAAAGGACAGAGGGGGCACAGAAACGGGCGCATTGTGGCGCTTCACTGTGGCTTGAGGGGACGAGATTTGACCGATCTGAAACGCACACCGCTCTACGCGCTGAACGAGGAGCTGGGCGGCAAGATGGTGCCCTTTGCGGGCTGGGAGATGCCGGTGCAATTCGCCCCCGGGGTGATGAAGGAGCACCTGCACACCCGCGCCGCCTGCGGCCTCTTCGACGTGAGCCACATGGGGCAAGTAGTGCTGCGCGGGGCAGGGGCCGCCGAGGCGCTTGAGGCGTTGGTGCCGGTCGACCTGATCGGCCTCAAACCCGGCCGCCAGCGCTACGCGCTCTTCACCAACGACGCGGGCGGCATCCTCGATGACCTGATGGTTGCGAATTACGGCGACCGGTTGCTGATCGTGGTCAATGCCGCCAACGCAGAGGCCGATATCGCCCACATGCGCCGCGCGGGCCTTGAGATCGAGCCGCTGGAAGACCGCGCCCTGATCGCCCTTCAAGGCCCCGCCGCCGAGGCGGTGCTGGAGGCGGTCACAGGCGCGGTGCCCGGCAAGTTCATGGACGTGGCCGAGGTGGAATCGAGCCACGGCGACCTCTGGATCTCCCGCTCCGGCTACACCGGCGAGGACGGCTTCGAGGTGTCGGTGCCCGCCCGCCACGCCGAGGAGTTCGCCCGCAAGCTCCTCGCCCATGAGGCCTGCGAACCCATCGGCCTCGGCGCCCGCGATTCGCTCCGGCTGGAGGCGGGCCTGCCGCTCCACGGCCATGACATTGACGAAACCACCACCCCGGTGGAAGCCGCGCTCACCTTCGCCCTTTCCCAGGCCCGCCGCGCGGGCGGGGTGCGCGCAGGCGGCTACCCCGGCGCCTCCGTGATCGAAGAGCAGCTTGCCGGCGGCCCCGCCCGCCTGCGCACCGGCCTCCTGCCCGAAGGCCGCGCCCCGATGCGCGAAGGGGTGCCGCTTTTCGCCTCGGAGGACGCCGCCGAACCCGTGGGCACCATCACCTCCGGTGCCTACTCCCCCTCGCTCGAACGGCCCATCGCAATGGGCTATGTGCCCACAGAAGCGGCAGATCCGGGTACCGGCCTCTACGCCGAGCTGCGCGGCAAGCGGCTGCCCCTTGTCACCGCGCCCATGCCCTTCCAACCTTCCACCTACAAACGCTGACCAACAGGACCGACCCCCATGAAATACACCGAAGACCACGAATGGCTCCGCGTCGAAGATGATCTCATCGTCGTCGGCATCACCGAACATGCCTCCACCCAGCTTGGCGACGTGGTGTTCGTCGAACTGCCCGAGATCGAAACCGTCGTGGCCAAGGACGACGAGGTTGTGGTGATCGAAAGCGTCAAGGCCGCCTCCGACATCACCGCCCCGCTCGATGGTGAGATCGTCGAAGTCAACGAGGCCCTCACCGACAACCCCGCGCTGGTCAACGAAGACCCGCTCGGCGAGGCCTGGTTCTTCAAGATCAAGCCCACCGACATGGCCGAGTATGACAGCTACATGGACGAGGACGCCTATCAGGACATGATCTCCTGACGCGCTGGACCGGGGGCCGCTCTTCGGCCCTCCCGGTCCTCATCGCAGCTGCGAAGAGGGGGCGACAGCCCCCGATGAGCTGCCCCCTGACC
>NZ_QTNQ01000137.1 GCF_018424695.1 Vannielia litorea
GGGGCTGGTGCTGGAGGGGGCGCTGAGCCGGGCGGATTGCCACCTTGTGCCGATGGTGGATGCTTTTTGCCGGTATGAGGCGGGGGCGGAGTTGCTGGCTCAGTTTCCGGCGCTGGCGACGTGGTGGGAACGCGTGCGCGAAGAGCCGGTTGTGGTGGCGAGCGATCCGGGGTTGCCGGGGTGAAGGGGGTGTTTAGCAGATTGCCCACCCTGCGGGTTGCGCCGGGGCCGGTGGCGCGGCATTGAGGCCGGGAAGGGGAGCGACGCGATGCAGCTTTGGGTCGGGCTCGGGAATCCGGGCGAGAAATATGCCGCCAACCGGCACAACATCGGCTTCATGGCGGTGGACCGGATTGCCGCCGATCATGGCTTCGGGCCGTGGCGGGCGAAGTTTCAGGGCGAGCTTTCAGAAGGGCGGTTTGGCTCGGAGAAGATCGTGCTGCTGAAGCCGATGACCTTCATGAACCTCTCGGGGCAGTCGGTGGGCGAGGCGATGCGCTTCTTCAAGCTGGAGGCCCCCGACGTGATGGTGTTTCACGACGAGATCGACCTTGCGCCGGGCAAGCTGCGCTGCAAGGCGGGTGGCGGCCATGCGGGGCACAACGGGCTGCGCTCGATCCATGAGCATATCGGGCCGCATTACGACCGTGTGCGCATGGGCGTGGGCCATCCGGGCCGCAAGGAGGCTGTGCCCGGCTGGGTGCTGAAAGACTTCGCAAAGCATGATGCCGAGTGGCTGGACGACATGCTGCGGGGCATCTCCGACGGCGCGGGCGAACTGGCGGCGGGCGATTCCGGGCGGTTCATGAACGCGGTGGCGCGGCGGATGCAGCCCACCAAGGCCGAGAAGAAGGCCGCACAAAAGGCCGAAGCGCCGCAGAAGGCCGCAGAAACCGCGCCGGAGCCGGAGTCGGATGGCCGTTCGCCGCTGCAAAGGCTGGTCGACAAGTTTCGCTGAGACGCCGGCGCGCAGACCGGGGCTGCATGTCAGTCCAGCCGAAACGCCTTGGTGCGGCCGGTTGCCCCTGCTGTGAGGGTTAGCCGACTAGGGGCCACGCCGAGGGCATGGGCGAGAAGCTTTATCACCGCCGCGTTTGCCTTGCCGCCCTCGGGCGTGGCGGTGCTGGTGATTTTCAGGGTGTCGCCTTGCGCCATCACCGAATCGGTGCGGGCATTGGGTGTGACCTTCACAGTCAGCGTTGCACCCGGTGTGGCGAGGTGGGCGAGGCTGCCCTTTTGCATCCGAGGTTTGGCCATGGCACTGATTGGCACGGGGCAACGCGGAGGGCGAGATGGCCACGGGATTTTTCTGGGATGAGCGGTGTTTCTGGCACCACGGCGGCGACTATGCCCTGACGCTGCCGGTGGGCGGCTTCGTGCAGCCCGGCGCGGGCGGGTTGCCGGATGGGCCGGAAACCAAGCGGCGGCTGAAGAACCTGATGAGCGTCAGCGGGATCGACGGGGAGCTGGCGCTGCGCGGCGCTCCGGAAGCCACGCGGGAGGAGCTTTTGCGGGTGCATCCGGTCAGCTATCTCGATGCGTTCAAGGAGATGTCGGACGCGGGCGGCGGTGAGTTGGGCCTGCGCACGCCGTTCGGGCAGGGCGGCTACGAGGTGGCGGCGCTGTCGGCAGGGCTGGCGGTGGAGGCAGTGCGCGCGGTGTCCTCGGGTGAGTTGGACAACGCCTATTCGCTCAGTCGCCCGCCCGGCCACCATTGCCTGCCTGACTGGGCCAACGGCTTCTGCCTCATGGCTAATATCGCCATCGCCGTGGAGGCCGCGCTGGCGGACAAGCGCGTGGAGCGTGTGGCCGTGCTGGACTGGGACGTGCATCACGGCAATGGCACTGAGGCCTGCTTCTGGGAGCGTAGCGAGGTGCTGACCGTCTCGATCCATCAGGCGCGGAACTACCCGCTCGATACCGGCGGGGCCGAGGCCCGGGGTGCGGGCGCGGGAGAGGGGGCGAACCTCAACATCCCGTTGCCACCGGGTGTGGGCCATGCGGGCTACATGGCGGCGATGGAGCGGCTTGCCCTGCCAGCGATCCGGGCGCATCGGCCCGATCTCATCGTGGTGGCCTGCGGCTATGACGCGGGCGCGATGGACCCGCTGGGCCGGATGCTCTGCACCGCCGATAGCTTTGGCGAGATGACGGCAGCGGTGAAGGCGCTTGCAGGTGAGATCTGTGGCGGGCGGCTGGTGATGGTGCATGAGGGCGGCTATTCGGAGGCCCATGTGCCGTTTTGCGGGCACCGGGTGCTGGAGGCGCTTTCGGGCACGTCGATCCATGTGCCGGACCCGTTGAAGGCGACGCTGGAGGCGCGCCAGCCGGGGCCGAAGTTCGGCGCCTTCGTGGAGGGGCTGCTGGCCGAGCAGGCGGAGGCTGCCGGGCTTTGAGGCGAATGCGGTGGTGGGTGTCAGCCACCCTACAGCTTGGCATTGCCGGAGCGCTCACGGCGCTGACTTTCGTGGGTGGCCTGGCCTGGCTGGGGGCGCTGGCGTTCAGGCGGCGGTGGCTGGCGTTCGGGGCGCTCTACATCGCGCTCTGCGGTGCGATGTGGCTTGCCGCGCCGCTGGCGGGCCGCGAGGGCGTGCCCTGCTGGGGCGGGCCGCTCAGGGCCAAGGGGATCTATTGCGCGATGAACCGCACTTTCGTGACGCCTGAGTTGCGGGCGGTGCTGGAAGATCTGGCAGCCGATATGGCGAAGGCGCACCCCGGCACCGTGACGGTGATGCTCGACGGCGGCTTCCCTGCGAGCGGGCTGCCGTTGTTGCCTCACCTCAGCCATGACGATGGCGAGAAGGCCGACCTGGCCTTCTGGTATCGCGACGCTACGGGCTATGTACCCGGGCGCACCCGCTCGCCGCTGGGCTACTTCGCCTTCGAGGAGGGGCCGAGCGATTGCCCGCGCCGCTGGCAGAGCCTGCGGTGGAACATGCGCTGGCTTCAGCCGCTCTGGCGTGACATGGCGCTGGACGACGCGCGGATGCGGTTTGCGCTGGGCTGGCTGAAGCGCGATGCGCGGGTGGGCAAGGTGTTTGTCGAGCCGCACCTTGCCGCCCGCTACGGCGTGAATGGGGGCAAGATGCGCTTTCAGGGTTGCCGGGCGGCACGGCATGACGACCATGTTCACCTCCAGCTCTGAATCCGCTTGCGCAAACCCTGCGCGCACCGAATGATCGGGGCATGATCAAGGCCAACCCTCCCTTCTCGAGCGCGGACGTCGCCGCCGTCTACGAAGGCTTTCCCGAGGCGGTGCGGGAGGCCTTGCTGTCGTTGCGGGAGCTGGTGTTCGACGTGGCCGAGGCGACGCCGGGAGTTGGGGCGCTGGAGGAGTGCCTGAAGTGGGGCCAGCCAGCCTATGTGACGAGCGAGACCAAGGCAGGCTCGCCGCTTCGGCTGGCGGCCTCCAAGCAAGGCGGGCTTGGCGTGTTCGTGCATTGCGCCACGCGGATCATCCCGGATTTCAAGGCGCTGTTCCCCGAGAGGTTCCGGTTTGACGGCACCCGCGGCGTGCTGTTCGAGGTGGGCGAGGAGCTGCCGGTGGACGAGCTGCGGATGCTGGTGGCCAGCGCCCTGACATACCACGCACGCAAGAAGTTCCAGCCGGCCTGAGCGGTTTGCGATGGAACGGCTTCAGCCGCGCGCCCGCATGGCGCGGGCATCCGAGGTTGTCAGCGCCTTGCCCGCATAGCCCCACGATCCACTCTGAACTTCGTGAATGCGGCAGGAGGTGTTGTCACGCAGGGTCTGCCCGGCGACACTGCCGAAGGCCTCTGTCACGGCCTGGATGATCCGGGCCTTTTTCTTCATCGCTGAACACCCCTTCGAGCACCTGAATGTCGATGGCGGGCATGGCTGGTCCTCCCTCTGTCGTCGGGGCAAGGATCGGCAGCCGGGGCGGCGGGTTTCAACCGGTCGGCGCTCAGGCGGAATGGGCACCCTCGGCGAGGGTCTTCACGAAGGCGGTCACCTCGGCGGGGGACTTCCCATCGGCGATCTGGGCGACGATGGCGGAGCCGACCACCGCGCCATCGGCCACGGAGGCGATGCTTTGCGCGCCCTCGGGCGTCTTGATGCCGAAGCCGACGATGACCGGCAGATCGGTTTGCGCCTTGATCCGGGCCACCTCGGGGGCGACATCGGCGGCGCTGGCCTCGGCAGAGCCTGTGATGCCGGTAATCGAGACGTAATAGACGAAGCCGGAGGTGTTTTGCAGCACCTTGGGCAGGCGCTTGTCGTCGGTGGTGGGCGTGGCGAGGCGGATGAAGTTGAGCCCGGCCTTTTGCGCCGGGATGCAAAGCTCGTCATCCTCCTCGGGGGGCAGGTCGACCACGATGAGCCCGTCGATGCCGGCCTCCTTGGCCTCGGTCAGGAAGGTGTCGACCCCGCGGCTGTAGATCGGGTTGTAGTAGCCCATCAGCACGATGGGGGTGGTGTCGTTCTCGGCGCGGAAGGCGCGGGCCAGCTCGAGCGTGCGGTCCATGGTCATGCCCGCCTCGAGCGCGCGCTGCCCGGCGAGCTGGATGGTGGGGCCGTCGGCCATGGGATCGGTGAAGGGCGCGCCGAGTTCGATGATGTCCACGCCCGCGCCGGGGAGGCTTTTGACGATCTCCAGCGAGGTGTCGTAATCGGGGTCGCCAGCCATGACATAGGCAACGAAGGCCTTTTTGCCCTCGGAGGAAAGGCGGGCGAAGGTGTCGTCGATGCGGGTCATGGGCGGGCTCCTATCCGGTCCGACCCGATTTGCCGGATAGCGCGCAAGGGCGCAAGAGGGCAATGCGGTTGGCGCGGGGGCCTGCCCCGCGCACGGCCTCAGTAGTGCATGATCTGTGAGAACTGGTTGAGCTGCTCGTCGCGCAGGGGCCGCATGGTGAAGCCGGTTTCATGCTGAGACACCATCTGATCGACCGTCATGGTGTGGCGCGCGCCATCGCTCGGGTCGATGTAACGGATGTGGGTGCCACCGGCCGTGCCGTCGCCGTAGATGCCGTAGAAGATGATGATGTGCCGCCCGGCCCGGGTCTCGGTCAGCCCATCGGGGCCGAACACTTGCCAGCCATAGCTTGTCCAGAGCAGGCCATGGTTTTGCAGCAGTCGCTTCCAGCCGTCGATGGACGGGTTGTGGAGCGGCTCGGCTGTCATCCCCGCGGCGTTTGCGAGGTTACGATTTTCGTTGATCGAAAGGCCCGCGCGGTTCTTCCAGGTGGTGGTGTAAGGTTCGCCGAGGCTCTTGATGGCGTCGTCTATCGAGATCGAGATCTGGTTTTTCCACGAGTAGATCATGGTGAACATGGCGGCCCAGCAGGTCATCCCGCTGGGTTGGCGGACGGGCACGATGAGGCCCGGAACGGTGTAGTCGAAGGATTGCGGCATGCCGACGCTCCGAATGGTTTGGCTTCCAATGCCAAGATCATAGCACGAATCGGCCCACAGCTGGACGAGGTCAGGCCGTGAGGCGGGCAGCTTCGGCGAGATCGGCGGTGAAGCGGGCCTCGGCTTCGGCGCGGGCGGCGGCGTCTGGCAGGCGGAGCAGGTAGCTCGGGTGGGTGGTCAGCAGGACGGGGGTGCCGTCGGGCGTGTGCTCGACGGTGGACCGGCGGCGGGTGATGTTCCTGGCGCTGCCGGTGAGGGAGAGGGCGGCGGTGGCGCCCAGGGCGAGGATGAGCTTGGGTTTGATCCAGCTGCGCTCGAGGTCGAGCCACCATTTGCAATGTTCGATCTCATCCGCATCGGGGCACTGGTGGAGGCGGCGTTTGCCGCGCGGGCTGAATTTGAAGTGCTTCACCGCGTTGGTGACGTAGGTTTGCCGCCGGTCCAGTCCTGCCTTGGCGGCGCAGGTATCGAAGAGCTGCCCGGCGGGGCCTGTGAAGGGCTTGCCGGAGAGGTCTTCGGCATCGCCCGGCTGCTCGCCCACGATCATGAGGCGGGCGGTAAGCGGGCCCTCACCGGGGACGGCTTGGGT
>NZ_QTNQ01000138.1 GCF_018424695.1 Vannielia litorea
TGGCTCGGACGGGGGCGGCTCGGTGCGGATACCGGCCTCCTCCTGCGGGCTCTTCGGCTTCAAACCCACGCGCGCGCGCTTTCCTGACGGACCGGCGGCGGGCGAGGGCTGGGCGGGGATGGCGACGGACGGCTTTCTGACCCGGTCGGTGAGGGACAACGCCGCGATGATGGACGCCTGCGCCGGGGCCGACCTTGGCCAGCCCTATGCGGCCCCGCCGATGCCCATGAGCTACAGCGAGGCGATCAAACGGCCCCCGCGACGGTTGCGGGTGGCGGTGTGTGACACGACCTTCAGCGGTGGTGCGATTGACCCGGCGTGCCACCGCGCGGTGGAGGAGACGGCGAAGCTGCTGGAGAGCCTTGGCCACCACGTCGAGCCCGCGCGGCCCGAGGCGGACCAGGACGCGATGATGCGGGCCTGGACGCAGATCGTGGGCTGCGGCACCGCGCAATGGGTGGCCGCGACGCTGAAGAAAAAGGGGCGCGGCTTGCAGGAGGGCGACCTTCAGGGCGTGGCGCGCGGCGCGGTGGAGTATGCCAAGGGGATCAGCGGGGCGGAATACCTGAGCGCGGTGGACACGATCCATGGCTTCGGGCGGCAGATGGCGCGGTTCTTTGCGGGGCGCTTCGACGTGTTGCTCTCGGCCACGCTGGCGGAGCCGCCCGCGAAGGTGGGCCGCTTCAGCCACGAGCGCGAGGATTTCGAGGCCTACCGGATCGGGCCGGGCGGGGTGTTCGACTACTCGCCCTTCTGCGCGGCCTTCAACGCCTCCGGCCAGCCCGCCGCCTCGGTGCCGCTGCATTGGACGCCTGAGGGCCTGCCGGTGGGGCTGCACCTTGCCGCTCCCTTCGGCGCCGATGCGGAGTTGATCGCGCTTTGTGCAGAGCTGGAGGCTTCCCGCCCATTCGCACAGCGCTGCCCGCCCATTGATGCGGCAACGCTTGCCTAAAGCCCTGACACAGCGCACTCTTGTCTCACATCAGGGGGCTGAAGAATTGAGCGAAGAACACGCTGTCGTCGCGCAGAATGTGGGCAAGGTCTATGGCACGGGGGCCGCGGCCTTTACGGCGCTGGGTGATATCTCGATTGCCATCCGCAAGGGTGAGTTCTTCACGCTTCTCGGCCCATCGGGTTGCGGGAAGACCACGCTGCTGCGCTGCATCGCGGGCTTCGAGACGCCGACGAGCGGCGCGATTCTGCTGAGTGGGCGTGACATCACCGGGGTGCCGCCCAACCAGCGCCCGGTGAACACGGTGTTTCAGAGCTACGCGCTGTTCCCGCATCTTACGGTGGCGGAGAACGTGGGCTTCGGGCTGAAGATGCAGGGCAAGTCAAAGGCCGAGATCGACGCCGCGGTGGATCGGGTGCTGGGGCTGGTGAAGCTCGAGCCCTTTGCCACGCGGCTTCCGGCGCAGCTTTCGGGCGGGCAGCAACAGCGGGTGGCACTGGCCCGCGCGCTGGCGCCGGAGCCGGAGGTGCTGCTGCTGGACGAGCCGCTCTCGGCGCTTGATCTGAAGTTGCGCAAGGCGATGCAGGTGGAGCTGAAGCGGCTTCAGACCGAGACGGGGATTACCTTCATCTTCGTCACCCACGATCAGGAAGAGGCGCTCACCATGTCCGACCGGATCGGGGTGATGAGTGCAGGTGCGTTGCTTCAGGTCGGCAGCCCGCATGAGATTTACGAAAAGCCGGTTGATCGCTTTGTGGCTGATTTCATTGGAGAAACAAACTTTCTGGAGGGCGAGGCGCGCGCGGATGGCGTGGAGATTGCGCCGGGCGTGGTGTTGCCTGTCACCGGACATGCGGGGCCTGTCACCCTTGCGGTGCGGCCCGAGCAACTGCGCATCGGGCCGCCGGGCGAGGGGCTGGAGGCCGAGGTGGCGGAGGCCGTCTATATGGGGACCGACACGCACTTCACCCTCACGCTGGCGGGTGGCCCGCAGGTGGTGGCGCGGGTGCAGAGCCGGGCCGGGCCGGAGCCACGGGTGGGCGACAAGGTGGGCGTGAGCATCGACGCCGCCGCCGTGCAGGTGCTGGCCGAATGAGCGGGCCGGGGCGCAGCAAGGCGGCAAACGGCTGGCTGCTTTCAGCCCCGGCGCTGCTCTTGCTGCTGGTTGCGGCCAGCGGGCCGCTGCTGATCGTGGCCGTCTATTCCTTTCTGGAAAAGGGCGATTACTCGGGCGTGCGCTGGATCCTCTCCGGCGAGGCGTGGTTCAGGGTGCTGTTCGAGCGGGATATCTTTGACGGGACGGTGAGCCTTGCCGATGCGAACCTTTCGATCTTCTGGCGCTCGGTGAAGCTTTCGCTGGCGACGACATTCATTACCTTCGCGCTTGGCCTTCCGACGGCCTGGTTCATTGCCACGCGCCCGCCCAAGGCCCGCGCCGTCTGGCTGTTTCTCATCACCATTCCGTTCTGGACCAACCTCTTGATCCGCACCTTCGCGATCATGGAGGTGATCCGGAACCAGGGGCTGCTGAACACTTTCCTGATCAACCTTGGCGTCATCTCGGAGCCGATCCAGATTCTCTACACCGACACCGCCGTGCTGATCGGCATGGCCTATGTCTACCTGCCGCTGATGGTGCTGCCGCTCTTCGCTGCCATCGACCGCTTCGACTTCAAGCTGATCGAGGCAGGATATGACCTTTACGCAACGCGCTGGCGCATCCTGCGCAGCGTGGTGCTGCCGATCATCAAGCCGGGGATCGTGGCGGGGTGCATCCTTGTCTTCGTGCCTTCGCTCGGCGCCTATGTGACGCCCCGGGTGCTCGGTGGCGGCAAGAACATGATGATCGGGAATTTCATCGAGCTGCAGTTCGGGCAGGGGCAGAACTGGCCGCTGGGCGCGGCGCTCTCGATGGTGCTGCTGGTGATCGTGATGGGCGCGCTGCTGATCTATACGCGGGTGTCGAGCCGGGATGATCCGCATGCGTAAGGCCTTCGACGTCACCACCCTGCCGGGCTTCACCTTCATCGCGATCACCGCCTTCGTGCTGCTCTACGCGCCGATCGTGACGCTGGTGATCTACTCCTTCAACGGCGGCAACTCGGTGAACCTCTGGGGCGGCTTCTCGCTGAAGTGGTATGCCGAGGCGGCGGGCAACGAGGCGGTGCAGGGAGCGGCGGTGCGCAGCTTCATCATTGCCGTCTCGGCCTCTGGCATTGCCACCACGGTGGCCACCATGGCGGCGCTCGGCACCACGCGGCGGGGCAAGTTCAAGGGGCAGACGGCGATTTACATCATGATCAACCAGCCGCTGATGGTGCCCGAGATCGTGACTGCCGTGGCGCTGCTGATCTTCTTTTCCTCGATCAAGATCGCCACTGGATACACCGGGCTGGGCTACCTCATCATCGCCCACGCGGCCTTCTGCGTGCCCTTCGCCTACTTGCCGATCCGGGCGCGGCTGGAGGGGATGGATCTGACGATGGAGACGGCGGCGGCAGACCTCTACGCGACGCCCTGGCAGACCTTTCGCTACGTCACCCTGCCGATCCTCATGCCGGGCGTCATCGCGGGGGCGATGCTGGCCTTCGTGATCTCGCTCGATGATGTGATCATCACCGAGTTCGTCAAATCCGCCGGGCAGGACACGCTGCCGACCTACATGCTGGGCCAGCTCCGCCGGGCGCTGACGCCGGAGGTTAACGCGATCTCGACGGCGCTGCTGGCGCTGACGGTGGTGATCCTGACGGCCTTCTTTTTGATAACCCGAAAGCGGGACTGAACCCGCTGCACGTCCAACAAAGGAGAGTAAGAATGAGAAAGATACTTGCCGCCACCACGGCGCTCGTGGCCTCCGCCGCTGCCGCGCAGGCCGAGGGCACGCTGAACCTGTTCAACTGGGGCAACTACACCTCGCCGGAGCTTCTGGAGAAGTTCACCGAGGAGACCGGCATCACCGTGACCGTCACCGATTACGACAGCAACACCACGGCGCTGGCCAAGGTGGAGGCGGGCGGCTCGGGCTTTGACCTGGTGGTGCCCTCGGCCAACTACGTGCCGATCTATGTGGAGAAGGGCCTGCTGGCCGAACTCGACATGAGCAAGCTGGAGAACCATGGCAACATCGCCGAGGAGTGGATGAACGTGCCCTGGGACGAGGGCCGGAAATACACCATCCCCTGGCAGTGGGGCACGACCGGAATGGCGGTGAACACCACCGTCTATGGCGGCGATGTGAACACCTCCGACATCTTCCTCGATCCGCCCGAGGAGCTGGTGGGTAAGGTGAACGTGGTTCCCGAGATGAACGACATCATGGCGCTGGCGATCTTCAACGCTGGCGGCGAGGCCTGCACCGAAGATCTGGAGCTGCTGAAGGGCGTGCGCGACAAGCTGATGGCCGCCAAGCCCAAGTGGATTTCGATGGATTACGGCACCACCGACAAGCTCTCGTCGGGGGATTACGTGGCCACCGTCAACTGGAACGGCTCGACCATGCGGGCACGGCTGAACAACCCCGACGTGGTTTATGGCTACCCGAAAGAGGGCTATCCGCTGTGGATGGATTCGGTGGGGCTGCTGGCGGATGCGACCAACGTGGAGGAGGCCTACAAGTTCCTCGACTTCATCATGGTGCCGGAGAACGCGGCGATGATCTCCACCTTCGCGCGCTATGCCAACGGCATCGAGGGGTCGGACCCGTTCATGCCTGAGGAGATGAAGACTGCCCCGGAGATCGTGGTGCCCGAGGAGTTTGCCGAGGCGGGGCGCTTTCTGCCCACATGCCCTCAGTCGGCGACCGATCTTTATACCGCGATCTGGACCGAACTGGTGAAGTGATCTGAACGGGCGGGGCGCCGGTGTGGTGCCCCGCTCACCGTGCCGTCTGGCTCCGCATCGCCAAATGATATTGTCGCATCCGCATGGGCGGAGACCGGGCAACCGGCCAACGACGGGGTTGCACCGGGCGGCAGGCGGTGGCTTCTTTCGCGTATGATCGAATTTGACCATATCGCCGTGCTCTGCGGGCGGCTTGAAGACGGCGTGGCCTATGTTGAAGAGGCGCTGGGCGTGCCGTTGGAGGCGGGCGGGCAGCATGAGGCCTTCGGCACGCACAATGCGCTGCTGTCGCTGGGGGGCGAGGAATACCTTGAAGTGATCGCGGTGGACCCGGAGGCGCCCAAGCCCGGGCGCCCGCGCTGGTTTGATCTTGACCGCTTCGAGGGCCAGCCGCGCATTGCCCGCTGGATCTGCCGGGTGGATGATATTGGTGCGGCGGTGGAGGCCCGACCGGGGGCGGGCGTGCCGATGCCCCTGGCGCGTGGGGCTTATCGCTGGGTCATGGCGGTGCCCGAAGATGGCATCCTGCCGATGAACAACATGCACCCGGCGCTGATCGAGTGGCAGGGGCCGCACCCGGCCCCGGCTTTGCCCGACCGGGGCGTGCGGCTGGCCGAGCTGCTTGTGGGCCATGCCGAGGCGCGGGAGCTCAAGGCGCTTGGGCTCGACGATCCGCGCTTTCGCTTCATGCGCGGGCCGACGCGGATGGCCGCGCGGTTCGAGACGCCAGAGGGCGTGAAGTGGCTGAGGTAAGGCGGGCCGGACCGGAGGATGCCGGTGCGATCTGCGCGTTGATCAACTGGGTGATCCGCGACACGGTGGTGACCTTCAACAGCATCGAGAAACGCCCGGCGGAGATCGTGGAGGCGATGGAGGGCGGCGCGCCCTACTGGGTGGCCACCGAGGCGGGCCGGGTTGTTGGCTATGCCAGCTATGGGCCGTTTCGGCGTGGCGTGGGGTATGATCGCACGCGGGAGCATTCCATCGTGCTGGCGCCGGACAGTTGGGGG
>NZ_QTNQ01000139.1 GCF_018424695.1 Vannielia litorea
CCACACGGGCATGGTGTAAAACATCAGCGCCGAACGGGCGACGGTCGTGAGATCGAGCGCGATGAAAAGCATCACGAACTCGAGGCTGAAGCACAGCCCCAAGGCCAGCCCAGCAGGAAGGCCACCGAGATCACCGAGCGCAAGCCAGCAAAGAACACCGGGCCAAAGCCCTCGTTGCCAACCTTGATAATCACCTGCCCGAAGGCCAGAACCAGCGAGAAGGTCACAAGCGAGGCCGCCCCGAAGGCGTCAATTCGATCTTTCCGCTCCATCGGCCCCTCGCCTATAACCTCCCCGAGCGCGGGGTATTTCCCGCCAGATGTTCACGAAGGCCGCCCCTCTGCAACCCCAGGCCGCAACCCCGAGGCGCCCCGCGCAATGTCCCTGCTCCAGATCACATCGCTCCTCATCGTGCTGGCCGCCGCCTTCGGCACCATCAACTACCTCGTGTTCAAACTGCCCTCCGCCATCGGCATCCTCGTCGTGGCGCTGCTGGCCTCCCTCGGCGTTCTGGCCTTCGATTTCATCTACCCCGCCTCCACGGTGGAAGAGAGCATCACCGCCGTTGTGAAGGGCATCGAGTTTTCCGATGCCCTGCTGGAGGGGATGCTGGGCCTCCTGCTCTTCGCCGGGGCGCTGCATGTGAAAATCGCCGACCTGCGCGCCGAATGGCCCGCCGTGCTGATGATGGCCACCATCGGCGTCGGCCTCTCCACCGCCATCGCCGGCGTGGGCTTTTCCTGGATCACAGGCATGCCGCTGCTGATCGCGCTGGTCTTCGGCGCCCTGATCTCGCCCACCGATCCCGTGGCGGTGCTCGGCGTGCTGCGCGAGGCCAAGCTGAACAAGCGGCTCGAAACCAAGATCGCCGGCGAAAGCCTGTTCAACGATGGCGTCGGCTACGTCGTTTTCCTCGTCCTCATCGGCCTCGCCTTTCCCGGCGCGGGCGGACATGGCGAAGAACCCGCCCAAGGCGCCGAACATGCCGACGGCACCGGCGCCATGCTGGCCGATGCCGCCACGCTCTTCGCGCAGGAGGCCCTCGGCGGCGCGGCCCTCGGCATGATCCTCGGCTGGATCACATGGCGGGTGATGCGCCGGATCAACGACTACTCTCTCGAAGTGCTCATCACCCTCGCGCTGGCCTTTGGCGGTTACGAGCTGGCGATCTGGCTCCATGTCTCGGCACCCATCATGGCGGTCTGCGCCGGGCTGCTCATCGGCGAGGTCAGTTACCGCGATGCCATGTCCGCCGAAACCCGCAACTACGTCGATGCCTTCTGGAAGCTGATCGACGAGATCCTCAACGCCGTGCTCTTCCTGCTGATCGGGGTCGAGATCTTCGCTATCAGCTTCGACGCCAGCTTCCTCACCTCCTCCGTGGCCGCCATCGCGCTGGCCCTGCTGGCCCGGCTCGCCGCCGTCGCGGTGCCGGTGCTCATCCTGCGCCCCTTCCGCACCATGCCCGAAAACGTCATCCCGGTGATGACATGGGGCGGGCTCAAGGGCGGCATCTCCATCGCGCTGGCCCTGTCGCTCCCCGATTCGGAGTGGAAGCCCCTGATTCTGACGACGACCTACGTGATCGTGCTGTTTTCGATCATCGTGCAGGGCCTCACGGTTGCACCGCTGGCCCGAAAACTGAACGGAAAGACGGCAGAAGAGTGACTGTTTCCAAGGTGGGAACATAGGCGCGCAGGCAAGATATTGGGGGCTGGCAAGTTTCGCCCACTACGTGAGGTTTACCCCGTAACCCATTGGGCGCATTGGCAACGCTCCGGCGGCAAGGCGGATTTTCGCAAGATTTTCGCTCGCCCCCGCCGGGACTCCGGGTAAGCTACCCCTCGCCTGACATAGAGGACCGCCCATGCCCTCACCTGCCACAGTCCGTGCGCTCGCGCCCGGCGACGAAGTCGCTTGGCGCAGGCTCTGGACCGACTATCTGACGTTCTACAAGGCCACCCGGCCCGAGGAGGTCTATGCGACCACCTTCGCCCGGCTGGTCGATCCGTCCGATCCCGGCACCTTCGGCTTCATCGCCGAAGTCGAGGGCCAGCCCGTGGGCCTCGTGAACTGCGTGATCCACCGCCACCTCTGGAGGGTCGAGGATGTCTGCTACCTCGGCGATCTCTACGTGGACCCCGAAATCAGGGGCACCGGCGCAGGCCGGGCGCTGATCGAGGCGGTCTATGACCATGCCGAGGCGCTGGGGGCGCCTTACGTCTACTGGATGACGCAGGATTTCAATACCGAGGCGCGCCAGCTCTACGACCGGATCGGTGAGCTGACGCCCTTCATCAAATACCAACGGAGAGCTGCCTGATGCTGTTGAACCGCTTGCTGCCTGCGGGTCTCGCCCTCTTTCTCGCCGCCTGTTCCTCTGCCACGATCCCGGATGTCGACGTGCCGCAGCGGCGCGAAAGCTACACCGGGTCGCTGCCGCCGATGCGCACCTTCTCCACACCCCGCGTCGCGCCCACCTGGCGCTCCAACGCCCAGCTTGCCGCCGACTTCCTCGAATTGAGCTTCCAGATGGAAAGCGGCCGCCGCCTGCCCCAGTTCTCACGCTTCGAAGGCCCGATCACGGTCGCGGTGAAGGGCAACGCCCCCGCCTCCCTGCCCGGCGACCTCTCGCGCCTAGTGCAACGCCTGCGCAACGAGGCGGGCATAAACATCAGCCTCTCCAAGCCTGGCAATCCCGCGCCGTCCATCACCGTTCAGGTCGTATCCAAACGCGAGCTTCAGCGGCTTGTGCCCCAGGCTGCCTGCTTCGTCGTGCCCAACGTCTCCAGCTGGGGTGAATTCCGAAAGGCCCGCCGCTCCCGCACCGTCGACTGGGCGGCGCTCTCCGAGCGCAAGCAGATCGCCGTCTTCATGCCCGGTGACGTGAGCCCGCAGGAGGTCCGCGACTGCCTGCACGAAGAGATCGCCCAGGCCCTCGGCCCGCTGAACGACCTCTACCGCCTGCCGGACTCCGTGTTCAACGACGATAACTTCCACACCGTGCTCACCGGCTTCGACATGCTCATGCTGCGGGTCTACTACGACCCGGCGCTGCGCTCAGGCATGGAGCGCAGCCAGGTGGCCTCGCGGCTGCCCGGAATCCTGTCGCGGGTCAACCCCGCCGGCAATCGCGGCGGCGGTGCGCAGGGCGGCTACACCCCGCGCGAATGGATCGACTCCATCGAAACCGCGCTCGGTCCGCGCGCTCGCCCGGCCACTCGCCTCGCAGCCGCCAAGAAGGCCGTGAACATCTCCAAGGCGCAGGGCTGGCGTGACAACCGGGCCGCCTTCTCGCTCTACGCGCTCGGGCGGCTGTCGCTCTCCGCCGAGCCCGAGCTGTCGCTGGCCAGCTTCCTGCAGGCCTCCCAGCTCTACCGGCGCAATCCCGAAACCCAGATCCAGGCCGCCCATGTGGCCATGCAGCTCGCCGCCTTCTCGCTCTCCGCGGGCCAGGCCGATGGCACCATCGGCCTGATCGACGAGGTGCTGCCCGCCGTGCGCCGCGCCGAGAATGCCGCGCTGCTCTCCACCCTGCTGCTTCTGAAGGCCGAGGCCTACGAGCTGATGGGCCGCACCGACACCGCCGCCAAGGTCCGCACCGAGGCGCTCGGCTGGGCGCGCTACGGCTTCGGCTCCGATGCGGTGGTCCGCGCACGCGTGTCCGAGATCTCGGCCCTCAAGCCGCGCGGGCGCACCGCGGTCAACTGATCGCCTGCGGCCTTTCCGCCGCAGCCCCGATCCCGCACTTTCGCCGGGGCGCCTTCTGCACTAAGAGGCGCCCCGTAACGCTTCGGGAACCCAGCACATGATCGTCCTCGCCGCCCTCGTCCTCGGTGCCCTCACCGGCTACCTGCAGGCCCGCCGCCGCAAGGGCGGCACACTCGACAAGCTGCAATACGCCGCCGTCTATGCCATCGTCTTCATGATCCTGGGGCTCTTCGCCACCATCGCGCTGGAAAAGCTGCTCTAACCGGCCGCGGCGCGGCCCGCGTGCTGGCCCATGTGCAGGTAGGTCTCGTCGTAGCGTTTCGAAAGGTGCTCACCGGCGCGTATGGGCACGCCCGCCCCCTGTGGGGCAACGTCCGCATCCCACTCCGGGTTGAAGAACAGCGGAATCGAGATCCGCTCCTCCGTGCCGCCCCGCACCCGGTGCAGCGTCGCCTTCACCTGCCCGCCAGACCACATCTCCAGCATCTCGCCGAAGTTGACGACGAAAGCCCCCGGCGCGGCGGCAACAGGCTCCCATTCGCCATCCCGGCGCAGCACCTCCAGCCCCGGGGCGCCATCGGTCGCCAGCAGGGTCAGGCAGCCGTAGTCGGTGTGCGGCGCAATGCCAAAATCCTTTTCCCCGGCCCAAGCGGGCCGCGCCGGGTAGAAGTTGGCGCGCAACAGCGCCATCGGATGCACGAACTTCTGCTGAAAATAGCTCCGGTCCTCCCCGATCGCCTCCGAGATCGCCCCCAGCAGCCGACGGCAAAATCCAAGCGCCTCGCGGTAATATCCCTCCACCTCCTCGCGAAAGCCCTCCGGCGCCTCCGGCCAGAGGTTGGCCGCATAATAGCGCTCCGGCGCGCCCGCATCCGCCGCCTCGGCCCACTCGAACCCGCAGTCGAACACCTCCTTGAGGTCCGGGTTGCTCTCCGGGTCCACCCGCTCGCTTCGCATCCCGCCCCAGCCCCGGTTGGAGCCGGTCTCGGCCATATCCACCGCCGCCTTCTGCTCATCGGGAAGGTGGAAGAAGGCCCGGTAGGTCTCGATCAGCTGCTGCATCCGCTCGGCGGCAAAGGGCGTGTTGTCCAGCACCATGAAGCCCACGTCCAGGGCGGCGGCGCGCACCGCCTCCAGCGGGCCGGCCTCGCCGTTCAACAGGGCCTCGGCATCAATCCGGGGGATCGTCTTCATCGCAACGGCACCTCGCGTTTCACGCCCACCTGATGCCGCAGGGCGCAACCGGGTGCAAGCGCAAGGCCGTCACTGTCTTTGGGCGTCCAGAAGGCTGTCGATCGGCGGCAGCTCGTCGCCCCGCGCCACCGGGTAATCCCGCGGGGCTTCTTCCACCGCCGCCGCGCTGTCGCGCTCACGGGCCACCTCGGCCATCGCCGCCGCAAGGCGCGGCAGCCCGGCCACCACGCGCACCGCTTCCGCCTGCGCCTCGATCACCTCGGCCTCCTGCCGCACGTCCGCAAGGCTGTCGTCTTTCGCAACGGCGGCACAGCCCCCGGCACCGCCATCCTCGCAAATCACCCGCTCACCGCGCAGCACCATCGCCGCGCCCCCCGGCAACCAGCCATTGCCCAGGGCCGCAGTGCGCGCCTCCAGCTCGGCCCGCGTCGGAAAGGCCCCGGCCCGGATCACCTGCGCGATCTCGGGCGCCAGCGCGCCGCTTTCCACATGCTCAGCCAGCAGCGCCTCCTGCCTCTGCTCCGCTGCACTCGGCCCGCGCGTAACGGCGCCTTCTGCCCCCGGCCGCCCTTCCGGTCGGATCGAGGTCGCGACAAGGCCGCTCTCGCGGCGGATAACCGGGCCGCGCGGCGCGGTCGCCTCTGTGCGTGGCCGCGTGCGCTCCACCCGGATATCCACGCCCATCTTTCGGCGAAAGTCCCGCCGCGCCTCGCGCAGGTCGCGCTCGAACTGCTTCAGCAGCCCCTGGCTCTGAGCCGGCACAGGCGCCTGCGCCACGGCCAGCGCCGCGATCATGGTCAGCAAAGGTGTAAAACGGAGTGTCATGGCAGCCTCCTCTGGCCGGCACCCATGCCCGCCCCTCACCAGTCAACACC
>NZ_QTNQ01000013.1 GCF_018424695.1 Vannielia litorea
GAAAACCGTGAAGTACAACAAGCGCCGCTACAAACGGCGCAACCGGATCGAGATCATGTTCGGCAGACTCAAGGACTGGAGGCGCGTGGCAACCCGATACGACAGATGCCCGAAGGTCTTCCTCTCAACCATCGCTCTCGCCGTTATCGTCATCTACTGGCTATGAGTCCTGAACCTAATCGCGTCGATCGCGTATCGTGGTGATGAAGTCGTAGGCGACCAGAGCTAATGTCAGCACAATGACCACGACAAGATCCGGGCTTGGGACTTCGAAGGCCAGGATCGCGGCGAAGGCGGCGATGACCGCAAAGGCGAGGAAGGCGAGAATTGCATTCATGTTCCGTTGGTCCTTTCACTCACTCAGTCGTTCAAAAAGCCACCGCGCCGAGCGCAGGAGGCGTCCGTCTTCTTCGCGCCGTCCCACCAGCTGCACGCCCATTGGCAGCCCGTTTGAGGCGGTCAGCAGAGGCAGGGTGACGGCAGGGGTGCCGCAGAGCGTCCACAGCCCGTTGAAGATGGCGTCCCCGGTCGAGCCAAGGCCCTCGGGTGCGGGGCCGGGGGCGGCGGGGCAAAGGATCGCGTCACAGCGGGTGAAGATCTCATCCAGCCCGGCGTTCAGGATGCCGGGCCAGTCGAGTGCGGCGAGGTAGTCTCGCGCCGGGGTGGCGGCGCCCTCGCGGATCGCCTCCAGTGTCACCGCGCCCAACGTCTCGGCCCCGTCGCGCTCGTAGCGGTAGTAGTTGCGCGACATCTCGGCAAAGTTGATCCGCTGGCGCTGTGCGGCGGCCTCCCCGAACAGGGCCGGCAACTCCACCGCAAAGGCCTGCTCGCCCAGCTCCTCCTCGAGCGCCAGAAAAGCTTCCTTGAGGTCGTCATGCGCCCCGTCCCAACCGGGCGGGCGCACCACGGCAAAAACCGGGGGCATGGGCGGAGCCGAGAGGGCGGTGCGTTCCATCGCCGGGTGCGGCGCGGGGCGGGTGGCGCTGTCTGCCGGATCGTAGCCGCAGAGCACATCGGCCAGCATCGCCGCGCCGGTCGGGTCGGTGGCGAACACGCCGAGCGTGTCCAGCGTCTGCGATTGCTTCAAAACGCCCCGCCGCGAGATTGCGCCGAATGTGGGCTTGAAGCCGGTGACGCCGCAGAAGGAGGCGGGCCGGATCACCGAGCCGCCGGTCTGGGTGCCCACGGTGAGCGGCACCATGCCGTCGGCCACCGCCGCCGCCGAGCCCGAGGAGGAGCCGCCGGGCGTGTGGGCGAGGTTGTGAGGGTTGCGGGTGCGGCCGGGGTGCATGAAGGCCAGCTCGGTCGAAACCGTCTTGCCCATGATGATCGCCCCCGCCGCCTTCAGCTTCTCGACAATCGCGGCGTCCTGCATCGGCACCCGGCCCGCATCCAGCGCGCAGCCGTTCTCGGTGGGCATCCGGGCGGTATCGATCACGTCCTTCAGCCCGACCGGCAACCCGTGCAGCGGCCCGATCGGGCGGCCAGAGCGGCGCATCTCGTCCATCACCTTGGCCTGATGCCGGGCGAAGCCGGCGTCGAAGAAGGCCCAGGCCCCCACCTCCGCCTCCCGCGCCTCGATCCGCGCAATGCAGGTCTCGACCAACGTGATCGCATCGAGTGCGCCCGAGGCGAGTCGGTCCCTCAGCTCCACCGCGCCAAGTGCCAGCAGGCTGGCCGCTTGTCCCCCGTCAGCGGCCATAGAACAGCTCCGGCAGGTAGAAGACGACCTGCGGGAAGACATACATCAGCACCATCGACACGAGGACGCAGAGCAGAAAGGGCATGACCCCCGAGAAGATCTGCGTCAGCCGCACCTCCGGCGGGGCGATGCCCTTGAGGTAATAGGCCGACATCGCCATGGGCGGCGTCAGGAAGCTTGTTTGCAGGTTCAGTGCCACGAGGATGCCGAAGAACAGCGGATCGACCTCGAAGATCGCCAGCAGCGGCAGGAAGATCGGCACAAAGATGATGATGATCTCCGACCATTCCAGCGGCCAGCCGAGCAGGAAGATGATCAACTGCGCAAGGATCAGGAACATCAGCGGCGACAGGTTGAGCGACTGCACGAACTCGGAGATCACATGCTCGCCGCCGAGGTAGGAGAACACCGCCGAGAACACGTAGGAGCCGACGAAGAGCCAGCACACCATCGCCGTGGTGCGCACCGTCAGATAGACGCTCTCGCGCAACCGCTGCCATGTCATCGCGCGGTAGACAAAGGCCAGAAGGATGCCGCCCAACGCGCCGATGGAGGCCGCCTCGGTCGGTGTCGCGAGGCCGAAGAGGATCGAGCCGAGCACCGCGAGAATGAGGAAGGCCAGCGGCAAAAAGGACGTGACGATCATCATCCAGAGTTTGCCGAGCGGCATGTCGGGCACTTCATCCTTGCTCGGGCGCGGGGCGACCGAGGGTTGCAGGATCGACCGACCGATCACATAAGTCAGGTAAAGCCCCACCAGCACCAGGCCGGGCAGCAGCGCCGCCGCGTAGAGCCGCACGATCGAAACCCCCGAGGCCGCCGCGTAGACGATCAGCATGATCGAGGGCGGGATCAGGATGCCCAGCGTGCCACCCGCGCAGATGATGCCGCTGGCGAAGGACGGGTTGTAACGCGCTTTCAGCATCTGAGGCAGGGCGAGCAGGCCCATCAGGGTGACAACCGCGCCGACGATGCCGGTGGCGGTGGCGAAGAGCGCGCAGGTGATGAGCGCGGCCACGCCCATCGAGCCGGGCAGGTCCTTGGAGGCGATGTTGAGGGTGGAGAACAGCCGGTCCACGATGTTGGCCCGTTCCACGATGTAACCCATGAACAGGAAGAGCGGCACGGCGGTGAGCACCTCGTTCGACATGACCGTGTAGGTCTGGTTCACGAAGAGGTCGAATATTCGGTTGTTTATAAAACCTTCAAACCAGGTCGACCATGAGTCCCACGTGGTTGCGGTTTCGTCCAATCGGTCGAAGCCGCGCCACTGCCGCCGCGCGTCGAAATAGGCGTAGTAGCCAAAGCCGATGCCCATGGCCATCAGGGTGAAGGCGATCGGGAAACCGAGAAACACGAAGACGATGAACAGCCCCAGCATCATCAGGGCGATTTGCGGATCCGTCATGGATGAGCATCCTTTTCGGCCTCTGCGGCCTGTTTCATCAGGAGGTCTTCGGTCTCGAAGACATCTTCCTCGGCCTGGAGCCATTCATTGGTACGGATTGCCAGCAGGCAGCGGCAGACCTGCGCGATGCCCTGGATGAACAGCAGGATGCCAGCCGCCACGATCACCGTCTTGAACTGGTAGATCGGCACGCCCGCGGGGCTGTTGATGCTGACCTCGCCGTATTGCCAGGAGCGGGCGGCGTATTTCCAGCCCGAGATGATCAGGGCCAGCACGCCGGGAAAAAAGAAGAGGAAGTAGAGCACAAGGTCGAGCTTGGCCTGGGTCTTCGGCTGCCAGAGCCGATACAGGAAGTCGCCCCGCACATGCCCCCCGCGTGAAAGCGTGTAGGCCCCCGCCATCATGAACATGGTGCCATACATGATGAAGCTCACGTCCAGTGCCCATGCGGTCGGCGCGTTCAGCACGTAGCGCACGAAAACCTCATAGCCCGTGCCCACGGCCATCAGGATGATGAGCCAGGCAAAGGCCTTGCCGAACCAGGCCGACAGGTTGTCGGCAAACCGAATGAACCCGATCAAGGTTGTCCCCTCCCCACAGTCAATTTCCCCGGCGCGGAACCGCCGCGCCAGGGAGTTTTGTCAGGCCAGATGGCTCAGAGGGCCAGCTTGCCCGGGAAGTAGTGCTCGAACGCAAGCGCATAGTCGGGCGCGTTCATCAGCTCGTAGTAGGCCACCTTCTCGACCCACTCACGCTGGCTGTCGAGGCAACGCTTCATGAACTCGTCCTGCTCCAGCTCGGGGATCAGCTCATCCCAGGCCTTCAGCTGGGCATCGAGGATTTCCTTCGATGTCCGCTTCACGTTCACGCCCGCTTCCTGCAGCTCGGCCAGGTCGGTGGAGTACTGCCGCATCGCCTTGGCGGTGTTGGCGGTCGAGGCCGCTTCCACGGCGTATTTCAGGATCGCCTGGAGATCGGGGTCGAGATCCTCCAGGAAGGTCCGCGAGAACAGGAACTCGAAGCTCTCGGAGGCCTGGTGATAGGACGACAGGTAGTAGTTCGTCGCCACGTCCTGCGCACCGAAGCGGCGGTCGGAGGTCGGGTTGTTGAACTCGAAGGCGTCGATCACGCCGCGCTCCATCGCCGGAACGATCTCGCCGCCGGGCAGCTGCGCCACCGACATGCCGAGCTTCTGCATCAGGTCGGCGGCAAGGCCCACCGTCCGATACTTGAAGCCCTGGAGGTCGGCCACCGTGTTCACCTCACCCTTGAACCAGCCAAACGGCTGCGCGAACATCGGGAAGCCCATGTAGCCGACGATATCGAGGCCCATGATGTCCTGGGTCAGCTCGCGGTAAAGCTCCGCGCCGCCGCCCTCGTAGAACCAGCTCAGCATGGTCGTGGCGGAGCCGCCGAACACCGGGCCGGTGCCGAAGAGCGAAGCCGCCTTGTTCTTGCCGTACCAGTAGACCGGCACCGAGTGCGCGGCGTCGAGCAGCCCGTCGTTCACGGCGTCGAGCACCTGGAACGCGGCCACCACGGCACCCGCCGGCAGCACGTCGATCTTGAGCCGGCCGCCCGACATTTCTTCTACCCGCCGGCCGTAATCCTTGGCGAACTCGTCCCAGATGTCGGACGCGGGCCACGAGGTCTGCATCTTCATCACGATGGGCGACTGGGCCAGAACTGCCGGTGCCGCCAGTACAGCACCCGTGGCCGCTCCGCCCGCCAGCGCGCTTTTCCTCAAGAACGAGCGACGGTCATATTTTTGTGGTTTCATGTTGTCTCCTCCCGTTGTGCACCTTGGCGGATGCTGGACCTTGATGTTGCAGCAGCCCGCTCAATGCGCTCGTTAACGTAGCGCATCTCGACCGTGTCTCAAGGAAAACTGTGCGGGAATGCGCAAGCGTAACATTCACATATCCCGCGACATGGCAGCCAATGTCCGGGAACCGATGAAGACAATCGAAGCATTTAATCTTCAGCCAAAGACCGCGCTCCGCTCCAGTCTGCGATCATGCAGCCTCCAGCAAGTCAGGCCCTCCTGATGGTCCGCTTCAGCGGATGGTCCGGAGCACGTTCGCGCTCGCCGCGAAAGTCCGCTTCCCGCCCTTCTTACCGGATCAGGTACTCCTCCAGTGACTTGCCGCTTTCCAGCCCTTCCTTGATCCAAGCAGGCTTACGACCGCGACCGGACCAGGTCACCGCTGGGTTATCCGGGTGCTTATACTTGGGTGAAGTCGGCTTGCCGGCATCCTTACGCTTCTTCTTTGGCTGCCCAACCAACTCGTTCAGGGTGAAGCCGTAACCCTTGGCTGCCGCCTCAGCGGACGCTATGGCTGCTTGCTTGTCGCGGTTGTCCATGTCGTTCAGCTTGGCTTCTATCTTGAGCCGAAGCGCATCAAGTTGCTTCCGCCTCATTCCAGCAAGCTCATTCTTCGCTATCTACATCTTCCTCAAGGGGCCAGGTACTAGCGCAGCTATTGAAACCAAATAATATTTCGCAGTACATCAACGCCCTCCCAACAGGAAAAAGAAGCAGTGAACGTTGGAACGCAGGGACATTAGGGTGATTGGCACCCGGGTCGAAGTGTTCAGGTTAGCAGTCACGAAGTCACACTTCTTCAATGACTTACAGAAACCGCACCAAATCGGCGCAGTCATCAGGTTCGGAGACAATCGGCCGGAGAGAACATATTTTGGCTGCTGATCGCCAACATCAGTGCTCAGTCTGCCCCGCAAACCCCTTTTAAAAGAAAGGAAAATCCGGCCGCAGCCGGTTCGGGAGAACGCTTTCTCAAGGGCAAGTGGCGGAGGGGATGGGCCTGATACCCAACCTTCTCCGGCACTCAATGCACTGCAACAGAGATGCGTCCCCTCGAGCCGAAAAACCGATCCAAGGTTGTACGAGGTACGGCACTTACCAAGGATAGGTAACTAGCGCGGCCCCTAACGGGAGCACCAAGTTGTAGGCACCACAACTTTGCGTTCTGCAACATTGTCCATCTGTGGCTACTTGGTCAAACACACACTCAAGCTCAGGTTCGACGCTGCTTGGCACCCTGAAATTTCAAGGTGGGCGACAGTCTCATAAAGATCAAGCGCAGCGGACCGGTGCCAACCTCTGCGGAACTGCTTGAGGAAACTCGACGTAGAAAGTCGCTCCCTCCCCATGGCTACTCTCGTAGAATATGTTTCCTTCCATCTTCGCAGCTAGTTGCTTTGAGATGTGCAGTCCGAGACCCGAGCCCTTTGTCGCGCCCTGGTCGCTTCCAAGGACTTGGTCAAACCGGCCGAAAACCTTTTTCTCGAGCCCGGGTGGAATCCCTTGTCCGCTGTCCGTGATTGAAAGCCTAACACGCCCCTCGGCCATCTCTAGACGACCCTCCACAACCTCGTCCTGAGGCGAGAACTTGATGGCGTTGGATACAAGGTTGTCGATGATTTGTCGGATAGCGAATGCATCACCGTTGATGTGCGCTTCAGTCGCCGCGCTGCGTTTCTGTAGCTGTACACCACGCTCTTCGGCGAACATTCGGTTCTCTTCAAAGCTTTCGTCGAGGAGGGTCTCTAGGTTGATAGGGACGTTCTCCAACGCCAACGCCTCGATCTCGAGCTTCTGCGCCAGCAGAATGTTATCGACGAGCCGCGCAAGTCGGCCACAATTGCGGTGGGCAATCATTAGGGGAGACCGGAGCGGCGGGCTCAACTCGCCGAGGCGGTCGCTCAGCGCCAGCGTCAGGCCACCTCGCAGCGACGTCAGAGGCGTGCGCATCTCGTGACTCACGAAAGAGATGAACTCGTCCTTCGCCCGGTTGGCGTCATCGGCACGTTTCAAGGCCTCTTCCAGTGCCGCGTTGATTGCGAGGCGTTCGGTGATGTCGACAAAGGTGATGCTCCGCCCGAGAAGGGCACCATTTGGGTTCAAGGGGTTCTCGATGTGCTGGATACGCGGTTCGTAGACCCTCTTACCGATGGTCAGATGCTGCACGCTTTCGCCGGCCGAATGCGCTCCGTGTTCGGCAAACAAGATAGCCCCCGCGGCGCTCTTCAGCTCGTTCAGACCGCGGCGTTTGGCCTCCGAGTTCATCAGCACCACGGCACCACGGCGATCGATCAGCGCGACCGGTTCGCTCATCTTGTCGAACAGGACAGACTGGCCGACGCTAGCCATGTCCATCGTCTTGCTCGTCATGAGCATCCAGGTGAAGACCAAGATACCGAGAGTGAACATGAAAGCCGTCGGGTCCAACCCGAACACGGTAAGACCAAGGCCAACATACGCCGCATTGGTCATCAGGGGCGTTAAGGTCACGATCGCCAGCACAGCGAGCAGCGGCCAAGCCGTTCGCTTCGCCCGGGTAGAGGCACGCGCGATGCACACCAGCCCCACTATCACGAATATATAAAGGCTGGCGATTATCAGGTAAAAACCAGGCCCGTGGATGTATCGCACATTCTCCTGACCAGCGGGAATAGCCGTCGCTTCGCTATAAACAAGGTGGTGCCATGGGTTAGTTGCGGCCACGGCAAAGACGACTGCTGGCACTAAAGCAAGAAGAACGCGCAGACGGCTCCTGGCTATCTCATCGGCGTCATTGAGGTAGGCAACCACGAAAAAACACCAGGCGACAGGTACAAGCGCATTCCCCGGCCAGGCGAGGGTGGCCCACGTCATCTGGCAAGAGAAGCCGGTCGACGCAGCCTCAAGACCGACCATGATTAGGGTCCAAGCTACGCCAATGAACGTTAGTGCCAAGAAGACTTGCCCATTGAAGGGTGGCTTTCTCAACATACGGATCATCGCAAGAAGTGCGACCAAACTAACCCCAGCCGTCCCCAGGAAAACTGGATCCGCAAGCAGTCCATCCAAGCATGTCATCCGAGTCTGCCCCACACGTCCGTTGTCGCTACGTAAAACAATCGCATCGGGATGTGGTGAAAATTCGACGTCGAGTTGTTTTTCTGATCATTGTTACTCGCACCCTACCGCTTTGTGCCGGGCTGCAGATACCTCCAGTTCCTGTGCGATCGGCGGTTTGCAAATTGATCGCCCTGGCTGGCTCTCGGCAGAGGACTGGCCACGGCACGGCAACGTTGGAGAAAAAGTGTCGTTGTATCCGGCCAACTGGGCCGAGCGCGTTCAGCCGCTTCTCTCTTAAGATCGTTCGGCGCTCTCCCACAGACCGCGACGCAACAGATCATCATCGGCGCACAAGGATACCCGTAGCTCCCAGGATAAATACTCCGCAGTGCTTGAGGCACCGCATCAGCTGAAGTGCCCTAGGAACTGACCAGTCGGAGGCGATGCGCCATTACGGAGCTGCATTTCCTCTGCACGCGGCTTTCAGCGCGTGCGATGGCACGGTCGAAGGTGTGCTTCACGGGTTGCGTCCGGTGTAGGCTTGTCCGCCGAATGCGTTCCCAAACTGGTGCCACCGCGATGCCCTCCTCTGTGTCAGAGGGTCAGCAGAAGTCAGGAATTGAGAGCATGATACATTTCCGACACCAGCTCCCCGGCAAGCTGCGACAAGTCGGTGCCTGTATCGTCATTTGACATCTCGACTTCCAGCTTAAGGGCCGTCCTCCCAAGCTTTGGAAAGCTGAGCGTTTCAGCGACACCGAAGATCCGATGTGCGCGGCGAGTTAACGTGTCGGCAACCTCTAGCCGCGCTGCTCGGGCTTCTAGGTTGCAGTAGTTCTCGAAGGCCTCGATATGTTCGGGTAGCGAGGCAATGAAGGCCGCCCGGACAGGCGCGAGCATCTGGGTGAAATCGTGGGCGGCGGATTCCTCGGGGCTATGCGGCCGGTAGGTGCTGCTCATCAGGCGAACCTCTTAATCGCGAATCCTTGCATGGTCGGTCGGGCACGGGCGGAGATCAGGGTTTCCTCGATGCTTTCATCAATCGTCCTCCGTGAAAAGAAGGAACCGCGCGTGGGCTTGCCCACTCGCACGACCGGTGCACAGTTGATGAGATAGGTTTCCTGGTAATCCTCCAGCGCCGTGTTGATCTGGGTTTCGAGCTGTTCCTGCGAGGCGAGGTGGATGGTCGAGGTCACCACCATGAACTCGCCGCAGCCGGCGTAGGCAACAAGCAGGTTCTGGGATTTCAACGTGTCGACGATCACCTCCGCCACGTCGGCCATTATGTCTAGGAACTCCTCGTCATTGGTACGGACATAAATGTTTGCTGCGTTCTCGACGCTGAATCCGATGCGCTGGCTGATCGCATACCGCGGACGGCCGATAGCCTTCAGGTAGTTGCGTAGTGCGGCGAAGGAGATCACCCCTTTTACATCTGGCGGCGTTTCGGCGTCTTCGAAGTCGAACTGGTGTTGATGTGACGTGACCACTTCCAGCTGATCCTGAATTGCAGCGGCACGAAGTCGGCTTTCGTGCACGCGCCGGATCGAAGCAAGGCGGGTCTTAAACTCAAGGTCGTCGAGCGGTTTCGTGATGTAGTCGACCGCGCCCGCCATGAAGGCTTGATCAATGAACTGGCGCCCGGACATACCGGTGACCATGACAATCTGGGAGCGGCGTTCCGGGTCCATCGCACGAAGAATACCGGTGAGCTCGATCCCGTTCATTTCGGGCATCTGGATATCCACGAAGATGCAGTCGAAGGGCACCGCCTCCTGACCGACCAACTTCAGCGCTTCTTGCCCGGACGAGGCCATCGCGAAATCATTGATGTCATGATGCCGGAGAACGGCCTCGAACGCCGCCCGAAATATGGGATCGTCGTCTACCGCGAGGATTTTCATCAAGCTACTCCTTGTGCTCGAAGGAATCCTACGAGGCGATTAAGGCGAAATTTGGATCACCCGCAAGTTGCGAGAGACTTTTTGATAAATTCTGAAAGTTCGCCGGGAAATTTACTGGACGGGTGCAGGACTGCTCAGCTCGCGGCAATACATTCCCGGGCGGTCCCGCCAGTTTCTGTCAGCTCTGCCACAGCTTCCAATTCGGCCGGCTGCGCCTCGCGCTGGTCGTCGGCGAGGTCCAGCTCGAAATAGAAGGTCGTGCCGGTGTCCTCGTTCTTCCGATAGTCGATGAAGCCTTTGTGGGCCTGAATGATCCGCTTGGAAATATTCATGCCGAGACCGGTGCCACCGATCTTTCGAGTGTCTGACGAATCGACTTGGCTGAACTTGTCGAAGACGCGCTCGCGATCGCGGTCCGCAAGACCAGGCCCCTCGTCGATCACCGACACCCGCGCCCGCCCGCCCTCGACAGCCAGGTGCACGCGAACCAGGCTGCCCTCGGGAGAGAACTTGGCCGCATTGGAAATGATGTTGGTAAGCACCTGCTCGATTCGCGCCGGGTCCCCAACCACAGCCAGGTGATCGACATCGGAGTCATAGGCGAGCCGCACGCCAAGGCGCGCGGCATAAGGGGCGTTGGCGTCAACCGACTGCTCGACCAGATCGCGCAGGTCAATCCGCTGCATGTTGAAGGGCATGCGCCCCGCCTCGATCTTCTGGAGGTCGAGGATTTCGTCGATCAACTCGATCAGCCGTGTGCAATTGCGCTTGGCGATGCCCATCACCTGCTCGGCCTTTTCGCTGATCGCGCCCAGGTGTCCGGCATGGGCGAGGTCGATGGACCCCTTGATGGAGGTGAGTGGTGTGCGGAGTTCATGGCTCATCGTCGAGATGAATTCGCTCTTTGCATTGTAGGCCTGCTGCGCTTTGCGGTTTTCTATCTTCAGCGCTTCCACTTGGTCGAGGTTGCGCCGGTAGAACGACAGATAGATGTGCGAGCAATCGATCACGAAGTAAAGCACAAAGACGCTGGTGAAGAGCTGCGCCCAAAGTTCCGACCGGATAGTCGCGCCCGTGACCCAGATGTCATAAATCGGGATGAGAAGAAACGTTGCCCCATACATACCGATCCGAACGACAAGAATTGGTACTATGTGGTGGTTGTTCATGGCGGCGAAGAGCGCGGCGGCGAACAGAAAGAAAAGAGACATGAAGTGTGTCCCTGGACCCTGAGCCAAAGCGATCGAGACGGAATAAAAGACGATGACCGAGGCGCTGAGCACTGTCCCGACATAGAGCCGGTTGAGTAGGCGTCGCGCTACCGCAGCATCGCGGCCGTCCCACGCGAGAATGCGCTGGAAGACAATGAAGTCGTAAATCTCCGACAAAGCAATGAGACCCCCGGTCATCAAAGCGAGCGTAATGCTGTAGTAATAGCCCGCCAAGGCGAGGGCTGCCGCGAATATGATCTGCCGCTGCCAGACGAGCTTTCGTCCGACCTCAGCATAATCCTTCATTTGCTTGGCCCGGACCACGTTCTTTCGTGATCGTAGTCCTGGCCCATCTCTTCTAGTTTGCTGCGTCACCTTGCCTCTCCGAACCTTGGCGCCGCGATCATTGTCTGCGCTTGAACGGTGCCTTTCCGACACACTTATAAGCTGAGTAAGAGGTTAACGCGGCGAAAGTATGGCGCCGGCATGCAACTCATAAGAATGATGGTAACCGGGTGATCTACTAGGGGTTGGGGCTAAAATGCATCACTGTCACAGTCGGGACTTGACCAAAGCTCAACGAGTGTTCCCTGAGCTCGTGACACCGGGAGTTGTGAAGCACTTAACGTTCGGGCGCGCCGAGCGGCTGCAGTCAAGGGCACAGAGCAGGCCGAAGATTCCCGCAACCAGCGGCCTTCAGGCCACATCAATGTCTCTCGAAACGATGCATCTGCATGGCGATCTGTTCGTGAAATACCTCAAGGCGCGTCGGCAGGTCTTTATCGTATCGAAGGGCTGGCAGCTCTCTGAAACCCGGGGCATGGAGTTCGACCAGTACGACACGCCTGAGGCGCGATGGATCGCCGTGCACGAGGACGGTAAGGTACTGGCCGGCATACGCATCGCTCCAACGACGGCACGCTGTGGACTGCACTCCTATATGATCCGTGATGCGCAACTTGGACTGCTCCAAGGACTTCCACTAGACCCCCTCTTCGGGGAGGCACCGGTGTCGGACCGAATATGGGAGGCCACACGCCTTTTCCTGCTAGACACGGTGCCCGCTCAGTGGCGTCCGGAAGTGCAACGCCTTCTGATGCTGAAGATGGCGGAGGCCGCGCGCGAAGAAGGGGCCGACAATGTCATCGGTATAGTACCTGCAGTGTTCCAGCGCTGGCTGAAGAGGATCGGAATGGAGGCCGTTCCAGCAGGGCCGCGCTTCGAACTCGATGGTGATCGCTCACAGGCTGCAATTTTCGTCGTTAGCACGGCTCCGGCACCCGATACACCCATGAAAAACTAAGTTTTCCGAAAGGCCGGGATTCTGCTATCATTCTACCAAGAGTTTAGTGTGTGACTAAGAAGGCGCTGATCTAAATACGGACAGATTGACTGAATGACTGATCCCGCTACGGCCCGTCCTCGCGTGCTTCATGTAGACGACGATGACGACATCCGCGCAATTACGCAGATTGCCCTTGCGGTCGTTGGTGAACTCGAGGTCCTGCAATGCTCCAGCGGATTAGAGGCTTTGGAGGTCGCCCAGAAATTCTCCCCCGACATCCTTCTCTTGGATGTCATGATGCCCGACATGACGGGAGAGGAAACCCTTGCGGCGTTGCGCCAACTGGATGGTCTTGCCACTGCCCCCGTTATCTTCATGACGGCGAAGGCGCACTCTGATGACATTGCGCACTTGATGACCCTCGGCACGCAACGTGTCATTGCAAAGCCGTTCGACCCGCTCACTCTGGCAACCGAAGTCGTCGAGGTCTGGGAGCAATCCGCAAAGGGCGTCTAGTTATGCATCGATTGGTGTCGGTCGCTGGCGCCGTGAGACCCCCAAGCGCGGTCGGCGCGGCACGATGACGCCATCTCGCAGCCTGTTCTGGTCGAGTTCCATTTGCAGGCGGTGCATAAGGCGGTCTTCGGTGGCTCCCGCAGTCGCCATGCGTAGCGTCTGCACGCATCCCTTTCCAGTCTCCAACTTCGGCCGCCGTGTTCTGCTCATGGTCACACAGATATCTAGCGTTTCATCACCGAACGCTTCGGACTTCAGGTTCCATAACCCCGGCGAGTTCAGATCAATACCTAATTCACGCCGGCCACTGCCCAACACCACGCAGCCGAACACGCCGCTTCCGGCATAAGAGATGAAGTGCTGCGTCGATGAGAGCTTTGCGGAGATGCTGCCCGCCACTTCCGTCAACAGCGCGTTGAACTGTTCAGCGGAGCTATTGTCGTAGAGTTCCTGAATACCCTCGATGCGCAGAGCGAACGCCTCGGTGGCGAATATCTTGCTGGGAAGTAACATCAGCAACTGTTCCAAATCGCGATCGGACATGCTGGCCGACACGCCCTTGATGGTGAAGGACTCGTCAAGCGGCCTGCGCGCCAGCTTTTCCAAGCGAGACGCAAGTTGTGCGGCGGATCGCTCGAGACCCGCCGACCGTCGCGTCTGCTCGGCAAGCAGGCGCGCGGTACGAATGCGGGCCCCTAACTCGAGGCCACGGACCGGCTTTGTCACGTAATCCGAGGCGCCCGCATTAAAGGCCTGCTCGATCGAAGCGTCATCCAGTTTGGCCGTGAGCATGAGGATCGGCTTGATACGGTAGTCCGGCAGGGCCCGGATGCTACGGCACAGCTCGATACCGTCTGTGCCGGGCATCGCGATATCGAGCAGAACGCAATCGAATGGAGACGTCGCCTCCGCGACCTTGCGCATTGCGTCTTCCGCACAGAGCGCGGTCTCCAGATCTTCATATCCGGCTTCGCCCAGTACCGTCCGAAGCAGTTGCAAGAAAGTCTCGTCATCATCGACTGCAAGAATTCGCATGTCTCGTTCCCTCATCCACAACACCCTTTCCCGAGCAGGAACCCTGAGTAGTTTCTTCACGCATAGCGCACAATGTTTTGGGGCTAGCTAACGCAAAAGTTGTCGGACGAATCTGTCATAAGTCTGACTGGATTGAGCCCATTCTCGGCGAGCTGGATCCGCGAAAGGAGGTCCTGCACGTTTGAGGCGATGTGATGAAGGAAACTGGCAGTGCCTGATATCATCCCCAACCGAGATGGCGCAGTACACGCCAATTTTGCGTCGGGCCCGAAACCTTGTGGTTAGTGCTAACCTAAAGCTTCAAGTCACCCAGGAAGGACCAAGCCGCTTCAACAAATCCCGCACATTCGACACCTGCCACCGCCCACCCCGCCGGGTGAGGATCCCGCGCGCATTGAGCTCCGCCGCGATCGCTCGCAGCGACACATGCCCCTCCGCCCGGATTGCCGCCACGACCTCCGCCAACCCCGCCGCGAACTCATCCGCGTTCCGCGACACCGTCGCACGGAGCGCCGCACCGCCCTCCCCTGCCCGCCTGAGGGCTGCGGCGCCGTTGGGGTTGCCCAGCTTCACCCCGCGCGCCTTCGCGGCTGCCAGCGCCTCTTTCGTGCGTCGGGAGATGGCTTCCCGCTCCTGCTGAGCAACCAGCGCCATGATGCCCACGGTCAGGTCGTTGGCTTCCGGCATGTCGACGGCAAGGAACCGCACGCCGCTGTCTCGGAGGGTCAACAGGAAGGCCGCATTGCGGGAGAGGCGGTCGAGCTTGGCGATGACCAAGGTGGCGCCGGTAAGCCGGGCGAGGGTCAGCGCCCGGTCCAGTTCCGGCCTGTCGTTGCGCTTGCCGCTCTCGACCTCGGTGAAGCGGGCGATGACCGTGGCGCGTCGGGATGAGGCGAAGTCATCGATGGCTTGCCGCTGAGCTTCAAGCCCCAGCCCGGACCTGCCCTGCCGGGCGGTGGAGACCCGCTCGTAGGCAACGAACTTCGAAGATGGGGCAGTCTCTCTGACCATGTACACACCTGCGCAACGTTGGTTTGGCAGGTGTGTACGACGAGTTGCGGCCGCGATCAGTTGAGCAACGCCATATCAGTTGCGCTCTTCCGCCTTATCTCGCAAGGTCAATACGAACACGACCGACGGCAAAGACCCTGTGGCACTGGATCCAGTATTTGTCGCCGAAGGGGGAAACTTGACAACAAGCGGCGACAACATCGGAGGGCTGGCAAAGGGGCTAGCAATTATCGAGGTGTTCTCCACTGACAGAAAACCCTTGACCATTTCTGCGGCGGCGCAAGCCACGAATACCAGTCGCGCGAGCGCAAGGCGCAGCCTTTTGACACTGTTGAACCTCGGCTACGTGGCGCAGGTGGGGTCGGCCTTTCACCCCGCCCCGCGCCTGCTGAGACTGGGCGATGCCTACTTTCAGAACGCCTCGCTTCCGCAACTGGCGCAGGCACATCTCGAACACGCTCGGGACGAGGTTCAGGAGTCCGTTTCCCTGGCGGTCCTCGACAATTACGAACCGGTCTTCGTGGCGCGGGCAGAAGCCGAAAAGATCGTGTCGTCGCTGGCGCGTATCGGTCGTCGGCTGGTTGGCTATTGCTCTGCCACCGGGCGGGTGCTCCTTGCCGACCTGCCCGACGACAAGCTCGATACCTACCTCGAGCAGCTCGATCCGAAGCCGCTCACGAGGCACACCGTCACCGACAAGGGCAGGCTGCGCGAGGTGATCCTGAAGGTCCGCGAAGAGCGGGTGGCGATCACCGATGAGGAGCTTGAAGACGGGATGGCCGCGCTGGCCGTTCCCGTGGTGGACCGCGACGGCAAGACGATTGCCGCAATGAGCGTGTCCGCCTCTCGGGCGCGGGTGTCGGCGGCGCAGATGAAGAGCGAGCTGCTGCCGGTCTTGCGGCGCTACGCCGAGGCCCTATCCCGTAACTTCTGAGTGGCGCAGCTTGTCTGCCGCCGCGCCCCGCTTCTGCAGCATGTAGAAGGCCGCCAGCAGAACCGGCGCAGCCAGCGCGACGGCCCAGTGATACTCCACGAGGAAAATCGCGGCGAGACCGGCGGCAAGGGCCGCAACGCGGAGCCAGGGCGCCACCGGCCGCACGAAATGGCCTACCAGCGCGAAGGAGAGCATGAACACGCCGGCAATCCCGGCAACGATGGCGGCCGCGATTTCGCCCCATGTTCCAACCAGCAGGTAGCCGGTGTTCAGCACGAAGGCAAACGGGATGATGTAGGCTACGACCGCGAACTTGAGCGCGTGCATCGCGGTTCGCATCGGGGCCGACCCGGCAATTGCTGCGGCAACGAAAACGGAAAGGCATACCGGCGGCGTCAGAAACGACAGGGTGCCGAAGTAGAAGATGAACATATGGGCCGCCAGCCGGTCGATCCCCAGCTCTTCAAGCGCGGGGCCGATCAGGATGACGAGGATGATGTAGGTGGCCGTCACCGGCACCCCCATGCCCAGAACGATACAGCCCAGCGCAGAGAACATCAGCAGCATCCAGATGCTGTTGCCCGAGATCGCCACCAGGTTCTGCGACAGGCTGGAGCCCAAGCCGGTGAGGCCGAGGCAGCCCACCACGATGCCCGCCACGGCACACATGATTGCAATGAAAACGGCAGCTTCGCCCGCACCAGCAATGGTCTTGAGATAGCCTTTGAACGAGCGCCGCCATTTCGGCAGGGCAAGCGAAAGCAGCACGGTGGCCAAAGCGCCGGCAAAGGCGGCGGCCGCCGGGTTCCAGTTGAGGCCGAAAAGGGCATAGAGCAACACGGCAAAAGGGATGGCGACGGGGATGATCTGGATAGAGGCGTCGCGCAGATCGGGCAGATCCTCGCCCCGGGCACCGGAAAGACCGGCCCTGCCGGCCTCCATATCGACCTGGAGGTAGAGGCAGAAGTAGAAGAGCAGCGCGGGCACTGCCGCCGCAAGCGCGATGGTGGCATAGGGCACGCCGAGAAACTCGGCCATCAGGAAGCCGGTGGCCGCCATCACCGGCGGCAGAACGAGCCCGCCGGTCGAGGCAACGGCCTCCACGGCGGCGGCCTTCTCGGCGCTGTAGCCCACCCGCCGCATCAACGGGATGGTGAGGATACCGGTTGTCGAAACATTGGCCGAGGCGCTGCCCGAAAGCGAGCCAAACAGCGCGCTGGACACGATGGACACCTTGGCCGGCCCCCCTCGCCGCTTGCCCATCAGGGCCAAAGCGAAATCAGAAATCGCGTCACCGCCGCCCACCAGAAACAGCATCTGTCCGAAGATCACGAAGCTGGTCACGATGGTCGCGGCGACGTAAAGCGGCGTGCCGAAAACGGCCCCCGCGTTCAGGTAGTTGTAGGTGACCAACCTGTCCCAGCGGATGACGCGGGTTTCGAACATGCCTGAAAGGTTGTGCCCGAAGAAAGCATAGGCGAGCGCCAGCAGGCCAACGCTGACCATTGCCCAGCCCGCGTGCCGCCGTGCCGACTCCAGCAGCAGAACGAGGCCGATCACGCTGACGATCACCTTGTCGGTCGTGATGAGTCCGAGGTTGCGGACGATGGTTTCGTATTCGAAGAAGATGTAGCCGCCCACGGCCAGAGCCGCGACGGCGCAGAGAAGGTCGATCCAGCGCAGGGCGAAGACCTCACGGCGAAGCGCCGGCCTGGTCAGAAACGTGATCGCCACGCATAGGGCGAGAAAGAGCGCGAGGAACTGTTCCTTGTAGATAATGATACCCACGCGCGGAAGAAGCTGAAGCGCGTAGACGACCGAAGCGAGCGGAATCAGCATGGCCAGAGCGAAAACCGCGAGTCTCCAGACTCCGGAAAGTTGACGCCTGTTATCCATTTTATTCTCGCTTTCCTCGACGGCCACGGGTGCGCGCACTCCGGGCCGGATGGTCTGGCTGGAAGGGATGCCCTCCCGCGCGCGGCGGAAGGGCGAATGGTGTTACTGCCCGGAGACTTCCGCGTTGCGGGCCTCGACCTCATCGGTCCAGACGCCCTGCTCCTTGTAGAAGGCGATGGCGGCCGGGTGGTAGGGCACCATGGTCTGGGTGCTGGCAAAGCGGTCCGGTGTCCAGGTCGCAAGCGACGGGTGGATGGCCTTCAGCTCTTCGTAGTGGTCCCAGACAGCCTTGAGCACCGTTGTCACCGTTTCGTCCGATAGATCGGGGCGGGCATAGAGCGTGGTGCCATAGCTCAGAACGAAGATGTCCTCATCCGCGCCCACCGGGCCCGCCTTGACCTCGAGCGGCACGAAGGCGGCGCCGATCTCGCGCGAGCGCGCCATCGCCTCGTCGGAGGGGTCGATGGAGAGGAGCTTGGCACCTTCGGCGGCATTCAACTGCTGCAGAATGCCACTGCCCATCGAGCCCACGGCGGCATCTGCCCTGCCCTCGATCACGGCACTCACCCCTTCAGGGTAGCTCGACACGCTAACCACCTCGACGTCATCGGCGGTAAGCCCCGCGTTTGCAAGGGCGGCCTCCGCGGTGATCGACGAGCCCGCGAAGGCACCGTAGTCGGCCACAACGCGTTTGCCCTTCAGATCCGCAAGTGTTTCGATGCCGGCATTGCCGCGCACCACGATCGACAGGCGGATGGGCGAGCCGATCATCAGCGTGGTCAGCGGGTAGCCCTCGCCCCCGTTCACGCCTTCATAAGGGCCGACGGCCCGCGCTGCGAAGTCCGCCTCGATCGGGCTGGACAGGCCGATGTCGGCTTCCTGCGTCATGAACATCGGAAAATAGACAGTAGGCGACTGCGGCAGCACGTCGACACGAATGTCGGTGTGCTTGCCGATTACCGCGCCGATGGCCTGGCTCTGGGCGTAGAACAGGCTGCCCTCCGGGTTGCCGCCCATGACGACAATCTCTGCTTCGGCCCGCGGCGCGGCCACCATGGCGGCGGCTGCAAGAGCAAGGCCGGCGACCACCGGCTTGAATGTGTTGAGTTTGAACATGTTTCCTCCCTGGTTTTGCGCGTTTCAACGTTCGGTTTGACTGGGTAACAACGGAAAATTCTGAACCTGTTTCACGGCAGCACCGCCTCGATCAGGAGCGGGCCCTGCCGGGTCGCTGCGCTGGCTATGAGTGTTGCCAGCCGGGCTGCGTCCTCGACGCGCACCGCATCAACCCCAAAACCGCGGGCGATGTCGATCCAGCCGATATCGGGCCTGTCGAGGCTGAGCATGCCGCGGGCCCGAGAGCCCATCTCTCCCGCCACGCCGACATTTTTGAGTTCGGCATCGAGAATGTTGTAGCGGCGATTGGAGAAGATGATGGTCGTCACGTTCGCCTGCTCGCGCGCCTGCGTCCAGAGGCCCTGCACCGTGTACATCGCGCTGCCATCACCTTCGAGGTTGATCACCGGACGATCCGGGCAGGCCAGCGCCGCGCCCAGCGCGACGGGAATGCCGTTGCCCAGCGCTCCGGCGGGCAGTTGCAGGTAATCGTGCGGCACAGCACCCTGCGACAGCGGAAAGAAGTTGCGCCCGGCCGATATGCTCTCGTCGACGATGATAGCCTGCGGCGGCATCGCGGCGGCGACGCACCGCAGGATCGCATCGGGTGTGAGCGCGCCCTCTGGAATTGCCGGATCCTGCGCCTGCTCCACCGGCCCGTCGACTTTTGCGCCCAGCGCCTCGCAGAGTGCAGCCAGCGCGGCGGGTGCCAGGGCCGGGTCGCCGCAGAGCGTGTGGAAGATCGTGCCCGGATCCTCCATCGCACGCGGCTTGTCGGGATAGGCGAACATCGCGGCAGGCTTCCCGGTGCCGGCAAGGATCACGTGGCGTATGCCGGCAAAGACCTTTCGGGCCGGATCAATCAGCGCGGGCAAGCGCTCCACCCGCACCCGCCCGACGCCGCGTTCGAGCCTGCCGATGCCATAGGGTGTTGCCAGCCTTGCGCTCGTGGCCGCGGCGATGCGACCCGCACATGCGAGCGATACCGCACGCAGGGCGGCCCCCCCGAGCAGCAGCATTGCCGGCTCACCGGACGTGAGCGCCTTGGCGGCGGCTGAAATGGCCCCTTCATCTACGGCGGACTCCGGCGCTGGCGCGGGTGGGGCGGCTTCGATGCCCCCCTCCGACCAGGCGGTGTCTGCGGGCAGGACAAGGGTTGCCACCTGGCCGCCGCGCGAGCGCGCCGCCGCAATGGCCTCGGCAGCATCGGAAGACACATCGGCGGCACTGCCGCTGGTTTTCACCCAGTCCGACATCGGCTTGGCCAGCGCCTCGACATCGCTCACCAGCGCCGAGCCGGAGGCGCGATGCCAGGAGGCGTGATCGCCCACCACGTTTACAACCGGCGAAGGCGCCTTGCGCGCATTGTGCAGATTGGCCAGCCCGCCGGACAGCCCGAAGCCAAGATGCATCAGCGTGGCGGCGGGCCTGTCGACCATGCGGCCAAAGCCGTCCGCCGCGCCGGTGGCCACGCCCTCGAACAGGCAGAGCACGGGCCGCATGTCCTCGAACCTGTCGAGCGCGGCGACGAAATGCATCTCCGACGTGCCGGGGTTGGCAAAACAGGTATCCACGCCGCCCGCCAGCAATGCCCGCGTCAATGCCTCTGCTCCGTTCATCCCTGCGCCTCCTCCCCGCCGCCGGTCATGCCGAGAGCGCCTCCGCATCACCCGACGGCACGAAGGCATCGGAAAAGAACATCTCCGGGTCGAGCCCTGCCCTGGCGCAGAAGTCCCGCTGCGCCGCTTCGATCATCACCGGCGCACCGCAGGCATAAACCTCCATCCCGCCCATGTCGGGGTAGTCCTTCAGCGCGGCCTCGTGCACCAGCCCGCGACGGCCTTTCCAGCGGGGGTCGTCGCCAGAGACGACGGGCGTAAAGGTGAACCACTCATGCTTTGCCGCCAGCGCCTCCATCTCGACGCGCTTGTAGAGATCCGCCGCCGTGTTGCCGCCCCAATAAAGATGGAGCGGGCGCGCGCTGCCGCTGCGCACCTGGTTTTCGATGATGGAGGCAATCGGGGCAAATCCGGTTCCCGTGGCAATCAGCAGCGCCGGAGTGTCGGCCTCGGTCAGGGTGAACTCCCCATATGGCAGCTCGACTTCGAGCACGTCCTTGGGCGCAAGGCCCGACAGAACCGCCTCCGAGAACTTTCCGCCCGGAACATGCCGGATGTGCAGCTCCAGGCCGTCGTTCTTCTGCGGTGGGTTGGCCATTGAAAAGTTCCGGCTGTCTCCATCGGGGAGGATCACCCGCAGGTATTGCCCAGCACGAAAAGGCGCGCGGCGCCCGTTGGGAAAGCGCAGGTGGATCACCGCAACGTCCTCGGCCGGATTCTCGATCTTGCGCACCTTGCCTTCGAGCACCTTGCGCGCCACCGGATCAACCTTGCGGATGCGCAGCGGCGCGATCTCGATATCGGTCAGCGGCCGGGCCTGGCACAACTTCACACCCGGCTCGGGGCCGGTCAGATGGCCCTGCCCCCGCACCATCGCCTCACCGGCGCAAAGCCCCCCCTCGCAGGACGCGCAGACGCCCTTGCGGCAGGAATAGGGAATGGCGAAGCCTGCGCGCTCCATCGCGTCCAGCACAGTTTCGTCCTCGTTGCACTCGACCGCTATGTCTTCGCCCTGCACGGAAATGGTGTGGCTCATTGGATGCCTCCGATCAGTCGTATCGTGCGCAGAATGGCTTCCGGGTCGGCCCGGTTCTTACCCGCGATGTCGAACCCTGCCCCATGCCCGACGCTGGAAAACAGCACGCCCCCGCCAACCGCCAGAGCCGAGGCGGTGCGCCCCGCCTTCAGCTTGACCGGGATGTGGCCCTGGTCGTGGTACATGCAGACGAATGCGTCGAACCCTTCCATCGCCAGCATGGTGTCAGCCCCGGTGGGGCCCTCCACGTCGAGCCCCTGAGCGCGCAGGCGGTCGCGCGCCGGGGTCACGATCTCGAGGTCTTCAGAGCCGAAAAGTCCGCCCTCGCTGGCATGGGGATTGAACCCGAAGAGGCCGATGCGCGGAGCGGCAATGCCTAAGGCCTTCAGAGCCCCGGCCCCCGCGAGGGTGGCGCGCTCGATCAGATCTGGGGACAACCTGTCGAGCGCGCCTTTCAGCCCCTCGTGGAGCGTGACGTGAATGATGCGCAGGCCGCCCCCCACCAGCATCATGAAAACTGTGTCCGGCCCGGTGCCCCGCAGCTCTGCAATGAGCGGCGGGTAGCCGGCAAACTTGCGCCCCGAGGCGTTGACCGCGGTTTCCGAATGCGGGCAGCCCACGATAGCACGGCCCGTGCCTCCATCGACCAGCGCGAGGGCCGCCTCGATATAGGCCACGGTTGCCCGTCCCGCCTCGGCACAAACTTCGCCCGGTGTGTGATCGGCTTTCGAAAGCGCCTCTACGGGCGCCACGTCCACCACGCCATCCGCGCCCCAGTCGCCTGGCCCCTCGGCAAGGGCGAAGCCAGCAGCCTCCGCCAGCGGTTCGATCACATGGGCATCGCCCACCAGCACCGGCCTGAGCGCGGGCTCGTCCGCCAGCGCGGCGGCGGCCCTCACTGCAACCTCCGGGCCGATGCCGTTCGGGTCGCCGATCGACACAAGAACACGGTCTCGAGTGAAATCCATCAGAGCGGAAAACCCAGCAGCGTGTCGATGTAGCCGCTATCCAGCACCACGATGCGCTTGACGATGAGCGCCTGCTCGTCGGTCAACCGCCAGCGGTCGATGTAACGCCCTGTGGCAAACAGCATCGTCGGCCCCTCGCGGGTGATCCGCGCCACCATGAAGGAGCTTTCGCACTCCACCTCGTCGCCCTCGATCGAGGTGATGAAGGGCTGGCCGATCATGTGCCGGTAGCTGTGCCGCTCATAGACGTTGGCCTCGAAGAGCGACAGGATCCGGTCATGCAGCATGGCCTTGCTGTCGAGCCAGATGATCCCTGCCTCGAGGTTCTGTGCGAAGTTGTCGGCCGTGGTGACCATGTAGAAGCAGTCATCCACGAAGAACTCGGGCCACTCCACGCAATTGCCATCGTCGATGGTGTGCACGTAACGAGCCTGGGCCTCGGCAATGCGAGCGGCGGTCGCAGCGGTTTGCACGTAATCCCTCACAGGCCCGTCCTCGCGCGGTACTCGGTCCAGAAACCTCGGATCGAGGCCTCAGTAATCCGGTCGTTGCCGGAGCCGATGTCATATCCGCCCATCGCAAGCACCGCCCGCTCGCCCGAAGCTGTCGCCGTGGCACGCTGAACGAACCCGCCGATGCAGCCGTCTTCCATCGAGACATATCCCCCCGGGCCGACAAGGTTGGCCTGCTTCAGGCGGATCTTCCGCTCTTCCGGGGTATCCTCCTCGAAGCCGAAATAGGTCCAGTGCAATTGGGTGCTATCGGTGGCCGTCGGCTGCACCCGCCGGACGGCTAGGCTGTTCTGGATCTGCTGCAGCACGAAGTTGGGGAACACCGTGAGGATCTGCAGGGTGATATCGTCGGGGAATTCCTTGAAGCCCTGAAGCATCGAGGTGTCCTGAAGCGCGATATCCTTGTCCGAGCGGATCTTCTGCTCGGAGTAGAGGCTCGCGTTCTTCTTTTTCTCCTCGGCATCGCGGTCGATCATCGAGTAGCTGACATGGCAGCCCCCCTCCTCGCTCACGATGATCCCGCCCTTCTGCGACAAGCGGTTCAACTCGAAGGTCGTGAAGAACGTGTGCAGGATCGAGGCGTGATAGCTGTCCTTGGTGTTCTCCACGTAGAGCTTCCAGTTGTTCGGCAGTATCTGGGTGAAGCGGGCCAGCACCACCGGGGTGCGCCCGTTGAAGACCCGTGCGATCCTTCCGATCAGCTCCTCGCCGAGGTAGTCCTCGAGATCGTCCACATCCTCGTCGAAGCTGCCGAAGATCATGCCTTCGACCGTTTGCACGCGCAGCTTGCGCGGGCCGTACTTCGACATGTCGAAACCTTCTGCGATGCCACCACAGCCCTTGATGCCGTCCTTGAACGCAATGCCCACGAGGTCGCCCTGCAGGCTGTGCGTCCAGGCATGGTAGACGCAGGTGAAATCCTTGACGTTGCCCCGGTCTTCCAGCGCCAGCAGCGAGCCCCGATGGGCACAGCGGTTCTCGAAGGCATAGAACTGGCCATCGGCGTCGCGGGTAACGATCACCGGGGTTTCGCCGACATGGACGGCAACAAAGTCACCGGGGGCGACAAGTTCGCATTCGAGGCAGAGGTAGTTCCAGCAAGGCCCGTGGAACACCTTGTCCGTCTCGAGCCTCCGCACGTCCTCGCGCTGGAAAACCCAGTAGGGCACACGGGTGCCGCCGTCTTCTTCGGCCCAACGGGGCGTGGTTTCGGAAGTTGGCCTGGCGCCATCCATCGTCGCGTTTCCTCCCTTGGCAGTGGCCAGATAATCTTGTGCGATATCCGAACACTGTACTATATTCGCACTTTTGTGTTTACGTATGGCGCCAACCAGTGTCAAGACACGGCATGTTCAACGTAAGAGACCAGACAATAAGGACACCCATGCGCACCCTCCTCTTCCTTTCGGGCAGCAGCCTTCGCACCTCGCTAAACTCGCGCCTCTCCATCGCAGCCGCGCGCTTTGCCGAGAGTAAATTCGGCGGTCAAATCAACGTCCTGTCGGTCGACCTCATGGAGTACGCGTTGCCCCCGATCGCTGCCTCGGCCGCCGACGATCCGAGCGTCGGAGCGCTCACGAAACTCTTTAACGGAGCCGATGGCTTCTTTGTCAGCGCCGACGAGTACACCGGCGCGTTCTCCACCCAGTTTCGACTCTCCCTGAACTGGCTCATGCTCGCTGAAACCGAAACGCGCCCCGTCCTCTCGGGAAAGCCCACCGCACTCGTCGGGGCCGCACCGATGGGCGTCGGCGGCATGCGGGGCTTGCCCGCGCTGAAGCACTTGCTCGAGGTCGCCGCCATGGACGTGCACTTGCAACAGCTCCGCCCTGACACGCGAGGTGGGCCGGTCGACAAGAACGGCAACCTTACAGCCGCTTCCTCAAAACTCTTGATGGACGGGGCGCTCGGTCGAGTTACCGAACTGTTGAAGGAAACGAGCGAGAGCACGGCCTAGCTTCTGGACTTCGCCAGCCGAGCGATCTGACAGATACAATCGATAGGCAGCGACCAGCTGAAACAATTATCTGCCCTACGTGGACCCATTCCTGAACAAAAGCCGCACACTGATCATGCTACTTGTAGCGGCAGCCTCACTATGAGGCCGAACGGACGGTTGACGCCCAACTCTCCGCTTGGTCTTGAACCGAACATTCGCCGTTTAGCCGAAATCACACTTAACCTTCCTTCCAACCGGCGATGGGCCCCAGCGATCGCCCGAGCGGCAGCCGGCTTTCTTTACGGTTCCCGACCCACCAGGCGCGCTGCCATCCCCTGCCACGTATAGCAAGCCGGTAGGAGGTCGACTTGGGGCACATTCTCCTGTGAAAGTCATGCATAGGGGCTCGTCAGAAATACCTGCTGGTCCGTCGCCATCTTCGCCAGCACTAGGCTCCCGAAAATCTCGGGATAAAAAAGGACCGCACCCCCGGCGCTGTCTACTGCTGCCCCGTCAAGCACCATCCGTTGGAATGGGGCCGGCTAAGTGGCCTCCAAAGCCGTGATCGCCCTGTGGCGCGCCATCCGCTAGGAAGTGCACGTCGTACGGTGTGGTGGATGCCCGGTTCACGCCACTGCCCCAGCCGATCATCTGGATCAAATAGTCAACGCAGACCGTTCGCCGCAGCAGTTCCACCCGCTCAAGCAGTATGCCGTTACGCCAGCGATAAGCTACGCCATGATGTTTGGAACCCCAGATCTAACGTCGCGCGCGCGTCGTCCTTCAATAGAATGTTTACTCAGGGGTGTGTTTCGGCTGGTGAGCCCTCGAGCAGAAGGCATAGGACGACCAGCCCCGGCGCTTGCCCGAGCCGGTCCCTGTGCCTTCCGCCGTGCGTTTCGGCCGGAGCCGCCCCGTCGCTTCAGGCCCCCGAGGTCGCTCAGACCCTCGCCCCGAGGTCAGCCGCTACTTGATGACGCCGGGTCTGGCGCCAGGGGACACGCTTCGGCCTTTCGGACTGCGCTTGGCATTTGTCCCCGCCCCGCGGTGTGCCGTTTCGGGATTGATGCCACGGTCATTTAAACCCTCCACCAATCTCGGCTGGCTCGCCAGAAAGGCGCAAGAGCCCCTTGTGCTGAACCAGCGCCACCAGAGTAGACCGGCTCTTAAGTATTTGTAATCATGTCAATTATAGACATCCCAAGCCAAATGACGACACTACTCCGCTAAGTCTTGTTTCGGATCCGCGCGTAAGGAGCGCACCAACGGCCGGGGAATCAGCTGCAGTGCGATAATCCAAGGAGCTCATGAGTAACATTCGAGGCAAAGAGGCACTCCAAGTAGCCGCCAAGTCGACATTGGCCTATGGCTTGGTCAAGACAACTGGCGAGACGAGCATCGAACGACCGCACTTTGAGGTAAGCTCGAAACTCGACGTTGCTTCTCGACCAGGGCCACCGAAGTTCTGGCGGGAAGAATAGGCGAAGTTGATGCTGCTATGAGTTGAGTGAGAGCCGGCCACGGAAGCATAAAATCTCGGCCAGCCAGGACATGCCAAACTCCCATTGGTCGGCCCCAATGCCCGACGGGGCAGAGCTCGAACCTTCATCACAAGAATTGTGCGAATGGATTGCTCTCTTCGGGGGCTTTCACTTCCAGGCGCGTGCGCGCCGAAGGTGTCATTCCGAACTCCGCCGCCAAGCGTGTCATGTCGTCAGCTGCACGGCGCGCGACCCCGACCAAGGGGTCTGTATCCAGTTGCCTTGCCGGGTCTTGATCAGGAGACCGTGGAAGGAAGTATCCTTGTTGGCAATTGCCATCAGCGCTTCATTGGCAGCCTTGAAGCGCGAGAATGCCACGCAATAGGCGGCGAGAACTGCCACATCGAGCTTGCTCACCAAGCCCAGCGCATCCAGTTCCCGAACCACACGTTGCCACTCCTTTTGACCAGCCTCATCCAGGTCGATGGGTGGCTTTGGCCGGCGTACTGGCTTCGGCTTGGGCTCGCTCATGTTGACCCGCCGTTTGCCGGGGTTGCCCTGTATGAGCTTGAGCGCCGACGGTTTCGGCTTTGGTCCGCGGGTCATGCGGTCTCCTCCTGCGCGGATTCCGCGGTATTGGCAGCACGCTCGCCGAACGTTTCATCGACGCCAGCGAGAATGGCAGCCTGACCGGTGAGCTTCTGCCACCGCATGATGGCCACATCTACATAGGCCGGGTTCAATTCCATGGCGAGGCACACCCGACCGGTAGTCTCGGCCGCAATGAGCGTTGTACCCGAGCCCAGAAACGGATCGTAGACGGCTTGCCCGGGGTTGGAGTTGTTCAGTATCGGCCGCCGCATGCATTCGACGGGTTTCTGGGTGCCGTGGACGGTCTCCGCGTCCTGGCCCGTATTCGAGATGTGCCAGAGTGTTGTCTGTTTGCGATCCCCAGACCAGTGCCCTTTGCCGTCACTGCGCACTGCATACCAGCAGGGCTCGTGTTGCCAGTGGTAATCGCCACGACTGAGAACGAGCCGGTCTTTGGCCCATATAACCTGTGCACGGATGCGGAACCCAGAAGTCACAAGGCTTTGAGCCACGCCTGCCGCATGAAGGGCGCCATGCCACACATAGGCGACGTCACCGGGAAAGAGGTCCCAGGCTTCCGTCCAATCCGCGCGATCGTCATTGAGCACCTTGCCGGTCCGCTTGGTTTTCGTGGCCCCTACCGCGTTGCGCCATGCAGGATCGTAGTTCACCCCGTAAGGTGGATCAGTGACCATCAGCAGCGGTTTGACACCATCGAAGAGCCGCTCGACATCCGCCTTGCGGGTGCTGTCGCCGCAAAGCAGTCGATGGTTGCCAAGAAGCCAGAGGTCCCCTGGCTGACTGACAGGTGTCTCGGGGACGTCGGGCACCTCGTCTTCACCCTCAGCCGCTCCTTCGCCGCGCAAGAGATCGTCGAGAAGCGCGTCCACTTCACCCTTTGAGAACCCAGTCAGATCCAGATCGAAGTCCTCAGCTATGAGATCGCTCAACTCGAGAGCCAGCATATTGCTGTCCCAGCCACCAGTCTCTGTCAGCTTGTTGTCCGCAATGACATACGCCCGCTTCTTGGCCTCGCTCCAGCCAACGGCAATGATGCAGGGCACATCCTGCAGCCCGAGTTTCTGAGCAGCCAGCACCCTCCCGTGCCCTGCGATGATCATTTTGCTCTCGTCGATCAGCACAGGGATGGTGAAGCCCCACTCTTCGATAGACGCCGCAATCTGGCCGATCTGTGCCTCGGGATGCAGCTTCGCGTTGCGCGCGTACGGAACCAATTCCCCGACAGCGACGAGCGCCACACTGGCGCCTGGCCAATTACCTTCTGCAGTCTTCATCTGCTCTTTGCCTTCCATTCGACCCCGGTTGGAAATTCGCGGGTATGAGAAACTGACCACCCGGCGCCGGTCCCTGGGTTCGGGGCCAGCGATACACACCCCCCTCCCCCATGCTGGACAGCATAGCGAACACCGCAAAGTATTGATATTACGTCATTTTACGAAAATAGGCGACATCTTGCTCGAACACGTATCTGTACAATTGACTGCCTCGGTCGATGGTTAGGACCGGAGGTCGTTCACTGTCTCGGATTGTCGCAATATAAGGCTTAGCCGGCACCCGCTCCTTCCCCCCAAGTGTAGGAAGGGTCTTCGCTGCAGCTCCGTATCCACGCGATGCCTGTTCTCGGTGGCCATCCGCTTCCCCTCGGGCTTTGCTCCCGACCCCTCACCGTCCTTGGCTCAGGTCCCCGAACAGTCACGCTGCCTGATTACAGCTTCACCCGCCGGTGGGTCTTGTTGTCGCGTATCTGGCAGGGACCAGAAGACGTCGTCACCTGCCGGGCCGGGTGATATCCCCGGAGCTCTCCACCTTTGGCACGGGAAGGTGGCCAACCGTGGCACATCGTCTTTTTGGGACCAAAAGTCCTGGCCGGCGAGCGATGTGCATAAACCGGGCGCGAGTCGCGCACATAAAGAGTGACACGCAAAAGGCGGCCCCAATAGACTGACATCATGCGACACATGCCGCCATCAGGTGCACTGATCCAGCCGGAGATACTGAATTTATGCCTAGAGCGCCCCACAAGAAGGGTGGAGCACATCCCGCGGAGGAGGTGACCCGCGACGCTATGCATGAGCATCGGAAGTCCTCGGTTTCTTACAACCCAAGGCTGACTGAAGAGGACCGAGAGAAATTGTATCAACTCCTGCGGCGCGCCAAAGCGGGCCAATCGCTTTCGTCCCAGGATCTGGAGGCAGAGGAAAACACCGATGACCATCTTTTTAGCATTCTGAAAGAAAAAGCTTCAAAGCAGCACTCCGACCAGATCGATCTCTTGACGAAACTGCGATGCGAGCTGACGGCATACCTTAGGTCAAAGGGATATCCGGATCCGTTTTCCCAAGTAATCACGGATGGCGATTGCTGGCGCCCTGTGCCCGATGATTGGCCGTGCATGTCCATTGAGGAGAGGCAGGATTCATGTCGCCCTGGTGAAAGTTTGACCGATGGATGGGCATTCATCATGCGGGTCGTCGAGCCACTCTCCGATATGCATTTCCAGGCGAAGATCGCATCAAAGATTGCGGCCTTGGACTCATTGTCCGGCCGCAATGAACGAGATGCATTGGTTAGGCTTGGGTACCTGCTGGGGCAGTTTAGCAGTCGCAGACACCTACCCAATGTCACTAGAGGCAAAACCATTCTTGATAAGGCAAGTGAAGGTGGACATGCCAAGGGATCGGCCATGGCTGAGCGGCAATGCCCAAATCCTGAGTGAGATGAGGAGACTACAACACGACGGGAAATCAATTCGCTCAGCCGCGAAGATCGCTAGCGATCGGGGATTCGGTACCTCTATGGAGGCGAACCGGAAGCTGTGGGCTCGCGCCACGAGGCCAACCAACCAAAGTTCGTGATGCCGATGGGTTCCAAAGCATATTCGGGCGTCTAGCCGAGACGCCGTAGCGTAGCACCTAAGTAAAGAAGGTCGGCGATGACTAAAGCTCGCCCACCTTCTAGGGTCTGTCCGGCACGCCATTCGACCGAGCCCTTTGTGGATGCTTGACAGCTGTTGATCGGCGCAAACCGAAAAGGCGTCACGCCAGGCAAAAAATGGGGACATTTGCCGCCAACGTCTCCGGAGCGGAGTGCACAATCAAAGCATCAACCGCTATCAAGGAAAGTATGATGCGTCGCTTGTCGCCATCCGAAGACAAATTTTTGACAGAAAAAGAGCTTGCTGATCGCTGGAAAGTCGATCGGCGGACGTTGCAGCGTTGGCGCGCTGCAGGGAAACTTCCGTTCCACCGCACGATTGGCGGCGGCGTCCGCTACGCGTTGAGCGATGTTTCGATGGCTGAAACATCGCGCCGCAGCGTAGACTAGTTGTGATCGGTCCGAACGCTCTCCCCCCAGACATGATGACCCCTGCCGAACGCCGCGCCGAACTCTGCCGGCTGCTGGCCCTCGGGCTGGTTCGTATTCACCTGCGTGTGAGCGACCAACTATCTGCCAAGGCTGGAGAATTTTCCCTACACAACCCGCCCGACCAGAGCGCTCATGCAACTCCAACGCAAAAGGAGACCGCATGACCACGCATGATCCCATCCCCGCGCGCCTGGCCGCGCTTAAGACCACCCCGACGCCCGAGCTGAAGACCCAGTGGCGTGAGCTCTTCGACAGCGAACCGCCACCCTTCAACCGCCGCTATCTGGAGAGTCGCCTCGCCTACCGCATCCAGGAACTGGCCTATGGCGGGCTGAAACCCGAGACCGCCCGTAGGCTGGAAAGGCTCGGTGAGGAGCTGGACGGAGGTGATCGCAAGAACAGCAAGCTGCGTGCCGACCGTGGCCGCCCGATCACGGGCACGCGGCTCCTGCGCGAGTGGCAGGGTGTCGAGCAAGTCGTGACCGTCACCGCCGACGGCTTCGAGTGGCACGGTCGGCCATACAAGTCGTTGTCCGCCATCGCGCGGGCCATTACCGGCACCCGCTGGAACGGCTGGGTGTTCTTTGGGCTCAAGAACCATCGGAGGGGCGCATGACAGAGAAAATCACCCGGAAGCTCCGCTGTGCGGTCTACACCCGGAAATCCTCCGAGGAAGGGCTGGAGCAGGAGTTCAACAGCCTTCACGCACAACGTGAGGCCTGCGAGGCCTTCATCGCAAGTCAGCGCTCCGAGGGCTGGGTGCTGGTCCGCGATCAGTATGACGACGGTGGTGTCTCAGGCGGAACGCTGGAGCGCCCTGCCCTGCAGCAGCTCGTGGCGGACATCGAGGACGGGCTGGTCGACGTGGTGGTGGTCTACAAGATCGACCGCCTCAGCCGGTCGCTCGCCGACTTCGCCAAGCTGGTCGAGGTCTTCGACCGCAACGGGGTGACGTTCGTGTCCGTCACGCAGTCGTTCAACACCACCACGTCCATGGGCAGGCTGACGCTGAACATCCTGCTCAGCTTCGCGCAGTTCGAGCGGGAGGTGACCGCCGAGCGCATCCGGGACAAGTTCGCGGCCTCTCGCAAGAAGGGCATGTGGATGGGTGGTGTGCCGCCCTACGGCTACCGGGTCGAGAACCGGAAGCTGGTGGTCGACGAAGAAACCGCTGCGCATGTGCGCTGGATCTTCGCCCGCTTCCTGGAGATCGGGTCGGGGACAGAGCTGGCGCGGGAGGTGGCGAAACGCGGCATTCGCACGCCCCGCGGCAACCGCATCGACAAGAAGTACCTCTACCGGCTGCTGAACAACCGCGCCTACATCGGCGAGGCGGTCCACAAGGGCGACAGCTACCCCGGCGAGCACGACGCGATCATCGACCGCGAGACGTGGGACCGTGTCCATGCGATCCTGCAGGAGAGCCCGCGCAAGCGCGCCGCGCGCACCCGCGCCGACACGCCCGCGCTGCTGAAGGGGCTGCTGTTCGGGCCCGATGGCGCTGCGTTCTCACCGACGCATACGCGCAAGGGCGACAGGCTGTACCGCTACTATGTCAGTCAGACCGTGCTGAAGCACGGTGCTGGTTCGTGTCCGGTCGGCCGCGTGCCTGCGGGCGAGATCGAGGGCGCCGTCATAGAGCAGCTCCGCGCCGTGTTCCGCCAGCCGGAGATTGTTGCGGGAACCTGGAAGGCGGCGCGTGCCTACGCCGAAGACATCTCCGAGGCCGACGCACGCGCGGCCTTGCAGCAGCTCGACCCGCTGTGGGACGAGCTGTTCCCCGTCGAACAGGCGCGCATCGTGGCGCTGCTAGTCGATCGCGTTGACATCGGCACGGACGGGCTGAACGTCCGGGTTCGCGTCGACGGGCTCGGCGGCCTCGCCCGCGAGATGCTGGCCGGTGGCATCGAGGCGGCAGCATGACCCGCGGGGCACCAATACCGGACACTCTGACGCTCCACGTGCCGTTCCGCATCGTGAAGCGCGGCGGGAGGAAGGAGATGCGGTTGCCCGAGCGCGCCACGCAACCGCGGCGGACGGACAACACGCTGGTCAAGGCGCTGGCCCGCGCGTTCCGTTGGAAGCGGATGCTGGAGTCTGGTGAGTACGCCACCATCGCCGAACTGGCCGAGCGGGAGTGCATGGCGCCGTCCTACATGACCCGCGTTCTGCGGCTCACGCTGCTCGCGCCCGACATCGTCGAGGCGATCCTGGACGGGAAGCAGGGCCCGGAGGTGACGCTGTCGCAATGTCTCGAGCCGCTTCCGCCCAGCTGGAGCGAACAGACAAGCGCCTTCCGTCACACCTGACCTCCTGACTTCCGACATCCCGGGCAGCAACTCCTATTGCTTCATTGGGCCAAATTGGCCAAAAATACACAAGGCCAAGGGCGGGGAGTGAGATGCAGACCCTGAGCGCGAAAGACGCGAAGTACGGCTTTGGCCGGCTGATTGATCTCGCCCGAGCTGAACCGGTGGCCGTGGCCAAGCATGGGCGGCAAGTCGTCGTAGTGATGGCGATAGAAGAATACGAGCGATTGAAGACTATCGAGGCAGGTCGGAATGCCCCACAGACTACGGATCGCATCAACGAATAGAACGAGGACCACGTGGCAGTCAAAAAGTCGGAAATTTACAGTTCTCTCTGGGCGAGCTGCGATGCGCTTCGGGGCGGAATGGATGCCTCGCAATACAAGGATTATGTCCTTGTATTGCTCTTCGTAAAGTACGTCTCCGACAAGTATTCCGGCGACCCGGATGGGCTGATCGAAATCCCCGAAGGCGGCAGTTTTGCGGACATGGTCGCGCTGCGCGGCAATAAGGACATCGGCGAGAAGATCAACATCATCATCGCCAACCTGGCCGAGGCGAACGACCTCAAGGGCGTGATCGACGTTGCCGACTTCAACGACCCGGAGAAGCTCGGCACCGGCAAAGAGATGGTTGATCGCCTCTCAAACCTTGTCGCGATCTTCAATCGCCCGGAGCTGGATTTTCGCAAGAACCGCGCCGATGGCGACGATATTCTGGGCGATGCCTACGAATACCTGATGCGCCATTTCGCCACCGAGTCGGGCAAGAGCAAGGGGCAGTTCTACACCCCGTCCGAGGTGTCGCGGATCATGGCCGAGGTGATCGGGATCGGTGCCGCGCGCAGCGCCGACCAGACTATCTACGATCCCACTTGCGGTTCCGGCTCACTGCTTTTGAAGGCGCATGACGAGGCGCCCTATGATCTTACCATCTATGGCCAAGAAAAGGACGTCGCCACCCGCGCGCTCGCGAAGATGAACATGGTCCTGCACGATTGTCCGACCGCGGAAATCTGGAAGGGCAACACGCTTTCATCCCCACACTTCCTGAATGCGGACGGCAGCCTGAAGACCTTCGACTACGTGGTCGCCAATCCGCCCTTCTCGGACAAGGCATGGTCGACCGGCGTGTTCGATGAGGGCAAGACCAACCTGACCTCCCGCTTCACGGTCGAAGGCGAGCGCCCGCCCGAGAAGAATGGCGATTTCGCCTATCTGCTCCACGTGATTGCCTCGCTGAAATCGACGGGCAAGGGTGCTGTCATTCTGCCCCACGGTGTTCTGTTCCGCGGCAACGCCGAGTCCACGCTGCGCCGCTGGATCGTCAAGCGCGGCTATATCAAGGGCATCATCGGCCTGCCGGCGAACCTGTTCTACGGCACCGGCATCCCTGCCTGCATCGTCGTGCTGGACAAGGAACACGCCCAGGCCCGCACCGGCATCTTCATGATCGACGCCTCCAAGGGCTTCGTGAAGGACGGCAACAAGAACCGCCTGCGCAGCCAGGACATCCACAAGATCGTCGACGCCTTTACCAAGCAGACGCAGATCGACAAATACTCGCGGATGGTCCCGCTGGCTGAAATCGAGAAGAACGACCTCAATCTCAACATCCCCCGCTACATCGATGCCTCGGAACCCGAGGACCTTCAGGATATCGAGGCGCATCTGAAGGGCGGCATCCCGGTGCGCGATGTCGATGCGCTGGAGGACTTCTGGCAGGTCGTGCCCGCCGTGCGCCACGACATCTTCGCGCCTGGCGAACGGCCCGGATACCTGACCCCGATGGTCGAGGCGGCTGAGGTCAAGCCCGCCATCCTGAACCATGCCGAGTTCGCCGCCTATGCCGATACCGTCACTGCGGTGTTAGACGCCTGGCGCGCGGCGCATATCGACCGGCTGCGGCGTATCGCAATCGGCGACAAGCCGAAGGACTTGATCCACGTGATCTCCGAGGATCTGCTGGACCGCTTCAAGCCCGTGCCGCTGATCGATGGCTATGACGTGTATCAGCATCTCATGACCTACTGGTCTGAGGTCATGCAGGACGATGTCTATATCCTCGTGCAGGATGCCTGGAAGGCCGGGCGTGTGATCCGCGAACTGGTCAAGAACGCCGAGGGCAAGTTCACCGAGACGCCCGACATCACGCTGGGCCGGCGGAAGCTTAAGGCCGAACTGATCCCGCCCGCGCTGATCGTGGCCCGGTTCTTCGCGGCCGAAAAGGCCGCTTTGGAGGCACTGGAAGCCAAGGCCGAGGAAGCAGCCCGCGCGATCGAGGAACTGGACGAGGAGCAGGGCGGCGAGGATGGGCTGCTGGCCGATGCCAAGACCGAAAAGGGCAAACTGACCGCGAAATCGGTGAAGGACCGGATCAAGGACATCCGCCACGACCGCGATGCGGCCGAGGAGATGGCCATGCTCGAGCAGGCGCTGCGGCTGATCGAGGCCGAGGCGTCCGCGGCCAAAGCGGTGAAGGAGGCGCAGGCGGCGCTGGATCAGGCCACGGTCAGGCACTACGCCAAGCTGACCGAGGATCAGGTGAAGGCACTGATCGTCGAGGACAAGTGGCTGGCGCGGATGCAGGGCGATGTGGCGGCCGAGGTCGATCGCGTCAGCCAGGCGCTGGCCGGGCGGGTGAAGCTTCTGACCGAACGCTATGCCGCGCCGTTGCCGGTGCTGGAGGATCGCGCGCAGGCGATGGGCGCAAAGGTGGCCGAACACCTGAAACGGATGGGGTTCGCCGCGTGACGATGCAGGAGAAGGTCAGCTCGGGTTTCAAACAGACAGAGATCGGCATGATCCCAGAGGATTGGGATTTGCTTCCGGCTGAAGAGATTTGTGAACTCGTTGTGGACTGTAAGAATAGAACTCCGCCAGTGGTTGAGGGTGGGGAGTACGCCGTAGCGCGCACACCAAATGTCAAAAACGGCGTATTCGTCTACGACGATCTGCGTTTCACAGACGCAGCGTCATTTGAGACTTGGACTGCCCGGGCCGTCCCAAAATTTGGCGATGTGCTCATAACTCGTGAGGCACCGCTCGGCGAAGTCTGTTTGGTGCCAAAAGGCCTGAAGCTTTGTCTCGGCCAAAGGATGATGATGTATCGTCCAGATCCGCGCAAAACAGTTTCAGATTATCTTCTTTGTGCATTGCTCTCCGAGCAGGTTCAGAAAAATCTCCGTGTCAAGATCGGCGGATCGACCGTTGGTCACGCTAAAGTTGATGATATTCGCTTTCTCAAGGTCCCTGTCCCGCCCACATTGGCAGAGCAGCGTGCTATAGCCGAGGCGCTCTCGGATGCGGATGCGCGGATTGCGGCGTTGGAAACGCTGATCGCCAAGAAGCGCGACCTCAAGCAGGCCGCCATGCAACAGCTCCTCACAGGAAAATCCCGACTACCGGGCTTCTCAGGCGGCTGGGGCGTGAAGCGGCTTGGGGAAATCGCTAGTATCTCCAAGGGTGTGCAGATGCACAGCAGCCAACTGCGGGAGGGCGGTGCCGTCCCCCACTACAATGGTGGCACGACGCCCTCTGGATACACAGACCTACCCAACACGCCGGCGGAAACTGTTGCAATCAGCGAAGGCGGAAACTCTTGCGGCTTCGTCCATTTTATCAGCACCCCGTTTTGGTGTGGTGGTCACTGCTATGCCTTGAGGCCAATCGGCGTTGGAAAGAAGTGGCTATATTTTGAGTTGAAACTTCGGCAGGCGGACATAATGGGGCTGCGTGTTGGGTCTGGGTTGCCAAACGTTCAGAAGAGCAGCCTGGCCAACTTGGAGGTTCAACATCCCAACGATACTGAGGAGCAAGCAGCCATTGCTGAAATCCTCTCCGACATGGACGCAGAACTCGCTGCGCTGGACGCCGAGGCCGAAAAAGCCCGCACCATCAAGCAGGGCATGATGCAAAACCTGCTGACCGGTAAGGTCCGGCTGGTATGAGCTTCGGGTGGGTCGTCGACGCGCTGGTTGTCTTCGGAGGTCTCTCCGGCTGGGCGGCCGCCTACTTCTCTTGGCGGGAGTGGCAGAACACGCGGAAGAAGATCGCCATGCTCACCGACGCGGGCGCGTCCGCTGAGGTTCTGCCAGCCTGGTACACATCCAGAATGATGTCCGATCATTGGACCTTCGGGCTGCTGACAGCGGCCGGACAGATGGTCGTAATCAAGCGGATTACGGCGCTTTCAGACGATGGGCGATGGATCGACGTCGAGCTTGCGGAAAACGAAGAACTCGACTGGTTGCCGAAGAACTATCCGGCTGATTTCATTTTCGCAGTCGGCCCCGAGAGGACATCGGCATCGCTTCAGATCTCCAAGATCGTTGCCGCGGTCGACTTGATGAATTCGTGAGGCGCTGAATGGTGAATAGCGACCATCACGAGCGCCTGTTCATCGGCTGGGATGTCGGTGGCTGGAACTGTGACAAGAATCCGAACAGCCGCGACGCGCTGGTTGTGCTGGATCACGCGGATCAGATCCTTGGTCAACCTTGGCGCGGCAATCTGCGCGCGACGATCAACAGCGCAACCACGCCCGCGGACTTCCTCGCCGCGCTGCTCGCGCTCTGCAAGCTGGGCAAGCCCGACCAGTCCTGGCACGCCACGCTCGCCATTGACGCGCCACTCGGTTTCCCAGAGGCCTTCGCCCGCATGATCGCGGGCGGCACCCCGGTCGATCAGATCGGTAGGTCGGCAGCGAACCCCTATCTTTTCCGCCACACCGAACGGCGCCTGGTGGCCGAAGGGGTCACGCCGCTGTCGGCGATCAAGGACATGATCGGCAGCCAGGCGACGAAGGCGATGCACGTGGTCGCCCGTTTTGCCCCACAACGCCTGTCGACCGGCGTCTGGACAGATGGCGCGCATCTGACCGTGATCGAAACCTATCCGTCGCTCTGCCGCGCCCGCCTCGGGCCGCAGGTTCATACTGAACCGATGCCGAAAACCGGTCGCGAGGCAGACATTCACGACGCCGATGTCTGCGCCCGCATCGCCCGAGACTTCCATCTGAACCGCGAGCGCCTTGAACCGCCGACCGATGACATACCGCACTCGGAAGGCTGGATCTGGGCCCCGCGCCGCGTATTTGTTGAGGCATAGTTCACGATGAGCACCGTTGGCCAGATCGAGAGAAGAACTCAGAAGCGCGTCGTCGACCTGTTACGGAACGCGTTGGACTATGAGTACCTGGGCAACTGGATCGATCGCGCCGAAAAGATCGGTCGCCCGAACCGCAACATTGAGGACGAGTATCTGCGCCCCTTCCTGGAAAGGCAGGGTTATCCCCCCGAACTGATCACCCGCGCGATCCAGCAGCTGACGAAGGTGGCCAGCGACCAGTCCCGCAGCCTCTACGACACCAACCGCGCGGTCTATGACCTGCTGCGATATGGGGTGAAGGTGAAGGCCGATGTGGGCGACCAGACCCGCACCGTCTGGCTGATCGATTGGGCGAAGCCTGAGGCCAACCATTTCGCCATCGCCGAAGAGGTCGCGGTGAAGCCCGCGGGCGACAAATCCTTCGGCAAGCGCCCGGACGTGGTGATTTATGTCAACGGGATCGCGCTGGGCGTGCTGGAACTGAAGCGCTCGACCGTATCGGTGTCCCAAGGCATCCGGCAGAGCCTCGACAACCAGAAACCGGTATTCATCCAGCCGTTCTTCACCACCATGCAGCTGATCATGGCGGGCAACGACACCGAGGGGCTGCGCTATGGCGTCATCGAGACGCCCGAGAAGTACTGGCTGACATGGAAAGAAGAAGGCGGGCCGGAAAACCCCCTGGACCGCGCGCTGGTCCAGATGTGTGCCAAGCCGCGGTTCCTTGAACTGATCCACGATTTTATGGTGTTCGACGCCGGCGTGAAAAAGACCTGCCGCCATAACCAGTATTTCGGTGTGCGCGCCGCGCAGGACCACATCGGCCGACGCGAAGGCGGGATCATCTGGCACACGCAAGGGTCGGGCAAGAGCTTGACGATGGTATGGCTGGCCAAATGGATACGCGAGAACGTGCCTGACAGCCGGGTGGTGGTGATCACCGATCGCACTGAGTTGGACGAGCAGATCGAGAAGGTCTTCAACGGGGTTAACGAGGAAATTCTACGCACGAAATCCGGCGCCGATCTGATCGCCCGACTGAACGACACGAACCCATGGCTGCTGTGCTCGCTGATCCACAAGTTCGGCGGCAAGGAGGACAGCGAGGCGGATGTCGAAGGCTACGTTGATGATTTGAAGAGCGCGCTGCCCAAGGATTTCCGGGCCAAGGGCGACATCTTCGTCTTCGTTGACGAGTGCCACCGCACGCAAAGCGGCGATCTCCACAAGGCGATGAAGGCGATTCTGCCCAGCGCGATGTTCATTGGCTTCACCGGCACGCCGCTGCTGAAGGCCGACAAGCAGACCAGCCTCGAAGTGTTCGGCCCATATATCCATACCTACAAGTTCGACGAGGCAGTGTCGGACGGTGTGGTCTTGGACCTGCGCTATGAGGCCCGGGATATCGATCAAAACATCACGTCGCAGGCGAAGATCGACAAATGGTTCGAGGCCAAGACCAAGGGCCTGACCGATATGGCCAAGGCGCAGCTAAAAAAGCGCTGGGGCACGTTGCAGAAGGTGCTGTCCAGCCAGTCGCTGCTGGAAAAGATCGTGGCCGATATCCTGATGGACATGGAGACCCGGGACCGGCTTCAAAGCGGCCGCGGCAACGCCATGCTCGTGTCGTCGAGCATCTATCAGGCGTGCAAGTTCTTTGAGCTGTTCGACAAGACCGATCTGGCGGGCAAGTGCGCGATCGTCACCTCCTACAAACCGTCGCCGAACGACATAAAGGGCGAGGAAAGCGGCGAGGGGCTGACGGAACGCCTGGGACAATACGATATCTACAACAAGATGCTGGGGGGAAAGGAGCCCGAGGCATTCGAGAAGGAGGCGAAGCGGAAGTTCATCGATGAGCCAGGGCAGATGAAACTGCTGATCGTCGTGGACAAGCTGCTGACCGGCTTTGACGCACCCTCGGCCACGTATCTTTACATCGACAAGAAGATGCAGGACCACGGCCTGTTCCAGGCGATCTGCCGGGTGAACCGGCTGGACGGGGACGACAAGGAATACGGCTACATCATCGACTACAAGGACCTGTTCAAGAGCCTTGAGACCTCGATCAAAGACTACACGGCCGAGGTTTTCGATGGTTATGACAAGGCGGATGTAGCGGGCCTGCTTTCGGATCGGCTTGAAAAGGCGCGCGAGAGGCTGGACGAGGCCTTGGAAGCTGTCCGGGCTCTCTGTGAACCGGTCGGGCCGCCTCGCGATACCCTCGCCTACCAGCGCTTCTTCTGTGCAAAGGACACGGCCGACAAGGAGGCGCTGAAGGAGAATGAGCCGAAGCGGCTAACCCTCTATCGGCTGGTGGCCTCGTTGTTGCGCGCCTACGCCGATGTGGCAAACGAGATGAGCGAGGCCGGCTACTCCGAGGTCGAGGTCGCCAGTATCAAGGCGGATGTCGATCACTTCGAGAAGGTGCGGAATGAGGTGAAGCTGTCGAGCGGTGACTATATCGATCTGAAGATGTACGAGCCGGCGATGCGGCACCTGATCGACACCTATATCCGCGCCGAAGAAAGCGAAGTGATCTCGGCCTTTGACGATGTTTCGCTGATCCAGCTTATAGTTGAGAGGGGGGCGGATGCGGTCAACGCCTTGCCCCAGGGCATTCGTCAGAGCAAAGAAGCCGTGGCGGAGACGATCGAGAACAACGTCCGGAAGCTGATCATCGACGAGACGCCGATTAATCCGAAGTACTATGAGAAGATGTCCGAACTGCTGGACGCCCTAATCGAGCAGCGCAAGCGCGAGGCGCTGAGTTATCAGGAGTATCTCGCTCAGATAGTCGAGCTTACGAAAAAGGCCCAGGGCGCCGAAACGACCGCCTCGTATTCAGCCGAGCTGAATTCGAAGGCGAAGCGCGCGCTTTTCGACAATCTCGATGGGGACGAGGCCCTGGCTTTGGCGATCGACGAAGAAATCCGCCTCACCAAAAAGGACTCGTGGCGGGGCAACAAGTTCAAGGAAAAGGAGGTTCGGAACGCGATCAAGAAGCACGTCGCTGACCCTGGGCAGCTCGACGTAATCTTTGAACTGGTGTGGAACCAGGATGAGTACTGATGCCGCCCAGCTGACCGTTGGAGGCTTAGAGGTAGAGGTGGTTCGCAAGCCGATCAAGAACTTGCACCTCGGTGTCTACCCGCCTAATGGACGTGTCCGCGTTGCAGCGCCGCTAGAGATGGGTGACGAGGCCGTGCGGCTCGCTGTTGTCTCCCGCCTTGCCTGGATCAAGCGCCAGCAGGCCAAGTTCGCGGCGCAGCCGCGCCAATCCGAGCGACGCTACGTATCCGGGGAAACCCACTTCTTCCTAGGCCAACGGTATCGACTGAACCTGATCGAGGGGGCCAGATCAGGGCAGGTTCGGGTTCGCAACAGCAAGACAATCGATCTCCATGTGCGCGATGACAGCGATCTGGACATTCGAGAACGGGTGTTCCTCGATTGGTACCGGCGAGAGCTTCGTGCGCGAGCGAGACCCCTAATGGAGCGCTGCGCGGTGGAATACGGTATCGCAACGCCGAACTGGGGCATCAAGCGGATGAAGACCAAATGGGGCACCTGCAATATCGAAGCACGTCGAGTCTGGTTGAACCTCGAACTGATCAAGAAGCCGCCGCAGTGTCTTGAATATGTGATCGTCCATGAGCTGGCGCACTTCTTTGAGCGCAACCACACAGAGCAGTTCGTGGCCCTTCTGGACCGGATGCTTCCGAATTGGCGGATCGTTCGTGATGAGCTCAACGCCGAGCCCTTGGCGCATGATGATTGGAGCACATAGCATTTGTGCCGCAGTCCGAGCGTCGCTCTGCTGGCATGCATCCCAGAACGCAGGATATCGGCATTTACGTTTTCGATCCCGGTCCCGTCTGCCCAACGCCCCTGGCATCGAAGTGCTCAGCCTCAGACTCTAGAAATCCTCACAGTTTCAGAAGCTTGCAAGCTATTCACCAAATCGGCGCAGGCAACAGGTCCAGAGAATATCGGCCCTGAGAGACCGCTTCCGGGCCTCCTGGCGCGGGGGCCAGTGCTCAACCCCTCCCGCATAACCCTCGAAAACAACGGAAAAATCCGGCCGCAGCCGGATCGGGAGAACGCTTTCGCGAGGGCAAGTGGCGGAGAGACAGGGATTCGAACCCTGGAGACGGTTTCCCGCCTACACACTTTCCAGGCGTGCGCCTTCGACCACTCGGCCACCTCTCCGGCCCGCGTCTCTTAAACGAAGCCGCCGGGTTTGTGCAAGGGGGTGCGAGGGTGGTTTTGACGAAACCGGGGGCCTGCGTTTTCGATGCGTCGTTGGGCACCTCGACTGTCGGTTTCGCCCAGCACGCCTCTCGCCCCGGGCCTTACGCACCACGTAACGCCCGCGGCCATGCTGAACCAACGCGAAAACCTGCGCATCGGCTCGCCTCTTGCGGGGCTCGCCCTATCTCAGATGTCATCTGACACCTGAGGGAGCCCCATCATGGATCGCCGTAGATTTCTCGCCACCTCCACCTTCGCTGCCCTCGGGGCCACCACAGGGCTGCGCTTCTCGCCTGTCATGGCACAGGATGGCAGCCCCATGGGCGTGGCCGCAGCCCGCAGCTTCCCGATCGGCGGCGCGACCGTGACGGCCCTCAGCGATGGCTTCCTGCCGATCACACCCGAGGCGCTCATCGGGGTCACGCCGGAGGAGTTTGCCTCTCTCCTCGAAGCCGCCCACCTGCCCGGCGAGGCGCATCCGACCGGGGTGAACGCCTATCTGGTTGAGGCCGGTGGCACCCGGGTGCTGATCGACACGGGCACAGGCACCGCCATGGGCCCGGGGCTGGGGCAGCTTGCCGCCAACATGGCGGCGCTGGGGATCGACCCCGCCAGCATCGAAACCATTGTGGCCACCCACCTGCACCCCGATCACGTCGGCGGCGCGCTGACCGACGCGGGCAACCCCTTCTCCAAGGCCGGGCTGAAGGTGCATGCGGCCGATCTCGATTTCTGGACCGGCGGGGAGGTGCGCAAGCAGGCCCCGGCCGAGGCGCAGGGCTTCTTCGACATCGCCGAAAACGCTGTGGCGGGCTTCGGCGAGCGTGTCGAAACCTTCGAAGACGGGGCCGATCTTGGCCACGGGATGACGGCGATGCACCTGCCCGGCCACACCGTGGGCCACTCCGGTGTAATGCTGGAGAGCGAGGGTGATGCGCTGCTGATCTGGGGCGATATCGTGCATGTGCCCCCGGTCCAGTTCGCCATGCCAGAGGTCACCATCGGGTTTGACACCGACCAGCCCCAGGCCGCTGCAACCCGCGCCGCCCTGCTCGACCAGGTCGCCACCGATGGCACCCGGGTGGCAGGCATGCACATCGGCTTCCCGGGCATCGGCTGGGTGGAGAAGCGCAGCGAGGGCTATGGCTTCACGCCGGCCCCCTTCCCCTACGGATAGTCAAATGTCATAGCGGAATGGCCTCCGGTGCGCGCCTAGCCTGCGCGCCCGGAGCGCCGCCTGCCCGGGCGCCATCAGGGGTGTTCGTGCAGCACGCGCCCGAAAACGCGATATTCAAACTCGGCGCCGATATCCGCCGGCCCCGAGCGCCCATGAAAGCTGCCGTTGTTCTTGAGGTCAGCCCAATGCACCATCTCATGCAGGGCGGTCTGCTCGATCAGGGCCGAAAGATGCAGGCTGTCCCGATGCATCGGCGAGAGAGCCTGTAGCTTTTCGCAAAGGTCTCGGGCGATCCACACCCTTTCCGGCTCATCACGGTTGGTCTCGCCATAATCCGCCATCGGCTTGCAGTCGATGATGGGCAGAGTGCCATCGCGAAAGCATGCCGCCGAGCGGATCTCATCAAGTTCTGAAAGTGCGCTGAACATCTCAACCACCTTCTGCCTCTGGCCCTGCCGCGGGATGGTGAATGCGAGCAGCCTGTCCACGCGCGGAAAATCCGCCTTTATCTTCGGTCCGATTCTCATAGCAAAATGCCTTTTTAGAAATCTGACGCGGTGGCTTGAGCAGATTAGCACATCTGCGAATATCCCACGCGCGCAAGAGGCCGCGGGTCGCCGCATGCGCTGTTTCCTGCCGCCCGGTCCGCAACAAAGCCGCCGCCTTGAAGGGCGCGGGCCGCGTCAGCTTTCCGATGCCTCCACATCGACAAGCCGGCCCTCTGCGTCAATCTCGGCGCTGCCCGACAGGTTGGCGGGCGGATATGTGAAATCAAGGCGCAGGTGCCCGCCACTCCGGGGGATAACCCGCGTGATGTGAAAGGCCTCTTCCGCCGTTTCGGCGTCCACAGGGCCTGTGACAACCAGTTCGGTGCCACCTGCACTCCCGTGGCCCGAGACAACGCCCGCCTCGGGGTTCACCGCGACACGCAGGCGCTTCAGGCCCGCGAGATGGCGGGCAAGATCGGGATGGGTCAGCAGGGCTTCCACGAGCGTAACGCTCAGGGCTGTGTTCTGAGACATGTGGGCTCCTTTCAGCGGCAACGCTCAACTTGCGCCGCGCGTTCCGCAGTCAGATGCCCGGAATGCCATATGCCCATTTCTCGAATGCCCAACCCGCCTCGAACCGTTTGCCCTTTTTCGCCAACCAGTCCGGCGCGCCGTAGCGCACATGCGCCCAATGCACCATTTCATGAAGGATCGTGCGTTCCAGCGTGCCTGTCGCGCTCTTTCCACCGTTGCGCTGGAGCTTGCGCTCTGCCTTCCGGAGGACGTGCTCGCTCACATGAATGGCTTCCAGGATGAATGGCGATGTCCACCCGAATTCCTTCTTGTCGTCGTCGGGCCAGACCCCGTTGGGATAGCGCCGCACCTCCGGCAGCGAGCCCGGTGAGAGGCATTTCGCCGCGAAGCCAGGAGTCAGGCCGGAAAAGCGCACATAGGCGTCAAAAACTCGTGTGTCCGATTTCACTGCATTGATGCCCATTGGCATCCATTCCGCCACCGCAGGGTAGGTTCGGATCAGATCGTAGCTCGGCTTGACCATGGGCGGGCTTCCTCGCTCAAGGCGGCGATCATGCCGCAGAACGAAACCAGCTTAGCACCGGGTCGCCATCTCGCAACGTGAAGAAAGCCGTCATCGCGCCCTTAGGCAACCCCTACGGGATCATACGAAGGTGATGTTCACCCGACGGTTTTCCCGGCCCTTCTTTTCCAGCTTGCCGAGCTTCAGCGCCCCGATTTCGCCCAGCCGGGCCACGTGAGTGCCGCCGCAGGGCTGAAGGTCCACCTGGGTCTCACCTTCGCCAATCCGCACCAGCCGTACCTTGCCCGAGTCACGCGGCGGGGCGACAGACATGGTCTTCACGAGGCCCGGGCTGGCGTCCAGCTCCTGTTCGGTGATCCAGTCTTCGCTCACCGGCAGATCGCGCCCCACCAGATCATTCAGCGCCTTCTCCACGGCATCGCGATCTTCGATGGGCTCTTCCATCTTGAAATCCAGCCGCCCCTTCTCGGCCCCGATGCTGCCGCCCGTTACCGGAAAGGGCAGGACGACCGACAGCAGGTGCAGCGCGGTGTGGATCTTCATGTGCGCATAGCGGCGCTCCCAGTCGAGCGATTGGCGCAGCTCGCAGCCCACCTCGGGCAGCGGGCCGGGCCCGGCGGGCACCAGCACCACATGGTCCCCCTCGCCTTTTACCGCCGTGGCGATCTCCAACTGGCCGCCCTCCCAGTGCAGCATCCCCGCGTCACCGGGCTGCCCTCCGCCGGTGGGATAGAAGATGGTGGCATCCAGCACCACGCCACCTTCCGAGGTCTGCGCGATGACGGTGCCCTTGGCATCGCGCATGTAGGGATCGTCCCGGTAAAGATGCAGGGTCATCTGTCGCCTCCTCCGCCGCCGCCACCGTCGCCATCCGCGCCGTCCACGTCATCTTTCGTCAGCCCGACGCGAGCCGCGGCGCGGGACGGGCTTTCGGGCGTCTCTGGTGGCTTGGCTTCGGTGCCCGGCACCACCGGCTCGGCCTCCACCGTCGCGCCGCCTTCGCGCGCGCCGCGAATGGCGTCGCCCAGCGCTTCGGGGTTGCGCAACCACAGGTCACGCTGCGCGAAGGGAATCTCGATGCCCTCTTCGGCAAAGCGCTCGGCGACGCGGTGGCGAATTTCCGTCTGCACGTCGATGATCGAGAAGACATCGCGCAGGATCACCCGGATCTCGAAGTCGAGGCTGTCGGCCCCGAACCCGGTGAACACCACCTGCGGCGGCGGGTTTAGGATGACGATCGGGTGCTCTTCGGCCACGCTCTGAAGCACCTCGGCCACGCGGCGCGTGTCGGAGCCATAGGCCACGCCCACCGGCACGATCAGGCGGCCGGACATGTTGGTTTTGGTGTAGTTCGTCACCTGCCCGCTGATGAGGTCCGCGTTGGGCACGATCACATCGGTCCTGTCGAAGGTCTCGATCCGGGTCGAGCGAACCGAAATCTTCTTCACGATCCCCATCACCCCGCCCGAGCTGATCCAGTCGCCCTCGGAGATAGGCCGCTCGATCAGCAGGATGATCCCCGAGACGAAGTTGCTGACGATGGTCTGGAGGCCAAAGCCGATCCCGACCGAGAGCGCACCGGCGACGATGGCGAGCGACGACAGGTCGATCCCCGCCGCGGTGATTGCCACCACGGCCGCCAGGAATATGCCGATATAGCTGACGCCCGAGAGGATCGCCGTCTGCCCGCCGGTGTCGATCTTCGTCTTGGGGAGCACCGAGGTGCGCAACGCCCCCTGGAGCAGGCGGGTGAGCATGAAGCCCAGCACGAAAACCACGGCAAAGAGCAGAAAGTTCGACGGGCTGATGGTGCTCTCGCCAATGGTGAACCCGGCCATGAAACGCCCCCAGAGCTCCGTCAGGTCGGCCACGCGGGCGCCCCAGATGAGCGCGAGGATCGGCAGCGCCAGCAGCATGATGACGAAGGAGAGCAGCACCGCCACCAGCCCATCGGTGCCATCGGCCTGACGACCGAAGAAGAGCGCATAGAGATGCGAGAAGAAGCGCTGCAAGAGCGAAACGACCGCCAGGACCGCCAGGGTCGAGAGCGGCGCCGATACGAGATAATCCGCCGCCTTCAGGTAGCCCAGCGCCGCCATCACCGGCCCGGCCAGCGCCAGCAGAATCGCCGCGCGGCCAAGCAGGTGGACGACCCGGGCGCGAAAGCCCTTGGACGTCGCATCATCTATCTCCGCCGCCTCTTCGCCGTTGCCACGGCCATGCGCCACCAGCAATTGCCCCAGCCGGAACAGCGCCAGCGCGCCCAGCAAGACAGCCGGCACGTTGAGGAAGGTGGCCGCTTCTTCGCTGATCCCCGAGAAGGCGGTGAGCGAGAAGAGCAGCGCACTCAGCGCACCTGACACACCGGCCAGCGTGGCCCAAAGGCGCCCCGCGCGCCGCTGCGCCTCGTCATGCTCCAGCGGCGGCGGCAGGATCTCCATCTTCGGGAAGCTGTGAAAGCCAAGCCAGCGCGCGCCGAAAATAAGGATGCCCATCACCGGAATGGTTTGCAGGATCCTGTCGGTCAACAGCCCGCCGATGCCGGTAATCGTCAGGCCCAGGACAATCAGCACAAGGCCCAGCTGTGGCAGCAGGAGCTGGCCGACAGAGACGAGCATGGCAAAGGTCATCGTGCGCTGTTGGCGATTCTTTCGGGTGAGCAGCCGTTGCGAGAGCGCCATGCTCCAGCCGCGACCCTTGATCACCAGGATGAGCCCGATCAGGGCGACGATGATCGCAGGTGCCGCGTTCTTGCGCAGCGCCGCCTGTTGAATCTCGTTTTCCCAACTGCTGAGCAGGTTTGCTTCAAGCGTGCCGAGCACGCTCAGCAATTCGCCCATCGGCTCGACCCAATTGCCCGGGATCAGCGGGCTCGGGCCCACGTCGAGCAACTCCCGCGTCTGACGCTCGCGCAACACAGCGTCGACCTCGCCAATCAGCCCGTCGGCCCGGATATAGGCTTCCTCGGCGGCACGGATCGGCACGAGAAAACGGGACAGCTGAGAGTTCAGCTCCGACCGGCGCTCTGCCAGTTCGGCGGCTTCCTCCTCGCCCTCAGCAGGCGCCGGACCAAGCGCCTCGATCTGGCGGCGCAAAATGTCGATCCGGCTGGAATTGGCCGATTGCGCCTCCAGAAACTCCGCCCGCCATTCCGTCAGGCGGTCGCGCAGCTGTTCAAGCGCGACAGAAGAGGCACCCCCTCCGTCGAGCACATCCTCGGCCTGGTTGGCGACGCGCTCCCACGCCTCGTAATCGGGCCCGCCTTCGATACTGAGAGAGGCGGTCTCCAAAGCATCGGTGACCGGCGGCACAACCTGCTCGTCCTCGCTCACCGGCTCCACGTTCGCGGCGCTGCCGCCCGCCGCACCGGTGCCGTTGACGATGTCTTCAGCGAGAGATTGCGCCGAGAGCCCGCCCGGCCCGGCGATGGCAAGGCTGGCCAGCAGCAGCCCGATCTGGAGAAAGCGCCCGATCACTTTCATGCCTCGACCGTGACATCCGGCATGTCATCGCGGGTGCCACGGGTCAGAAACCCCGGCACCGGCAGTTCCTTCTCGCGCAGGAACTCGGGATTGAAGAGTTTCGACTGATAGCGCGTGCCGTAGTCGCACAGCACGGTCACAATGGTATGCCCCGGCCCCATCTCCTTCGCCATCCGCGCCGCGCCCGCGATGTTGATCGCCGATGAGCCGCCAAGGCACAGGCCCTCCTCTTCCAACAGGTCGAAGACGTAAGGCAGCGCCTCGTCATCGGGGATCTGGTAGGCCATGTCCGGGGTGAAGCCTTCGAGGTTGGCGGTGATACGCCCCTGCCCGATCCCCTCGGCGATCGAGCTGCCCTCGGATTTGTGCTCACCGTGGGTGTAGAAGTTGTAAAGCGTCGCGCCCATCGGGTCGGCCAGGCCAACCTTCACGCCCTTGGGCTGCAGCGCCATGCCCACGCCCGCCAGCGTGCCGCCCGAGCCCACCGCGCAGATGAACCCGTCCACCTTGCCCTCGGTCTGTGCCCAGATCTCGGGGCCGGTGGTCTCGATATGGGCCTGCCGGTTGGCCACATTGTCGAACTGGTTGGCCCAGATAGCGCCGTTGGGCTCGCTTTGCGCCAGCCGCTCGGCAAGGCGGCCCGAGTAACGGACATAGTTGTTCGGGTTGCGGTAAGGGTTGGCATCCACCTCCACCAACTCGGCACCGGCAAGGCGGATCATGTCCTTCTTTTCCTGGCTCTGGGTGCGCGGGATCACGATGACGGTCTTGAAGCCCATCGAGGCGCCCACCAGCGCCAGCCCGATCCCGGTGTTGCCCGCCGTGCCCTCCACGATCGTGCCGCCGGGGCGCAACATGCCCTTCTCCACCGCATCCTTGATGATATAGAGCGCTGCCCGGTCCTTCACCGACTGGCCCGGGTTCAGGAACTCGCATTTGCCGAGAATTTCGCAGCCCGTGGCCTCGCTCACCTTGTTGAGCCGGATCAGCGGGGTGTTGCCCACGGCGGCGGCAAGATCGGGTTTGATATCCATAGCAGGCGTCCTTCCTTTGGCCCCTCTGCGGGCACTTTCCCACTTGATAGGCCCCCGGCCCGCAAGGTCAACAGCGGTCGGGGTGGAGGCGGCAGGACGCTGGCCCACGAAACCCCTTTATAGCACGACATGGTTCGCCCCGGCCCACGCGTGAGAAGACGTTTTCACAAAGAGTTTTGGGGAGGGAAGAATGTTCGTGACAATTCGTCAGGCAGGGGTGCGCAACCCGTCCCGCAGGCCGGCAAGCTTCAGCAAAGAGATCAGCGTCGTGCCGATGTTCGCCTCGCCGCTTTCGACCAGCGCCATGGCCGCTTCGAAACCCACGATGTGCGCGCGGATATCCTCGCCCTCGTCTTCTGCACCGCCAAGGCCCGCCACACCGTCCGGCAACTCGGCCAGCCCGATGAACCCATGCAGGAACTCGCTCTTGGCGCCCGGGCTCGGATAATACCCACCAATCGGGATGAGGCGATGCAATTCCAGCCCGGCCTCCTCCTGCGCCTCACGGCGGGCACAATCTTCCGGCGTCTCACCCGGGTCGACGCGTCCGGCGATGGGCTCAAGCACCCAGGGCTGCGCATCGCCGCGCGCCAGCGGCCCCGTGCGCAGCTGCTCCACCAGCATCACGCGGTCGCGCACCGGATCATAGGGCAGCACCGTGGCCGCATCGGCAGAGACGAAGGCCGCCCGATGCATCTGCGCACTTGGGCGACCGCCGAACCGGCGGTGGATCAGCTCGTATTCCTCCACCGCGAAGAAGCCCGCGTAGGGCCGCGACAGCGCCACCACCTCCACATCTCCTTCCTGCGCCGCGCGCCGCAGGGTGGTGGGCGCCGTCTGGCGCGCGTTGAGCCGGGCCTGCGCCCGGGTGCAGATCACACCGTAGCGCTTGCCCACTTCCGTGGTCGAGGCGCGGCCCATCCACCACATCACCTCCTCGGCGGCCAGCACCGAGAGCTCTCCCCAACGCGCTTCCCAGTCCGAAAGCAGCCAGGGGGCGCCGCGCTGGCCATCTTCCGACACAGGCACGTAAACCGTCGCCTGCGCCGTGCCGGTCTCGGTCTGCACCTCCACCGGTTTGCGCAGGTAGCCGTAGTTGTCGAGCCCTTCGTAGAAGTCGGCGCGCGCCAGGGCTTCCTCGGTGAGCCCGCTCAACAGCAGCCCCTCGGCCACGCCTTCCGGATCGGCCCGCACCATTGGGTAGACCTCCCCCGGCACCGCCTCCACGCGCCAGCCCGGCAGCCGTGCGGGCTGCACGTCCACGGCGTCAAAATCAGCGCCCAGCACAACCCGCAGCAGCGGCATGTGCATCAGCGTTCCGTAAATGAAGATGTCGACCATTCCTGCCTCGCCCGCGCGCCCCGTGCTGGAGGGCGCAGGCCGCCGGGTCAGGCGATCTTGCCTGCGTCTGCGGAGCGCTCCTCGGTCCACTCCGCGAACCAGCCGCAGAGCATACCGCCGATGACCAGCAGCAGCGGTACCTGCGGCAGAAAATAGGTTCCCTCCGCGAGGGTAAAGGCCAATCTCGCATCCGAGAGCATCAGCAGCGCATTGTCGAACAGCAGGCCAAACGCCCCGTTGATCGCCTCCATCGGCCCGGCGTAGGTGCCCGGGCGGGTGGACTCCCGCAGCATGTCCCAGACCGACCAGAACAGCAGGCACCAGAAGGCCATGGCCAGCGAGGTGCGCACCCCGCCCCCGGCGGCAGCAAACACGCCCCGCCCGGCGAGCCGGCCCATGATCATCCAGCCACAGATGAAGCCGATGCCCGCGTTGACGATCGAAAGCATCCCCGTCTGCGTGCCCTCGGGCAGCAGCGGCTTGAAGACTTCCGAAGCGAAGAAGGCCAGCACGGCAAAAGCCAGGGCAGACATCAACTTAGTCGCGGTGGGCATGGGGCACTCCATGACGATGGCAGGGCCCGGAATGGCCCCTCGAATGGGGCGAATGCACCATGAGAAGCGGGCAGAATTAAGGCGAGAGCGCGGGAAAGCGGCGACGGTTGCGGGCCCACGGTGCGATTGTCGCGTGCTCAGAAATCCCGGTTCTCATAGGCCGCCAGCGCCGCCTTGCGCCCCTCGTCGAGGCCCACCACCGGCGTCTCGGGCCGGTCCTGCCCCGGTTCCAGCTTCCAGCGCTTCGGCACCGCGTCGTAGAAACTCCGGGCGTCCTCGCCCTTGCCGAGCCAGCGCGCGCGGTAGTCACCCCTCGCGTCAAACTTTTCCGCCTGGCTCGCCGGGTTGAACACGCGGAAATAGGGCGCCGCATCCGGTCCGCAGCCCGCCGTCCATTGCCAGCCCAGCGCATTCGAAGCCTCGTCCCAGTCGATCAGAGTGTCGGCAAACCAGTCGTGGCCTACGCGCCAGTCGGTCATCATGTGTTTGGTAAGGTAGCTGGCCACGATCATCCGGGCCCGGTTGTGCATGGTGCCGGTGACGTAGAGCTCGCGCATCGCCGCGTCCACCACCTCCACGCCGGTGCGCCCCTGCTTCCATGCCTTCACCTCGGCGGCGCGCTCATCGTCCTTCCACGGAAAACGGCTCCATTCCTCGCGCCACTCCCGCTCGAACATATGTGGAAAGTGGAAGCCCAGCTGCCAGCCGAACTCGCGCCAGGCCAGCTCCTTGCGGAAGGTCTCGCTGCCCTCGCCCTCTGCCGCGTTCCAGCACTGGCGCGGGGAGATCTCGCCATAGGTCAGGTTTTCGCTGAGGCCCGAGGTCCAGTGCTCGGCCAACATGTCACGCCCCTTGGGATAGTTGTGCATCCGCTCCGTCACGAAGTCCCTCAGACGCTCTTGCGCCGCCTTCTCGCCCACCACTGCATGGCGCGACACCACGCCGGCCCCACGCCGCATGGCCGCGCCCAGTGCCCAGTCGTCGAGGCTCTCGCTCTCGGGCCAGCTCCCCGGCGCGTCCAGCGTGCGCGGGCGTGGGCACGCCTCTCCCGGCGCCTCGCCCTTCATGGTCTTCCACATCGGCGAGAACACCTTGTACGGCGTCCCCTGCCCCGTCTTCACCTCCCAAGGCTCCCAGAGCAGCTTGCCGGGGAAGCTCTTCGCCTCCACGCCATCCTCGCGCAGCGCAGCCTTCACCTCGCTGTCGCGCTCGATGCTCACCGGGTCATACTCACGAGACCAATAGACAGCCTCCGCCCCCGTCTCCTTCACCAGCGCCCGCAGCACCTCCAGCGCATCGCCCGCGCGCAGGATCAGCCGCGAGCCCACGCCCTCCAGCTCTTTCCCATGCGCCTCCAGCGAAAGCCCTATCCGCCAGGCCGCCGCCGCCCCCAGCGCATCCACCTTGCGCTCGCGGATGAACACCGGGATCACCGCGCCGGCCTCCCGTGCCGCCGTCAGCGCCGGAAGGTCGGAAAGCCGCAGGTCGCGGCGGTGCCAGAGAATGGTGGTGCGGGTCATGGGGGCTCCTTCATACGTCTGATGACCTAACGCATCAGAGCCCGGGATGGGTCACTCTTTCTGCCCGGCCCGCAAACGAAAGCCGCGCCCGGATCGCTCCGGGCACGGCTTGTCTTGCCGTCGTGCCGACTACTCCGCCGGGGCCTTGGGCGCATCCGGCCAGGCGGTCGGATCGGTGTCGAGGTCGGGGAACTTGGCCGGATCGAACACCGGCATCTTCACCCCGGCCTTCAACTGCCCGCGGAAATCGTTGATCAACCGCACCGCCACCGGGAAGAGCATCGCCAGCGCCAGCAGGTTGACCACCGCCAGAATGCCCATCATCGGGTCGGAGAAGCTGAAGATGAAAGTCGCCCCCGGGGCCACTGCCCCCAGAAAGACGATGCCGACAATGGCACAGCGCAGCACCTGGATCGCCATCGGGCTGCCCGTCATGAAGCTCAGCGCGTTCTCGCCAAGGTAGTAGTTGTACATGATCGAGCTGAACGAGAAGAGCAGGATCGCCACCGTCAGGTAGTACTGCGCCCAGCCGCCGACGTGGTTCACCATGCTCTGCTGGGTCAGCGCCACCCCGTCCACGCCTTCAGCGCCCGGCTGATAGACATCGCCCAGCAGGATCACGAAGGCCGTGCAGGAGCAGATGATGATCGTGTCGATGAAAACCGAGAAGCTCTGGGTGATGCCCTGGCTCACCGGGTGCTTCACATAGGCCGTGGCCGCAACGTTGGGCGCCGAGCCAAGGCCCGCCTCGTTGGAGAAGAGGCCGCGCCGCAGCCCGTTGGCAATCGCCGCGCCCATGCCGCCCGCCACTGCCTCGCGAAAGCCGAAGGCATTGGCCACGATGTCGGTGATGACGCCGGGCAGCCCGCCGATGTTCAGCACGATCACCACCAGCGCCATGGCGATATACATGAAGGCCATGAGCGGGATGATGACATCGGCCGCCTTGGCGATCCGGTGGATGCCGCCCCAGACGATGAAGGCCGTCGCCGCCGCCAGCACCACGCCCGTCGCAATGCGCGGGATGTTCATGCTGTCGAGCGCCGCGCCCGCCACCGTGTTGCCCTGGAAGGCGTTGAACCCGATGGAGAAGGAAGCAATCAGGCAGACCGCGTAAATCACCGCCAGCCAGCGATAATTGGCCCCGAGCCCGTGGATGATGGAGCGCGCCGGGCCGCCCCGGTAGTTGCCATCCGGCTCGGTGCGCTTGTAGAGCTGCGCCAGCGTGGCCTCGATCAGCGCCGAGCACATGCCCACCAGCGCAATCGCCCACATCCAGAACACCGCGCCCGGGCCCCCGGCGGTGATCGCCACCGCCACCCCGGCGATATTGCCGCCGCCAACGCGCCCCCCGACCGAGACGAAGAGCGCCTCGCGGGCGCTGATCTTGGTCGGATCGTTGTCTTCATTCGTGCCGGTCAGAACGTTGAACATGCGCCTGAAAAATCGAAACTGCACAAAGCCGCTGGCAACGGTGAAGAAACATCCGAGGACCACGAGGAAAGGCACGAGCGCCCAGCCCCAGGTGAGGTCGTTAATGACATTGAAGATCGTGTCCAGAAATCCCATCGTCCGCGTCTCCTTGTGTTTATGTTCGCGGTGTCCTTGCCCTGAGCCTGCCGGACCGACGACGCTCAAGTAACGCGAGCGTGACACACCCCGGCGGAAAACCGCATGAAATCCGCGCAAACGCCCCTCAAATGAGCAGATGCCCGCTCAATGAATGCGGATTGCACACAAACCTCACCGCCGCAGCACGCATGGTCGCCGCCCCTCACGGGTGCATGCCGGGGCGGGCCTCACCCCTCACCAGCGGCACGGATGGCGATTACTCCGCTCCGAGCCCCGCGCCCTCGCGGTAGGCCTGCACCTCGGCCAATGCCTTGTCGTTCAGGGCCTTCGTCCGATCCGCCAGCCAGCGCGAGCTGTCGCTCAGGTGCCGCGTCACCATGAGTTGCACCTTGCCCGCGCAGGCCGCCTCGGGGCGGCCTTCACGCTGTGCATCGCGAAAGAAGGCGTTGGTGCCTCCGCGCAGGGCCGTGGGACCGTTCTGCTGATAGCAGGCGGTGATCCGCTGCACCTCGTTGTTGGTCGCTGCCGCGATCCTGCCCGCGTTCAGGTCGACGCAATAGGCGTGGCGGTGTCGCGAATTCTCCGCCTCCTTGATCGCATCGAGCTGGCGTTGCAGGGCGCTCGCGTCCTCGGCAGGATAGTAGGTGCCCCCGCCCGCCTCGGCGATGGCCTGAAGCTGCGCCTCGGTTTGGGCGTTCACCGCAAAACCGATGGTGTTCACCGTGGTCTTTACCCCGCCCTCGATCAGCGCCCTGGCCGCCGCCACAGGGTCTCCGTCGCAGGTCTCCTCGCCATCGGAGATGAGGTAGACCACCGGCACCGGCCCCTCGCCCTCCTGCGCGCCTTCGGGCAGCGCGGCGATGATGCGGCCCGCCTCTTCCAGCGCGCCGGCAATCGGCGTGTAACCCACAGGGCGCAGGGCGGCGATGGCGCCCTCCAACGCGTCGCGCGGGGCATCGAAGCCATGCACCATCTCGCGGGCGGCGCAGCTCTCGGCCTTGCCCTCCGGCTGGTTCGTGCCCTTGTGGCCATAAACCATCAGCCCCACCGCAATGTCCTCATGCACGTCCGCCAGAAAGCTGCGCCCCTCGCGCTTGGCGGCCTCCATCTTCGACAGGCTGCCCGCCGCTCCGGCCATCGAGCCCGAGGCGTCGATCGCCAAGATGATGTGGGTGGTCACGGCGCCCGGCGTGAAACTGGTGGGAGGTGTGCAGTCTTCGAGGCTGTAGCTGACCTCCTGCGGCTCGCATTGCTCGAGGGTCACCGGGAAGCGATTGGCGAGATCGGCGAAGACCGCTTCGCACGTCGCGCCACCGCCCTCCTCCTGCGCCAGCAGCGGCCCTGCGGCGAACAGCCCCGCCAGCGTCCAGATCAATCCTCGCATCGAACACCCCTAAACCTGTGCAAACACGCGCCTGCGCGCCTCGGTAGCCTGACACAGCCGGCGGAGATCTCAAACCAAGCAATGAAAAGGCCCCGCCCGGATCGCTCCGGACGGGGCCGCATCAGGTTGGCTCTGCGCCTGGGTCAGATCCTGCGTTCGGCCTGAAGCCCCCGGAAGATCGCCCAGCACATTATGAGCAGCACGATCGTGAACGGCAGGCCGGTGGAGATCACCATCGACTGCAGACTTCCAAGGCCCCCCGCAGAGAGCAGCAGCACAATGGCCACCGCCCCCTCGAAGACACACCAGAACACCCGCTGGGGCACCGGCGCATCCACCTTGCCGCCCGCGGTGATCGTGTCGATCACGAGGCTGCCGGAGTCCGAGGAGGTGACGAAGAACACGATCACCAGCACGATGCCCACGAAGCTCGTGATCGCTGCCAGCGGCAGCACGTCGAGCATCTTGAAGAGCTGCAAGGCAAGTGCCGCATCCTGCGCATCGGTATAGCCGTCGTTGACAACCTGGCTGATCGCCACGCCGCCGAACACGCTCATCCAGAGCACGCAGACGAGGGACGGGATCAGCAACACGCAGATCACGAACTCGCGCACCGAGCGGCCCCGGCTGACGCGGGCGATGAACATGCCCACGAACGGCGACCAGGAAATCCACCAGGCCCAGTAGAACGACGTCCAGCCCTGAGAGAAGTTCACGTCGCCCCGCCCGGCGTCTCCGGCGATGGTCTGGGTGACCGGGTTGGAGAGCTGCGGCAAGTACTGGAAGTAGGCCACGAGGTAATCGACGAAGCCGGTGAGCACCGCCAGGGTCGGGCCGACAAGCAGCACGAAGATCAGCAGCAGGGCGGCAAGCCCCATGTTGATCTCCGAGAGCACCTTCACCCCGCCGTCAAGGCCGCGAACCACCGAGACAAGCGCAATGGCGGTGATCGCCGAGATCAGGATCACCTCGGTCGTCGCCCCCACGGGGATGCCGAAGAGCTCATTCAGACCGGCATTCGCCTGTGTCGCACCGAAGCCCAGAGAGGTCGCCAGGCCGAAAAGCGTGGCGAAGACCGCGAGCGTGTCGATCACGTGGCCCGGCCACCCCCAGACCCGGTCGCCCAGGATCGGGTAGAAGGCCGAGCGGATCGTCAGCGGCAGGCCCTTGTTGTAGCTGAAGAGCGCAAGCGCCAGTGCCACCACGGCGTAGATCGCCCATGGGTGCAGGCCCCAATGGAAGATGGTCGCGGCCATGCCGAGGCGGATCGCCTCTTCCTGGTTGCCCGCAGCCGCGCCCAATGGTGCCCAATCGGTGCGGCCCTGTGTCGGAGAGAAGAGCCCCGCCTGCCCCTCGGGCACGGCGGCGTCGATCTTGGCCTGCACATCGGCCGGCGTCGCGCCCGAAATGCCGGTGGCCGCATCGAAGCTCTCCCGATCGGCCCAGCCCTCGGGCGTGTCTTCCTCACCTTCCGGCATCGGCCCGGTGTAATCCACCGAGTAGGAGACGCCCCCCACGGAGCTGCTGTAGTGGCTCATCGGCTCCGAGACGCCATAGAACATCAGGCCGATGCCCATGCCCGCGGCAAAGAGCATCGCGAACCAGCCCACGTAGGTGTAATCGGGCCTCGCCTCCTTGCCCCCCAGCCGCACGTTGCCCAGCGGCGTGACGATCAGCAGGATGCAGAACAGCACGAAGATGTTCGCCGCGCCGAGGAAGAACCAGTCAAAGCCCTTGGTCACGGCGCTGAACAGCCAGCTGAAGGCCGACCCGGCCTGCTCCGGCAGCGCCAGCGTGTAGAACACGAAGGCCACGATCGCGATGCCCGAAATCATGAAGACCGGGTTGTGAATGTCGAAACCGAACGGCCCGACAGAGCCGTCGATATTGTCCTGACCGATCTCGTACTCGGTGTCGATAAGGTCCGACGCCCCCTCGGGCGCCGGTATGCCCTGACCGTCGTCTTCTGTCGGATCACTCATGGATGTTGCTCCCTGTTCGTTCGCTCTTCTGTTTCTTGGCCGGCCTCATCCGCGCACCACGAAAACGGAGGCCGAGGCCCGCGTCGCCACGGTGCCGCCGTTGGAAGGCCAGACATAATCGGTCAGGTTGGGAATGTGGCTCGCCATGACCACGAGATCGGCGCCAATCTCGTCCACCGCCTTCAGCAGGGTCGGGTCGAGGTCGGTCGCCGGGTCATGGCTGATCGCCGCATGCGCCGTGGCTGTAATGCCATGGGCCGCGGCCTGAGAATCGGCAAAGGCCGTCAGCTTGTCACCAAACTCCTGCGGGTTATGGGCAATCGAGCCCGGCACCGCAGCCGCTACGCCGACGAAGACAAGCTCCGCGCCCCAAAGACTGGCCAGCGCACAGGCCGTGTCGATCGCCTTTGCAAGACGGTCGGTATGGGCCAGATCCACCGGCACCATGATTTTTGAAAACATAGGTTGCTCCCCGTTCGAGGCCCCCGCGCAACCTGTGCCGGTCACTTCGGAGGCAATGCCCATTTTCTGGGCGGCTCGGGAGCATGGTAGCTGTCAACGCCCGGATGTAACACCCGGCTACGGCGAGTTTTATGCCGTTTGCGACACCGCAATGTCGCAAACGGATGTCAGAACGGCGGTTTCAGCCTTCAGGCGGTGACATCCACCACAACGCGTCCCCGCACCTTTCCTTTCAGGATATCCGCTCCCAGCCCAGGCAGATCGGCCAGGGTTGCAGGCTGAACCATCGCCTCCAGCTTCTCCATCGGCAGGTCGTGGGCAATGCGCGACCATGCCTCCAGTCGGTTCTCATAGGGCTGCATGACCGAGTCGATCCCCAGCAGGTTCACCCCCCGCAGGATGAACGGGGTAATCAGCGCGCCCTCGATCGCGGCCCCACCCGCAAGGCCGATGGCGGCCACCGAAGATCCGTATTTCATCTGCTTCAACACCCGGCCAAGCATGGCACCGGCCACGGCGTCGATGCATCCGCCCCACTGCTCGCCCTCCAGCGGCTTGCGCGTCACTTCCGTCAGCTCGTCGCGCGGCACGATCTGGGTCGCCCCAAGATCGCGGAGATAGGCTTCTTGGTCCGGTCTCCCTGTCACAGCGGCCACCTCGTGGCCAAGCTTCGCCAGAATCGCCGTCGCGACCGAGCCGACGCCACCTGCAGCGCCGGTCACCAGCACCGGGCCCTCCTTCAGGCCCTGCTTTTCAAGGGCCATCACGGCCAGCATGGCCGTCAGCCCAGCGGTGCCCACCGCCATCGCGGCTCGCGTGCTCAACCCATCGGGCAGCGGCACAAGCCAGTCGGCCTTCACCCGCGCCTTCTCGGCATAGCCGCCCCAATGCGCCTCGCCCACACGCCAACCGGTGAGCACCACCTTGTCACCCGGCTTGTAGCGAGAGTCATCGCTGGCCTCGACCGTGCCGGCAAAGTCGATGCCCGGCACATGCGGGTAGTTGCGCACCAGCCCGCCGCCCGGGCCAATGCACAGCCCGTCCTTGTAGTTCACCGTCGAATATTCGACAGCCACCGTCACCTCGCCCTCGGGCAGCCGGCTTTCCTCAATGTCCTGAACGCTGGCCGAGGTTTGCCCCTCGTCGTCCTTCTCCACGATCAATGCACGCATGGCTTTCCTCCTTCAGGCTGCTGCCGCTTTCTCCGCCACGGCGCGCACACGCGCCACCATGGCCCTCAATCCGTTCGAGCGCTGCGAGCTCAGGTGCTCGTCAAGGCCCAGCCGTTTCAACTCGGCAGCTGCATCCACCGCCTGCGCTTCGGCCACCGTGCTGCCCGAGTAAAGCGCCCGCAGCACGGCGATCAGCCCGTTGACGATCATCGCGTCGCTCTCGCCCTCGAAGCGCAACACCGCATCGGCTCCCTTCCCCTCGATCTCTGGCACCAGCCACACCTGGCTGGCGCAGCCCTCCACCTTGGTCGCAGGCACCTTCTGCGCCTCGGGCAGCGGCGCCATCGCCTTGCCGAGTTCGATCACATGGCGATAGCGGTCTTCCCAGTCGTCCAGAAACTCGAAGGTTTCCACGATCTCTTCAAACTCGTCTCTCGCCATGCGCCACACTCCTTTTCCCGGCCAGAGCTAGGCCCTCCGGCGGTCAAGGTCCAGCCCCGCACAGGCTTTTCAACGCCCCCGCTTTGCGCTAACCCGGAGGGAACGAAAAGCCGAGGGACGAGCATGACCAAACCGCTTCTGGCCGCAATGGTGCTGGTGACAGCGCTCTCGGGGTGCTCGCGGCTCGCTGAAAGCCGGATCAACCCGTTCAACTGGTTCGGCGGATCGCGCTCGGAGGCACGCGCGGTGCCAGCCGCGCAAACGGTCACCGTTGTGGATCGGCGCCAACTGGTCACACAGGTCACCTCACTCCAGGTCGAGCGTACGCCGGGCGGCGCGATCCTCACCGCCGTCGGCCTGCCGCCCAGCCAGGGCTACTGGGATGCCCAACTTGTGCCCGTCGGCCCCGGCGGGCTGCCGCAGAACGGCGTGATGGTCTATGATTTCCGCATCGAGCAGCCGCTGGAGTTCCAGATCGAGGGCACGCCGCGCTCCCGCGAGGTGACGGTCGGCATCCACCTGTCCAACATCGAACTGTCGCGGATCAGCCGCATCGTTGTGCGCGGCCAGGTGAACCAGCGCAGCACCAGCCGCTGAGCGCCTGTAGCGCGGGACTGGCCCCGCCGCCCCGCCGATCTCAAAGCGAGACGATCTCCACGTTTTCACCCTTCAGCGCCAGCGCCACCTTCCCCTCGCACAGCTTCAGCGCATCTTCGCCGAACACCTCGCGGCGCCAGCCCTTCATCGCCGGAATATCCCGCTCACCGGCGGCAATCTCATCCAGTTCCGCGGCAGAGGCGATGAGCCGCTGTGCCACGTTGAACCGCTCGCCCTTGGCCTTCAGAAGCACCCGCAGCAGGTCGGCCAGCGCCGGGTTCACCTGCAACTTCTCGCGGCGCCGGTCCGCCTTTGGGAAGTCTTCAGGATCAGCCTCCAGCCCGGCGGATACCGCCGTGAGGATCCCCTCGGCAATTTCGCCCCGCCGCGCCTCGCGCAATAGCAGGCGAGAGCGTGACAATTCCTTTTCGTTCCTAGGCTTTGTCGAGGCAAGCTCAAGCAGAGCATCATCCTTGAACACCCGGTTGCGCGGCACGTTGCGCGCCTGCGCATAGCCCTCGCGAAAGCGCGCCAGCTCCCGCACGATGGCGAGAAACCGGCCCGAGTTGGTGCGCGTCTTCACCCGCTTCCAGGCCGCGTCAGGGTGGATCACATAGGTGTCGGGGCTCAGCAGCACGCCAAGCTCCTCCTCCACCCAGGGGCCCCGGCCCGTCTTGGCCAGTTCGGCGGCGAGATACTCGTAGACCACCCGCAAATGCGTCACATCGGCAAGCGCATATTCTTTCTGCGCATCGGTCAGCGGGCGGCGCGACCAGTCGGTAAAGCGGCTTGATTTGTCCACCTGCGCCTTCACGATCCGCTTCACCAGCGTCTCGTAGCCCACCTGCTCGCCGAAGCCGCAAACCATCGCCGCGACCTGCGTGTCAAACAGCGGCTCGGGGATAACGCCCCCCTCGATGAAGAAGATCTCCAGATCCTGCCGCGCGGCGTGGAACACCTTCACCACGCCCTTGTTGCGGAACAGCTCGTAGAGCGGCTCCATCGACATTTCGCTGCCCACGATCGGGTCCACCAGCACCGCCTCGCCGTCTCCCGGCAGGGCAAGCTGCACGAGGCAAAGCTTGGAGTAGTAGGTTCTTTCCCGCAGAAATTCGGTATCCACGGTGATATAGGGGCCCTTGGCCGCCGTCTCGCAAAAGGCAGACAGCTCCTCGGTGGTCGTCAAAGTGCGCATAGGTTGCGGGGGCTCTCTTGTTGCAGGCGCAGCCGCGCCAATGTTCTTGCCGCTCCCCGCTTTCTAGGCCCCCGGGGAAGGAAAGGAAACCCTGCCTTGACGTCGTTTCAGGACAAGTAGAGCGGTTCGCGCTGCCCCGAAGCAAAGCGGCGCAGGCAGGCCGGGTAAAGCCTGTGCTCCTGTTCCAGCACCCGCGCGGCCAGGGCCTCGGGCGTGTCTCCGGGCCGGATCGGCACCCGCGCCTGGCCCAGAATCGGGCCGTCATCCAACACCGGCGTCACCTCATGCACGGTGCAGCCCGCCTCGGCGTCGCCCGCCTCCAGCGCGCGGGCATGGGTGTGTAATCCGCGATACTTGGGCAGGAGCGAGGGGTGAATGTTCAGCATCCGCCCCTCCCAATGCCGCACGAAACCTTCCGTGAGCACCCGCATGAAGCCCGCAAGGCAGATCAGCTCGGCCCCCGCCGCCTCAAGCCGGGCAGTCAGCTCGGCCTCGAAGGCCGGGCGATCCTTGCCGAAGGGGCGGTGATCCACCGCACCCGTCGCCACCCCCAGCGCGCGCGCCCGTTCCAGCCCACCCGCCTCCGGGTCATTCGACATCACCAGCACGGGCCGCGCCGGGTGGCCGGGCGCGGCCATGCTCTCCACCAGCTTCACCATGTTGGAGCCGCCGCCCGAGAGCAGAATCGCGCAGGCTCGGGTCAAAGCAGCGTCCCGCTGTAAGAAACCCCCTCGCCCGCCACCACGCGGCCCAGCTCGAAGACGCGCTCGCCGGTCTCTTCCAGCAGCGCCTTCAGGCTCTCGGCCGCCTCGGGCGCCACGACAACCACCATGCCGATGCCCGCGTTGAAGGTCTTCAGCAGTTCCGCTTCTTCCATGCCCCCGGTCTCGGCCAGCCAGCGGAACACGCCCGGCAGCTCCCAGGCGCCCAAGTCCACCTCGGCGCCAAGTCCCTCGGGGAAAACGCGCGGCAGGTTTTCGGTCAACCCGCCGCCGGTGATATGGGCCAGCCCGTGCACCCCGCCCGCGCGGATCGCGGCCAGCACCTGACGCACATAGATGCGCGTCGGCGTCAGCAATGCCTCGCCCAGCGTTCCGCCGCCGAAGGGCGAGGACGCATCCCATCCGAGCCCGGCCAGATCGACCACCCGGCGCACGAGGCTGTAGCCGTTCGAGTGCACCCCGTCGGAGGAGAGCCCCAGCAGCACATCGCCCTCGGCAACACCGTCCGGCAGCGCCGCGCCGCGCTCCATGGCGCCCACGGCAAAACCGGCAAGGTCAAAGTCCTTGCCCTCATACATCCCCGGCATCTCCGCCGTTTCGCCGCCGATCAGCGCCGCACCTGCCGCCTTGCAGCCCGCCGCGATGCCTTCCACGATGGCCGCTCCGGCGGTGACGTCGAGCTTGCCGGTGGCAAAATAGTCGAGGAAGAACAGCGGCTCCGCGCCCTGGCACACGAGGTCGTTCACGCACATGGCCACCAGGTCGATGCCCACGCCACCCACCACGCCGGTGTCGATGGCGATGCGCAGCTTGGTGCCCACCCCGTCGGTCGCGGCCACCAGCACCGGGTCATTGAAGCCCGCGGCCTTCAGGTCAAAGAGGCCGCCGAAGCCCCCGATGGAGCCCATCACGCCCGCACGGTCGGTCGATTTCACCGCCGGCTTGATCGCCTCCACCAGCGCATTGCCCGCGTCGATATCCACCCCCGCTTCCGCATAGGTCAAACCGTTCTTTCCGTCGCTCATCCGCGCTCTCCTCGGTGCCGTCGCCGGGGAGGTAACCCAAGTGCTGCGCAAATGCCAGACTGGCTTGACCACGCAGCCCCGCGGGCCTAATCACACCCCCGGCGGGCCTGTAGCTCAATTGGTTAGAGCAGAGCGCTCATAACGCTTTGGTTGCGGGTTCAAGTCCTGCCGGGCCTACCACTCCCCCTTTTCGCTCGCCGCCCCTGCCGATCCGCGTTAAGCCTGCGCCATGGTCGATGATCTCACCCTGGCCCGCCTGCCTCTCGCCGAGGCCGCCCGCGCTGCAGCGTCAGGCAACATGGCGGGGGTCAAGGCGCCTGCTCTCAAGGCCCTGTCGGTCAAGGAAATTTCGCCGCCAGAACTCACCAAGGCCGTATCTCTGCTGGTCGACGCGGGACAGGCCGAAGCCGCCATCCGCGCCCTGAAGAAACATTGCGAGGCCAAGGCCCCGCTCGCCGCCGGATTCGCCCATCTCGGTGCGCTCTGGTTCGAGGCCGGAAAGGTCGGGCCCGCCGCCCGCGCGCTGGAACGCGCGCTCAAGATGGCGCCCGATGACCGGCAGAGCGCCTTCCTGCTCGCCGACCTCCGCCTTCAGTGCGGCGATAAGGCCGCCGCGGAAGCCGTCTGGGCCCGGGTCTTCGCCGCGCGCCCGCAGGATGCCGACATCCGCATGCGTGCCGCCACCCAGATGGCGCATTTTGGCGCGCGTGAGGTGGCCCGCGCCTTCGTGGCCGAGGCCGAACCCTTGCATGACGATCCCGTTGAATGGGCCTTCATGGCCGCCGCCATCACCGGCACGGCCCCGCCGCCGCTCCCTGATCCGGGCTACATCGCCCGCTTTTTTGACCGGACGGCCGCCCATTTCGACCAGAGCCTCGCGGGGGTGCAATATCGCGGCCCCGAGGTGCTCGGCGGCGGGCTGGCCTATCTCGGCCTCGCCCCCGGCAGCGCGCTGTCCGTGCTGGACGCCGGTTGCGGCTCCGGGCTTGCCGCGCCGGTGCTCGCGCCGCTGGCCGCCAGGCTCGACGGGCTTGATATTAGCCCCGAAATTCTGAAAGAGGCCGAAAAAACAGGGGCGTACACCACGCTTTTCACTCATGATCTCGCGCGCACCCCCCTGCCGGAGCCGGGCGCCTACGACCTGATCGTCGTCATGGACGTCCTGATTTACACCGGCGACATCGCCGCACCCATCACCACGATTGCAGCCGGTCTCAAACCGGGCAGGCGAATATTTCTGACCTGCGAGACCTCTTCCAACCGCCCCGATGGCTGGGAACTGACACCCTCGGGCCGCTACCGCCACGGCCAACCCTACGTGCTGGGCTGCCTGCAAGCCGCCGGGTTCAACCCGCCTGACCTGATCTCATCCGAAGTCCTGCGCAACGAGTTCCGCCGCCCTGTAGCCGGATTTGCCGTTTCCGCCCAGCTGTAGGTCGGGACTTGACCCGCCACCCCGGTTGCAAGCAGTTATTCACGCCAACTTCACGCCGCAACGGTTCACTGGTCAGCCCCGACAGGTTACGATTTACGCGCCAGAGGGAGTTGCCGTGCCATGGCCGACGCGCCAGAAATCGCCCGCATCAATGCCCTGACGACGAACGCCCGCAACACCTGGTTCATCCTGCTGGGCACGCTCGTCTTCATCGCCATCACACTGATGGGAGTGGAGCACTTTGACTTCTACGGAGCGGGTCGCGACACCAAACTGCCGCTGGTCGATGTCTCGGTGCCAACCCGTTACTTCTTCTATGCCGCTCCGATCCTAACAGCGGCGATTTATGGCTACTTCCAGCTCTACCTGATCCGCCTCTGGGGCGCGCTGGGCGCCGCGCCTGCCCGCATCGGAGAATTGCGTCTCGGTGAGGTCGTCTCGCCATGGCTCGTTACCGATGCCGCCCTGCACCTGCGCTGCCGGATACGCGATGATACATGCGTTGCCGAGCGCCCGCTCGATGGCCTCTCGATGACCCTCAATCTCGCGCTGGCCATGGCCTTTGGCGTGCTCATCCTCGGATGGCTCTGGTGGGCGTCGATGCCCGCTCGCGATGCCACGATGACCCTCTGCGCAGCGGTGGCCCTAAGCGCCGCGCTCGTCACCGGCGCCACCAGCTTTGCCGCCCTGTTGCAATCCATGCGCCACCCGAAAGGCGAAGTCCGCCGCCCTCTGTGGCAAAGCGCCCCCGCGCTGTCCGCCGTCCTCGTCGCTGCGTTGACGAGCTTCCCGATGAGCATCCAGCGCACCACCGGCAGCCCCGAGTTTCTAGCCCCCCTCAACCTCACCGAAGCCCGCTTCACCCCCCGGCCCGGGGGCTGGCTGCCATGTGCCTACGCCCGCCGCGAGGCGTTGAGCGGTTTTGCCGCGCGTGAAGAATTGAAGGACACCCAATTTGACGACTGGAGCGATTCTGACAAGGCCCGTTTCACAGCCGAATGGCGCGTTCGTCGCGCCGGCCAGATCGCTGCGATCGACAAGCTCGACCTGAGCCGCGCCGACTTTCGCAATACTGATCTCACTGGCGCCTTCGGCCTCAACCTCTCCCTGCCACCTTTCCCCTGGCCCGGCGCGACCCTCTCGCCGGAAATCTTCGAGGGCACTGCCTTCTACGATTCTGCCGAGTGCTCTTTCTCCTTCTCAAACCAAGACTTGAGCGGCGTCGAGCTTGCCAGAATGGACTTTTCTGAAGCGCAGCTTCACAGCGCGGAAATGAGTGGAGTTACCGCACGTGAGGGGATTTTCAGAGGGGCCGAGCTCAGCTTCTCAAATTTGAGTGGCGGCGACTATTACCGCGCCTCCTTTGTCGGGGCCGACTTGTCATCGGCCGTTCTGATCGACGCCGATCTGACATGGGCCCGCTTGCACGGCGCACAAGCCACCAGGGCAAACTTCAATGGCGCCGGTATGAGGCTCGCGCGGCTTCAGAACGCTGTGCTGGAAGATGCCAGTTTCGTAAGGGCGAACCTCACCGACAGCGACATGACCGATGCCAGCCTCGACGGAGCCGACCTGACGGAGTCCACCTTGGCAGATGCCACCGCCGTCAACGCCAGTTTCAGCGGAGCAACGCTTTTGCGCACGGATATGAGGCAGACCGACTTCACCAAAGCCAACTTCATCCTCGCCCGCATCGCCGGAACTGTTGAACGTCCGATAGAGTTGAGCGCGTCCCGTTTCGCAGAAGCCCAGTTTCACGGCGCAAGCCTGCGCTTCGTCGATTTGCGCGCGGTCGCATCAGGCGCGTTTCCAGATCTCGAGAACAGCTTTGGCGATGCCTCAGTGCGCCTCCCCGCAGGCATGGAGCCCCCGTGTCAATGGTCCGGCGACGTTCTGGATGATGAGGCATTCATGGGTCGCTGGCGCGCCTGGTTGGAGCTTTATCTCGGCGCCGATGAAGGCCACGAGACGACAACCTGGAGTCTGTTTGGCCCGCCCGATTTCCAACATGTCGCCGCCATTCCGCCGCCAGTCGGCTGTGCCTGGATCGGCGAACCCTGATCTGCGCGGGGTACCACGCGCCCGGTACCCTCAACCATCATGCCCAAACAGGCATGCGCGTAGGATTTACAGCAATATTGCATGGGTTGTGCCTGTGAAGATTTAGCAACTAACGGCAACAATCGCGTTTCGCTCAGGGCTTCGGTCGCGCAACGCCTGAGCGGTTTTCGATAGTCTAGCGCGCCAGCACCAGCTCCGCCTTCAACCCGCCCAGCTCTTCGCTTTCGCCCAACCGCAACGCACCGCCATGGCTGCGCGCAACGTCGAGCGCAATGGCAAGGCCCAGCCCCACGCCGCCGCCCTTGTCCTGGTTGCGGGCTTCGTCGAGCCGGGTGAAGGCCCGCATCGCCTCCTCGCGCCGGTCCTCGGGGATGCCCGGCCCGTTATCCTCCACCGTGTAGCGCACCATCCGCTCGCCAAGATCCACCGTCAGCCGCGCCTTGCTGCCATAGCGCCGCGCGTTGGACAGCAGGTTGGCCAGTGCCCGCTCGACCGAAAGCGCCCGCAGCGCAATCTCGGGCTCCCCCTCGCCGCGCTGCTCCAACTCCACCGTGCCACCCGCCCGCCGCGCGTTCTCGGCGACCTTCTCGGCCAGCGCGGCCGCATCCACCGGCTCCGCCGCCTCCCCGGCCTCGGACCGCACGAAATCAAGGAAGCCATCCAGCATCGCCTCCATCTCGGCCACGTCCTTTGCCAGGTCTTCCACATCCGCCCCATCGGCCTCGGCCAGCGACAGCCCCAGCTTCATCCGGGTGAGCGGCGTGCGCAGATCGTGGCTCACCCCCGAGAGCAGCATCATCCGCTGCGCCGTCTGCCGCTCGATCCGCGCGCGCATGTCCAGAAAGGCATGGCCGGCCGAGCGCACTTCGACCGCGCCCGCAGGCTTGTAGGGCTCGATCCGCCCGCGCCCGAAGGCCTCCGCAGCCGCCGCCAGCCGGGTGATGGGCCTGAGCTGGTTGCGCAGGTAGATGAAGGCCACCAGCGCCATCACCACGCCGACGAACCCCATCAAGACCAGAAACTGGTGCGGGTTCGAGGCACTCACCCTGCGCCGGTCGAAGGTGATCGTCAGGGGGCCGTGGCGGGTGCTCACCTGAAGGATCACGCGGCGCGAGTTTTCCGACAGGTCCACCGCCTCCACGCCCTCCAGCCCGCCGCGAAGCTCGGCAATCACCGTAGCGCCGGAGACGTCGTAGAACGGGCGTTTGTAGCCGTGCATCTCTTCCGCCGGCAGCGCCAATTGCACGCGCAACGCCTGCGCCAGCACGGCCACCTCCGCCAGCGCCGCCTCCGCGTCTGGCGCCGCCTCCACCTCCGCCGTGAGGTGCCGCAGCTCCAGCAGGAGCGAATCGGTCATCTGCTGGGTCACATCCTCGAAATGCCGCTGGATGAACACGATCGAGATCACGAGCTGAAGCACCACGATCGGAAGCAGCAGGATCAACGCGGCCCTCCCGTAAATCCCCTTGGGCATCGAGCGTTTCAACCACGAGAAATCCATGGCAGAAGGTTACGGGCCGCGGCAGGGGAACGAAAGATGCAAAGCGAAGCAGGCACACCGGTAGAGCTGGAGCCCGGCGTCGTGCGGGTGATCGCGCCAAACCCATCGCCGATGACCTTCTGGGGCACCAACAGTTATCTCGTGGGCGAAACCGCGCTGGCCCTGATCGACCCGGGCCCCGACCTGCCCGCCCATGCCGAGGTCCTCCTCGCCGCATTGAAGCCGGGCCAGCACATCAGCCACATCCTCTGCACCCATTCGCACGTGGATCATTCCCCGTTGGCCGCGCGCCTCGCGAGGGAAACCGGCGCGCAGGTCTACGCCTTCGGCACCCACCTCGACGGACGCCGCCCGGTGATGGAGGCGCTCGCCGCCTCGGGCCTCGCGGGCGGCGGCGAAGGCGTGCAGCCCGATTTTACCCCTGATGTCCGCCTCGCCCACGACGCTGTGCTGGAAGGCCCCGGATGGCAGCTCACCGCGCTTCACACACCGGGCCACATCTCCAATCATCTCAGCTTCGCTCTGGCCCGGCCCGAGGGCGAGGCCGTGTTCACCGGCGACCACGTCATGGGCTGGGCCTCCTCGCTCATCAGCCCACCCGATGGCGACGCGCTGGCCTTCATGGCCTCCTGCGCCCTGCTCGCCGCGCGCGCCTCGCGCATCTACTACCCCGGCCACGGCGCGCCTGTTGAAGATCCCGCCGCCCGGCTGGACTGGCTCACCACCCACCGAAGGGCCCGCGAATCCCAGGTTGTCGAGGCGCTCCGGGCCGGCCCGGGCACTACCGCGCAGCTCACCGCCCGCGTCTACACCGACGTCCCCCCGGCCCTCCTGCCCGCCGCCGAACGCAACATGCTCGCCCAGCTCATCGCCCTCGTGGAACAGGGCCAGGCCACCGCCAGCCCCACCCTCTCCGCCACCGCCACCTACGCCCTCGCGTAACGCCCCCAAATTTTTCCGCAAAACCCTCTGGACGCCCCCCGGACCCGTTGCTATATCGCCCGCCAGTGTTCCGGCGTAGCTCAGCGGTAGAGCAGTTGACTGTTAATCAATTGGTCGTAGGTTCGATCCCTACCGCCGGAGCCAAAATCCCTCAGGATTATAGCTACCCTTCGCGATGTCGTGCTTTCAGGTACCGTGGCGCTGTGAGCGTTCGGCCACTGTTGCGGTGCCATTCCTAGGTCAGCGGTGAGGCGCTGTATTCCGGTCTTCGGACGCCCTGCCCGCGACGGTCTCACAGCCCCTCCGGCACCCTCAATTCGCGCAGATCACGCTCTACATGCAACTTCGCGCCCGTCACAGCCTGCAAGGCCTCCATGGACACGGCCGCCAGCTTTTCGCGCAGAACGAAGCGGCCGTCCGCCACGTCGACGACCGCGAGCGAGGTATAGACCCGGGCGACGCAGCCCACTCCGGTTAGCGGGTTGGAACAGCGCTCCACCAGCTTGGGGGCACCGGTCTTTGTTACATGGTCCGTCACCACTGCAACCCGCCGTGCGCCCGTCACCATATCCATTGCGCCGCCCACCGCAGGCACACCGCGCGAACCGATCCGCCAGTTGGCGAGGTCTCCCGTCTCGGCCACTTCGTAGGCACCCAGCACCGCAAGGTCGATGTGCCCGCCGCGCACCATGGCAAAGCTGTCGGCATGGTGGAAAATGCTGGCCCCCGGCAAGAGCGTCACCGCCTTCTTGCCGGCGTTGATCACGTCCCAGTCCTCTTCGCCCTCCTGCGGCGCCGGCCCCATCCCGAGGATGCCGTTTTCGCTGTGGTAGGTCACATGCTGCCCCTCGGGCTGGAACCGCGCCACCATCTCGGGAAAGCCGATGCCGAGGTTCACATAGGCCCCGTCGGGAATGTCCTGTGCCGCGCGCCACGCGATGCCCGCGCTCGAGAGTTTCTCCATCAGGCCACCTCCCCCGAGCGGATCAGCGCCTCTTCCTGGGCGGGCTCCGGCACCTCCACCACGCCCTGCACGAAGATGCCCGGGGTCACCACCTGCTCGGGCTCGATCTCGCCGGGCTCAACCAGCCGCGTCACCTGCGCAATCGTGGTTGTGGCCGCCATTGCCATGATCGGGGCAAAGTTGCGGGCCGCCAGCCGGTAGGTGAGGTTGCCGTGCCGATCGCCCAGGGCGCCCTTCACCAGCGCCACGTCGGCCTTCAGCCAGCGCTCGCGCAGGTAGTCGCGCCCGTCGAAGGTTTCCACGGGTTTGCCCGCCGCCAGCTCCGTGCCCACGCCGGTGGCCGTGTAGAACGCCGGAATGCCCGCGCCCCCGGCCCGGATCCGCTCCGCCAGCGTGCCCTGCGGCACCAACTCCAGCTCCACCTCGCCCGCCTCGTAGCGCCGTTGGAAGGCCTGTGGCTGCGACGAGCGCGGGAAGGAGCAGATGACCTTGGCGATCATCCCGGCATCCAGCATCGCGGCAATGCCGACTGCGCCCGTGCCTGCATTGTTGTTCACCACGGTCAGCCCCGTGGGGTGCCCCGTCGCCCGAAAGCGCGCCACCAGCGCATGCAGCAGTTCCACCGGAATGCCCGACCCGCCGAAGCCTGCGATCATCACCACGGCCCCGTCCTCGATGTCCGCCACCGCCGCCTCGACGCTGTCTATGCTCTTGTCCATCCCAGTCCTCCCCGGCGCAGCCTAACCGCGCGGAGGGGGTTCAGAAATACCCCTTCTTGGGCGGCGCGCCATGGGGCGCGGGCATCAGCAGCGGCCAGGGCGAGCCATCGGAGCCGCGCGCCTGCTTTACGCAGATCAGCGCGGGCTCGTCGCGGTCGATGGCCGCTCTGAGAGCCGCCTCCAGCGCCTCCGGCGTGTCGGCCCGTTCGGCATGCAGCCCGAAGCTCTTTGCCATCGCCGCGAAGTCCGGGTTGCTCAACTCGGCCCCGAGCCTGCGGCCCTCAAATTGCGTGTCCTGATCGCGCAGCACATTGCCGAACGCTCCATTGTCAAACACCACCACAACCACGCCAATCCCGTGCTGCGCCGCCGTGGCCATCTCCTGCGCGCCGAACAGGAAGCCACCATCGCCCGTCACGCAAACCACCGCCTTGTCGGGGTTCGCTACCTTCACGCCCAGCGCGGTGTTGTAGCCGAAGCCGAGGTTCTCCTGATAGGCCGAGGTCACATAGGTGCGCGGCTCATAGACCGGAAAGGCAAAGCGCGCGGTAAAGCCCACCTGGCTGATCTCCTCCACGAAGAACCCGTCGCGCGGCAGTGCCGCCCGGATCGCCTTCAAAAAGCCCACCTGCGGCTGGATCTCCTCGATCTTTTCCTCTGCCGCCGCCCGCGCCGCGCCAATTGTCTCGCTCCGGTCCGGTCCCTCGCCCACGCGATCCAGCAGCGCCGCGCAGGCCTCGCCCGCATCGCCCAGCACGAAGTGATCGGGCTTCAGCCGCACCGCCTCTGTCGGGTCAATGTCGATGCGCAGCACCTTCAGCCCCTCGGGCCGCCATTGCCAGCGCATGAAGGGCAGCTCCAGCCGCGAGCCGATGCCGATGACGAGGTCACAGTCGCGGTATAGGTCGTAGGCCGCCACCATGTTCACGCTCAACGGGTCGTCCTCTGGGATCACGCCCTTGCCGCTGCGATGCGCCACCACCGGCGCGCCCAGCTTGCGGGCGAGCGCACGCACCGCTGCCCCGGCCTCCATCGCGCCGAAGCCGACAAAGATCATCGGATTGCTCGCTTCTGCAATCATCTCGGCGGCCTGCGCAAGCTGGCCTTCACTCAATGGCGGCGGCAGCACCTCTTCGCGCTCAAGGCCCCCCCGCACGGTGCCCTTGGCGGCCATCACATCCCACGGCGCCTCGATCGCCGCAGGCCCGCCGCGGCCGCGCGCCATCTCGCCAAAGGCGCGGCCCAGCATCCGGCCCGTCTCGCTGGCATGCTCCACCCGGCCCGCCCAGCGGGTGATGCTGCCCAGCGTGGCGAGCTGGTCGGGCAATTCATGCAGCTGCCCCCGGCCCTGGCCGATCAGGTTCGAGAAGATGTTGCCGGTGACGCAGAGCACCGGCGTGCCGCCCGCGTAGGCGGTGGAAATCGCGGCCCCCGCGTTCAACACCCCCGGCCCCGGCACCACAGTGAAAACGCCGGGCTTTCCGCTGGAGCGCGCATAGCCATAAGCCATGTAGCCCGCCCCCTGCTCATGCCGCGTATGGATGAAGCGGATGCGCCCCGCCTCCCTTGCAAGCGCATCGTTGAAAGCATACATATGCGCGCCTGGAATGCCGAACACCACCTCGGTGCCCGCCTCAGCCAGCCCTGCGGCCAGTGCCTCCCCCGTCGTCCGTTCCGTCTCGTTGCCGCTCATCGCCACCTCCCCGGCTGATTTACTTCACACGTTAATCACATTGGTGATCCCGCCACAACTGCCGCAGCGACCTTGGTGCCACACTCCGACAAATCGAGGCAAACCCAAGATAGATGCCCCATTTTGGTCACATTTGCGGCACCCAATATCCAGATGGAGGGGCGAAGATCCCACATATGAGGCAGGAACCATCACGCGGGACGCGCCGTTGGGGTGGTAACAGAGTAAAGGAACAAGGCAATGGCACCCAAGAAATCCGCCAAGCCGGAGATGAAGAACGAAGAGCGCAGCGCCACAAGCCGGCCCACGCGCGAAACACCGCGTGACATCTGGGATATCCGCCCCGATGCCGAGGTGGATGACCGTTTCGTCATCACCGACTGGGCCAGCATCTGACCCGCTGACACGACCTGTCAGCAGGGGCGTCTCTCGCCCCTGTTCCGCGCCGTTCCCCGGCGCTACCCTGCGGCCACAATGGCCAGCACACGCACTCCCGTTTCCTCGATCCGAAATCTCGGCCCCGCCATGGAGGCCTCCTGCGCCCGCGCGGGGATCAACTCCGCCGAAGAGCTTGCCGATCTGGGCGCGGATGAAACCTATCGACGCCTCCTGAAGAACGGCGCGCGCCCGCATTTCATCGCCTTCTACGTCATCGAAATGGGCCTTCAGGGCCGCCCCTGGAACGATTGCAAGGGCAAGGAGAAGGAGCGTCTGCGCGCCCGCTTCGATGCCCTGGTCGCCGAGGCGCACGATCCGGGCCTGTCCGAGCTGGAGCGCATGCTCGACAAGATCGGCGTGCGGCCCCGATGACGAAAATAATGTAAAGCCCCTTCACATCACGCCCGCGTGACCCCATATCCTATGTATGACCGATGCAGCTCCCCTCACCGGCCCCGCCGTTGATGCCGAAATCGACGCGCTCCACACCCTTGCCCGGCGGATGGACGCGCTCTTCCGCGTCCCCGGCACCCAGATCGACGTGGGCCTCGACAGTTTTCTCGGCCTCGTGCCCGTGGTTGGCGACGCGCTCGCCGCCGCGCCTTCGGCCTATATCATCTGGAAGGCCCACCGCCTCGGTGCCACCCCCGGCGCGCTGGCCTACATGGGCTTCAACATGGCGCTCGACCTCTCGATCGGCTCGATCCCTGTGATCGGCGACATCTTCGACGCCGCCTACAACGCCAACATCCGCAACGTCTGCCTGCTGGAAAAGAACCTCGCCAAACAGGCCGCGCGGGCCAGACCTGTGCAGCCGCGCCGGGCTACGCGCTTGGCACCCTGAGTCCACACCCGCCTGATTGCTTGCCTGAAAAACCGCCCGGTGTATTGTCAAAAGACATGCAAAAAACCGGAGGTCACCGCGTGAAGAAAGCCATCATCGCCCTTGGAGTCTCCCTGCTTTGCAGCATCACACCCGGCCTTGCGCAGGAGGTCTTCATTCCGGCAAAGGTTGGCAAACGGGATATGCCCAAGACGGCGCCTGACGGATCGCGCATGACCGGCCTCGCCATTCCGGCCACGATCGCCATCCGCCTTCCCTCCGCGGAGATCACCGTTTTCTACGGCTACATCGTCGGCAAGAGCCCCAAGGCGCCAAGCTGGACCTGGAGCTACAATGACCTGCTCGACATGACATGCTGGACGCGCATGGCGCCGCGAAAGGACGGCTCCGCCAGCGGCAGCACCACCTGCACCTCAGGTGGTGCGCGGATCTCCGAACTGCCCGTAACTGCGCCTCTGGGCAAATACGGTACGCTCAAGGGCACAATTGTCCAACGGGCCCGCGCCACCGATGGGCAACCCTACACATATGTATTCAGGTGGTCGGTGGGGCGTCACCCCGACCCGGCACCCCTGGTCAAGGCGCTCCAGAAGTAGTCCTGATCAAAAAAGGGCGCCCCGAAGAGCGCCCTTCAATATCCTCGGGGTGGGTAGAACCCGGCCTTACCCGACCAGTTCGAGCCCGGAGAAGAAATAGGCAATCTCCTGCGCGGCGGTCTCGGGGGCGTCCGACCCGTGCACGGAGTTTTCGCCGACCGACTCGGCAAACTCGGCGCGGATCGTGCCCGGCGCGGCGTCGGCGGGGTTGGTCGCGCCCATCACTTCACGGTTCTTCAGGATGGCGCCCTCGCCCTCCAGCACCTGCACCACGACCGGCTCCGAGGCCATGAACTCGCAAAGCTCACCGTAGAACGGGCGCTCCTTGTGCACCTCGTAGAACTTGCCGGCCTGCTCCATGGAGAGCTTGATCCGCTTCTGGGCGACGATGCGCAGGCCCGCCTCCTCGAATTTGGCGTTGATCTTGCCGGTCAGGTTGCGGCGGGTGGCGTCGGGCTTGATGATGGAAAGCGTGCGTTCGATGGCCATGGGGCGTCTCCTTGCTGTCCGGGCGCCTTGCCCGGTCGATAAATCGCGGCTGCGGTAACATGGGGGCCGCGCTTTTGAAAGCCCCTCAATGCGCCCTAGCTTCGCCCCATGAGCACCGCCCCCCTCCTGATCTTCGGCGCTGGCCACATCGGCACCGCCCTCGCCCAAACCGCCCTCGCCGCCCCCGGCGCGCCGCCCGTCCATGTGGTCACCCGGGGCACCGCACCCGAGGGCACCACCGGCCACCAGCT
>NZ_QTNQ01000140.1 GCF_018424695.1 Vannielia litorea
CGCCATGCGCGGGCGCACAGCAAAAAAGGCGCGCCTCAAGGCGCCCCTTCTTCCAGTAAGCGCCGATCTACTTGACCCGCGCGGCCGCCACGATCTCCCCCGGGCCGGGCTTCTGCACGATCACCACCGCCGGGGCTTCTCCCGGCGCGGGCACCCGCAGCTCCAACGCCGCCACGCCATCCCACTCGCTGAGCACCTGCCAGTCCCGCACGATGTTGTGGTAGCTCATCGTCAGCCCGGCGTTCTCGCCGCGCTTGATCGCCACCGTCTCCTGCGGCGTGAACCGCACCAGCTGCACCACGAGCGTACCCTGTGCCGGCTCGGGCGGCGTGCCCGCGATGGCCACTTCTTCGCCCTCGCGGCGGGCGGTGAGCTGCATCACCGGGGGCCGGGCCTTGTGGCTGCCCAGCAGGTCCACCACATCCATCGGGCGGGCGCCAACCACATGATCGACCCCGCCGATCACCATCTGCGGGGTGTAAATCGTCCGCGCACCGGCCTGATGCGCATAGGCTTTCTGGCGCTTGGTGTGCTCAGGCCTGGCGAAGGCATCCTTCCAGCCGATGTAATCCCAGTAATCCACATGCAGGGCCAGCGCGATCACGCCCGGTTTGTTTGCAAGTTTGGCCAAAATTTCATCGGCCGGCGGGCAGCTCGAACAGCCCTGGCTGGTGTAGAGTTCCACGACAACCGGGCTCTCCGCCCGTGCCACCCCGGCCAGCGCGGCACAGAAAGCCAGCGCCCCGAAGAGCATTTTTCCGCCTGATTTCAAGGCCATGTCAACCTGCTTTTGTCATCCCTGATACCCGGTTTATCCCCTCGTCCGCGCAAGTGCCAATCAACGAAACGCGAGAGATGTGACAAAGCGCGCGGGGCCCTTGCACCCCAATTGTGTGCAATGGTATACAAAATCCCGAAACAACAACCCTAACCGCCTTGCAAGCCCCCGCGCTTGCAGCGTAAGGGAAAGCCAAGTGCAGCCACCCAAAGCCAAGGGAGCCCCCCATGCCAATTACCGTCGGCCACGATACCTCCAAAACCCGCAAGACCCTCACCGTCGGCAGCCAGTCGGTCGATTACTATTCGATCCCTGCCGCCGAAGCCGCCGGTCTGGGCGATTTCTCCAAGCTCCCCGCCGCGCTCAAGGTGGTGCTGGAAAACATGCTGCGCTTCGAGGATGACAAGACGGTCTCGGTCGATGACATCAAGGCCTTCTCCGAATGGGCCACCAAGGGCGGCAAGAACCCGCGTGAAATCGCCTACCGCCCCGCCCGCGTGCTGATGCAGGATTTCACCGGCGTGCCCGCCGTGGTTGACCTCGCCGCCATGCGCGACGGCATCAAGTCGCTCGGCGGCGACCCGCAAAAGATCAACCCGCTCAACCCCGTCGACCTCGTGATCGACCACTCGGTGATGATCGACGAGTTCGGCAACCCGCGCGCCTTCCAGATGAATGTGGACCGCGAGTATGAACGCAACATGGAGCGCTACACCTTCCTCAAATGGGGCCAGTCGGCGTTCAACAACTTCCGCGTGGTGCCGCCGGGCACCGGCATCTGCCACCAGGTAAACCTCGAGTATCTGGCGCAAACCGTCTGGACCGACGTGGATCAGGACGGCAAGGAAGTCGCCTACCCCGACACGCTCGTGGGCACCGACAGCCACACCACCATGGTCAACGGCGCTGCCGTGCTCGGCTGGGGCGTGGGCGGCATCGAAGCCGAGGCCGCGATGCTCGGCCAGCCGATCTCCATGCTGATCCCCGAAGTCGTCGGCTTCGAGCTGACGGGCGCCATGGTCGAGGGGACCACCGGCACCGACCTGGTGCTGAAGGTCGTCGAGATGCTGCGCGAGAAGGGCGTGGTCGGCAAGTTCGTCGAGTTCTACGGCTCCGGTCTCGACAAGCTGCCGCTGGCCGACCGGGCCACCATCGCCAACATGGCCCCCGAATACGGCGCCACCTGTGGCTTCTTCCCGATCGACGCCGAAACCCTGCGCTACCTGAAGAACACCGGCCGCGACGAAGACCGCATAGCGCTGGTCGAGGCCTACGCAAAGGAAAACGGCTTCTGGCGCGGGGCCGATTACGCCCCCGTCTACACCGACACGCTCAGCCTCGACATGGGCACCATCGTGCCTGCCATCTCCGGCCCCAAGCGCCCGCAGGACTACATCGCGCTCGACCAGGCCGCTCCGGCCTTCTCCAAGTTCATCGAGGGCCTGCGCGACGGCAAGGACGCGGGCGAAAAATCCGAAGCCCGCTGGGAGGCCGAAGGCGGCGCCCCCGAGCCGCGTGACGTCCCCGGCGACACCGGGCACCACGCCAAAGGCTGGTACAAGGCAGACGACGGCACCACGCACCAGCTGCACGACGGCTCCATCGTGATCGCCTCGATCACGTCGTGCACCAACACCTCCAACCCCTACGTCATGATCGGCGCGGGGCTGGTGGCCCGCAAGGCCCGCGAAAAGGGCCTGACCCGCAAGCCCTGGGTCAAAACCTCGCTGGCGCCCGGTTCGCAGGTGGTCTCGGCCTACCTCGAAGCTGCCGACCTCCAAGAGGATCTGGACGCCATCGGCTTCAACCTCGTCGGCTACGGCTGCACCACCTGCATCGGCAACTCGGGCCCGCTGGAGGCGCCGATCTCCAAGGCGATCAACGACTACGATCTGGTGGCCACCTCGGTGCTCTCGGGCAACCGCAACTTCGAGGGCCGGATCAGCCCCGACGTGCGCGCCAACTACCTCGCCTCCCCACCCCTCGTGGTGGCCTATTCTCTGGTGGGCGACATGAACGTCGACATCACCACCGAGCCGCTCGGCGAGGATCAGGACGGCAACCCCGTCTACCTCAAGGACATCTGGCCGACCCAGCAGGAAGTGGCGGAACTGGTCGAGCAGACCGTGACGCGCGAGGCCTTCCAGTCCAAATATGCCGACGTCTTCAAGGGCGACGACAAGTGGCAGGGCGTCGAGACGACCGACAGCGAAACCTACGACTGGCCCGCGTCCTCGACCTACGTCCAGAACCCGCCCTACTTCCAAGGCATGACGATGGACACCAAGAAGATCGAGAACATCGAGGGCGCCAAGGTGCTGGCCCTGCTGGGCGACATGGTCACGACCGACCACATCTCCCCCGCCGGGTCCTTCAAGGAGAGCACCCCCGCCGGGCAGTACCTGCGCGAGCACCAGGTGCCGGTGCGCGAGTTCAACTCCTACGGCTCGCGGCGCGGCAACCACGAGGTGATGATGCGCGGCACCTTCGCCAACATCCGCATCAAGAACGAGATGCTGGACGGTGTCGAAGGCGGCTACACCAAGGGGCCCGACGGCAAGCAGACCTCGATCTACGAGGCCGCCATGGCCTGGCAGGAGAAGGGCGTGCCGCTCGTCGTCTTCGGCGGCGAGCAGTATGGCGCGGGCTCCAGCCGCGACTGGGCCGCCAAGGGCACCGCGCTTCTGGGCGTGAAGGCCGTGATCGCCGAGAACTTCGAGCGCATCCACCGCTCCAACCTAGTTGGCATGGGCGTCATCCCCTTCGAATTCACCGGCGGCGACACTCGCAAGTCTCTGGGCTTGACCGGCGAAGAGACAGTGTCGATCAAGGGCCTGGAAGGCGTGAAGCCACTGCAAGAGGTGCCCGCCGAGATCACCATGGCCGACGGCACGGTGAAGGAAATCACCCTCAAGTGCCGCATCGATACCGCCGTGGAGATCGACTACATCGAGAACGGCGGCGTGCTGCACTATGTGCTGCGCAACCTCGCCAAGGCCGCCTGACCGGCTATCGGCCATTAAATCAACAGCAAGGCCCCGCCCCGGCGGGGCCTTTTTCGTCGGGTCGGCACTCTGTCCACCACGACGTCACTCTAGGTGCCTTTGCGTGCCCTGTTCCGAAACGGGCGCGCCTTCAAACGCCCCGCAGCCTCACATGGCTCCGCCCAGGGCCCACCGCGTCGAACAGCAGTCGCGGATCGCGCACATAGCCCGCCCTCCGCTTCTGCGCCAGCACCGGCTTGGACGCCGGACAGGGCTCCACCCCGTCAAGCGCCGCCTTTGCCGTACGCCGCGCCTCGCGGCGGCCGCGGAACGGCCCCAGCGCGCGCGTGTTCTCCGGCACGTCCATGTCGACGAGCCAGGCCGTCCACCCGGCGCCATCGCGGGTGACTTCGATAACGGTAGAGCCGCGCACCGGCACGGGGCGGCCGAGGAGCAGCGAAATCGCGTAATCTCTGGGAAGGGGCATCTCATGCCTCCCTTGAATGACTTGGTGAATGAATGCCTCAAGCCTTCCACGCGCGCCCGCACCGCGCCACACCCCGCCCCTCGAAGTCACGCCATATTCCCCCTGCCTTCACGCCCAACGCACCACCCGGAATAGAAAAAGACCCCGGCCTCGGGGAGGATTGCCGGGGTCTTCTCTTGTGTCGGGCACTTATTGCCCGGGGTCCGGGACGGGGGAGGAAGCCCCGAACATCTGGTCTGAAATAGCGACCTTGAAAAGCGCGGCAGTAAAACACCCTGCCTGTCTGAAAACCTGCGGGCCGGCTCCGACCTGCACCAACAGCATTGCCCCAGCCCGCGCCGCATCACCATCGGGGGCCGCGCGCTTTCACCCCGGATTCACGCCCAATTAACGCCGGGTCACCCGCTTGACCGTGGCGCGCCCCTCGGCCACACATCTTCCATGGCCTTCAACGCCCCCCAATGGTTCTCCGACGCGCTCACAACCGCCTGCGCCGACCCGGCGCTGGACCATGACGCGCGCTGGCCCCGCTTTCTCGATCCGGAGTATCGCTGTCCCTGCTGCGGCATCGCCTCGCCCGGTCTCATCGACATGGCCTTCGACCACCCCGATGTCTGGCCCCACGGCAGCCTCGGACCCACCGGCGAACCGATCATGGAGGTGGGCATCGACCGGCTCACCACCGATCTCTGCCGCGTGAAAGAGGCCCATTTCGTGCGCTGCATCCTGCCCGTGCCGATCCGGGGCCACGACGGCTACTTCTGCTTCGGCCCCTGGGCGCTGCTGGCCCGCGAACACTTCGAGGATTACGCCCGCTCCACGATGGAGCCCTACCCGCCCTTCGAGGGCTGCGAAGCGGTGCTGGCCAACACCCTGCCCGGCGCCAACCCGCGCGAGCCGGTGCCCTGTCTCCTCACCACAGCCGAGCTTGGCAGCCGCCCGGCACTCTTTGCCCATGGCGGCCCGATCCGGCAGGCGCAGGAGCAGGGCATCACCCTCGACACCCTGCTCGACATCTACGCCGCCGCGGGCACCGACCTGCGCGGCCACCTCGACGCCGATCCGGCGCCGGAGGCAGGCTAGGCGCGCTTCCGCCCATTCACGCAGGCGTCACCGCCTGCGACCGCCTGCCTCACTGGCCCTTCTCCGGCGCCCCTGCTAGGCCCCCGCTCCGCAAATGCATGCGCGCGCGCCCCGGCCACCGCCGAGGGCGCAGGCGTGTCCGGAGAAAGAGAAGAATGACCGAAACGACCGAAGGGCAGCACGAGGCCGCCCGGATCGCCACCACCAGCAACGCGCTCGATCTCGGCGCGCTCTCGCTGATCGCCGTCGTTGGCAGCCCCGACGCCCGCCGCGCCATCCTGCGTCACCGCTCGGGCCGCACCGAAACCGTAACCACGGGCGACGACGCCGCCGGCGGCACCGTGACCGAAATCCAGAGCAACAGCCTCACCCTCGTCCTCGACGGCAAGCCGCTGCACCTCTCCCTGCCCGCCTGATCGCCGCGGGCAGCACCCGCCCCCTTGACC
>NZ_QTNQ01000141.1 GCF_018424695.1 Vannielia litorea
CGCCCTCCCTCTCCAAGTCTCCCTCTCCCTGTTCGAGAACGCGCGGCGAGCGGCACCGGCGCGTTCTCGAACAGGGAGAGGGAGACTTGGAGAGGGAGGGCGGCTCGGGACTCACCGAAGCAGGATAGCTGGTCACGCAGGCGCTCAGGCGGCGCCGGTCTGGCCGGGGACGAGCATGAGGGTGCGGAAGATCTCGGGGGGGATGTCGCGGCTGATGGACACTTCGGCCACGCTGTCGCGGCGCTGGGCGTGGCCGCGCGTGCGGCGGTTTTCGGCGAAGGCGTCCCAGCCCTTGGCCACCGGCACGAAGAGCCAGTCGCCGCGGGCGGAGGCGCGGCGGGTGGCGGAGCCGGAATTGATGGGGGAGAGGTCGATATCGGGGGCGAAGGCATCGAAGAAGCGGCGGCTGTCGAGCCGGACCTGCACGATGTTGTCCTCGGCCTTCAGGCTGTCGGCAAAGCTGGCGCCGCCATCGGTGGGCCAGAAGAAGAGGCGGGAATTGAGCACATCGGCCCAGCTTTCGAGCGTGTGGCCGTCGAGGAAGGTTTCGGCCTGCGCGGCCCCCGCGATCAATGGGCGCTGGTGGTTGAGCTTGATGGTGCGCCCCTCAAGCCGGATCTCGGTACGGTCTTTGCGCAGGCGCAGATCGCGCGGGTCGATCCCGGCGCGGCGGGCGATTTCGGCGGCGCGGATCAGCCCGCCCGCGTTGATCCCCGGCACGTTGGAGCGCATCGTGAGATGCACCAGCTGAGGGCCGACGTGCTCGACGAATTCCTCACGATCCATGCATCTTTCCCGCTTCCTTCACCCCAAGTCAGCACTATAGAGAGGTTTTCGCGGCGTAAACTGCGCGGCGCACGGTTCTTCTGACCTGTGACCGTGGGGAAACGGCGTGGGGCATGGCCACGGAGAGCGGCGAGGCGCGCCCTGCGGGCCGCAAGGCGCCCCGGCTTATGCGATGCGCCCCGGTAGGAGGGCTCATTTCAGGATCGAGCGGCCTGCGTAGACGGCGGTTTCGGCCAGTTCTTCCTCGATGCGGATGAGCTGGTTGTACTTGGCGAGGCGGTCGGAGCGGGCCAGCGAGCCTGTCTTGATCTGGCCGCAGTTGGTGGCGACGGCGAGGTCGGCGATGGTGGCATCTTCGGTTTCGCCCGAACGGTGCGACATGACGTTGGTGTAGCGCGCGCGGTGGGCCATATCGACGGCCTTTAGCGTTTCGGTCAGGGTGCCGATCTGGTTGACCTTAACCAGCATGGAGTTGGCCACGCCCTTGGAGATGCCATCGGCCAGACGGGCGGGATTGGTAACGAAGAGGTCGTCGCCCACGAGCTGGACCTTGTCGCCGATCTTGTCGGTCAGGATCTTCCAGCCCTCCCAGTCATCCTCGGACATGCCGTCTTCGATGGAGATGATCGGGTAGTCGGTGGCGAGCTTGGCGAGGTAGTCGGCGTTTTCTTCCGAGGTGAGCGAGGCGCCTTCGCCCTTCATCTCGTATTTGCCGCCCTTGTAATACTCGGTCGCGGCGCAATCGAGGGCGAGGTAGATCTCTTCGCCGGGTTTGTAGCCGGCCTTCTCGATGGACTTCAGGATGAAGTCGAGCGCGTCGCGGGTGGAGGCGAGCTCGGGCGCGAAGCCGCCCTCGTCGCCGAGGCCGGTGGACATGCCGGCGGCGGAAAGCTCGCCCTTGAGGGTGTGGAACACTTCCGACCCCATGCGCACAGCGTCGGCGATGGTGGGCGCCGAGACCGGCATGATCATGAATTCCTGGATGTCGATCGGGTTATCGGCGTGTTCGCCGCCGTTGATGATGTTCATCATCGGCACCGGCAGGGTGCGGGCCGAGGTGCCGCCGACGTAGCGATAGAGCGGCTGGCCGGTGTATTCGGCGGCGGCCTTCGCGGTGGCGAGCGACACGCCGAGGATGGCGTTGGCGCCGAGGCGGCCCTTGTTGGGGGTGCCGTCAAGCTCGATCATCGCGCCGTCGATCGCCACCTGTTCGGTGGCCTCGAAGCCGACCAGTGCTTCGGCGAGCTCGCCATTCACAGCGGCCACGGCGTCACGCACGCCTTTGCCCTTGTAGCGGCTCTTGTCGCCATCGCGCTTTTCGACCGCCTCATGGGTGCCGGTGGAGGCGCCCGAGGGCACGGCGGCGCGGCCAAGGGTGCCGTCTTCCAGCGTCACGTCGACTTCGACGGTGGGGTTGCCGCGGCTGTCGAGGATCTCGCGGGCGTGGATGTCGATGATGGTGGACATGGGGCGGACTCCCTTTGGGCGTGTGGTTTGCCCTACGTCATAGCAGCGTTAGGGCGTGGTGCAAGGCGGGATATGATAGCGCTAACGCCACGGCGGAAAAACGTTTGCCAAGCGGGGGGTGGGGAGGGCCTACGCAGCGCGGCGGCGTTCGCGCAGGAAGGCGTAGAGGCCTGCGGCGATGATGAGGATCGACCCGGCAATCGTCCAGCCGTCGGGGCGCTCGGCGAAGAAGGTGACGCCGATGAGCGTGGCGAAGAGCAGGCGGGAGTAGCGGAAGGGCGCGACGGTGGCCAGCTCGCCCACCCGGACGGCGGCGGTGAGGGCGAGGTAGCCAGTCAGGGTGAAGGCGATGCCGAGAGGTGCCCAGATCAGCGCGGGCGCCGTGAGCGGCGCGAAGCCCGGGCCGATGAGCAGGGCGGCGGTGGCGGCGAGGGGGACGAGCGAGAAGCCCCAGGCGGCGAGGGTCAGCGAAGGGATGGTTCGCGGCGCGGCGCGGGTGGTGAGATCACGCGCCGAGAGAGCCACGGCTGCGGCGACGGCGACGAGGGAGGCCGGGTCGAAGGCCTCCATGCCGGGGCGGACGATCATGAGCATGCCGGCCATGCCCGCCGCTACCGCCGACCAGCGCCGCCAGCCCACCTTCTCGCCGAAGAAAAGCGCGGCGCCGAGGGTGACGAGGATGGGATTCATCTGCATCAGGGCGGAGACAGTGGTGAGCGGCGCCAGTGCGATGGCCAGTGTGATGGTGAGCGAGGCCACTGCCTCGGAGAGGCTGCGGCCCACCACGGCGGGGTGAAAGAAGGCACGCGAAAAGACCGGCTCGCCCCTGACGAGAGCTGCGACGGAGAAGATGACTGCGGTCAATCCACCGACAATGAGGATTACCTGAGGGGCCGGCATATGGGCCGCCAAGAGCTTCACGATGGAATCGGTGCAGGCGAGGCCGAGCATCGCCAGCACCATGAGGGCAATGCCCTTGAGATTGTCGGTCACATGCCGCCTCGTTCGTCCGGAACTTGACCCTCAGCTACAGGCTGACGCAGGAAATGGACAGGGCAGGCAGAAAAGTGGTGCGCATCACTCGTCGGGCTGCGGTTTGGCCGCGTCGCCAGGCCCGACGATTCCGAAGGTGCTGGAGGATTGCGAGGCGTTCGCCTGGTCAAAAAAGCCCTCGGCGGCCAATCCCCGCCGAAGCAATTCACGTACCGCGGCGGACCTGCTGGGCATGCGCGCCTTGAACCTCCAGTCGTCCAGCGCCTGGGTTTCTTCCTCGGTCAGCATGATTTGCAGCCGGTCGGTGCGCTTGTGCGGGTCGTTTTCGATGGGTGAGGCCCCCCTTATGGGCGCGGGAAACACCTTTTCTGTATGGGGTTGTGCCCACCATGGGCGGCCCCCCGCTCAACCCTGAGAATACATAGTGCAAGCAGGTTTAGCAATATGAGCAAGATCAGCAGGATGTGTGGAATGAGTTTGTTAAGCATTTGATATAGCAGAAAAAAGTGGGGTTCTGGCTGCGTGGGTGTTAGGATGAGTGTGGAGGTAAACGCGCAATGGACCAACGGATCAACAGCGACGCAGGGGCCGAGATGCCCCGGCCCGGACGGGTGGCGGTGATCAGCACCGATCGCGTGCTCGCGCTCGATCTGGAGATGATGCTGAAGGATGCGGGCTACGATGTGTTCGAGGTGCCCTCCTTCGAGGCGCTGCCAGCGGCGAAGGACAATGTTTCGTCCGCGATCGTCGACATGGGTGAGCAGCCGGAAGCGGCATTGAAGGCTCTTTTGAGGCTCTCGTCGGAACGCATCCCCCATGTCGTTCTGAGCTATGAGGCGCAGGACGTGCCCCTGAGCCTGCGTGACCCGATGTTCTGTGGCACGCTCAGCAAGCCGATCTGCGTGGACGAGCTGCTGCCGCTGCTGGGGCAGAGCCTTCCGGATCAGCGGGGCTTGCGGCGCACGCCGTAAAGCTCCAGCCGGTGGCCCTTGAGCTCGTAGCCGAGCCGGGCTGCAATCTTTTCCTGCAAGGCTTCGATCTCTGGATCGACGAACTCGATGACCTCGCCGGTTTTCATGTCGATCAGGTGATCGTGGTGGGCCCGCTCGGCATCTTCGTAGCGCGCGCGCCCGTCGCCGAATTCCAGCTTCTCCAGCAGGCCGCTCTCCTCGAAGAGTTTCACCGTGCGGTAGACCGTGGCGAGCGAGATCTTCGGGTCCACGGCGGAGGCGCGGGCGTAAAGCTCCTCGACATCGGGATGATCCGAGGCGGCATCGAGCACCTCGGCGATCACCTTGCGCTGGCCGGTGATGCGCAGGCCCTTGGCGGCGGAGCGCTCGATGAGGGAAGGGATCGTCATTGGGGCCTCCGGCTGGTGAAGAGGGTTTAGCCGGGGTGGCCGAGAATTTCCAGCGCGAGAGGGGCAGCGATTTTTCGTACGAAAAATCGTGTTGCCTGGCATGGCCGGCGCGGGTCAGAGGGCGAGGGCGCCCTGCATCACGGGCACGGCGGCGCCGGAGATTGTGACGGAGGTTTCGGTGGTGGCAACGCCGATGCGCGAGGGGCGGCCCATGTCGTCGCCCTGGTGGATGGTGGCCGTCAGTGGCCCTTCGGCGGCGGTGAGATAGGCCGCCAGCGCGGCGGCGGCGGAGCCGGTGGCCGGGTCTTCCGGGATGTTGTCGAGCGGGGCGAACATGCGGGCGTGGATCGTATCGCCCTCGCGGACGTAGGCGTATTGTGCAAAGTCGAGGCCGGAGGGGTGGGCGGCGTGGCCCTCCCTGAAGGCCTCGATATCGGGGGTGGCGCCGGAGAGCGCGGCGCGGCTCGTCAGTTCGGTGAGCGTAAAGGGCAGGCCGACGGAGGCCATGGTGGGCGGGGCGGCGATATCACTCTCGGGGAGCGACAACGCGCGGGCCACCAGCGCGGGCGACGGCTGGGCGAGGATTTCCAGCGCGACCTCGGTGGTGAAGCGCGCCTCGGTGGGGGTCGCATGGGCGCGGATCGGGCCGACGCCCAGCTCTAGGGTCATCTCGGGGCCGTGGCCGGCCTGAGCCAGGGCGATGGCGGTGCCGATGGTCGGGTGACCGGCGAAGGGGATCTCCATGGTGGGGGTGAAGATGCGCACGCGGGCGGTGTTTGCAGCGTTCTGCGGCGGGTAAACGAAGGTGGTTTCGGAGTAGTTGAACTCGGCGGCGATCTTCTGGAGCGCGTCTTCAGGGAGGGCGCGCGCGTCGGGGATGACGGCGAGCGGGTTGCCGGTGAAGGGAGTGTCGGTGAAGACGTCTAGGGTGAGGTAGGGGGTCATATGCGCATCGTTGTCAGGAGGGAGGGCGTGGTTGCGGCGGGATAGGGGCCTCGGGCCATGAGGCCGGAAGGGTAGGGTTTGGTGCTGTCCCAGGGCCAGGAGAGGCGGTCGGGCGTGAAGCGGACCTCGATGCGGCCGGGGGCGAGGCCGAGGGCGGAGGTGATCTCTGCAAGGGGCGGAATGGCCGGGGCGATGATGTCGAGCAGGGCGGGGC
>NZ_QTNQ01000142.1 GCF_018424695.1 Vannielia litorea
GGGGAGTCCAGCGGGGGCGGGCAACTCAACAGAACCGAGGTCGCATAGCCTCGCGAAATCCAACCGTCTGTCACCCATATCTCTCGTGCGCCGCTCAAGCACGGCGCGACCTCATCCATCACCGGCCTCAAGGCAAATCGCTGTCGTATCCGGGTTGACGGACCAAACCACCGTATTGCGCCGCGCAGCAATCCGATAGGCTGCAGAAAACCCTTTCTGCGCCGGTTGCGCCAAACCGGGCCGGCGCTACTCTCTGCACAGCTGTTTCAACCGGAGATCCCCATGCGCCCCATCCTCGCTGCCGCCCTGCTCGCGGCCACACCGCTCACTGCGCAAGAGGTGCCCTGTGGCGGCGGATTCGGCGCTTTCAAGGCCGGCCTCGCGTCGGAGGCCTCGGCGCATGGCGTCTCTTCTGACGTCGCTGAGCGCTTTCTCGCTGGCGTCCGGCAGGATCAGCGGGTGCTCAAGGCCGACAGGGCGCAGGGCGTCTTCCAGATGCCCTTCGTCGATTTCGCCCGCCGCCTCATCAGCCAGGGCCGGATCAACAAGGGCCGGGCGAACGCGCAGAAATACGATGCCGTCTTCTCCGAGATCGAGGCCCGCTATGGCGTCTCCCGCGGTGTCCTCCTCGCCTTCTGGGCGTTTGAAACCGATTACGGCGCCGTGCAGGGGGATTTCAACACGGTGAACGCCCTCGTCACCCTTGCGCATGATTGCCGCCGCCCCGAGTTGTTCCGCCCGCAGGTCTTTGCCGCCATGAAGCTCTACGCGCAGGGCGATCTGGACCCGGACCGCACCACCGGCGCATGGGCGGGCGAGATCGGTATGGTGCAGATGCTCCCCGAGGACATCCTCGAAAACGGGGTCGATGGCGATGGCGACGGGCATGTGAGTCTCAAGACAAGCCCGGCAGATGCGCTGATGTCGGGCGGCAAGATGCTGCAATCGCTGGGCTGGCGTGCGGGCGAGCCGTGGTTGCAGGAGGTGACCGTGCCCGACACGCTCGACTGGTCGCAGACCGGGCTGGAAACCGAGAAGCCCGCCGCCGACTGGGCCGCCCTCGGGGTGCAGCCCCGCGAGGGCAGCTTCGCCAACCTGCCCGCCTCGCTGTTGCTGCCGCAGGGCCGCAACGGCCCGGCCTTTCTCGCCTACCCCAACTACCGGGTGTACTTCGAGTGGAACCAAAGCTTCGTCTATGTCACCACAGCCGCCTATTTCGCCACCCGGCTGGAGGGCGCGCCGGTGTTCGACGCAGGCAACCCCGATCCGGGCCTGCCCGACGGGCAGATGAAGGCGCTGCAACGCAAACTCCAGGCGCTGGGGCATGACGTGGGTGACGTGGATGGCATCCTCGGCGCGGGAACACGCGCTGCCGTGCGCGCCGAACAGACCCGCCTCGGCCTGCCCGCCGATGGCTGGCCCACCGCCGCGCTGCTGAACGCCTTATGAGAATGCAACTGCGTCTCAATTACATCTAATTGATTTCATTGACTTTTCCTGAGTTCGCGCCTATCTGACCCGCACAGGAAAGGCGCTCCAATGACACCGCTCGCCATCGCAACCCTCGCGCTTGCGCTCTCTATCGACGCCTTCGTGGCGGCGCTCGGGCGTGGGGCGCAATCCGCCCGGCCCGGCCTTGTCGCCGCGCTCTCCACCGGCGCGGTCTTCGGCGCCATCGAGGCGCTGACCCCGCTGCTCGGCTGGGTCGTCGGGCTGGCGGCCGCGCAATTCGTCACGGCCATCGACCACTGGATCGCCTTCCTCCTCCTCGCGCTCGTCGGCACCCGCATGGTGCTGCATGCGCTGGCCCCGTCCCGCCCTGCGCCCACCGCTGGCGGGCTGGTCCTCACCGCCGTCGGTTCTTCCATCGACGCCTTCGCCGTGGGCATCTCGCTCGCCGTTCTCGGCGCGCCCATCCTCATCGTGGCGCTCGCCGTCGGCACGGCCACGCTCGTCATGGCCACCCTCGGTACCCTCGCCGGGGCGTCGCTGGGCCGCCGCTTCGGCCACATCGCCGAAGTGCTGGGCGGCCTCGCCCTCATCGCCCTCGGCACCGCCATCCTGCTCGACCATACGATCCTCGCCTGAGCCGCCTTGCCGCGCCGCCCGCGCGGCTTTAGAACGCGCAGGTCAACAAGGAGTCCGTGCGATGACCGAACAGCTCAACAGCTTCATGACCGGCCCCGACGAGAAGGGCCGCTTCGGCGATTTCGGCGGGCGTTTCGTGTCGGAAACGCTGATGCCGCTGATCCTCGAATTGGAGGAGCGTTACGAGCACGCCAAGACCGACCCGGAGTTCTGGGCCGAGATGGATTTCCTCTGGAAGCACTACGTGGGCCGTCCCAGCCCGCTCTACTTCGCCGAACGGCTGACCGAGCGGCTCGGTGGCGCCAAGATCTACTTCAAGCGCGACGAGCTGAACCACACCGGCGCGCACAAGATCAACAACGTGCTGGGCCAGATCATCCTCGCCCGCCGCATGGGCAAGAGCCGGATCATTGCCGAAACCGGCGCAGGCCAGCACGGCGTGGCCACAGCCACCGTCTGCGCCAAGTTCGGGCTCAAATGCGTGGTCTACATGGGCGCCCATGACGTGGAGCGCCAGGCCCCCAACGTCTTCCGCATGCGCCTTCTGGGTGCCGAGGTGGTGCCCGTCACCTCCGGGCGCGGCACCCTGAAAGACGCGATGAACGACGCGCTCCGCGACTGGGTGACCAACGTGCGCGATACCTTCTACTGCATCGGCACCGTCGCCGGCCCGCACCCGTATCCGGCCATGGTCCGCGATTTCCAGGCCATCATCGGCAAGGAAACCCGCGAGCAGATGCAGGAGGCCGAGGGCCGCCTGCCCGACAGCCTCGTCGCCGCCATCGGCGGCGGCTCCAACGCCATGGGCCTGTTCTTCCCCTTCCTCGATGACAAGGAGGTGGAGATCATCGGCGTCGAAGCGGGCGGCAAGGGTGTGAACGAGAAGATGGAGCACTGCGCCTCCCTCTCCGGCGGCCGCCCCGGCGTGCTGCACGGCAACCGCACCTACCTGCTGCAGGACGAAGACGGCCAGATCCTGGAAGGCTCCTCCATCTCCGCGGGCCTCGACTACCCGGGCATCGGCCCCGAGCACTCCTGGCTGCACGAGACGGGCCGGGCCAAATACGTGTCGATCACCGACGCCGAGGCGCTCGAAGCCTTCCAGCTCTGCTGCGAGACCGAGGGGATCATCCCCGCGCTGGAGCCCTGCCACGCGCTCGGCCACGTCATGAAGGCCGCGCCCAGGCTGCCCGCCGATCACCTGCTGGTCATGAACATGTGCGGACGCGGCGACAAGGACATCTTCACCGTCGCCAAGGCCCTCGGCGTCGACATGAGCGCGATGGGCTGAGGCCCCGGCGCAACGACCCTGTGGCACTTTGGCAACTTCACGCCACATGACAGCATATTTCACGGGGCAGAATCCCAAGCCCCGCCTATACGGCAGCTCCCGCTCGTAGCGGTCGGAGTTCAGCGGTTCGGGTTTTCATCCCGTCCGGTGCGGTAAGGCCCTGCCTTTTCCGTATGCCGAACCCGGCGCAGCCCTGCGGGATGCGCGTGTAGCTCAGTGGAAAGAGCGCTGGGGTTCAGCCCCGGAGGGCGGAGGTTCGATCCCTCTCACGTGCGCCATGGATGTAGCTCATTTGGATAGAGCACCAGACTGCTAATCTGGGTGTAGCGGGTTCGATCCCCGCCATCACCGGCCCTCAAAAGGCCCCCAGCTTTCCACGCTGGTCGCCGCGCAAGCGGCGCATCTTTCGGAGTTCCGGGGTCGCCCCGTCAGGCGGCACCGCGCCAACCTCAAGCCTTCGGGCAAGGGGGCGGCAAGGCTCCGCCCGACCCTGGCCCCGGGCCGGCGGCGGGTGATGGCACGGGCCGGGGCGGGCCGGGCGGCGGGAGCAATCCCCAAGCCCCACCTGTTCCACGCCACGCCCTCTCCCCGCGCAGCCCGCCCGCGTCCATGGCAGGGGCGGCCTCGGGCTCCACCGCTTTTTTCGCGCCTCCGGGCGCCTCACACCTGTCGTCCATCCCGGGCGCAACCACTTGAACCCAAAAGGAGATCGCGCGTGCGTTAGCCAAGCGAGAAGAAGGACCGAGACAATGACCATGATAGATTACCTGACCGGGACAATCCCCGTCACCGTCACCGAAACCGAGCGTGTGCTCGTGCTGCGGCACGGGCGCTTCGCCAGCATCCTCACCGCCGGGCACTACCGGCTGCGCAAGGCAGGCACCACGCTCCACCGGCATGACATCGAGGCCAACCCGGCCTTCGTCTCGACCTTCACGGACGCCTTGAAGCGCGCCCGCCCCGAGCTGCACGACGCCCACCTCACCGAGGTCCGGGCCGAGGCCGCCGAGGTGGTGCTGATCCTGCGCGACGGCTGGCCCTGGCGGCTTCTGCATCCCGGGCACCGGGTGACCGTCTGGAAGGACGCCGGCCCCTGGGACGTGGAACGCCACGCAGTTGAAGGCGCGCTTGTGCCCAAGGCCCTGGGGGATCGGCTCGAAGCCGCCGGGATCACCCGGGTCTACACCCCCGTGACCGTGCCCGATGGCCACGCCGGGCTGCTCTTCACCGAAGGGGAGCTGGTGGGCGATCTGCCCCCCGGTCTGCACCGGGTCTGGACGATCGGCGCCAAGTCGGCCGTCACCACGGTGGATCTCCGCTGGCGGGCCCATGAGGTCACCGGCCACGAGATCCTCACCCGCGATCGGGTGACGCTGCGGGTCAACCTTTCGGCCACCTACCGGGTGGTCGATGCGCGGGCCGCGGTGACGGTGAGCAAGGACTACGCCGAGGCGCTCCACCGGGCGCTGGCACTGGCCTTCCGGAAGACCCTCGGGGCGCTGACCCTCGATGAGCTTCTGGCGGACAAGGTCGCCGTCGACGAGACGGCGGCGGCGGAGGTGCGGAAAGCCATGGCCGAGCTCGGGCTCGAGGTGGCGGAGATCGCCCTGAAGGATGTGATCCTTCCCGGCGAGATGCGCGACATCCTCAACCGCGTCGTGGCGGCGGAGAAGGAGGCGGAAGCCAATGTCATCCGTCGGCGCGAAGAGACCAACGCGGTCCGGGCGCTGCACAACACGGCCAAGGTCATGGCGGACAACCCCGTCATGCTGCGGCTGAAAGAGCTGGAGGCGCTGGAAACCGTGGCCTCCAAGGTCGGCCACCTCACCGTCCACAACGGGACGGCGGGGCTGCTGGGCGACCTCGTGAAGCTCCGCGACTGAAAGAACGGGCCGCCCGGCACACCCGCCGGGCGGCCCATCTCTCCGATTTACCTAAAATTTTCGCCCCGCCCCGCTCATTTTCTTGCTGCAAATATCTCCGGGGGGTCCGGGGG
>NZ_QTNQ01000143.1 GCF_018424695.1 Vannielia litorea
ACCCCACGGTGATGCGCGAGTTGTTGCTGGGCGCGGCGGGCGCAGGGTTTTTCACGCCGCTCTGGTCGGCGCGCATTCTCGAAGAATGGCGGCGCGCGGCGCTGAAGCGGGGGCCGGGCGAGGGGGTGCAGGCGGAGGGCGAGATTGCCATGGCGCGGGCGGCATGGCCCCGCGCCGAGGTGAAGGTGCAACCGGGGCTGGAGGCGCGGCTGTGGCTGCCCGACCCGGCGGATGTGCACGTGCTGGCCGCCGCCGTAGCGGGCTCGGCGGACGGGATCGTGACGATGAACGCCAAGGACTTTCCGCGCAATGTGCTGGCCGAGGAGGGCGTGATGCGGGCCGATCCGGACGGGCTGCTGCTGGGCTTTGCCGAAGCAGGCCGGGACCGGATGGGCGAGGTGGCCGAGGCGGTGCGGGCCGAGGCGGAGCGGCTCTCGGGCGAGGCCTGGGCGATGCGGGCGCTGCTGAAGAAGGCGCGGCTGCCGCGGCTCGGCACGGCGCTGGGATAGCAGGCGCGCCTGCTCTGTCATCCAGATTTCATCTGATGGTCATAAAGCCCTCTCACCATTCAGGCAGGCGCGCGCGCATCAGACGGAGAAGGACGCCCATGGACCAGCGGCACCAGGTTGCCCGTGACATCACCTATGCCAACTCGGTGCGCTCCAGGCCGGGCCGTGCCTTTGTGAAGCTGATGGAGAATGCCACCGGGCGGATCGGGCTTATCAAACGGGCGGATGGCTACGAGGCGGATGTGGCGCAGGGCGCGGACTTCTGGGACGTGATCCGGCAGCGCTATGGGCTGAGCCTGCGGGTGACGCGGGGCAGCCTTGAGAACATCCCGCGCGAGGGGCCGCTGGTGCTCGTGGCGAACCATCCCTACGGCATTCTGGACGGGCTGATGATGGGGCACATGCTGCGCCAGACGCGCGGCGATTTTCGCATTCTGGCGCATCAGGTGTTCAAGCGCTCGGAGGAGCTGAACCGGATCATCCTGCCGATCGACTTCGACGGCACGCGGGAGGCGCAGGCGACCAACCTCGCCACCCGCCGCGAGGCACTGGGCTACCTGGCGCAGGGCGGGGCGATTGGCGTGTTTCCGGGCGGGACAGTGAGCACCTCGGCCAAGCTGCTCTCGCGCCCGCTGGACCCGGGGTGGCGGCGGTTCACGGCCAAGATGATCGCCCGGTCGGGGGCAACGGTGGTGCCGGTTTTCTTCGAGGGCTCCAACAGCCGGCTCTTCCAGCTGGCGAGCCATATCCATTCCACCCTGCGGATTGCGCTGCTGATCAAGGAGTTTCGCGCGCGGGTGGATGAGCCGGTGGAGATTGCGGTGGGCCGACCCATTCCGCCGCAGGAGATTGCCGCCCATGGGGGCGACGCCAAAGCTTTAATGGATTTCCTCCGCGAGGCGACGTATAGCCTGTCGGACAGGCCGGTTCGCGCCCGCGAATACGGCAAGGAATTCGAAGACTTTTACAAGGCGTAACCTGCGATGGCGGTTGGCGTATTCGACTCAGGGATCGGTGGGCTCACCGTGCTGGACGCGGTGCAGAAGCGGCTGCCCGAGGAGGCGTTCGTCTACTATGGCGACCACGCCCACAGCCCCTATGGCGTGCGCGATGCCGATGACATTCACGGGCTGACGCGGGGCGCGGTGCAGCGGCTTTGGGACGAGGGCTGCGATTTGGTCGTGCTGGCCTGCAACACCGCCAGCGCGGCCGCGCTGCGGCGGATGCAGGAGGCGGGCGTGCCCGAGGGCAAGCGGGTGCTGGGCGTCTTCGTGCCGCTGATCGAGGCGCTGACGGAGCGGCAGTGGGGCGACAATTCGCCCCCGCGCGAGGTGGCGGTGAAGCATGTGGCGCTGTTTGCCACGCCCGCGACGGTGGCCTCCCGCGCGTTTCAGCGGGAGCTGGCCTTCCGGGCCATCGGCGTGGACGTGGAGGCGCAGGCTTGCGGCGGCGTGGTGGATGCCATCGAGGATGGCGACATGATCCTGGCCGAGGCGCTGGTGCGCAGCCATGTGGACGCGCTGAAACGCAAGATGCCCAAGCCCGAGGCGGCGATTCTGGGCTGCACCCATTATCCGATCATGGAAGAGGTGTTTCAGGATGCGCTCGGCCCCGAGGTGAGCGTCTATTCCCAGGCCTCCATCGTGGCCTCGTCGCTGGCCGATTACCTCACCCGCCACCCCGACAAGCACGGGGCGGGGACGGAGACCAAGTTTCTCACCACGGGGGATGCCCGGAAGGTGACGGATCAGGCCACGCGCTTCTTGCGACGAAAAGTTGAATTTCAGCCCGCCTGATTTCAGCTTACACATCGCAAGACCAAGGACAGACCAATGACTGCAAAAATCGCCATTCTGGGCGCCTCCGGCTATACCGGCGCCGAACTCGTGAGGATTATCGCGACCCATCCGGGGATGGAGGTGGCAGCACTTGCTGCCGACCGGAAGGCCGGGATGGAGATGCGCGACGTGTTTCCGCATCTGGCCCATCTCGACCTGCCCAAGCTGGTGACGATCGACGAGATCGACTTTTCGCAGATCGACCTCTGCTTTGCTGCTTTGCCGCATGTGACCTCGCAGCAGGTGATCCCGGGGTTGCCCGCTGATCTGAAGGTGGTGGACCTCTCCGCCGACTTCCGGCTGCGCGACCCGGCGGAATATGAAAAGTGGTATGGTCAGCCGCATCAGGCGGTGGCGTTGCAGAAGGAGGCGGTTTACGGCCTCACCGAGTTTTACCGCGACGAGATCAAGGGCGCGCGGTTTGTGGCCGGGACGGGCTGCAATGCGGCGACGGGGCTTTTCAGCCTGCTGCCGCTGTTCAAGGGCGGGTTGATCGACCCGGACTCGGTGATCCTCGACATGAAGGTGGGGGTTTCGGGCGCCGGGCGCTCGTTGAAGGAGAACCTTCTGCATGCCGAGTTGAGCGAGGGGTGGATGCCCTATGCGGCGGGCGGCAAGCACCGGCATCTGGGCGAGTTCGATCAGGAGTTTTCCAAGGCGGCGGGGCGCGAGGTGCGGGTGCAGTTTACCCCCACGCTCATCCCTGCGAACCGGGGCATCCTTTCGGCGGCCTACGTGCAGGGGGATGCGGCGGCGATCCATGCGGCGCTGGTTGAGGCATATCAAGACGAGCCGTTCTGCCATGTGCTACCCTTCGGCCAAGTGCCTTCGACTCGCTCGATCCGGGGCAGCAACATGGTGCATCTGGGCGTCGCGCAGGAGCGGGCGCAGGGGCGGGCGACGGTGTTTGCCGCGCTTGACAACCTGACGAAGGGCTCCAGCGGGCAGGCGGTGCAGAATGCCAACCTGATGCTGGGGCTGGAGGAGACGGAGGGGCTGACGATGGCCCCGCTGTTCCCCTGAGGAGGAGGCCGCGATGGCGGGTTTGAAAGGGCTGAAGAAGAAGCGGCGGGTGCAGGTGCTCATGGTGGCGGCCCTCGCATTGGTGCTTTCGGCGGGGCTGATCGGCTATGGCTTTCGCGATGGCATCAACTTTTTCCGCTCGCCCAGCCAGGTGATGGAGAGCCCGCCCGCACCCAACGAGGTGTTCCGCATCGGCGGGCTGGTGGAAGAGGGCTCCATCGTGCGTGGCGAGGGCGAGACGGTGCGCTTTTCGGTGACGGATGGCGGCGCGGTGGTGCCGGTGGAATTTACCGGCATCCTGCCCGATCTCTTTGCCGAGGGGCAGGGGATGGTGGGCACCGGCAGCTATGACGGGCGGGTGTTCGTGGCGACCGAGATATTGGCCAAGCATGACGAGACCTACATGCCCAAAGAGGTGGTGGACGCGCTCAAGGAACAGGGCGTCTGGGAAGAGCCTGAGCCTGAACCGGAGTCGTAAGGGGGGTGGGCAGCTTGCCCACCCTACGCCTGTGGCCGGGTCAGCTGCGCTGATCGAGGCAGGTGGCCCGTGGCAACGTCAGGCCGCGGGGGTTTCACACCCCCGCACCCCCGTGGAGATATTTACAGCAAGAAAATGAACAGGGCGGGGCCTAGCCGAAGACGCGCTTGAAGATCGTGTCGACGTGCTTGGTGTGGTAGCCCATGTCGAATTTCTCGTTGATGGCCTCTTCGCCGAGCGCCTTGACCACGTCTTCGTCGGCCAGAAGCTGCTCGCGGAAATCGACGCGGTCTTCCCAGACCTTCAGGGCGTTGCGCTGGACCATGGCGTAGGCGTCTTCGCGGCTCACACCGGCCTGGGTGAGGGCGAGCAGGACGCGCTGGCTCATCACGAGGCCGGGGAACTTGTTCATGTTGTCGAGCATGTTCTCGGGGAAGATGAGCATCTTGTCGATGACGCCGGTGAGGCGTTTCAGGGCGAAGTCGAGGGTGATGGTGGCGTCTGGCGCAATGCCGCGCTCGACGGAGCTGTGGGAGATGTCGCGCTCGTGCCAGAGGGCCACGTTTTCCATCGCGGGGATCACCGTCATCCGCACGAGGCGGGCGAGGCCGGTGAGGTTTTCGGTGAGCACGGGGTTCTTCTTATGGGGCATGGCGGAGCTGCCCTTCTGGCCCATCGAAAAGAACTCGGCACCCTCCAGCACCTCGGTGCGCTGCATGTGGCGGATCTCGATGGCGACGTTTTCGATGCTGGAGGCGATGACGCCCAGCACGGCGAAGAACATGGCGTGGCGGTCGCGCGGGATGACCTGGGTGCTGATCGGCTCGGGGTGGAGGCCGAGCTTGGCGCAGACGTGCTCTTCCACCGCCGGGTCGATGTTGGCGAAGGTGCCGACGGCGCCAGAGATAGCGCCGGTGGCGATTTCGTCGCGAGCGGCTTGGAGGCGGGCCTTGTTGCGGTCCATCTCGGCGTAGAAGCGGGCGAAGGTGAGGCCCATGGTGGTGGGCTCGGCGTGGATGCCGTGGGAGCGGCCGACGCGGACCGTCATCTTGTGTTCCATCGCGCGCTTTTTGAGGGCCTCCAGCAGCCCGTCCATATCCTCCAGCAGGATGTCGGCGGCGCGGGTGAGCTGGACGTTGAGGCAGGTGTCGAGCACATCCGAGGAGGTCATGCCCTGGTGGACGAAGCGGGCCTCTTCGGAGCCGACGTGTTCGGCGAGGTGGGTGAGGAAGGCGATGACATCGTGCTTGGTGACGGCTTCGATCTCGTCGATGCGGGCCACGTCGAACTCGACATCCTTGGCCTTCCAGACGGCTTCGGCGTTCTCGCGCGGGATGACGCCCAGATCGGCCATCGCGTCGCAGGCGTGGGCCTCGATCTCGTACCAGATGCGGAACTTGGTGGCGGGCTCCCAGATGGCTGTCATTTCGGGGCGGGCATAGCGGGGGATCATGGGGGCGCCTTTCGCGTCTGGAATGCGGTCGGCGCTCGGATACAC
>NZ_QTNQ01000144.1 GCF_018424695.1 Vannielia litorea
GGGCTGGGGTGATGATCGGGCAAAGGGAATAGCCCTGCGCTGCCTGCGCCAAGAGGCTATCGGAGGACGCATGAACGAGATAGAGCAATCCCCCCGCGCGGCCTGGGAGGCGCATGCCCGCGACGGCAGGCTGGCCTACCAGTGGAGCCCCGATGCGGGTCGCGCGGTGTGGCAGCCCCGGCTGATCTGCCCCTTCGGCGGGCGCGCGCCGCTGGAATGGCGGGTGAGCGCCGGGCGCGGGGCGATCCACGCGATTACCCTGACCCACCCGGTAAAGGGCGAGCCCTACACTGTGGCCCTGATCGACATGGACGAGGGCTTTCGGATGATGAGCCGGGTCGAGGGCGCCAGTGGCGATCCTGCGGAGATCGGGCGCCGGGTGGTCTTGCGTTTCGTGTCCGGCGAGGACGGGGCGCCGCCGGTGCCGGTGTTCGACCTGGAGGAAGGGCAATGAGCGGGACGACGCGGGGCGGCACGGCGATCGTTGGGGTGGCGGAGAGCGACCTCGGCAAGGTGGCCGAGGGGGTGACGCCGCAGGATCTGATTGCCCAGGGCATCGTGCGGGCGCTGGACGATGCAGGGCTCACGCTGGCGGATGTGGACGGGCTGTTCCTCGCCGCGAGCCAGCTCAGAATGCCCACTATTAGCATGTGCGAATACCTCGGGATCGCGCCGCGCTTCATGGACTCCAGCTTTACCGGCGGATCGAGCTTCGAGGCGCTGGCGGCCCATGCCGCACTGGCGCTGGAGGCCGGGGCCTGCGACGTCGCGGTGATCGCCTACGGCTCGACCCAGCGCAGCCAGCGCGGCAAGTTCACCCCGCAGCGCGACCTGAACGATTACGATGCCCCCTTTCGTCCGCGCCTGCCGATCAGCGGCTACGCGCTGGCGGCGAGCCGGCACATAGCGGAGTACGGCACTTGCCGCGAGGACCTGGCCGAGATCGCCGTGGCGGCGCGCTGCTGGGCCAAGATGAACCCGGTCGCCTTCGACCGGCGCGACCTGACGGTGGCGGACGTTCTGAACGCGCCGATGATCTCCACTCCGCTCGGGGTGAAGGACTGCTGCCTCGTCACCGACGGCGGCGGCGCGGTGGTGATGGTGCGGGCGGACCGGGCCAAAGCACTGAAGCAAAAGCCGGTCTACCTGCTCGGTCACGGCGAGGCGCAACAGCACCATGCGATCACCAATATGCCCGACCTTACCGTGACCGGCGCAAAGGCTTCCGGCGACCAAGCCTACGCGATGGCCGGAATGACGGCGAAGGATATCGACGTGGCGCAGCTTTATGACGCCTTCACCATCACCACGCTGCTGTTCCTCGAGGATCTCGGCTTCTGCCCCAAGGGCGAGGGCGGTGCCTTCGTGCGCGGTGGCGGCCTCGCCCCGGGCGGGCGGCTGCCGGTAAACACCTCGGGCGGGGGGCTCTCCTACTGCCACCCCGGCATGTTCGGCCTGTTCCTGATGATCGAGGCCACCCGCCAGCTGCGCGGCAGCTGCGGCGACCGGCAGGTGGCGGGAGCGGAGACGGCAATTGCCCATGGCAACGGCGGCGTTCTCGCAGCGCAGGCGACCCTGGTGCTCGGCACCGAAGCAACCCTCTAAACGGAAGAAGATATGAGCAAGCAACTCGAAGGCAAGGTCATCGCCGTCACCGGCGCCGGGCGCGGGGTTGGGCGGGGCATCGCCCTCTGCCTCGCCGCCGAAGGCGCGGCGGTGGTTGTGAACGACATCGGCGCCTCGCTGGAGGGCGATGGGCTGGATGCCACGCCCGCGCAGGAAGTGGTGGCCGAGGTCGAGGCCCTTGGCGGCCGGGCGGTGGCCTGCGGCGACAGCGTGGCCGAGCATGACGGCGCGCAGAAGATCGTGGGCGCCGCGCTCGACAGCTTCGGACGGATCGACGGGGCGATCCACTCGGCTGGAATCCTGCGCGATGCGATCTTTCACAAGATGCAGCCGGAGAATTTCGAGCGGGTTCTGCGGGTCCATCTCTTCGGCGCCTTCAACATCGCATCTGCCTGCGCGCCGCATTTCCGGTCACAGGAGAGCGGCGCGCTGGTTTTCATGACCTCTACTGCCGCGCTGATCGGATCGGTTGGACAGGCCAATTACGCCGCTGCCAAGATGGGGATCGTCGGGCTCTCGCGCGGCATCTCGCTCGACATGGCTCGCTTCGGGGTGCGCTCCAACTGCATTGCGCCTCACGCCTTCAGCCGGATGATCGAGAGCGTTCCGGGCCGGTCCGAGGAGGAGTTGGAGAAGCGCCGCCAGAGCACCAGCGCCGAGCTTATCGCCCCCCTCGCGGCCTTCCTGTGCTCCGACGGGGCGAAGGAGGTGACCGGCCAGATCTTCGGGGCGCGTGGCAACGAGGTCTACCTTTACAACCAGCCGCGCCCGATCCGCACCCTGCACCGTGGCGACGGCTGGACTGTGGAGAAGCTCTCCGCGCAGCTCCCCGGTGCGCTGAAGTCGGCCTTCACCCCGGCGGAGCGGACGAAAGACGTGTTTCCCTGGGAGGCGATCTGATCCGATGCTCAACGTCGATGCGCTTGAGGGCTGGGAGTTTCCGCTGCTGGAGCAGCGCTACCTGGCCGACCAATCCATGCTCTACGCTGCCACGCTTGGATTCGGGCAGGATCCGATGTGCTCGGGTCAGCTCCGGTTCGTCTACGAAAAGGATCTCGCCGCGGTGCCGACGTTTGCCGCGATCCTCTGCCATCCGGGCCGCTGGACGGCGGCCCCGGAGCTGGGGGTGACGCTGAACAAGGTCGTGCATGGCGAGCAGCGGGTGTTTCTGCATCAGCCTCTGGCGCCCGAGGGCGACCTCGTGGCGAGGGCTCGGGTGCAGGCGGTGCAAGACAAGGGCCAGAAGGGCGCGCTGATCCACGCGGCACGGACGATGTATGACCGTGCCACCGGCGCGGCGGTGGCCAGCATCCTGCACAGCAGCTTCTGCCGGGCCGACGGCGGCTTCGGCCGGGAGTTCGGCATCGCGCCGGTGGCCGAGCCGTTGCCCGGGCGCGCGCCCGACGTGGTGGTGGATATCGAGACCCGGCCCGAGGCGGCGGTGCTCTACCGGCTAAACAACGATCGCAACCCGCTGCACATCGAGCCCGCCTATGCCGCGAAGGCCGGCTTCGACCGGCCGATCCTGCACGGGCTCTGCACCTGGGGGCTGGCGGCACGGGCGGTGCTGCAGGGCGTGCTGGACTATGACCAGACCCGGCTCCGCTCAGTCGAGGCGCGGTTCTCCCGCCCGGTGGTCCCGGGCGAGACGGTGCGGTTCGAGATCTGGCGGGAGGACGGCCTCTGCCGTTTCCGTGCCCGGGTCGAGGCGCGGGATGTGACGGTGCTGGACGCCGGGCGCTGCCTGTTGGGCGAAGGTCATGACGCGCCCGACTATATGGTGCCCGCATGAGCTGTGACTGGAACGCTATGGCGGAGGCGGACTTCCGCGCCCACCTGCGCGGGTTCATTGCGGAGAACTGCCCCAAGACACTGCGCCACTTGCGGCTGCGCCAGCCCCCGGCGGTGACCATGCCCTGGTACAAGGCGCTGCATGCGGCGGGGATGATCGCGCCGGGTTGGCCCGCCGAGCTGGGCGGCATGGCGCTGACCCCGGAGCGGCACCTTGTGTACATTGAAGAGATGGAGGCGGCAGGAACTCCCTGGCTGCATGACAGCGGCGTGCGCAACCTCGGCCCGGCGATCATCGCCTTCGGGACAGAGGCGCAAAAGGCCGAGTACCTGCCGAAGATCGCGGCGGGCGAGCAGATCTGGTGCCAGGGCTACTCCGAGCCGGGTGCGGGCTCCGACCTCGCATCACTGCGTTGCGCGGGATTTATCGAGGGCGACCACATCACCATCACCGGCCAGAAAATCTGGACCACCTCGGCCCATCACGCCACGCACTGCTTCTGCCTCGTGCGCACCTCAAGGGACGGGCCCAAGCAGCACGGCATAACTTTCGTGCTGGTCGACATGGCAACGCCCGGACTCACCGTGCGCCCGATCCGGAACCTCGGCGGCGAGGATGACTTCTGCGAGGTCTTTTTCGACGGGGTGACGGTGGGGACGGAGTGCATCCTAGGCGCGGTGGACGACGGCTGGAAGGTGGCCCGCTCGCTGCTCGGCTTCGAGCGCATCTGGGCCGGTTCGCCGCGCCGGGCGCGCAAGGCGCTGGGCGAGCTGGTGGCCACGGTGGAAGCCGCCGGGCTGGAGGGCGACGGGCTGTGGCGGGATCGGCTGGTGCAGGCGGAGTTCGACGTGCTGGACGGGCAGGATCTCTACCGCAGCTTCGCCGATCTGGTGAGCACCGAGGGGCATGTCGGCACCGAAGTGTCGGTGCTCAAGATCACTGCGACTGAAACCTTTCAGCGGATCAGTGAATGGACGCTGGAGGCAGCGGGGCAGGGCGGTGTTGTTGATGTGAGCCCTGAGCCCGGCCAGCCCGCTCCTGCATTCACCTGGTTCGAAAGCCGGGCGCCGGCGATCTTCTCGGGGGCCAACGAGATTCATCGCAATATCCTGGCCCGACGTGTGCTGGGGCTGGGCCGGGAGGCCGCGCGATGATGGCGCTGGATGCCGAGACGGCCCGGATGATCGCCGAGAGCGTGGCAGGCCATGCCCGCGGGCCAGCGCCGGCCGAGCCGGTGGCGGCGCTGCATGCCCAAGGCTGGCTGACCTGCGCGCTGCCTGAGGAGGCCGGGGGCCTCGGCTTCGGCGTCGATGCGGCAGCGCTGATCGCGGGGGGGCTGGCCCGTGCCTGTCGTGCCGAGCCGGTGGCTGCAACCTACCTTGCGACGCGGCTGTTGGCGCTGGCTGCGCCGGGCAGCTCCCCGATACAGGCGCTGGCGGAGGGACGGCTGGTTTCACTCGCGCCGGGCGCGGTGCGGGCCGACAGCGGGCGGCTGAGCGGCACCCTTTGGCAGGTACCTCCGGCGGAGCTGCACCTCGTGCTGGCGGGCGAGGCGCTGTTCGCGCTGCCCGGCACGGCGGCGGAGCAGCTTCGGGTCGACGGACATCCACGCGGCACGCGTGTGCTGGAAGCGACACAAGCCGAAGCCCTGGCTGAGGGGCCGGCGGTGTCGGCCGCCCTGCGACAGGTGCTGGCCGAGGGTCGGCTGGTGGTCGGCGCCGAGCTCTTAGCCCATGCTGAGGTGATGCAGGATATCACGCTGGAGCACCTGCGGACCCGGCGGCAGTTCGGCCAGAGCCTGGGGCAGTTCCAGGCGCTGCAACACAAGGCGGTGGACCTCTACAGCGCCACACTCATGGGCCGCGCGGTGCTTGACACCGCGATCACGCGGGCCGCCGAGGGCCTGGCGCCCGACGACCTCGACCGC
>NZ_QTNQ01000145.1 GCF_018424695.1 Vannielia litorea
GGCGGGGGAGGTGAGATACGTTCAGACCCACGGATGCCGCCGCGACACTTTCACCTCCGCCTCTGGCCTTCCGGGCAAATCGTCCTTATCTGCCACCCCACGCGCTTGCATCGCCCCAGAGCGGGCCATAGGGTGCGCGCCGAAACGCCCGGGCCATGTGCGCGGACAGGACACAAGAACAACAAGGAGCCTCCATGCAGGGCTTTGAATCCATCATTCCGCTGATCCTGATCTTCGGGATCATGTACTTCCTCCTCATCCGTCCGCAGCAGAAGAAGCTGAAGGACCATCAGGCGATGGTGGCGGCGCTGCGCCGGGGCGACCAGGTGATCACCCAGGGCGGGATCGTCGGCAAGGTGACCAAGGTGCGCGACGACCAGGAAGTGGAAGTCGAGATTGCCGAGGGCGTCAAGGTGCGGGTGGTCAAGGCGACCGTGGCACAGGTGCTCAACAAGACCGAACCGGCTGCCGACGCAAAGTCGTAAGGCAGGCCGCGGGCAACTCTCGGCGGGGGCAGGATGCTTCAGATAACCTTTTTCAACCGGCTGGTGATCTGGCTGCTGGTGGCCGCGGGGCTGCTGGCGGCGATGCCCAATGCCTTCTACTCCCGCGTGGAGAGCCACAACGATGCGGTGGCGGCGATCGAGACCACGGGCGCGACGCCCGAGCTTGAGGCCGATGCCGCCAGCTGGCCGGGATACCTGCCGAACAACCTCGTCAACCTCGGGCTCGACCTGCGGGGCGGCGCCCACCTGCTGGGCCGCGTGCGGGTGGAAGAGGTTTATGCCGACCGGATGACGGCGATGTGGCCCGAGGTGCGCAATGCGCTGCGCGATGCGCGGGGCACCATTGGCACCATCCGCCGGGTGGACGGCCCGGAAGACCAGATGCGCATCCGCATCCAGAACGCCGATCAGATGGCGGCGGCGATGGACATCGTGCGCGGGCTGGCGCGGCAGGTCGTTTCGCTCAGCTACCCGGGCGCGACCGACATTGACGTGAGCGCCGAGGGCGATGTGCTGGTGGTGCAGCTCAGCGAGGCCGAGCGGGAGCTGAGCGACCAGCGCACGGTGCAGCAGAGCCTCGAGATCATCCGCCGCCGGGTGGACGAGGTGGGCACGCGCGAGCCGACGATCCAGCGGCAGGGCGCGGACCGGATCATCATTCAGGTGCCGGGCATCGGCTCGGCGCAGGAGTTGAAAGACCTGATCGGCACCACCGCGAAGCTGACCTTCCATCCGGTGGTGCAGCGGGTGTCGAACGCGCAGGCCGATGCGACCGGCCGCACCATCACCCTGCCAAGCGCCGACCCCACCGAAGAGGGCGTGTTCTACGTGCTCGAGGAAAGCCCGGTGGTGAGCGGCGAAGAGCTGGTGGATGCGCAGCCCGACTTCGACCAGAACGGGCAGCCTGCGGTGAACTTCCGCTTTAACGCCTCCGGCGCGCGCAAGTTCGGTGATTATACCGCCGAGAACGTGGGCAGCCCTTTTGCCATCGTGCTGGATGGCGAGGTGATCAGCGCCCCGGTGATCCGGCAGCATATCCCGGGCGGCACTGGCATCATTTCGGGCAGTTTCACGGTGCAGGAAAGCTCTGACCTTGCGGTGTTGCTGCGCGCGGGTGCGCTGCCTGCGGGCATGGATTTCTTGCAGGAACGCACAATTGGCCCCGAGCTGGGGGCCGACAGCATCCGGGCGGGCACGATTGCCTGTATCGTGGCCTTTGCCGCCGTGCTTATCTTCATGGCGCTCAGTTACGGGCTGTTCGGGATTTTCGCCAATATCGCGCTGCTCATCAACGTGGGGCTGATCTTTGGCCTGCTCAGCACCATCGGTGCCACGCTGACGCTGCCGGGCATCGCCGGGATCGTGCTGACCATCGGCATGGCGGTGGATGCCAATGTGCTGGTGTTCGAGCGAATACGCGAGGAGCTGAAAACCGCGAAGGGGCCGAGCCGTGCCATTTCGCTGGGCTACGAGAAGGCCCTGAGTGCGATCATCGACGCCAACATCACCACCTTCATCACCGCCGCGATCCTCTTCGTGCTCGGCTCCGGCCCGGTGCGGGGCTTCTCGGTGACGCTGGCGCTTGGGATCATCACCTCTGTGTTCACCGCGATCTACGTGACGCGGTTGATGATCGTGATCTGGTTCGAGCGGGCGCGGCCCAAGACGATTGAGGTGTAGACCGATGCGTTTGAGACTTGTCCCCGCCGAAACCAACATCAACTTCTTCGCCGCCCGCAAGGTGACCTTTGGCGCCTCGATGGTGCTGATGGTGCTGTCGGTCGTGGCCTGGGTGGCCATGGGCCTGAACTTCGGGATCGACTTTCAGGGCGGCACCACGATCCGGACCGAGAGCAGCCAGCCAGTGGATGTGGCCGCCTACCGCGATGCCCTTCAGCCGCTGGAGCTGGGCGATGTGGCGATTTCGGAGGTTTATGACCCGACCTTTGCCGAAGACGAGCATGTGGCGATGCTGCGCATTCAGGCCCAGGAGGGCGAGGAGAGCGCCGGAAACGAGATGGTCGCCAATGTCGAGGCCGCGCTTCAGGGGGTGGATGAGAGCATTCGGTTTACCTCGGTCGAGAGCGTGGGCCCCAAGGTGAGCGGCGAGCTGGTGCAGAGCGCCGTTCTGGCGGTGCTGGCCGCGCTCGGGGCGATCATGGTTTATATCTGGCTGCGCTTCGAGTGGCAGTTCAGCCTTGGTGCGGTTGTGGCGCTGTTTCATGACGTGCTGCTGACGATCGGCCTCTTTTCGGTGCTCCAGATCAAGTTCGACCTCGCCACCATCGCCGCGCTGCTGACCATTGTGGGCTACTCGATCAACGACACCGTGGTGATCTTCGACCGGGTTCGGGAGAACCTTATCAAGTACAAGAAGATGGCCCTGCAGGACGTGATGAACCTGTCGGTGAACGAGACGCTGAGCCGGACGGTGATGACATCCGGCACCACGTTGATTGCGCTGATCGCGCTGCTGGTTTTGGGCGGCGACGTGATCCGGGGCTTTGTCTTTGCCATTACGTGGGGCGTGGTCGTCGGCACTTATTCGTCGGTGTATGTGGCCAAGAACGTGGTTCTGATGCTGGGCACCAAGCGCGACTGGAGCAAGCCCACCGACGGGCCGGGCGGCACGCAGTTTTCCACCTCGGATGCCTGACGCGCTCGCTGCCGCTCTGGCGGTGCCGGGCGTTGGCTGGCTGCTGGTGGCTGCACTGGCGGCCGGGTTGGCCTATGGGTTTGCGGGGTTCGGCGCGGCGCTGATCTTCATGCCGGTGGCCGCCGCCCGGGTGGGGCCGGTGGAGGCGGTGACGCTGGAGGCCTGCATGGGGCTGGCCAGCGTGGTGACGGTGCTGCCGCGGGCGCTGAGGCTGGCGGACAAACGGGATACCGGCGTGCTGCTCGCGGCCTCGATCATCGGGCTGCCGCTGGGCACCTACCTTCTGAAAGTGGTGGACCCGGCGCTGATGCGCTGGGGCATCTGCGGGGTGGCCGCGGTGACGCTCTGCGCACTGGTTGCGGGCTGGCGGCGCAAGACGGAGGACACGCGCGGCGCGCTGCTGGGCGTGGGCGCTGCCTCGGGGGCGCTTGGCGGCGCGACGGGGCTGACGGGCCCCGTTATGATCCTGTTCAAGCTGAGCGGGCAGGGGAGCGCGGCGGAGGTGCGTGCCTCGACGATTGCCTTTCTGACGCTGCTTTCCATGCTGCTTTTGCCCGCGCTGTGGATTCAGGGGCTTCTCCGGGTGGAGGCGCTGTGGCTCGCGCTGCTGGTGGTGCCGGTTTACGCGGTGGGGGCGCTGACGGGGCAGGCGCTGTTTCGCCCGCAGATGGAGGCGCTTTACCGGCGGGTGGCCTATGGGCTGATCGGCCTCGCGGTGGCAATGAGCCTGCCGGTATGGTGAGGGGGGCGCGATGATGTCGGCCTTTGAGGCGGCGTGGGGCGTTGAAGGCTTCTGGTGGCTGGTGGCGATCATCGGGGTGGCCGGGCTGGTGCGCGGCTTTGCGGGCTTTGGCACCGGCATGGTGTTTATTCCGCTGGCCTCGATCTTTCTGGACCCGCTCTGGGTGCTGGCCGCTGTCATTGCCGTGGATGTGGCGGGCTCGGCCCCGGTGCTGCCGCGGGCGATCCGGGATGTGCGCGGGCGTGACCTTGGCTGGATGCTGGCGGGCTGCGTGGTGACGCTGCCGCTGGGCACTTATGCGCTGACCGCCTCCGACCCTGCGGTGTTTCGCTGGGGCGTGTCGGGCCTTGCGCTGGCGCTGGTGGCACTGCTCATTTCGGGTTGGCGGCACCATGTGGAGTTTGGCCCCAGGGGGCTGGCCGGGGTGGGCGCGGCCTCGGGCTTTCTGGGCGGCTTCGTCGGCATGCCCGGCCCGCCGGTGGTGCTGGCCTATCTTGGCGGGCAATACCGGCCCGAGCGGGTGCGGGCGACGACGCTGCTGTTCATGCTCACCTTCGTGGCGATGCTGGGCGTGGTCTTTGCGCTCCGGGGTGTGCTGGAATGGCCGGGGATCGCGCTCGGAATACTGCTGATCCCCTCCTATGTGGCGGGCAACCTTGCCGGGCAGGCGCTGTTCGACCCGGCCAGGGCGCGGCTCTATCGCGCGGTGGCCTATGCCGTCTTCATTGCGTCGGCCCTTGCGGGGCTGCCGATCTTTGGCGATTAAGGCCCCATGCGGATCAACGAAGTGGAATTCAGGGGCGAGATGCCGGTTGAAGGTTACGGGCCGGGCTTCTGGCGCGTGGGCGGCGAGGTCATTCACGGCCCGGTGCTCATCGGCCCCGGCGGGCTGCATGACTGGGCCGGGCTGGAGGATGCCGCCGCGCTGGTGGAGATGGCCGGGCGCGTGGATGTGCTGTTTCTGGGCATGGGCGGCGAGATTGCCCCGGTGCCGCGCGCCCTGCGCGAGGCCGTGGAGCTGACCGGACAGGGGCTGGATGTGATGGCCTCGCCCACGGCAGCGCGCAGCTACAATGTGCTGCTCAGCGAGGGCCGGCGGGTGGCCGCGGCGCTGATTCCGGTGGGCGGCGTTTGAGCCTTCTGGCCACAGAGGGGCTGGCGGTGGCACGCGGCGGGGTGCCGGTG
>NZ_QTNQ01000146.1 GCF_018424695.1 Vannielia litorea
GCGGGAGCCCGGGCCGAATAGCTGGCAGCGGTTGGGGCGTGCGGGCGGGGCGGGCTGGAGGCGGAAGGACATGGCAGGTCTCCGGGCAAGGATATTTCGCGTTTCTCGCCGTGGGTGGTAGATTATTGCGCTGCCACTCGCAAGTCCATTTCGCAGGTGCAGCAATGGTGGCTGGCCCGGAGGCACATCTTGCCGCATACTCGGGCCATTCATAGGAGGATTTTTCATGCGATATTTCATGCTTTCCGCCGTCGTCCTGTGCACCGCGGGCACCGCTTGTGCCGGGACCGTCGGCGTGCAGTCGGGCTGCACGGTGCAGAACACCGCGCTGCGGGCCAATTGCGAGATGCTGCAGGTGCTGCGCTGCGACGGTGAAGAGGGTCCGCAGCGGGTGGACGTGTATCTTGGCGGCAAATTCCTGGGCGAGGAGGAATGGGCCGGCGTCGAGATGGTGCGCTGGCGCAGGGGCGCGATGCTTCAGGAGATGCAGGGGGACTTCAGCGCGCTGGCCGCCCTGGGCGCGGGCGAGAGCCGCGAGGTGAAGGCCGAGCGCAGCCGCCGGATGACGGGCAGCGACGCGCCCGCGATGGTCGATGCTTTCGACCTGAAGATCGAGGCGCTGGGCGAGGACCGGCGCGAGCTGGCCTCTGGTCAACGGCGACTGGTCAAGCGGTTCGGCTACAGCTACGCCAGTACGGCGGAGAGCGGCGAGCGGGTGCTGGAGTATGACCCTGCGCTTGGCCTCGCGATCTGGGGAGACGCCTGGGACGCGCGGGTGGTGCGTGAGGTTTACGGCCCCAAACACGCCGCCTTCATGAGCGACACCGCGCCCGAGGGTGCCCCCTGCACGCCGGAATAGCATCGAGGTGAATTTGGCCTCATTTGCAGGCAACGGGCAAGAATTTGGCGCAAGGGCCTGGCTTGCTCGAAGATTTTCGCGCGCGCAACCAGCCACCCCGGTGAGATTGGCAAGAAATCCCTCGCCGCACCCGCTAGGCTGCCGCCAACACCAACAGGAGCTGCCCAGATGATCGAAACGCCGTATCTTCTCTTCCTCGGAGACGCCCCCGACGCGCTCGCCGCAAAGGTGGCCCAGGGCATCAAGGACTGGCGGCCCGACAACGCGGTGGGACAGCTGCGCCTCGACGGCTGCAAGGCTGACATGAAGCTCACCGACATGACCATCGACGAGGCCGTGGCCGCGGGTGCCAAGACGCTGGTAATCGGCGTCGCCAACCGGGGCGGCACCATCAGCCAGACCTGGATGGACGTGCTGGAGAAGGCGCTGATCGCCGGGCTCGATCTGGCCTCCGGCCTGCACAACCTGCTCAAGCACGAGCCGACCCTTGTAGCCCTGGCCGAAGAGCACGGGCGGCAGTTGCATGACGTGCGAATCCCGTCGGTGAAATACCCGATCGCCAGCGGCGAGAAGCGCAGCGGCATGCGCCTGCTGGCGGTGGGCACCGATTGCTCGGTGGGCAAGATGTACACCACCATCGCGATGGACGCCGAGGCCAAGAAAAGAGGAATGAAATCAAGCTTCCGGGCCACCGGGCAGACCGGAATCCTGATCACCGGAAACGGCGTGCCGCTCGATGCGGTGATCGCCGATTTCATGGCCGGCTCCATCGAGTGGCTGACGCCCGACAACGATGCCGATCACTGGGACATGATCGAGGGTCAGGGCAGCCTGTTTCACCCCAGCTACAGCGGCGTGACGCTGGCGCTGGTGCATGGCGGCGCGCCGGATGCGCTGGTGCTCTGCCACGAGCCGACGCGGCCCCACATGCGCGGCCTGCCGGGCTACGAGCTGCCGACGCTGGAGGCGCTGCGCGACGTGTCGTTGACGATGGCGCGGGTGGTGAACCCAAGCGTGGAGGTGATCGGCATTTCGATCAACACCCAGCACATGAGCGAGGCGGAGGCCGAGGCCTATCTGGCGGAAGTGGAAGCGCGCATGGGCCTGCCCACGGTGGACCCGTTCCGCCAGGGCGCGGGCCGGCTGGTGGATGCCCTTCCGGCACCCAAGGGGTGAGCGGGTAGTGGGGAGGAGTGCCCGCCCGACGCGTCCGCAAGGCACCAGAGCGCAGCGCAGAACGGTGCGGTAAGGCCTTGGGCCTGTGTGAAATCCCGCACATGCACACCCCATGCACGGGCCATACACACCCCATGCATATCGCACTTGCAGAAAACCTGCGTTAACCTGACCGGACGCAGAACTCGGAGGCCCTTCATGGAAATCACGGCAACGTCAGAGCAGTTTGCGCTCAAGGTGCCCTTCACCATCTCGCGCGGCACCAAGGTGGCCGCCGATGTGGTGACGGTGGAGATCCGCAAGGGTGGCGCAATCGGCCGGGGCGAATGCGTGCCCTACGCGCGCTATGGCGAGAGCCTTTCCAGCGTGATCGACCAGGTCAGGAGCCTGCCCGAGAAGGTGAGCCGCGCCGATCTGATGAAGCTGCTGCCCGCAGGCGCCGCCCGCAATGCGGTGGATTGCGCGCTCTGGGATCTGGAGGCCAAGCAGCGCGGCGAGCGCGTCTGGGCGCTCGCCAGCCTGCCCCAGCCCGGCCCCGAGATCTGCGCCTACACGCTCTCGCTCGACGAGCCGGAGAAGATGGAGATGGCCGCGCGGGAGAACGCCCATCGCCCGCTGCTGAAGATCAAGCTCGGCACCCCGGAAGATATGCCCCGGCTGGAAGCCGTGCGCCGGGGTGCTCCGCGCTCGCGGCTGATCGTGGACGCCAACGAGGGCTGGTCGGCGGAGATCTACAGCGAGCTGGCCCCCTACCTCCTGCGCCTCGACGTGGGGCTGGTGGAGCAGCCGGTGCCTGCCGATCAGGACGAGAGCCTTGTGGGCCTCATCAAACCGGTGCCGATCTGCGCCGACGAGAGCTGCCATGATCTGTCGAGCCTGAAGAAGCTGAAGGGCAAGTATGACGTGATCAACATCAAGCTCGACAAGACCGGCGGGCTGACCGAGGCGCTGGCGCTGAAGCGGGCGGCGATGGCCGAGGGCTACGGAATCATGGTGGGCTGCATGGTGGGCACGAGCCTCGGCATGGCGCCCGCCGTGCTGGTGGCCCAGGGCGTGGGCTTCACCGACCTCGACGGGCCGCTCCTGCTGGCCGAAGACCGGATGCCGCCGCTGGCCTATGACGGGCGCGGCGTGCACCCCAGCCAGGCCGCGCTCTGGGGATGAGCCTGCCCGCCGTGCATCTGCCCGCGCCGCCGGGGCGATTTGCGGTGATTGCCGATATTCACGGCAATGCCGATGCGCTGGTAGCGGTGCTCGCGGAGATCGACGGCGAGGGCATGGGCTTCATCGTCAACCTTGGAGACCATCTGAGCGGCCCGATGGACCCGGCGGGCGTGGCAGCGCAGCTCATGGCGCGGTCCGGCATGGTGTGCATCCGGGGCAACCATGACCGTTACCTGCTGGACGACCCGCTAGAACAGATGAGCGCGACCGACCGGGTGAGCCGGGAGGCGATTGGCCCCACCGAGATGGACTGGCTTGCCGCCCTTCCGGTGACGGCCTGGCTGGGAGAGGCGGTGTTTGCCTGCCACGCCCGGCCCGCGCGGGACGATGAATACCTGATGGAAGTGATCGACGGCGATGGCGTGGCCGAGCGGCCTACGGCGGCTGTGGCGGGCGACCTTGAAGATATCGAGGCCAGTCTGGTGCTCTGCGGCCACTCGCACCTGCCCCGAGTGATGGAGGTCGGCGGCACGCTGGTGGTGAATCCCGGCTCGGTCGGCTGCCCGGCCTATGAAGATGCCGAGCCCGCCCCCCACGCGGTGCAGAACGGCGCGCCCGAGGCCCGCTGGGCGGTGGTGGAGCGCGCGGGCGACGGCTGGGCGGTGGAACTGCGCGAGACGGGTTATGACACCGCGCGCATGGCTGCGGCAGCGCGGGGCTACGGGCGCGAGGACTGGGCGCGCGCGGTGGAGACCGGGTGGATCAGGGGTTAGACGGCGCCGCTCATCCGCCCTTCGAGGCGTCTTCGCGGGGTGGTGCCCATGCGAAGAGATCGCGGCGCGGTCGACGAGCGGCTTGACGGGGCGGCGCACGCGAAGGATGAAGCGCCGAGAGGCAAAGGAGAAGAAACATGAGCCGGATCGTCTATGTGAACGGAGAGTATCTGCCGGAAGAGGAGGCCAAGGTTTCGGTCTTCGACCGGGGGTTCCTCTTTGCCGATGGCGTTTATGAGGTGACGACCGTTCTGGGCGGCAAGCTGGTGGATTTCGACGGCCACGCCAAGCGGCTCTGGCGGTCGATGGGGGAGTTGGAGATGACGCCGCCCTGCACCGAGGAGGAGCTGCTGGGCATTCACCGCGAGCTGATTGCGAAGAACGGTCTGGAAGAGGGGATGATCTACCTCCAGGTGACGCGCGGCGCGGCGGACCGGGATTTTGCCTTTCCGCCCGAGGGCACGGCGCCCTCGCTGGTACTGTTCCACCAGGAAAAGGTGATCGCCGAGAGCCCCGTGGCGGGCAAGGGCATTCGCGTGGTGTCGATCCCGGACGAGCGCTGGGGGCGGCGGGACATCAAGACGGTGCAACTCCTGTACCCCTCGATGGGCAAGATGGCGGCGAAGAAGGCGGGCGCGGATGATGCCTGGATGGTCGAGGATGGCGCGGTGACCGAAGGCACCTCGAACAATGCCTATATCGTCAAGGACGGCACCATCATCACCCGCCACCTCGGCACCGAGATCCTGCACGGGATCACCCGCGCCGCCGTGCTGCGGTTTGCCCGCGAGGCGCAGATGAAGGTGGAGGAGCGGCCCTTCACCATCGAAGAGGCGCAGGGGGCCGATGAAGCCTTCGTCACCTCCGCCTCGGCCTTCGTGATGCCGGTGGTCGAGATCGACCGCACCGCGGTGGGCGCGGGCACACCGGGCCCGGTGGCCACGCGGCTGCGCGAAATCTACATCGACGAGATGAAAAAGGCCGCCGTTTAGCACGCGCGCCAAGGGCCGAGCGCCGAGAAAGGGCGTCCCAAACGGGGCGCCCTCTTGCGTGGTAGCGCCGCGCATGGCGAGGCGCTACCACGCAAGAG
>NZ_QTNQ01000147.1 GCF_018424695.1 Vannielia litorea
CCATAGGGCGGGGCGGTTAACGGGCGGTTAGCGGTGGCCGGACGCGCGCGGAGCGCGCAGGGCCGCCGCGCCGCAGCGGGCCCGGGGGGCGGGCCGGCCGTGGCGCCGGATACTGCGGCGGCATCACATCGCTTCCAGCCCCCTCGCGCCCGCTTGACGGGGCGCGGAAACCCCAGCATATGAGCCGGATGACCGATCTCAAGCACATCCGCAACTTCTCCATCGTCGCCCATATCGACCACGGGAAATCAACCCTCGCCGACCGGCTGATCCAGCTCACCGGGACGGTGGCCGAACGCGACATGAAGGAGCAGATGCTCGACGCGATGGACATCGAGCGCGAGCGAGGCATCACGATCAAGGCCAACTCGGTGCGTATCGAGTATCCGGCGCAGGATGGCGAGACCTATGTGCTGAACCTGATCGACACGCCGGGCCACGTGGACTTTGCCTATGAGGTCAGCCGCTCCATGCAAGCCGTGGAAGGCTCGCTGCTGGTGGTGGATTCCACGCAAGGGGTGGAGGCGCAGACGCTGGCCAATGTCTACCAGGCGATTGATGCCGACCATGAGATCGTGCCGGTCCTCAACAAGATCGACCTGCCCGCCTCCGAGCCGGAGCGGGTGAAGGAGCAGATCGAGGACGTAATCGGGATCGACGCCTCCGAGGCGGTGGAAATCAGCGCCAAGACCGGCCTCGGCATCCCCGAAGTGCTGGAGGCCATCGTGCAGCGCCTGCCTGCCCCCCAGGGCACCCGCGACGCGCCGCTGAAGGCGATGCTGGTGGATTCTTGGTACGACATCTACCTCGGCGTCGTGGTGCTGATCCGGGTGATGGACGGGGTCATCCGCAAGGGCGACCAGATCAAGATGATGAAGACCGGGGCGACCTACAAGCTCGACAGGCTCTCGGTGTTGCGGCCCGCGATGAAGGACATTGCCGAGCTGGGGCCGGGGGAGATTGGCGTGTTCACCGCCTCAATCAAGCAGGTGCGCGACACCAAGGTGGGCGACACGATCACCCATGACAAGAAACCCTGCGACAAGGCGCTGCCGGGCTTCAAGCCCTCGGTGCCGGTGGTGTTCTGCGGCCTCTTCCCGGTGGATTCAGCGGAGTTCGAAGACCTGCGCGATGCGATCGAGAAGCTGGCGCTGAACGACGCGAGCTTTTCCTACGAGATGGAGACGAGCGCCGCGCTGGGCTTCGGCTTCCGCTGCGGCTTCCTTGGCCTGCTGCATCTCGAAGTGATCCGCGACCGGATCGAGCGCGAGTATGACATCGAGCTCATCACCACGGCGCCTTCGGTGGTCTACCACCTCTACATGAAGGACGGGGAGATGAAGGAGCTTCACAACCCCGCCGACATGCCAGACCTCACCTACGTGGACCACGTGGAGGAGCCGCGGATCAAGGCGACGATCCTGGTGCCCGACGACTACCTTGGCGACGTGCTGAAGCTCTGCCAGGAGCGGCGGGGCATCCAGCTGGACCTGACCTATGTGGGTGGCCGGGCGATGGTGGTCTATGATCTGCCGCTGAACGAGGTGGTGTTCGACTTCTACGACCGGCTGAAGAGCATCACCAAGGGCTATGCCTCGTTCGACTACCAGATGACGGGCTACCGGCAGGACAACCTGGTGAAGATGTCGGTGCTGGTGAACGACGAGCCGGTGGACGCCTTGAGCATGATGGTGCACCGCGACCGGGCCGAGATGCGCGGGCGGGCGATGTGCGAAAAGCTGAAAGACCTGATCCCGCGCCACATGTTCAAGATCCCGATCCAGGCGGCCATCGGCGGCAAGGTGATTGCGCGGGAGACGTTGAGTGCGCTCCGGAAGGACGTGACGGCGAAGTGCTACGGCGGCGACGCGACCCGGAAGAAGAAGCTGCTGGAGAAGCAGAAGGCCGGCAAGAAGAAGATGCGCCAGTTCGGGAAGGTGGATATCCCGCAGGAGGCGTTTATTAGCGCTCTAAAAATGGACAGCTAGGCTGTCCATTTTTAGAGCGGGTGGGCGGAAGCGGTTTTCGTAGAAAACTGCGTGCCCACACCGGGGATCATTGCTTGTAGGGTGGGTGAAACCCACCGTTGACCGACTGGTGGGTTTCACCCACCCTACAGACATGGCTCGCGCAACTTCTGTAAACTTCGACGACGACGCGATGTGGGTGGCGCTGGAGGACGGGCGCACCATTGGCGTGCCGCTGGCGTGGTTGCCTCGGTTGCTCGGGGCGAGTGCGGAAGAGCGGGCGGCGGTGGAGATTTCACCCTTCGGGCTGCACTGGAAAGGGCTAGACGAGGATATCTCGGTGGCCAGGCTGCTGGCGAAGGAAGTGCCGGGGGTGGCGGTGGAGTGAGGCTGCTTCCGGGGCCTTGATGGCGGTCTAGATCATGTTCCCGATTGCTTCGGGCGTGACGTGCCTCCCTGTGGGGATGGAAGGAGTTTGAGGGAATGGGAGGGTAGGGGTCAAGAGTTGGAGTACCGGTAGAGCAAGTAGTAACAACCGTTGACGGTACGGCAGGCTTCGCTCACCCTGCGGCAGGTCATTGAGTATTGTCATTAAACGGCGAAACTGAAGGAAACTATGAAATCTGACATAATTGTAGAGAAATACGAGCTTCGGACTTCTGACCGGCTCATTCCCGTTCGTCGCCTAAAAGCCTATCAACCAGGTTCTGATACACTCTCAGGCTCTTACTTTTCCTTTATGTTGGACGAGTATGAGCATGAAGCCGATAGCTATGGAGAATTAATCGAGAAGTTTTCTGTCTTGCTGGGAAGGCCCGAAGACGAGATCGTGAATGAACTACTGTTGGTGTGGTCCGCCTAAGGCCCCAACGCGAAAATTTCATTGTGGCATTCTCCCGATTTCGGGAACACTAACTTTTAGAATTCAAAAAGGACAACTGGCTTTCTAGTATTCAGCCAAGATTGATAGGGGGCACCAACGTTTTCTAATAGAACGTAGGGCATTCCACCTGACAGGAAGTCGTGACGAATGAATAGAAGCACGAGCGCCATCATTAGAGGCGCCGAAATAAAGTGAACCCTTCTCGCAGGATGTCCGATACGCTCTTCATAAACCAGAATAAGCGGAGCAACTATTAGAGAACCAATAGTAATAACTATGTGCCCAAGTTCGATTGTCAAAAAAACCTCCGAAACGTGAGCCTTAATCGAGGTGCGGCCACCGTCCTCTGTAAGATGTATCGAAAGATTGGAAAAGCGTTGGTTTGAGGGCGGGCGCTCAAAGACGACGACCACGCCATCGCTCAAAACGCATTCTGCACAGCGTCCGCCGTGTTTGTCACGTCCCTCCCGACTCCCTTCACGGTTTCGCAGGCGGAGAGGAGGGTGAGGGCGATGAGGGCCAGGGTGATGCGGGTCATGGGGCTGCTCCGGGGCGTTTGTTTTTCGGGACGGTAGCACTTTGGCGCGGGCGTGGGAATCCGGGGCGGAAAATTCGTGGCGGAGGGTCGCGCGGCAAGCTGTTGGGATCGTGGGGCAAAAGGCGGTTGCGCACAGGTTATTCACACGTCTTTCCAACATCTTATCCCCAAGAAATTCCGGATCGGACCTAAATTTGCCTTGCCCGACTCACCCCGCAAGTGTGACGGTTTTGTTAACGCAAGGGGTCGCAAGACCCGGAGCGGGGCGCGGTGGCCTTCGGGGCTGGAGCGGCAAGGCGACGGGGGACCCGCAAGGGGAACCCAGGGCCGGGTCGTGTTGAGAGCAACGGGTTCGCAAGGGCTGTGCGCCGGCCGAAACGGAAAGGTCTCATAGAGGCCGGACCGGGAAGGCGGCGGGCGAGACATCGCGTTGGCCGGATGGGGCGCAAGCCGCAGCCGGTGGGGGGACGCCCGAAAGGGTGATCCCGCTCATGCAGGGGCCGCGAGGCCGGTTGCATGCGAACAGAAAGGCCGCGAGGCCGGCCTGTTCAGGAAGGCGCTGCGTCGGGGCCCCAGGCTCTGCCGTGGCGCCTTCTGCGTTTCGGGGCGGCGCCGTGCCTGCGGAGCGGTAGGAATGTAGGCTTCAGGTGGTCTCTGACCTGCGATTTTTTGCCTCTACCGGCACCACCGTGTCGGCGGGGTGGGCGCCGCGCTCGCCCATGGGTTTGGGCGGGCCGGTGGTGGTGTCGGCCTGGGTGGCGCGTTCGAGTTCGGCGTTCAGCTCGGCCCCGAGCAGCACTATGAAGGCCGAGAGCCACATCCATGTCAGCAGGATCACCACGCCGCCGAGCGTGCCGTAGGTTTCGGTGTAGTTGCCGAAGTTGCGCACGTAGGCGGAGAAGGCGATGGAGGCGGCGATCCAGATGACCGTGGCGGTGAGCGCGCCGGGCGAGATCCAGCGCCAGCGGGCGGGCGCGCGGGAGGGGCCGTGGCGGTAGATCAGGGCGATGCCCGCGAGCATGAAGAGAGAGAACACCGGCCAGCGGATGGTGCTCACGAGCCAGTCGAGCCAGCCCGCGACGCGCAGGGCCTGGAGCAGGATCGGCGTGGCGACGATGACGCCCACCGCGAGGATGAAGCCGAGGATCAGCATCAGCGTCAGCAGGATGGAGGTGAGGTAGAGCCGGATGATGCCGCGCTGCTCCTGCTCGCTGTTGGCCGCGTTCAGCCCGTCCATCAGCGTGCGGATGCCGGCAGAGGCGGAGAACATGGCGATGGCGAGCGAGAGGCCGAGGGCGACGGAGAGGGCGGTGTTCTCGTCGGTCACGATCTTGGAGACCTGGTCGGTGATGATGGTGGCGGCCTCTTCGGGCAGGGCGCGGGCGATTTCATCGAGCACCGAGGCGAGTTCGGCCGGTTGGATGACGATGCCCGCCATCATCACCAGCGCACCGATGGCGGGGAAAACCGCGAGCAGCCCGAAGAAGGCGCAGCCGGCGGAGAGGGTGGAGAGGTGGTGGCGGGAGAGGTTGCCCCAGACCCGCTTGAGGGCGGCGATGACGGCGGGGC
>NZ_QTNQ01000148.1 GCF_018424695.1 Vannielia litorea
CGCCCGCCCCGATCAGCAGCACCTCGTCCAGCGGTGCCCCGGGCAGGCCGGTGCGCAGGCTTTCGGAGAAGCCCCAGTAGTCGGTGTTGTGGCCGAACCGCTTGCCATCCCGAAACACGACCGTGTTCACCGCGCCGACCCGGCGGGCGGCGTCGGACAACTGGTGAAGGTGCGCCATGACGGCCTGCTTGTAGGGAAAGGTGACATTGAGACCCGCAAAACCTCCCGACTCGGCCCGCGCCAGTATCTGCGACAGGTCGCCATCGGTGCCGGCGTCTGTGTCCAGAAGCTCGTAGTGGCAGGTCAGGCCCTGCGCGGCGGCCTCGGCCTCGTGCATCGCGGGCGTGCGGGACAGCTGGATGCCGCTGCCGACCAGGCCCATCCGGAACGGGCCGGCGGGTGCGGTCTTAGCCTCTGTTGCCGGGTCAATCTGCATTCCCTCGTGGCCTCCCCACCATGTCTTCAGGGCAAAATGTTCCGTTTGGTACATTTCGTCAAGGTAAAATGTACTAACTGGACCATTTGGCATCTGCTACAGCTTCAGTAAAGGTGCGGGCATGGCAATGACGACGGATGCAGAGCGGCGGGGCTGGACGCAGAATCCCGAGGCGGTAAAGGAAGATATCCTGACCGTCGCCCTGTCGGAGTTCGCAGCGAGGGGATTTTCAGGCGCCCGGGTCGACACAATCGCCTCGCGCACCCAGACCTCCAAGCGGATGATCTACTATTACTTCGGCGACAAGCTGGGGCTGTATACACGGGCGCTGGAGGCGGCCTATCTCGAGGTCCGGGAGGGCGAGGCCTCTCTCGACCTCGACCACCTGCCCCCGCAGGAGGCCCTTGCGCGGCTGGTCGCCTTCACCTTCGATCATCACAGGGCGAATCCCGACTTCATTCGCATGGTGATGATCGAGAACATCCACAACGCCGAGAACCTCGCCGTCAGCCAGGTGATCCGCGACCTGAACGTCGCCGCGATCGACAAGCTCGCCGACATCTGCCGCCGCGGGCAGGAAGCCGGGGTGTTCCGCGCCGCGCTCGATCCCGTGGCCCTGCACTGGCAGATCAGCGCGGCCAGCTTCTTCAACGTCTCGAACCGACCAACTTTCTCGGCCATCTTCGGGTCGGAGCTGTTCGAGGAACCGGCGCAGGAGGTGATCCGTCAGCAGACCGTCGAGGCCATTCTCGCCATTGCTTGCAAGGCATGATTGCGCCGCGGCCGCAACTCTCCACATTGCTGCCGCACACCCGGAAAAGCCTCCTTGGCTGCGCCCGATCCAATTGCAGCGAACGTTTCCGCAGCTTCGCCCCCGGCGAATCCCGCCTGGCATGGAGCAGGTTGATTCTCCTGTTCCTTTCCACGGACAAAGATCGAGGACTGGCCGCTTCTCAGGATACGCAGCGCTTGCCGCGCGGTAATTGTATCGTACGGCTTCCGCCCGGACCGGAACTTGGTCGCAGGCGCGGCGAACGTCAGCTTCCCGCCCTTCGTCGACGTTGAGTGAAGAGAGCGGTCAGCGACATACCGCTTGACGCTAAAAGCCACATGAAATAGCCACAGGGCCTGCTGAGCGGGCGTTGTGTAATGGTAAGACCCTTGCCTTCCAAGCAAGAGATACGGGTTCGATTCCCGTCGCCCGCTCCAAAAAATCTCCACCTTGAACTGCGGCCACTTGCCGACCTGCCCCCGGATCGGGCAGGCCGCTCTTGCGTCGCGCGGGGCCAGCCTCTCGGTGCTCTACTGCAACCGTGCGCCCAGCCACCGGCGCCACTCGGCGCGGGAGCCTGCAAAGGCGTTCAGGTCCACCTTGCCCGCCACGCCCGGCACCAGCCCGGTGCCGCTGTATTGCCAGAAGCTCCAGCGCTCCTCGGGGTAGTGCTCGGAGGGGTGCGCGGTGACCGCCCGCAGGAAAAACTCGGTGCCCCGAAGCTGGCCCAGATCGTTGCGACGGTAGAAATCCGGCGTGGTGTAAACCACCGGCGCGGTGCCGTAGTGGGCCGTCACGATGCGGGAAAACTCCCGGATGCTGGCGCGCACCTCCTCGGCGGGCGGACGCGTGGTGCAAGTGGGGGAGAGGTGGTTCCACTCCATGTCGAGCATCGGCGGCAGGTCACCCTTGCGGCGCGGCACGTTGCGGATGAACCATTCCGCCTGCGTCCGCGCGTCGGTGCAGAAGTAGTAGAAGTGATAGCCCCCAACCGGCACGCCAGCGCGCCGCGCGCCGTCGGCATTGAGCTGCCAGCCCGGGTCCAGATGGTCGCCGCCCTCCGTCGCCTTCAGCCAGGCAAAGGACACGCCCGCCTGCCGCGCGGGGGTCCAGTCGATCTCGCCCTGGTAGCGGGCCGCGTCGATGCCGTGCACCTGGTAGCTTGCGGGGGAGGGGCCAGACCATTCGTGCGGGTCCACATCGCCGAAGCCGCGCGGGATGCCCGGTGCCCGGCTGGCCGATACATAGGTCACCGTCGAGCGTTCGCCCTGCACCAGCGCGGGCACCGTCGCGCCCGCCGGCGCATCCACCCGCGTGCCACCGCCGCAGGAGGCCAGCGCCAGTGCCAGCCCCGTCCCGATCATCCACCGCATCGCCATGCCCATGCTCCTGCCCCGGTTGCCTGTTGCGCCGAATCCTAAGCCCAATCGCGCCGCGATGCACTTCACAGTTTGTGCTCACCCCGCGCCCTGCGCGGCAACTTGCCCCCCTTGCCGCCCCGGCGCGCGCCCGTTACTCCCTTCGCCCGAAGAGGAGAGCCCATGGCGCGTGCCCCCCAGACCAACCCCGATGACCGCCCCGGCTCCCGCCGCGTGGGAGCGCTGCGCGCGCTCGCGCCCTATTTCGCGCCCTACAAGCTCATGGTGCTGGCCGCCCTCGGCGCGCTGATCCTCACCGCAGGCGTCTCGCTGGTGCTGCCCATGGCCGCCCGCCGCGTGGTCGACAACTTCGGCACCGCCAACGTCGCCCTGCTTGATCGTTACTTCTTCGCCGCCATCGGCATCGCCGCCATCTTCGCGCTGGGCACCGCCCTGCGCTACTGGCTGGTGACGCGGCTGGGCGAGCGCGTGGTGGCCGACATCCGCAAATCGGTCTTCGACCGGATGATCGGCATGAGCCCGGCCTATTACGAGAAGCTGATGACCGGCGAGGTGCTGAGCCGTATCACCACCGACACCACGCTGATCCTCTCGGTCATCGGCTCCTCGGCCAGCTGGTTTCTCCGCAACATCCTGCTGTTCTTCGGCGGGCTGCTGCTGATGTTCTTCACCACGCCCAAGCTCTCGCTGATGGTGCTCGGCATCATCCCCGTGGTCATCATCCCGATCCTCGTGCTGGGCCGCCGCCTTCGCACGCTCTCCCGCGAAAACCAGGATTGGATCGCGGCCTCCTCTGGCAATGCCTCGGAGGCGCTGCTGGCGGTGCAAACCGTTCAGGCCTTCACCCATGAGGCCCCTTCGCGCGCCCGCTTCGGCGAGGTCACCGAGCAAAGCTTCACCTCCGCGAAGAAGCGCATCACCGTGCGCGCGGCGATGACGGCGATCATCATCTTCGTGGTCTTCTGCGGCATCCTCGGCGTGCTCTGGATCGGCGCGCGCGACGTGCGTGATGGCGCGATGACCGCCGGTGAGTTGGTTCAGTTCGTCATCTACGCGGGCATCATGGCCGGCGCCGTGGCCGCGCTGTCGGAAATCTGGGGCGAGCTGCAACGCGCCGCCGGTGCCACCGAACGGCTGATCGAGCTGCTCACCGCCACCGACAGCGTGACAGACCCGGCAGAGCCGCTGCCGCTGGAGGGCCGCGCGCGCGGCGCCATCGGCTTTCAGGACGTGGTCTTCCACTATCCTACCCGTCCCGGTGAGGCCGCGCTTTCGGGCGTCAGCTTCAACGTGCAGCCGGGCGAAACCGTCGCCCTCGTCGGCCCCTCCGGCGCGGGCAAATCCACGATCTTCCAGCTTCTGCTGCGCTTCTACGATCCGGCTGCGGGCGAGATCACCCTCGATGGCACACGGCTCGATGCGGTGACACGCGAAGCGCTGCGCGGCCAGCTGGCGCTGGTGCCGCAAGACCCGGTGATCTTCGCCGCCACCGTCACCGAGAACATTCGCTTCGGCCGCCCCGAGGCGAGCCAGGCCGATGTCGAGGCCGCCGCCCGCGCCGCCGCCGCGCATGAGTTCATCACCGAGCTGCCCGAGGGCTACGAAACCTACGTCGGCGAGCGCGGCGCCATGCTTTCCGGCGGGCAGAAACAGCGCATCGCCATCGCCCGCGCCATCCTGCGCGACGCGCCCGTGCTGCTGCTGGACGAGGCCACCTCGGCGCTGGACGCCGAAAGCGAGCAACTGGTGCAACAGGCCGTCGAGGCGCTCTCGGCAGAGCGCACCACCCTCATCGTCGCCCACCGCCTCGCCACGGTGAAAAAGGCCGACCGCATCCTGGTGTTCGAAAAGGGGCAGATCGTCGCCGAAGGCACGCATGACAGCCTCGTCGCCCAAGGCGGCCTCTACGCCCGTCTGGCCCGGCTCCAGTTCACCGAAGGGCTGGCGGCGGAGTAGGGCGCGGCGGGCGCAACATTCCGAGTTTCGCAAACCGTAGGGTGCGCATTCATGGCGCACCGCCCCTTGCA
>NZ_QTNQ01000149.1 GCF_018424695.1 Vannielia litorea
GTTCACCGCATGTCCACCGTCGATATCGGCGATCTCCATCGTCGGCCAAGCTGCCGCCAGCTCGTCGCGGCAGGGCTGGAAGGCCCGCTCATGCCGGCCGTTGATCAGCAGCGTGGGCACTTTCGGCACCGCGTCGCGCCCGTAAAGGGAGAGGGCCGGCGCCGTCTCGCCGATCAGCCGCAGGTAGGTCTCTATCTCGATCCGGTCGGCATCTTCCGCCAGCACCGACTTGATCGGCTCGGGAAAGCGCCTGGCATGGCGCGGGTGAAACACCTCGCGCCCCATCGCCTCGCGCCCGCCCTCCCTGATCCGCGCGATCCGCCCCTCGCGGATCTCCGTCTCTCCGGGTCCGAAGGCATCGCGGAACGTGGTGCGCGAGTTGGTGAAAGCCTGCGCCGCCACCCGTTCCGGATGCGCCAGCGCGTAATGCAAGGTGACACCTGCGCCAAAGCTCTGCCCGCAGAGGCACCAACGCTCTACGCCCAGATCAGCGCGGATACGCTCCAGCTCGGTCACCAGCGCACCGGGCGCGGCATCTTCACCCGGCTCGAGCGGCGGCGAGGCGCCGTGCCCCGGCAGGTCCACCAGAACAAGCGGAAACCGCGCTGCCAGTGCCGCACGGTTCAGATCCCACATCCTCCGGCTGGCAAACATGCCGTGCAGCAGCAGCAGGGGCACGCCCTCACAAGGGTCTCCGACCAACTCATGAAACATCTGCGGCATCTGTTCTCTCTCTACGACCTCGCCGCACCCTAAGCCAGGCGCCGGTTGGCTTTGACCGCGCCCGAGGTCATGCACCGCAAACCTCCGGTCAGCCCCCTGCGGGCCCGGCCACGCCCCTCTTTTTCTTGAAAAAGGCGCGCGGCTCGCCCGAGGTTTCGAGGAGCCAGTCGATGAAGTGCTTGGTTTTCGCTGAAACCGATTTCATTGTAGGCCAGATCACGTGAAAGGCTGCGCCGGTCGTCACCGGCTGGCCAAAGGGGCAGATCAGCTTACCCGCCTCCAGCTCCTGCGCCAACAGGTCCACCTGCCCCAGAGCCAGCCCGAAGCCATGCTCTGCCGCCTGGTAAACCAGGAGCGAGCTGTCGAACTCCTGCCCGCTCAGGTGACCCAGGTCCATCTCGGCCTGCGCCGACCAGATCTCCCATTCCTTGCGCCTGTACTTGGCATGGAGCAGCTCCGCGCACGCCACGTCGTCCGCACTTGCAAATCCGCCGCGCGCCTCCGCATAGGAGGGGCTGCAGACGACGTCGACGGTTTCGTCGAACAGCTTGCGGCTCTTTGCATCCCGCCACGTCCCATGTCCGAGCTGAATGGCCACGTCGAGATGGGTACCGCGAAAGTCGAGTGGCTCGACCGTGGTATCCAGCCGAAATCGATAGTCGGGATAGAGTGCCTGGAATTCTCCGAGACGCGGCAGAAGCCAGTGCTGGGCGAAGGTGGGATAGATCCTCAGTTTGATGGTGTTCTCGCTCTCTTCTGAAAGCACCCCGTGCGTCGCACGCTCCAGTTCCTCGAAGAGCACGCTCACCTCTCCGCCCAGAGTTCGGCCCACGTCGGTCAGCTTCACAGAGCGCGCACCCCGGACGAAGAGCTTCACGCCGAGGTAATCCTCCAGGGTCGAGATCTGGCGGCTGATGGCAACCTGGCTCACTCCCATGTAGCGTGCAGCGGAGGTGAAAGTCTTGTGCTGAGAGGCAATGGCAAAGGCCCTCAGCGGGTTGAGCGGCAGGTCTCGGTAGCGGCGATCCATAAGCGGAGGTTTCCCTTGTCCGACCAGAATGGCGGTATTGTCCCGTGCCGCGATGTTTAGACTGCCTTGAAGATGATGTGAATTGGATGCCCGCCCGATGGATTTTCGCCTGACCGACGAACAGCAGATGTTCCACAACACCGTGCGCCGCTTTGCCGAGACCGAGCTGGCCGAGGGCGCCTCGGCCCGTGCGAACGCCGAGAGCTACCCTTGGGACGTGGCCGAGAAATTCGCCAGGATGGGCCTGTTGGGCATCACCATCCCCGAGGCCGATGGCGGCGTCGGCGGCGGGCTGGTCAACGCGATTCTGGCGATCATGGCGGTGGCAGAAGTCTGCCCCCGCTCGGGCGATGTGATTCAGGCTGCCAACTTCGGGCCGGTCCGCACCTTCGCCGAGTTCGCCACGCCCGAGCAGAAGGAACGCTATCTGGGCAGGGTTCTTGCCGGAAAGGCGCTGATCTCGCTCGGCATGACCGAACCCGAGGCAGGCTCCGCCGTGACCGACCTGCGCACCTCCGCCACCCCTGACGGCGACGGCTACCGGGTGAACGGCACCAAGATCTTCGGCACGCACTCCTCCGAAGCCGAGGTCTTCCTGGTCTACCTCCGCTATGGCCCCGGGGTCGGTGGCATCGGCTCGGTGCTTATCGAAAAGGGCACCCCCGGCTTCACCATTGGCAAGCCCTCCACCTTCATGAACGGCGAGACCTGGTCGCAGCTCTACTTTGACAACGTCTACGTACCAAAGGAGAACGTTCTGCTCGGCGCCGGTGGCTTCAAGAAGCAGATCGCGGGCTTCAACGTCGAGCGGCTGGGCAACTCGGCCCGCGCCCTCGCGGTCGGTCGCCACGCCTTCAACCTCGCCCGCGACCACGCTGCACAGCGCAAGCAGTTCGGCCGTGCGCTCTGCGAGTTCCAGGGCCTGCAATGGAAATTCGCGGAGATGGCCGTGAAGCTCGAGGCCGCAAGCCTCCTGCTGATGCGCGCCGCCGTGGCCGGTGAGGAAGGCCTGCCCTCGGCTCAGGATACCGCCATCGCCAAGCTCGCCTGCAACGAGGCCGGGTTCTTCGCCGCCAACGAGGCGGTGCAGATCCTCGGAGGCCTCGGCTTCTCCGAAGAGAGCACGGCCCAATATGCCCTGCGCCGCACCCGTGGCTGGATGATCGCCGGCGGCTCCATCGAGATCCTCAAGAACCGCATCGCCGAGGGCGTATTCGAGCGCCGCTTCTCACAGCGTGCGCCCCGGGCCATGGCCGCCGAATGATGGGACGGCCCGAGGCAGAATTCCTGAAAGCCCTCACCGCGCCCCGCACGGTGGCGCTCGTAGGCGCATCGTCCAACCCCAGCAAACTCACCGCCCGCCCGATGACCTTCCTGCGCCAGCACGGCTACCAGGGCCGGATCATCCCGGTGAACCCCGGCAGCGCCGAGGTCATGGGCCTGCCCGCCGCGCCCTCCGTCACCGAGATCCAGGAGCCTGTCGATCACGCCTATATCCTGCTCGATGCCGACCCCGCGCTGACCGCGCTCGAGCATTGTGCAGAGATGGGCGTCGCCGTCGTCTCCATACTGGCCGACGGCTTTGCCGAGGCCGGCCCCGAGGGCCTTGCCCGGCAGCAGCGGGCCGCCGCCATCGCCCGTGACGCCGGCATCCTGCTGATCGGCCCCAATTCCACCGGCACCGTGTCGACCGCCTCCGGCTTTGCCTGCACCACAAACGCCGCCTTCGCCACGCCCTCCATCACCCGCGGCCATACCGCGGTGCTGTCTCAGAGCGGCAGCGTCATCGGCACATTGCTCTCGCGCGGGCAGGAGCGAGGCCACGGCTTCTCCACCCTCGTCTCCCTCGGCAACGAGGCCGGCACCGGCGTCGGCACCCTCGGCCAACTCCTGCTTGACGACCCCGACACCCACGCCTTCCAACTCTTCCTCGAAACCATCCGCGACGCGGACGCGCTCGAGGCCTTCGCCCGCGCCGCAGCCCAGCGCGGGAAGCCGGTGGTGGCCTACCTGATCGGCGCCTCCGAGGAGGGCCGCCAGCTCGCCGTCTCCCATACCGGCGCCCTCACCGGCGGCCGAGCTGCCGTCTCGGGCTTCCTGCGCGAGATCGGCATTCACGAGGCGCAGCAGTTTGACACCCTCATCGAAGCGCCCCGCGCCCTCTCCCGCGTGCGCCTGCCCGAGGGGCGTCCACGCCGGGCCACGGTCATTTCCACCACCGGCGGTGGCGGCGCCATGGTCATCGACCAGCTCGCCGCCCGCGGGGTCGAAATCGGCGGGCTGAGCGAGGCCGCCCGGGCAGATCTGTCTGCCCGCAATATCCCCCTCGGCCACGGCAAGCTCGTCGATGTCACCCTCGCCGGCACCCGTTACGAAACCATGCGCGCCGTCGTCGACCGCCTGATCCGCGACCCCGAAACCGGCGTGCTCGTCGTCGCCGTCGGCTCTTCGGCCCAGTTCAACCCCGAGCTGGCGGTGGCCCCCATCGTCGATGCGGTCAAGGATGCCCCTAAAGGCGCGGCCCCGGTGATGGGCTTCCCCCTGCCCCATGCCCCCGAAAGCCTCGCGTTGCTCGACGCCGCAGGCATCCCGAACTTCCGCAACCTCGAAACCTGCGCCGAAACCACGGCCC
>NZ_QTNQ01000014.1 GCF_018424695.1 Vannielia litorea
AAGCCAGGACCATCGAGGAGCGGCGCTTGCTGCACTGCCAGACAACGGCATAGACTGAAACCACAACGAGCCAGACCCTCCGTTCGAGATCAGGCGCTCGTGTTCCAAATCACCTGACGACGGACAGAGTCACCGCTGAACGCCTTGCCACGCACGCGGGGCAGGGTAAGGTAGGGCAGGGGAGCCCACGACGAAGCTGCCTACCTCGCATCGTTGGTAGCGATCAGATTTCGCGTCACGGCCAAGCTCGACGCCGTCGGCAACTGGTGCTCGGGCTTCAGGTCCAATCATCTGTGCTGCCGTTGGACAGTAATCCTGATACCTTCAACCTGCTTTCGTATCCTGAAGTTGTGCATGTGAGCAGAAGGCGGCGCCTGGCACCCTGAACCTGCCGCCGATCAGAACCAGCACCGGATGCTCCGGGAATCGCTGATGGCAAACCAACCGGACCGGCTCGCGTCGGCCTAACGGAGAACATGCATGTCCGAGATCGTCATTCGTGAAAGCGGCCCCTTCGCAAACCGGAAGCTCGCCATTGAGGTCAATGGTGCCTTGCACGGGGAGTACGCCCTCGACCAGCCAGCGGATCTGGTGAACGTCGCAAAGCTGTTTTTCGAACGAGACAAGCCCAAGATGATACGTCTGAATGTCGATGGCGACATCAAGCCTCATCTGGCGATGGCTTTGATCGATGCCGGCGTTGTGGTCCCGGATCCCTGGTATGAAGATGAACGTTACGACCCCAAAGCCGAAGAAGCGGCCATGCTCGCGGCGGCAATCGAATCTCATCAGCTGGACGAGTTGCCCGATGATGGATGCTAGCGCATCCAGGCGCCATTTCAGTGACTTGCTCCGCGTCATGTGCAGCATGTGTCCAATTGTCGATCTCGCGATCGAGTACTGTTTGGAACGATTTTAGGGCTCAAAAACTTCCCTTGACCCTCCAGCCGCTAGAGGTTGCATACACACCGCTGCAAAAAGAAAAAACCTAGTGCAGAGAGATACATTCCATCGATGCTGACAAGACGACACTTCATTCAAACAACATCGGCGTTGATGTCGATGTCGCTTCCAAGCGTGTCTTTTGCAGACACATTCCCGACGGCGACCCAAAAGGCCGCGTGGGATGCAGAGGTCACACCGGTCGGGTACGACCCGGCGACAACGAACCCGTGGGATCTGCATCCGCGCTTTCTTCCGCAACGCGTTGCCGCAAACGCGGGACTAATCCCGGGAGACATCCATGTCGATGCGGTTGCGCGGTACCTGTACCACATCGAGGAAGGCGGTACGGCGATGCGCTACGGCGTGGCAATCGCGCGAGGTGATCTCTATGAGCCGGGGACCTACACGATCCGGCGCAAGGTTGAGTGGCCGCACTGGACGCCGACTAAGAACATGATCGAGCGGAACCCGGAATATGCCGAGTTCGCCGACGGGATGGAGCCCGGTCCGACCAATGCGCTCGGATCGCGGGCGCTCTATCTCTTCGTTGGCGAACGGGACACATATCTACGCATCCACGGAACGCCATATCCGAGGAGCATCGGTGGCCGGGCGAGTTCAGGGTGCGTCAGGATGGTCATGGCTCATATCAACGACCTTTACCCGAGGGTGAGAATCGGAGCGACGGCGTACCTGTATTCGGCTGAGGAGAGCGTAGTCGCGCAAGGGTGACTTGGGCGACCTTCGACAGACACGAACGTCTCACGCCCTATGCGGCTTTCAAGACTGCCGCGCGGTGCAGATGGGCCTTCCTCCGACGTCGCGAAGCGGAACCAACGTCGTCTCGACCGGTCCGCTATGCGTGTACCAATAGCATCCATCATCAGGCACCAGACGGGCCGAAGACAGGTCCTGGCCCGGCGCTGCCATCGCTACCACCTGATCGGGCACATTCCCGACCTCGTACCTGTCGCGATCGGCAACTGGCATCGCGCATCCGGCAAGGGCAATTGTTGTTAACAAAGTAAAAACTGTTGTCTTTCGCATATCTACCTCATTTGCCATTCGCGATCGGACTGCCTGTTGTCTCGAAGGGACCACGAAGGATTCCGTTCCAGCCCGGATCGCGTATCCGGCCATCCCATGTCAAGGACATCTGACCCCTTGAAGCTCTAGTCGCTGTAGGAGCTATGTCAATACCGTCAGCCCGAATCACAAGGTGCGTCAATGTCTTCTTCCGCCCATGCCAACGATCACCATCACGATGAAGGTCGAAACGATAGCTGCTGCGGAGGCGGTGGAAACTGCGGCGACATCGCTCCGGCGACGCCTGCGCCATCGGTCGGGCGAAGCTATCAGGTTTCCGGTCTCGACTGCGCCGAAGAAGTAGCGATCCTGAATAAAGTCGTCGGCCCGAAGGTCGGCGGAGCAGAGCATCTGGCTTTCGACGTCATCAACGGGCGGATGACCATTCTGGACAGCGCGGACCGTGTAACTGACGACGAGGTGGCGCAACTGGTTGCAACCACCGGCATGAGTGCGAAACCGTGGGATGCAGGAACCGCCTCCGAAGATCAGGCGGCCCATCTCGCCCGACAGCGGCTCTTCACGGCGCTGAGCGGCGGCTTCTGGGCGGCGGGCTTTCTCTGGCACATCTTTGAGACCGGCATGGGCGGGGCCCTATTCCTGTTCGCGGGTCACGGAGAGTCCACCATGCCGCTGGCCGAGGCGGTGCTCTTCGCCGTCGCGATCCTGTTCGGTGTCTGGCTTGTGGCCCCAAAGGCCTGGTCCTCCGCGCGGCGTCTTTCGCCCGACATGAACCTCCTCATGGTGGTCGCGGTGGCGGGAGCCATCGGCCTCGGCGAGTTCTTCGAGGCGGCGACGGTGGCCTTCTTCTTCTCGCTGTCGCTCTACCTCGAAAGCTGGAGCGTCGGGCGCGCGCGGAACGCGGTTTCAGCGTTGCTTGACCTGGCGCCGCAGACGGCAAGGGTTCTTTATGATGATGGTTCTGAAGCAGACGTGCCGGCTTCCGCTGTTGCCATCAATGCACGGTTCGTGGTGCGCGGCGGCGACCGCATCCCACTGGATGGTGAAGTTGTAGATGGGGCAGGGGCCGTCGATCAGGCGCCGATCACCGGCGAAAGTGCGCTGGTGCCGAAGGAGCCGGGTGACGAAGTCTACGCTGGAACGATCAACGGCGAAGGGACGCTGACGGTGCGCGCGACCAGGGCGGCCTCCGACACGGTGCTCGCCAAAATCATCCGCATGGTGGGGGACGCTCACGCCCGCCGGGCGCCCGTGGAGCAGTGGGTCGCGAAGTTCGCGCGTATCTACACTCCCATCGTCATGGCTTTGGCCGTCGCCATTGCGCTGGTACCGCCGCTCGTCTTCGGTGGAGCTTGGGACTACTGGTTTTACAACGCGCTCGTTCTTCTCGTGATCGCCTGTCCCTGTGCGCTGGTCATCTCGACGCCGGTTTCCATTGTTGCAGCGCTGACGGCCTCGGCGCGGGCGGGGGTTCTCATCAAGGGCGGAGCCTATGTCGAGGCTCCGGGCCGGACGACGGCTCTGGCGATGGACAAGACCGGAACCATCACGATGGGTGAACCGGAGGTGGCCGCCGTGCATCCACTTGGCGGGGCCTCGGCGCGCGATCTTATGACGCTGGCGGCCGCACTCGAAGCGAGGTCATCGCATCCGCTGGCCCGTGCCATTCTTGCGCGGGCCGAGGCAGACGGCATCGCGGTATCAGCGGCCGAGGATACGCGCACCGTGCCGGGACGGGGGCTGGAAGGACGGGCAGGGGGACGAGAGGTCTGGCTTGGCTCCGACCGGTTCGCCGAGGAGAAAGGGTTCGGCAGCGCCATTCCGGCGGACCTCCGTGACCGGATCGAAGGGGCCGGCAGCACACTTGTGGCCGTCGGTGACAGGACCGGCGTGACCGGCATTCTCGAACTGCGCGACCGCATCCGCCCCGACGCCAAGGGGATTGTCGCACGTCTGCACGCGCAGGGCGTGAAAACCATCGTCATGCTGACCGGCGACAACGAATGCACCGCACGCGCCGTCGCGGCCGATGTCGGCATCGACGAGGTGCGTGCCGAACTCTTGCCCGAGGACAAGGTAACGGCCATCGAGGAATTGGTCGAAAGCCACGACATGGTGGCGATGATCGGCGACGGGGTGAATGACGCACCGGCCATGGCGCGCGCCCACTACGCCATCGCCATGGGCGCCGTCGGGTCCGACGCGGCCATCGAGACAGCGGACATCGCCCTGATGACGGACGATATCGGCAAGGTACCGTGGCTCATCGGCCATTCACGCCGCGCCATGTCGATCATCCGCCAGAACATCGGCGTTTCACTGGCGACGAAGGCCGTTTTCGTCGTCGCGACGGCATTCGGGATGGCGTCGATGTGGGGCGCCATCGCGGCGGATGTCGGCGTCTCGCTTCTCGTGGTGGCCAATGCATTGCGCCTGCTCAACGGCCACAAGGCAGGTGCGCCGCCATCCGGCGGTGAACAGATTGGTGAACAGATGGCAAGCGGCGCTCTTGCACACGGGCATTGAACCGCCACCACCCGCAGGGTAGCTTTTGACCCATACGAGACCTCTCACACGAGGCATAGAGCAGTGATGAAGATCCATATTCCGCGCCGCGTCGTCTTATTCGGAGGGCTTGTCGCTTTTCTATCCGGCTGCGCCAGCAAGTTCCGAACCTACACCGGACCCGAGGTCACCCGGCTGCGCCTTTACAAGGCGCAGCGCCTGCTGGTTCTCGACGGCGCCGATCGCGTCTTACGGACATATCCGATCGGGCTGGGCTTCGCGCCTGTCGGTCACAAGCAGTTCGAGGGCGACGGCCGCACACCGGAAGGCTCCTACGTGATCGACCGGCGGAACCCCGACAGCCTCTTCCATCTGTCCGTCGGCATCTCCTACCCGAACGAGGCAGACATCGCATTTGCCGAAGCGCAAGGCCGATCCCCTGGCGGCGATATCTTCATCCACGGCGGGCCGCGGCGGGGGATCGACCCCACGAATGTCCGCGACTGGACGGCAGGCTGCATCTCGGTCTCGGATCCCGAGATCGAGGAAATCTACGCCATGGTTCGGGACGGGACACCGATCGACATCTACGCCTGATGGGCCGAGACGCGTCGGCGCGTCCGTCGATCGCTTCAGGCAAACCGGCGGCGAAGAGCCACGTTGATGCCCTCGATAGCGATCACCATGGCGATCACGGCCAATGTGACGCTTGCTGCCTTTTCGTACTGGAACGAGCGCACATAGGTCTGGATGTAGAACCCGATCCCGCCCGCGCCGACGATGCCCAGGATCAGCGACTCGCGCAGGTTCAATTCGAACCGAAAGATGGTGTCACGTGCGACGACCGGCGCCATCTGCGGCCAGATCGCATACCTCAGCTGCGCCAAGGGCGCGGCGCCGGCGCTCTCCAGCGCGGCAATCGGCGCGCGGGAGACGCCGTCGATCGCTTCGGCGTAGAATTTCGCGAGCATGCCGGTGGCATGGAAGGCGATCGCGATGATGCCGGGCAGGGGACCCAGGCCCACCGCGCCCACCATGAGCATCGCCACCAGAATCAGCGGGATGGCGCGGATGAAGGCGAGCAGCGTGCGGACAGGGCGGTAGAGCGCCGGCGACACCATCGTCTCGGATGCAAGTATCCCGAGGGGTACCGACAGGAGGACCGCGCCCAGAGACCCCAGGATCGCGATGCGCAGCGTTTCCGCGCTGCCCTTCACGATCTCGTTCATCACGGTCGGATCGGGCGGGACCATCCGGCCGAGGAAATCCGCGATCCGGGGGCCGGCGGACAGGAGGCGCGACAGGTCGACATCGGTCGTGGCGAACGACCAGAGAACTGCACCCGCGACCAAAGCCCCGGCCGCGAAACCGCCAAACCCGCGCGACCGCATCAGGTCACCGCCCGCAAACCGATGGCCGGCAGGGCCGTCGTTTCGCGATAGAGGTCCGCGGTCGCGACATCGCTCAAGTCTCCGACAGCCACGTCGAAGGCGATCCGGCCATCGCGCATGCCCACGATACGATCGGCGAAACGCCGCGCGAGGTCGGGCTGGTGCGAGGAGAACAGCACGGTCGCGCCACGCGCGCGCGCAGCACCGGTCAGCAGCGTCAGGATTTCCGCGGCGCGGGCGGGATCGAGATTGCTGACGGGCTCGTCGGCAAGGATCAGGCGCGGCTCCTGGGCGAGGCATCGGGCGATGGCCACACGCTGCCGCTGCCCACCGCTGAGGCTGTCGACCCTACGCTCGGCCAGATCGGCGATGCCGCAATCAGCGAGTGCGGCGCGCGCCACCTCCAGGTCGCGTGGCAAGGGAGAACCGAGGGCCGCGCGCAAGGGCGACATGCGGCCAAGGCGCCCGTTCAGAACGTTTCGCAGCACTGAAGAGCGTTCGACCAGCGCGAATTCCTGAAAGACAAAGCCGATATCTGGCCGGCTGGCGCGCGAAGGCGGATGGTCTGGATCGAGCGGCGCGCCGAGGACCGAGACCCGACCGCGCCAGCCGCGAAGACGCCCGTCGAGCAAGGCCAGTAGTGTCGTTTTCCCGGCCCCCGAGGGTCCGAGCAGCGCGGTGCTTTCGCCTGCAGGCACCATGAGCGACACATGGTCCAATGCCGGTAGCCCGGCGCCCTGATGGACGAAGCTCAGATCGCCTATTTGCGCCGCGGCGCTCACCCGAGGAGTCCGTAGCGGCGGGCCATGTCGCGCACCCCGTCATAGGCAGCGGGGTCCGCTCGGACATAGCCGTCGGGTCCGTAGAGGTAGCGCAGCAGGTCGCGGTTGCCGGCTTCGTTGAGGCGCATCATCGCATCGACGAACCGCGACCGAAGATCTGCGTCCAGTCCCGGTCGCGCGATCACCACGTGGCTGGGGATTGGTTCGCTCTCGGCGATCCAGATGACCTCGGCCTGCTGTTGCGGGGTGAGAAGGAGGTCGGCGTACTGGCTCGCGCCGGCGGCCTCGACAAGGCCCTCGGCCATCGCCTGCATCGCCTGCTGATATCCGCCCGCGAAGAAGATGCGACCGAAAAAGGCGTCCGCGTCACCGGGCCCGGCAACCAATCCGGCCTCGACGAACTCGGCCAGAGGATAGAGATAGCCCGATTCCGAGATCGGGTCCGCAAAAGCGATATCCTTGCCACCGAGATCAGCAAGCGTTTCGATCCCGCTGTCGCGGCGCACGAAGATCCGGCCGGTGTAACTCGGCGCGCCGCGATAGACTTCGGACAGCAGAGGCACTGCGCCGATCTCGGCCTCGGCCAGCACGAAGGGGAGCGCGCCCATGAAAGAAATGTCGGCGTCACCGTTCCGCAGCGCCTCGACGGCCGCGGCGTGGTCGATGGTGACGAAACCCTCGACCGGTACGCCGATCTGATCCGCCAGCCAACCGGTGATGGCCGCGATGTCGCCGAGCAATTTTTCGGGGTTTTCCTGGGGAATGAAGGCGAGGCGCAAGCCTTCTTGCTGTGCTGCAAGCCGTGTTCCCAAGGACACGGCGCCCGCGGCGGACAGGATCAGCGTTTTTCTGCGGCTCAGACGGATCGACATCAGAACGCCCTTTCTTCGATTGTGTCGGCCGCATCCCTGAACGCGGTCCAGTGTGCCTCGGCCGTCTCCCAGTCTCCGGCGCGCACGGCGGCACCGACCTGGGCCAATCGCTCGGCAAGTGCATAGACCTCTGGCCGACCGGCAAGGTTGGACATCGTGCTGGCATCGGCCGAGAGGTCCGCCGCGACCGTATCCGTCAGGAGCAGGATGTGCTCTGCGTCCCGCCGGGGCAGCAGCGTATCGATTGTCGAAGCGAAGGTCGTCAATTCAGAGAAGGCGAGGCGGAAGGACGTGTTCTCGGCATCGAAAGTCTCATAAGGCTCATCAGCTGAGCCCACCGCTTCGAGGTATGCGGTGAGGTCAGAGCGCTGGGCATCAGTGAGATCGAGCGATTTCGTCTCGTCGAACCAGTCCACGACAGCAGCGAGGGTCGGCAGCGATCCGTCGTGGAAGTATGGCGCAGTGTAGACCGTCCCGAGCAAGGTCGGCGTGTCGAATGCGCTCGCCCGCGCACCCTCGTAGGGCGGACTGGCGGACCCGATGTCATGCGCCTGACGGTCGAGGAAGTTGCCGTCCGGCACATGACAGCTGGCGCAGGAGCGGTCGCCGAGTCCCGCCAATGGCCGATTGAAGATCTCTTCGCCGCGCCGCGCGGCCTCCGGTGCTGCGTCTGTCAACCTGCCATCCGCAGCCAGCATCGAATTCTGCAGGAAGTCGAACTCCAGCATATAGGCCAAGAGCGCGTCGAGCATGAAGGGCGTCGGTTCGGCACCGCCGAATTCGTTGACGATCACGTTGCGGGTGAAGTCGCGCAGTGAAGCAAACCGACCGTCGCGGCCATAGGGCCCTGTGAAGCGCAGGCCGCGCAGGCTTGGGATATCGAGCGGGTCGTCTCGTCGGTCGTTGAAGATCGGATTGAAGAAGGCGCCGTCCACGTCGATTGCCCCGGGCTGATGGCTGGCGCCGGGAATGAACAGACGCTGGTTCACGTCCGAGCGATTGTGACAGGTTGAACAGGCGATCCCGAGGTCGCGCGCTGGGCTGCCGAAGATTTGCGCGCTGTCGAACAGCATGTCGCCGTAAGCGACAATCGGCAGATCGGTTTCATCGATGCCCTGCGCCTCGAAATTGAGGACGAGCCGGGGCAGGGGATCCTGGTCGAAGATGTCGGACCCCGGCGGCAGGCTCGGTGGCACCTCGATGTCGCGTCCGCTGATCACAGCCGTCTCAGGCAGCGGGCTGAGCTGCTGCCTCGGAGCGAAGTCGTCCACAAGATAGTTCTCCGCGAGATAGTCAGAGATCACCGCTCGTGCCGTGACCATCGTTTCGCGGTCTGGTGGCGTGGTGCCTGCTCCGAGAACACCGGCGGACCCTGTGCTACTGTTAAGTTCCAGCCAAGCAAGACCGATCCGGCGTGATGCCTTAGGATCGGCGGCGGCAACGCCGTCAGCGAAGGCGCGGTAGAGTTCGCGAGCGGTCCCGACCGCTTGCTGCGCGCGTGCCGGGTCGTCAACGTCCAGTGCGCGGCCCAGCTCTTCCTCGATCCTGAGCGCGATCAACCTCGTCGCGGCGGCGAAGAGGGACTGTCGATCCCGTCGCGCCATTGCGTCCAGTAAAGGCCCGGTTTCGATGTCGCTTTTCTCACCCAACCAGGTCAGCGCGTCCGCGGAAAACTCCGAGTTTCGGTAAGGTTCGGACCAGGCGGCCTCGACGTCGTCCCAAGGTAGCGGCTCCAGATTTCCGAGAAACAACGTCAGACGGTAGGCTGCCGCGTCCGGAAGCCATGGGGCTTCTTTCGCAGGTGTCGCGATGGCCGGCCCGAACGAGATCATCGCGCCGGCCAGAGAGAAAATCACGAACCCAAGTAGCTTCCGGAACACCATGACCTCCAACAAAAAGTTAGCCGTGGCTAATTTATCTACCCGAAGCAAACAAGTTGTCAATCCTTGTGTCTCAGGGCAGACTTGCGAAATGACCAAGCCGCAATCCCATGAACGCGAGACCTTTGAACCTGTGGAACGCGCGCCGGAGGCGCAGGCGGAAGGCTTTGCGATCGTGCGGCAAGCGCATGAAAGCGAGATGGCAGAGGACTATGTGGAATTGATCGCGGAGCTGATCGAGACCCGCGGGGAGGCCCGACCGGTCGATATCGCCGAGCGACTCGGAGTGAAACCACCCACTGTCACGAAGAACATTTCACGACTCAGGAGCGCGGGCCTCGTTCGCCGAGAACGCTATCGAGCGGTGTTCCTAACCGATGAAGGGCAGGCATTGGCCGAGAAGTGTCGGCGCCGGCACCGGATTGTAGTCGCGTTCCTTCTAAGCCTTGGGATCGATGAGGAGACCGCGGAACGCGATGCGGAAGGAATTGAGCACCATGTGAGCGAAAACACCTTGAACGCATTTGAGCGTGCGTTGCGGAACGCCCAAAGCGGCGGTTAGCCCCCATTCAAGCGTAAAGCACTACCTGCGTCGCGACGTGTCCGGGGCCGCGCATTCAATTTGCAACATTGGAGCAACTTGCCATCGCCCGAATGCAACACGTCGGAAGTGCCTCCGCTGGAAGATCCTGGCCCCAAGGCCCTCAAAGAAGAGACTGTCGCACTAACTTAGCGAAATGCGCGCTATTTCCCTTCAGCCAGTCCATCGCTTCATCGAATGCCAGTGTCCAATTTCGGTGCCCGATCCAATGTTCAGAGCGCATAGACGATGGTCACGACGGTAATCATGACAATCATGAACATGGCGAATGCGCCGAGGGCGAGGGTACGGCCCATGTCCCGGTTCGGCTTCTCCACTTTCAGACGCAGTTCCTCCGCGGTTTCCGGAAACTCGAGCGCCGCCGCATTCGATTTGCGCATGAGTTCGTAGCGGGAAGTCCAACGCCGTTCCTCCGCCGCGTTCCAGCCGTTCAGCACCAGGATGATTGCCACGATGAGAACCATCGACGACGGGACCCAGATTACGTAGCCGCCGATTGTTTCGTCAGCCAGGGCGCGAAGTCGACCACCGTTGGCTGCGATGATTTCTGATCCATAGAGAGGCACCTCTTTGAGCGTTGTCAGGGAGCCCAGAAAGATGTTGGAAACGATCACCACGAACCCTGACATCAGTCGAGCACCGCGCCGCGCTCCTTCAGGCGGATCACGCGGATCGAACAGCATAGCAAAGTACCAAAGCCCCGCTAGCGCCATTGACAGATGTGCCAGCGCCTCAACCGCCGCAATACGTTGTGCAAGGGCGTAGATCACCGGGATTTGCCAGACGAAAAGCGCGCCAATCAACAGGGAGGTGGCAGATGCAGGAAGCGCCAAGAATCGCGGGATGCGCGCGCGTCCAATCAGGGCAAGGCGTCGGCGCCATTCCCTTTTCAACCCGGCTTGAAGGACAAGCCAGGGCTGAGAAACCGCGATGAGAAGGGGTCCTGCCAGTCGCAGAAGAAGATGCTCGGCCTGGTGTACCGAAAACAGACTGTGCCCCAATGGCGGGAGCGGCCCATTCGTCGCGACGAGGACGGCCGCGAGGCCGACAAAGAAGACGGTTCGACGCCAGCCAGAAACCCTTCCGAGACAGCGAGCGTGTATTTTGAGCCCACGCAAAAACAGCCATGCTGTAATGCCGACAACAATGAGCGACACCGGTGACAGCGCATCGCCGAAAGGGTCGTAAAGAAGGAAGAGGTTCGTGATCATTCGCTCTGGCCCTCGCTCATCCGAGGACTGACCGAGGTAGCCGGTGTGAGTCGCGAGAACCCGGAAGCGCCGCCACGGGCCAATGACAGATCGGTCGACATGGCCAAGTATTCGCCTTGTATCCACGAAAGAAAGAGATTGTCGTAGAACCGAGATAGCGGATGTCCCGACTGTCCGGCGGGCGCGATGTAGTATGATCCCGCTTCTTCCGATATCGACATGACCGCCTGAAAATTGCTTCCGGCATTCACAAGAAATGGACCGTCTTCTTCGAAACCAAATGACGTCGAGAATTGCGTAAAGGGATCGCCTGAAATCGGCGCTTGAAGGGACAGCAGGTCGGTCAGTAACCCACGCGAACTGATCGGCAACCACTGCATGTCCAAATTATGCTCTTCGCCCCAGCTCCAGGTCGAGGGATCGCGCCCGTATCGATCAACCAGCCAGCCAAGGGCATCATCCAGGGCCACGCGAACCTGCTCCTCGCAAGTCTCGCGAGGTGATGATGGCCGGATGTCGCACCAGATCGCGCTGCCGCGACGATCGCTGAGTACGGCATAAAGAAAGTCCGGGTTCGGACGGGACCAGAGTTGCTGCGCTGCCGGAAATTCGTCTTTCAAAATGCGCTGCTGCAAAGCCCGGACCCAAGTCCAGAACACCAGAGGTTCCGGCGAATAACGATCCATTTCGCCATTCCACGACGCAAGCATGTCCAGTAGCTCACGACGAATGTCGTCCGCATCGGTGCCTTCGATGCTGTCTCTGGACGGCACGAACCAAAGCTCTTTCGCCATAAGGGGCAGGAGGGTTCGCGCCACGGAGCTTACGGTGTCCCTTTGAACACTGATGGCGCCTTCTGTCGAGAAGATCGATTGCCGTGCTTCAAGCTCCGCCAGTCGAATGTCGCGAAATGACGACGCCCGTACGGCTTCTTCTTTTGGCCATCTGGCAACGGTCACTCGATCAATTGCCAATGCCTCCATGCGCTTCGGCAACATGTCTGCGGCCACTCCAATGACATTGGTCGCATCGGCAGAACGCGCGAACAGCTCCAGCATCGTCAGGAAATCTGCCGCCTGCACGGGTGATGCCCCCCCTGGCGCCTCCTCGTCTGGCACGGGAAGTGACCGGAAGGCCCAAGCGACGCGCGCGTTGCGACCAACTATAACGAAAGGTACGCCCGGCATTGTGGCACCTATGACCGGGCCTGTCGAAAATTGAAGATCGGCGAGATACCATTCCGAGGGCAGCGACAGGGAACCGCTGATATCGGCGGCGAGAATTGGCGTCCCGGTAGCGGTTCGCTCACCGTCTATCGCCCATGCATCGAGGCGTTGCTGCGGATCAGTGGCAAGCAATTCGGGCAATCTCGGGCGATCCGTCGGTGCCAGAGCTCTCGACGTGCCTGGGACGCCGACCCATGCACTCCCCGGTCGCAGGCCATGCAGGAAAGACCGGGCAATCCTCAGGCTATCGCCGGGCGTCCAGGCGTCGATCAACCGTTCGTCTGCGATCAGCAGCTCCGGCGAGCCTCTGCCACGCCCGCCTTCCGACACAAGCTCGAGCCACGCATTGATGCCAGCGGCATAGGACGCGAGCGCATCTGAGACCGCTGGCGCAAAGGACAATGTCTCATCCGATGGCCAAGAAGCTTCGGCCATTCGCCTTGTCCTTAACAGCTGACCGAGCCTGTCTTGGGCATGAACGAAGCCGATCGCGAAGTAGACATCCGCGGCGGAACTCGCGGTAATGTGCGGGATTGCCGAGGAATCTCGCAGAATATCGACCGGTCCGTCCAGCCCTGCGACCGAGAAGTCCTCGTCGTAGTCGGGAACGGATGCGCTCAGCAGAAAATAGACCAACCCGGAACCAACCGATGCCGTGATGCAGATCGCCAGGAACCCGTACAGCAATATGTTGAAAAGACGTCTCACGTCGGTGCCATTTCGAAGCCCTTCTCATGCAAAGATGCGCAAGAGGACCACCGAGACGAAGTAGGTGAGAAGACCGAAGGCGATAGCCGAACTCGCCGCGTACTGGAGGATATCCAGCCGGTTTCCTTTTCGGCGTCGCGCCAGATATCCACCCCAGATCGCACCCGCGACAATGCCCGCGATTACCAGCATGACTTCGCCTCCGCTCTTGTTTTCTTGTTGTGCCGGTGTTTGCCGCCAAGACCCGCAGCCAGTCCTACGGCCCAGGTTACGAAGATGAGAGCCAGCAGCGTCCAGTCGCCGAAGCGCGCATAGAGCGTTGGCTGATGAGCGAAGGGCAGAGCCGCATCGATGACGCCGGTTTCTCCGGTGCCGAGCCGCGCGACGAGGTCACCGTTTGCGTCGATGACCGCTGAGATTCCTGTGTTTGCGGCCCGGACGATGGGAAGCCCTTCCTCGACGGCGCGCATGCGTGCAGAGGCGAGGTGCTGCTCAGGTCCGATGCTGGTTCCGAACCAGGCATCGTTGGTCGCATTGAAAATCCAGTCCGGCCGGAACAGGCCGTCAACGACATGGCCCGGAAAGATGATCTCGTAGCAGATGGCCACGGCAACCAGCGGCACCCCCGGCAGTGCCAGCGTGCGCGGCCCCGGTCCGGCCGTGAAGTCCCCCAGACCCTCCGTCAGACGTTCGATCGGCAGCCAGCCTTTGAACGGTACATACTCGCCGAAGGGAACGAGACGGTGCTTCGCGTACCCGGTCAGGATCACGCCGGTCTGGTCAAAGGTTTGGACGGTATTAAAGTAGCGCGTGCCTTCTTCTGTCGAGACGCGATCGGGTACGCCTGTCAGGAGCAGGCTTCCATCCGGCAGGGCAGCGGCGATGCGCGAACGCGCCTCGACGTCCTCATCGAGAAAGCCCGGGAAGGCGGTTTCGGGCCAGAGCAGGATGTCGACGGGGCCGGGAAGAGTCGAGAGGTCCAGATAGCGCGTGAGCGTCGCCTCCCGGTTTTCGGGCGCCCACTTTTCCTGCTGGGGAACGTTGCCCTGAACGATCCTCAAATCGAGCCCCGGCGGGCTTGACGGCTCGAGCTGGAGCCGCGCCACGCCGGCGGACCAGGTCGCCACAACGATCCCAACGCCGAGCAGGCTGATGCTCCAGCGCGGGCGCACCTCCGCCAAAAGGGCCGGCGCCGGAAGAGTGCCGACGAGAATTACGAGAAAGCTCAACCCAAAGCTTCCGACCCACGCGGCCGGTTGCCGCAAGGCCGCGTAGTCGACGAGCGCATAGCCGGCGAGGTTCCAGGGGAAGCCCGTGAGCACATGCCCTCGTAGCCACTCTGCCGCCGTCCAGCAGGTCGCGAACACGAGACAGGCCGTTACGCCTCCGATCGCACGGCGTCGTGCGACGCCGGCGAAGAGCGCTGCCGCTACGGCCGGAAACATGGCCAGTCCGGCGGACAGTCCCGCGACGGCGGGTATCGCCATTGCACCGAACCGCTCGGCATCCACGTAGAAACTCTCCACGATCCATGAGAGTCCGAAACCGAACTGCCCGAGACCGAACGCCCAGCCGACAAGTGCTGCCTTGGCGACCGGGAGATGCCGGAGGAGGACAAGGAGGGTGGCGTAGGCAACGGGGACAAGCAGGAGGATCGAGAACGGAGGGAGGGTCAGAACTGCAACGCCACCGGCTACAATGGCCGCCATCATGCGCGATGGCAGGAAAATCACCGGTTCCCGGGACAGCGTCCAAAACAGCGTCATGGACCGCACCTGGGCCGTCGCGTGATCATCGGCGCGACAAGAAGCAATCCGACGCCGCCGACCACGAAGACGTCAGCCATGTTGAAGGCTGGCCAGTGCGCGGCGCCGGCGTAGAAATCGAGGAAATCGGTCACGGCCCGGAACCTGAGGCGGTCCAAGACGTTGCCGAAGGCGCCGCCGATGATCGCCCCGTAGGCAAGCGCCTCGATCCCGTCCCGGGTGCGCAGCATCATGATCACAAGCCATGCGCACACGGCAAGAGCGAGCACCACGAGGCTCCACCACGGCGCGCCGCCCAAAAGTCCGAAGGTCACGCCATCGTTCCGATGGAACGTGAGGTTGAATCCGGGAAACACGGGAACACCAGCGCTCAGGACGCTCGCATTCGTGACGACGATGGCCTTTGTAACCTGATCGATCGCGAAAGCCGCGACGGCAGCCAACATGCCGATCACCGGCGGTCTTTCGGCTGACAACATTGCCTCACCCCAGCCAGACATCGAGAAACAGCATCAGGACAAGACCGATCGACAGTCCGAGCGTTGCCTTGTTCTGATGTCCGCTGCGATGGGTCTCGGGGATGATTTCGTGGCTGATGACATAGAGCATCGCGCCGGCGGCGAATGCCAGCCCCCAGGGCAGCAGCGGCTCCGACAGCGTGATGATACCCGCCCCGAGCAACCCGCCGATCGGTTCGACCATGCCGGTGAGGGCCGCAATGCCCCAGGCGCGCAGCTTCGCGTATCCTTCACCCATGAGCGACACCGCCACCGCCAGACCCTCGGGCGCGTTCTGCAAGCCGATACCGATGGCGAGTGGGAGGCCACCTTCCATGCCACCGGAACCGAACCCGACCCCGACCGCAAGACCCTCGGGAAAGTTGTGGATCGTGATTGCGATGATGAAGAGCCAGACCCGCCGGAGCGACGCGGCGTCCGGGCCTTCGCGGCCCGTTCTGAAATGCTCGTGCGGCAGCTTCTCGTTCATCAGGGCAACGGCAGCCATGCCCAGAAGGATTGCGATGCAGACGATGGCCGCGGGCGCTGCCCCGTTGTCGAACCGTGGCTCGGCCGCGTCCAGCGCGGGAATGATCAGCGAGAAGAACGAAGCTGCGAGCATCACGCCAGCCGCAAAGCCGAGCGACAGGTCGCGGGTGGCGCGTGAAGGGATCCGCCCGACCAGCACGGGGACTGCCCCGACGGCTGTCAACGTGCCGGCGGCCAGGCTTCCGAGAAAGCCGAGCATGATCGGGGACAATTGATCCATTCGTCAGGTGTCTTACCCTTTCGGGTAGCTCGAATAGACTTCGGTCGAGCCGTCCTTCAGAACCAGAAAGACGTCGTAGGCTTCGCGGTCCTCCTCGGGCCCCATGCCGGGCGAACCGTAGGGCATGCCCGGAACCGCGAGACCGACCGCGTCGGGCCGCTCGTCTAGAAGCCGGCGGATGTCAGCGGCCGGAACGTGGCCCTCGATCACGTAGCCGTCAACGAGCGCCGTGTGGCAGGAGACCATTCGCTGCGGCACCCCTTTGTCGAGCTTGAAGCGCGCGAGAAGGCCGCCGAACATGTCCTGACCCGTCGGTGCGAAACCGTTCTCCTGGAGATGGTTCATCCAGGACAGGCAGCAGCCGCATCCATTGGTCTTTCGGACATCGATGGCAGTTGCCTCCGCGAGGGCCTGCGCCGCCGGAAAGAGTGCGATGGCGAAGGTCAGGGCTTGTGTCAGACGTTTCATGGGTCAGAGCCTTTCAGTTGCAGTCAGGGCTATCTCGCGGTCGAGACTTTCAGCGAGAAGCGCGCGGGCTTCGGCGAGCATCGACCGCGCGGCAGAGTCATCCGCTTCGCGCTCGGCAGCTTCGGCGAGCCGCTCTTCGGAGAGAGGATCGGTCGGCCGACCGTCCACCAGAACCTCGTAGTGCAGATTCGGACCGGTCGCGGTGCCGGTGGCGCCCACACTGCCGATCAGGTCTCCGGCAGCCACGCGCTGGCCTTGCACAAGGCCGTCCGGCACGGCGCTGAGATGTGCATAGCGCGTCGTGGTGTCGGAGCCATGCGAGATTTCAACCACGCGGCCGTACCCGTTCCGCCAACCGATGAAGCTGACGCGCCCGGGTGCCGTGGCCTGAACCGGGGTCCCACGCGCCGCAGCGAAATCGACGCCGGTGTGCATTCGCACGTTCCCATAGACCGGATGCGTGCGGCGGCCGAAAACGGAGCTCAGGCGTGCACCTTCGACGGGCTGCGCGAAGACGCGGAGGACTTCGCCATCAACGTAGATCGTCGCCTGTCCGCTGCCGCTGGCTGGCCAAACGACCTCGTAGAGTGCGCCGCCAACCTCGAGCGCGGCGAAGGCAAGGTCAGGCTGGCCGACCCTGTCGTTTTCCACGCGGGCCTCGCGCCAGAGAACCCGGAGCGTTTCGCCGCCTGCCATCTCACGGCGAAAATCCACCGTTCCGCCGAGCATCTGCGCCAGGTCCACCGCGAACCGGGCCGGGATATCGGCTTCGTCGAGCGCAGCGAAAAGCGAGCTGTCGATCACCGCTTCCCCGGAAAGCGTTACCGTCTCGGACTCCGGGGTGACGACCTGCGTGGCAAGCTCATCGCCGAAGATCGCCTCGATGCGCACACCGTTTTCGATGGCGAGCACGACGCTGCGCGGGCTGCTGTCCATCGTCGAGACGACGGTGACCGAATGTCCCGGCCGCAGCCGCCTCAAATCATATTCCGCGCCAAGAGCGAGGGCGACTTCCGCACGGTCGGTCGCCGAGAGACCGGCCTCCGCGAGAACTGTGTCGAGCGTCTCACCGCTTTCTATGTCGCGCGACCAAGTGGAAAGGGGAGGTTCGATCGTCGGCAAGGAAGTATCAGCGACCGAGATCTGCAAAAGAGGCATGGGGCTAGGCAACGTCGTGGGCTCGGCTCCTGCCTGCGCAATTCGCGGCCGTTCCGACACCAAAAACGGGGGAGGCTGGAGACCGTCCGGCGTCCATATGCTTGCTGCCGCGAGGCCCGGAGGTACGGGGTCCTTCGACCAGCTCCCCGAAAGAAAAACGACACCACCCGATAGCGCGGCGACAATTCCGATACCTGCCGCGATAGCTCTGATGTTCATGTTGCCCCCTCAGTTTCTTGTTCGAGTGCGCGGCGAATCTTCGGCACCGCGAATTCCCTCGGCTCGTGATAGTCGATCATGGTGACGAACCGCCCTGCAGCGTCGAAAAGGAAAACGCTGGCGGTGTGGTTCATCGTGTAGCCGCCACCCTCGGTCGGCACCCGCTCGTAGCTCGCGCGGAAGCCGCGGACCGCTTTCGCGATTTCCTCATCTTCGCCGGTCCAGCCGCGGATCGCCGGATGGAAATAGCCGACATACTCCGACATCGCATCGACGGTGTCGCGCTCGGGATCGACAGTGATGAAAACAACGGACATCTCGTTTGCCTCGTCCCCCAAATCGTCGAGCCATCCCGAAATGTCCGAGAGCGTGGTCGGGCAGACGTCCGGACAGTAGGTAAAGCCGAAGAATACCATCGCAGGGCGCCCGATCAGCGTTTCCGGCCCGACTTCGTTTCCCTCGTGATCCGTCAGGCTGAAGTCCATGGCGGACAGAGCCAGTGGCCGCTGGCCCTCCAGTTCGGGCGCACCAGGCCCGTCCACTTGCCACCAACCGACAAAGAGCGCGAAGAGTAGCGCCCCGGCACCCACTGCGCCGTAGCCAAGGATCGTCCGTCGCCGCATCAGTCGTTCGGACCACGCGCGGCGATGCCAAGGATCGGCACCTCGACCGTCACTTCACCCCCGTCATCAAAGAGCAGCGTCAGCGGATATGATTCTCCTTCCGTCATCGGTGTCTGCAACTGCATCAGCATCGCGTGCAGACCGCCCGGCTCGAGCGACATGCTTTCGCCTGGCGCGATGGTGATCTCGTCGGCCGGAGCCATGGAACTCACGCCATCGGCATCGGTCTTCGACTCGTGGATTTCGGGCATCATGGCGAGCGGCGTCACGAGACCGATCAGTATCACCGGTGTATCGCCGGTATTTCGGATCGTCATGTAGGCGGCGCCTGGGCGGTTCATGCCGATGGACGCGCGGGACCAAGCGCCTTCGACGACCACGTCCTCAGATCCTGCCAGCGCCGGCGTCAAAGCCCCCGCCGACGACAAAAGCGCTGTCATCGCGCCGGTAATAATGAAGGTCCTCATCCTGCTCGTCCCATCTGTTGGTTTAGCTTCGCGCCGCTGCAACTTCAGCCGCCACCAGGCTTCGCAGTTCGGCTTCGCCGAACGGGTCGAGCGGCTTGCCGTTCACGAAGAACGTAGGTGTCTGGCGGACGCCCACAGTCTCGACGTCGGCGCGGTCCTGGTTCAGGATCGCCACTACGTCCGGCGCAAGCATCTGCGTACGAGCGGCTTCCGCATCGAGGCCCGCCGTTGCGGCGATCTCCAGGATGAGTCCCGGCTCAGGCGCTCCATGCGACGCCCATCTCGGCTGTTCCCGTAGTACCGCTTCGAGAACCGGTTCAAAGACGCCCTGCATGCGCGCGGCCTCGAGCACGCGGATCGCTTCCTCGGACGCCGCGCCGTGGAACGGCGTATAGCGGATCACCACGCGCACGGCATCGCCATGCTCGGCCATTATGGCTTCGACCACAGGATAGAAGGCGCGGCAGGCCTCACAGGCCGGGTCGAAGAACTCGACGATGGTGACGGGCGCGCTTTCGGGACCGAGAACAGGCGAATAGGACCGGATCAAAGCCTCCGCCAGTTCCGGAGCCACAGGCTCGGCCTCCGCCACGGGACCGGGGCGTGTTGCGTACCACGTTGCGCCGCCGAAACCGGCGACGCCGAGGGCGAGAACGGAGAGGATCAGGCCGCGTCTGTTCATGTTCGTGTTTCCTTCAGAGAGAGTGCCGACAGCGCGCCGATCAGGGCGAAAGCGGCAAGCGCCATCAACGGGATAGGAATGCCGAAGACCAACTGGTTGTCGTCAGTGCAGGAGGGACCAGCGGCCGTGCAGGGCTGGATGCGCTCGGGGATCAGGCCAACGTAAAGACCCATGTGCCAGAGCGCGACAGCGCCGCCACCGAGCGCAAGCGCGATCCCGTAACGGCCCGCGAGCGGGTCGCGCCACCAAAGGCCGAGCCCGAGAATGATGGCCAGCGGGAACATGAAGGCCCGCTGGAACCAGCAGAGCAGGCAGGGCGTCTGCCCCAGCACCTCGCCGATGAAGAGCACGGCTAGCGATGCCGTGAGAGCAATCACCCATGCCAGTCCCAGTGCCGTTTCTCCGGATATTCGGGTCATGTCGGTCAGATCCTCTCTCTCAGATCAGCGAGGATCTCTTCGGCGGGCGTGCCGTAGGGCCAGGACTCGGCGAAGCCTGTGTCTGGATCGAAAAGGAACAGATGCGACGTGTGCCCCATCGTGTAACCGTCGGGCGCAGAGGCTTCTTCGATGCGTTCGAAGAAGATCGGAAAAGTTTCGGAAGTCTGGGCAATCTGCTCCGGTGTGCCGGTCAGTCCGATGATGCCGGCATCGAACAGGGGAACGTAGTCCGCAAGCGCCGTGGGCGTGTCGCGTTCGGGATCGATCGTGATGAATATCGGCTGCACCTTTGCAGCGTCATCGCCCAGTCCCTCCATCACGGCCGCGACCTCTGACAGGGTGGTGGGGCAGACGTCGGGACAGTTGGTGAAGCCGAAGAAGATCAGCATCCAGCGCCCCGCGAAATCGTCTTCGGTTCGTACCATGCCCTGATGATCGGTCAGTTCGAACTCCGCGACGAAAGCCGGATCTGCCTCTGATCGCGCGCTGTCGGCGCGATAGTCGGACCCGAGCAGAAGCCACCCGAGCGCGAGGGCTGCAATGCCCACCAATACCCAGAGAACTTTTCTTACCGATGCGAGGGACAATCCGGCCTGCCTGCGATTGATTCTTGATTATTTCGGCGTTTACATCCTCTAGCTACTGTAGATTCAAGCCCGATTGTCCGGCTGCGGCTGGAGGTCACGCGTCCGTGAGTCTTGGACTTGCGCTATCAAACTACCAAACCTACAAAGTCTGTAGGTTCTCTGAGGGAAACATATGCTGACAATCGGCAATCTGGCGAAGAAGACCGGCACCAAGGTGCAGACCATCCGGTACTACGAACAGATCGGGCTAATGCCTGAACCGGGCCGGACGGAGGGCGGGCAACGCCGCTACGGGGATGCCGAACTCGATCGGCTATCGTTCATCCGTCATTCGCGGCAACTCGGTTTCTCGCTTGACGCGATCCGGGAGCTCCTCGACCTCAGCGACCATCCGGAAAAGTCGTGCGACGAGGCAGATGCGATCGCCCGCCGGCAACTCCGCCAGGTCGAGCAACGCATGGCACGCCTGAAAGCGCTTCGCACCGAGCTGAAGCGCATGGTCCACGAGTGCAGCGGCGGACGGACCGCGGATTGCCGGGTGCTCGAGGTCCTGCGGGACCATTCGGAATGCCTGACTGACCACGACGACATCGGGGCATGAGTGCCGCGATTGCCTTTCCGCTCGCAGCCTTGGCCGAGATCGCTGGTTGCTTCGCATTTTGGACGTGGTGGCGTCTTGGCGCATCGCCACTCTGGCTGGTGCCCGGACTTTTCTCGCTTGCCGTGTTCGGCTGGTTGCTTTCGCAGGTTGAGGCCCCCGCTGCCGGAAGAGTCTTTGCAGCATATGGCGGCATTTACATCGTGGCGTCGATTGGGTGGATGTGGTGGGCGGAGGGTGAAAGACCAGATAGATGGGATCTTACTGGAGCGGTCATCTGTCTGGCTGGGGCGACGGTCATTCTCGCCGCCCCCCGCAGTTCTTGACAGACAGGGCTTGAAGCTACAGTCGCTGTAGCCTCTATGTAGACCCTCGATAGATTCGAGGAGATGCATCTTGCCCGCCGTTGACCCCTTGCTGACAGCCACGCTGCTGCTGGATTTCGAAGCCGCCCCTATTGCGGACCTGGTCGCGGACCGCGGCTGGAACGCTCTTGGCGAGCATGACCGGATCGGTGCCGCCTATGACTTCGTCCGAAACGAGATCGCTTTCGGTTACAATCGCTCTGACGACATACCTGCGTCCGAAGTGCTGGCTGACGGATACGGCCAGTGCAACACAAAGGGCACGCTTCTCATGGCGTTGCTCCGCGCGCTCGGGGTCCGCTGCCGGCTGCATGGTTTCACCATCCACAAGGCGCTCCAGCGCGGGGTCGTGCCGGCGCTCGTCTATCCCGTCGCCCCGAAAGAAATTCTTCATTCCTGGGTCGAGGTCGAAACCGAGAGCGGATGGGTCAACTTGGAAGGCTTCATACTGGACGCGCCATTCCTGGCATCGTTACAACGCGAGTTCAACGAGTCCGAGAGCCTTTGCGGATACGGAGCGGGCACCAGCTGCCTGGGCGCGCCGCCGGTCGAATGGACCGGGCGCGATACCTACATTCAGAAAACCGGCATCGCCAGCGACTTCGGAACCTTCGATACGCCCGACGACTTCTACTTGAAGCATCGTCAGAACTTTGGAATTCTGCGCGACTGGCTCTATCGCCACATTATCCGCCACTGGATGAACAGGCGGGTGCGAGTAATCCGGCGAGGACACCTGCCTCGGCTTCCCGGTTTCGCCCAGCCGAACCATCGCCACGAGGAGACGAACCGTGCCGCATGATCACGGCCACGCCCATATCGACCCCGACTCCGGCGATCGACGAGTATCAATTGCGATCTGGGCGAACGGGCTTCTGACCGTCGCGCAGATCGTTGGCGGCATACTTTCAGGCAGCCTCGCGCTCATCGCGGACGCGCTTCACAATTTCTCGGACATGGCGTCGCTGGTCATCGCCTTCGCCGCGCGCAAGATCGCGCGGCGACCGGCCGACGAGCGCATGACATTCGGTTATGGCCGGGTCGAAATCGTGGCAGCTCTGATCAACTACACGACGCTGATCTTGATCGGGTTCTACCTGATCTACGAGGGCGGCATGCGCATGATCGATCCGCCCGAAGTGCAGGGCTGGACGGTCGTGATCTTGGGCGGGGTCGCACTGGTCGTCGACACCCTGACAGCGCTGCTGACCTACTCGATGCAGAAAGGCAGCGTAAATATCCGCGCGCTCTTCCTGCACAACCTCTCCGACGCACTTGCTTCCGTTGCGGTCATCGTCGGTGGGTCGCTGATCATTCTCTACGACATGCGGTGGGTCGATCCGGCCATCACAATCGGCATTGCTCTCTATATCCTCTACCTGGCTTTCACGGAGATCGGTGGTCCGATCCGAACGCTGATGCTCGGCAGCCCGCCGGACATCGACAACGAGGCCGTCGTCGAAGCGATGCGGAACACCGAAGGCGTCGCCGAGGTCCACCACGTCCATCTCTGGCAAATGCAGGAGCATGAAGCCGCGCTCGACTGCCACATCGTCGTGAAGGCCGAAGCGTGGCCGCGAATTGAAGAGATCAAGAGTGCGATCAAGAAGCGGCTGAAAGAAGAATTCGACATCAACCATTCCAGCCTCGAATTCGAGCATGAAGAGCGCGCACACGATAACGCTGATCTCTACGGCCATGGCAGTTCAGGTGAAAAGGAGGAAACGCATGATCAAGAAAACATTAACCAAACATGACGATGTCATCGGGTTCATCTGCGTAGGCGAATTGATGGAAGATGACCTCGAAAGGATGCACCGGCTGATTCATGGTCGCCTGGCCGTCAACAGTAATCCGGGGTTCCTTCTCGACCTGACCTAGTTCGCCGGTTATGAAACGCCTTCGGCAATGCTTGAGGATTTCACGACCGACAAAGCTCATGCAAACGACGTCAGGCGTGTCGCGGCAATCGGAGAGCGCCGCTGGTCAGCTTCTCGAAATTGTTGGCAATCGGAGTGCAAAGGACAGCGTGGCGGCCAAACTGTTGCCGGATTGCTTGATGTCACGGTCGTGGAGTTCGCTGCACTAATTCACCTGAGCCACCAAGCGACGTTCTGCGCTCTACGTACCCTCATTCACGCGAAAACTATCACTATGCTGTCCCCTAGTATGTATCACTCGGCGGGTACTGGTTAGCTGTGGCTGGCAAAGACGGACGTTGAGCCGTCGGATGCGACAAGCAAGGTGTCAAAACTATCACCGGCCCCGGGTCCGCCCATGCCTGGCGAACTCATCGGCATGCCCGGAACGGTCAGACCTCGTGCCAACGGCTGCTCTTCCAGTAACCGCCCGATATCCGAGGCGGGCGCATGGCCTTCAATGAAATAGTCGCCCACAAGCGCGGTATGGCACCCGGCAAGTTCCGGCGCGATTTGCAGCCTGTCTTTCAATGCGTATAGCGCGTCCTGATCGACGTTCTGCGCCTCTACTGCGAAACCGCTTTGCCGGACATGCTCGACCCAGGCCGTACAGCAGCCGCATGTCGGGGACTTGAAGACCTTGATCACTGGGGTGGCGTCGGCCAAAGCGGGCCGTGTCAGCACCAGCGCAGCGCCGGAAAGCAGAAACGTGCGTCTTTTCATGCGTCAATCCTTACCTTGTTCTTTGGAAAGTCTAGCCTCGTCAGGTGGGGAGTCGAGTTCATGCCCGGGTCTGGAAAAACCCTGCCCGGAATAGTCGAGTGCATACCCGCTCGCCGGTCCACGGATCGGCTGGATCAGCATGCGGTCGATCCAAAGGTCCCGTCGCGTCCGGAACTGCTCGATGCCGATATCCATACCCGTATGGCCTTTCGCCGGCTGCGCGACATAGGTGCCGAGCAACCGATCCCACCAGGGCAGATTGAAGCCGTAGTTCGAATTGGTTTCTCTCGGATCAACCGAATGATGCACGCGGTGCATATCCGGAGTGACGACGATCCACCTCAGCCAACGATCGACGGAGGTTGGAAGGTTGATGTTTGCGTGATTGAACAGCGCCGTTGCGTTCAGGATCACCTCGAACAACAGAACCGCGATTGCGGGCGGGCCGAGGGCCGCGACAATGGTGAGCTTGATTGCCATCGAGATCAGGATCTCGACCGGGTGAAAACGCAGCCCTGTCGTTGCGTCGAAATCGAGGTCGGCATGGTGCATCCGGTGCAACCGCCAGAGGGCCGGGACGGCGTGGAACATCACGTGCTGAAGGTAGATCGCAAGATCAAGCAGCACCATCGAGACGAGCACCGCGAGCCAGACCGAAATGTCGAGGTTGTTGAACAAGCCCCACCCGCGCTCTTCGGCCAAAACGGCCAGTCCAACGGCGAGTATGGGGAAAGTCAGACGCAGAATGGCCGTATCGATAACGACCAGCGCGAGGTTGTTGGTCCACCGGATCACGCGCGGAATGTCGCGACGTCGGCGCGGGGCCGCGATTTCCCAGATCGCCATGGCCGCAAGGACGCCCAAGAAGGCGACAAGGCGGATCGTGGGCTCTGCTACAAGGACAGTTTGTGACATTGGTCAAAAATGTGGATGGTTGCGGTGCGTCACAAGAGGTGTCGGGTGTGTCCCAGGAGTGCCTCGTTGCTCTCGTTTCTCGTTGGGTCCATGTCGGCGGCCAGGCTTTCATCAAGGCAACTCGTTTCGAGCTGCAGAGTGATCATTTGGAACCCATGCACGTCCGTCAGCCGTCGATGCGCTGTTTCCAAGAGCGATGCCGCTGGCGTCTGTTCATCATGCCGCAGATGCGCGGAAAACGCGTTCTTGCCGCTTGTCAGGCCCCAGGCATGGGCATGGTGGACGTCTTGAACGCCTTCAAGCGTCCGCAAGTCCGCGATGACGTTCTTCAGATCGATGTCTGACGGTGTTCCTTCCATCAGGAGGTGGGTGGCCTCGCGGATCACGCCGAGGGAGGCCCAGAGAAGGACAAGACCGAAGGCCAAACCGAGGATCGGATCAATGGCCAAGAAACCCGTGAACTCGATGACGAGCGCGCTGACGATTATCAGAAGGCTGCCGACGAATGTCTGGATGACGTGCCAGAGCGCGCCGCGCGTGTTGAGGTCTTCCTTGCTCGATCGCCACATCAGTCCGAGCGAAATGACCTCGGTGACAAGACCGCCGACGGCGACCCAGATCATCGGGCCCGTGGGCAGGTGAATCGGATTGCCAAGCCGCATGGCGGCCATCCAGATGACGAGCAGCGCCATGCCGATGAGAAACCCACCGTTCGCGAGGGCGCCGATAATTTCCGCGCGATACCATCCGAAACTGCGCTGATAGTCTGCCGGCCTCCGCGCGATGCGCTGTGCGACGATGGCCACAAGGACGCCGCCGACCGCCGACAAGGTGTGAAAAGCGTCTGAAATGACGGCAATCGAACCCGTCCAGAGGCCGACTGCCAGCTCGATCACAAAATAAACGCCGGTCAGCCAGGCGGAGATTGCGAGCGCGCGGCCGGAACTCGGGAGGTGACCTTGATGGCTTGAACTGCTCATGAGGCATTCCCCTTTCCGTGGGAGGGTCGATTGCGGATCGCGGAGGCTGCGCCGACCGACACAAGGGTGAAAAGACCCAGCAGCGCGGCGGTCCACCCGGCGGTTGCGGCATCGCCGTTCATTGCTTCGCTGCCGAGATGGGCGAGCAGAAAGCTGGCTGGCACGATGCCCGCCAGCGTTGCGAGCGCAAAGCGCCAGAAGTGTATCGCACTCAGCCCGGCGGTGTAGCTGACCATGTCGAACGAGACGAACGGCAGGAGTCTGCTGCCGAAGACGACGAGCGTGAGCGTGTTTTGCGATCCGAGCAGTCCCGCGTCGATCTTTTGTCCGAGCCATTTCTGCAGAGCCGAGCGGCCAAGGCCCCGCGCAATCAGAAAAGCCATAAGCGCACCGACTTCCGCCCCGGCAACCACGAGAGCCGTCCCGGCCGTGTGCCCGTAGGCCGCGCCGGCAGCCAGTGCGACAGGTGCCGATGGGATTGGAGTCGCCACGATCGCGACTGTCATCAGGAGAACGATAAGGGCTGGACCCCAAGGACCTGCGGCATCGATCCAGACCCGGATCTGCTCGCGATTGACCCCAAGGAGGACGTCGAGTGCGCCAGAAGCCCATACGGCAACAATGCCAACGAGAAGGCCGGCTGCGGACCACCGCAAAATGCGTTTGGCAGTGACTTGTTTTATGACTGGCATGGCGTCGAGATTCGGTCGTAGCTTCCGGTAATGCCTTTGGGTAAGGCTTCCAGCGACAGGAAGGTCAAGCGCAAATTCCCGCGCACGCATGAAATGGCTCCTGTAATCTCCGAAGCCCGCTCCGAGTGCACGTTGATACATTTGGTGACAAAACGGCCTCGGGCCATTCGCGGTGAATTCGACTAACGTCGCCTTGATGAGCACAATCCCCAATATCCTCGTCGTGGATGACCACCGTGAAATTCGAGCGTCCGTTACGCGCTTTCTTGAACGCAACGGCATGCGGGCGAGGGCGGCGAAGGACGCAAGCGAAATGGACGCGGCGCTGGCGGAAGACAGCTACGACCTCATTGTCCTCGACGTCATGATGCCAGGAGAGGACGGGCTTTCGGTTTGCCGTCGGCTACGGGTCGCCGGTTCGATACCGATATTGATGCTGACAGCGCTTGGCGATGACGACGATCGGATTCGCGGGCTTGATCTGGGTGCTGACGACTATCTTCCGAAACCCTTCAATCCGCGCGAGTTGGTTTCCCGGGTGAGAGCGATCCTGCGGCGAACGTCTCACCGCGAGAATGGCATCGGGCACTTGGCAGGGCGGCGCGTGAAATTCTCGCATCTCGAACTGGACTATGACCAGGCGGTTCTCGCATCGAATGACGGGACAGCCGTGCCGCTGACCTCCGGGGAATTGAAGCTCCTGTCGATATTTCTCGAACGGCCCCGAGCGACGCTGCGGCGAGACGAACTCGCGTTGCTGACCGCGGGCCGGGAATTGGGACCGCTCGATCGGACGATCGACAACCAGGTCAGCAGGCTGAGACGGAAGATCGAACCGGATATTTTGCGGCCGCGCATCATTCGGACAATCAGGAACGAGGGCTACTGTCTGTCCTGCGATGTGGAGGTCATCGAATGAAGGCATTGGGGCTGAGGCTGCAAACGCAGATTGCTCTGCTTGTGATCGCGGTGCTTGCGCTTGCGCAGATCGTGAGTTTGAGGCTTTTCGTGGATGAACGCGCGATGGCTGTCGAGGCGGCGATCGCCAACGAAGCAGCTGGCAGGGCGGCGAACGTTGCGAAGCTACTGGATTCGGCACCCTCGCACCTGCAGGACGACATCGTCAGTGCGGCGAATTCGCCGCTTGTTCAATTCGAACTTGGCGATGAACCCAGAGTTACACACGGCAATCATGATGTTATCGGCGGCGTCGAGTCCCGCATTCGTGCCTTGCTGAACGACGGCTATAGCCGGGACGTTCGGGTCGAGGTGCATGAAGCCGAGCAAGGGGTGCTTCCGCTGCCAAATCTTTCGCCGGAATTGGCCGAGATGCACGCGCAGATGATGCGCGGCACTCTTACCACCGTTGAAATGGAACTCTCCATCGCGATATCCGGCGGCCAGTGGCTGAACGTCGGAACGCGGTTCGAGCGCCCGCCTGTCCAGTGGTCGACGCCGGCGATGGCGGGCTTCGGACTATCTGCCGCGCTCCTGCTGATCGCGGGGTTTTGGTTCCTGCTGTCTCGCGTAACCAGCCCACTGAACGCACTCGCCGTCGCAGCCGAACGTCTCGGGCGCGGAGACGCGGAGGGTGAGCTTCCAACGACCGGACCGAAGGAGGTTCGCGATCTGACGGCCGCGTTCGGAATGATGCAGACACGTCTGTCGCGATTCATTCGTGATCGGACCCACATGTTGGCGGCGCTCGCACATGATCTCCGTTCGCCGCTGACCGCAGCGCGCGTTCAGGCCGAAATGGTCGACGATGACGAGACGCGCGCCAGTCTGGTCGCGTCGCTGACGGAAATGGAGGACATGGTCGAGGCCACGCTCGCCTACGCGAAGGGTGTAGGCCGGGATGAAGAGGTCCTAGAGACAGATTTGGCGGAGTATCTCGAGGATCTAAACCAGAATATGCAAGGCTCATTCGACCTCGCTGACGGGCCGTCTCTCGTTTTTTCCATGAAGCAAGGTGCCATGCGGCGCGCTCTGAGGAATCTGATCGAGAACGCGGTTGCTTACGGACGAAATCCCCGGGTCAGTTGGCGCCCATCGGGGGAGTATGTTGTCATCGAAATCGAGGATGACGGCCCGGGAATTCCCGATGGCGAACTTGAGAATGTCTTTGCCCCATATCACAGGCTGGAAGCGTCGCGGTCGCTCGAGACTGGCGGGCACGGCCTGGGCCTGTCGATCGCGAGAAGCATAATTCTCGAGCATGGCGGCACAATCTCTCTTGCCAACAGGCCGGAGGGGGGGCTGCGCGCGACGGTGTCGCTGCCCTGGCAAAGCCAAAACTCCGGTGAGTCCGGAATGCCCGAGACCGGGGCCGCTCGACAGTCGTTTACGAAGAAACACCGAAAGGAGTGCATCGCATGATCCCCGAGATCGGACATTTTGCTCTTGTCCTGGCATTGAGCCTGGCATGCGTTCAGGGCGTGTTGCCGATACTGGGAGCGGCGACGGGGAACAGGGTGTTCATGGCATCCGGCCTGTCGACATCGATTGGGCAGGTCGTGCTCATCGGGATCGCCTTCGCGGCACTCATGCGCTCCTTCATCGTGAGCGATTTCACCGTTCTCAACGTCGTCGAGAACTCCCATTCGCTGAAACCGATGATCTTCAAGGTCGCCGGCACATGGGGCAGCCACGAGGGTTCGCTCCTTCTATGGGTGCTCATCCTCGCCGTCTTCGGGGCCGGCGTAGCCCTCTTCGCGCGGAACGTCCCGGCCGGGCTGCTGGCCCGGACGTTGTCGGTTCAGGCCTGGATCAGCATCGGTTTCCTGTCCTTTCTGCTCCTGACATCGAATCCCTTCGATCGCGTGTTTCCGCCGCCGCTCGACGGAAACGACCTCAATCCCCTGCTGCAGGACATTGGCCTGGCGATGCACCCGCCGCTTCTCTACCTGGGGTATGTCGGGTTCTCGATCGTCTTTTCCTTCGCGGTCGCAGCCCTGCTTGAAGGCCGGATAGATCCCGCTTGGGCTCGCTGGGTCAGGCCATGGACGCTTGCGGCGTGGATGTTCCTGACGGCCGGAATCGCGCTCGGCAGCTGGTGGGCCTACTACGAGCTCGGCTGGGGCGGCTGGTGGTTCTGGGACCCTGTGGAGAACGTCAGCTTCATGCCATGGCTGCTGGGAACGGCATTGCTGCATTCCGCGATCGTCACGGAAAAGCGTGACGCCTTCAAATCCTGGACGATCCTCCTCGCGATCCTCACCTTTTCGCTGTCTCTGCTCGGCACTTTCATCGTGCGCTCGGGGCTGCTCACCTCGGTTCATGCCTTCGCCGTGGACCCGGAGCGCGGTCTCTACATTCTCGGTTTGCTCGGGTTTTCCATCGGCGGCTCCCTGGCCCTGTTTGCCTGGCGCGCTCCGGCGATGGAGCCCGGCGGGCTGTTCCGTCCGATCAGTCGGGAGGCCGGGCTTCTTCTGAACAATGTTCTGCTGGCGACGGCGACGGGGAGCGTGCTCGTCGGCACCCTCTATCCACTCTTCACCGAGGCCTTCTCCGGTGACAAGGTGTCCGTCGGCCCGCCCTATTTCAACGCGGTCTTCATTCCTCTGATGTTGCCGCTGGTGGTCGCAATGGGGATCGGGCCGTTCCTGAGTTGGAAGCGCGCGGACCTGAAAGGGGTCGGCCAGCGCCTCTATGCCGTGGCGATGGTATCTGCCGTGGTCGGTCTGGCGGTATGGTATGTCGCGCGCGGAGGCCCGGTGCTCGCTTACGCGTCCATCGCCATAGCGGCCTGGCTCCTCGTTGCGACATGCCGCGAGTGGGCATCGCGGGTGAAGCTGTTCGAGGCGCCGCTTTCGACAAGCTGGGCGCGGGCCAAGGGACTTCCGCGCTCGGCCCACGGGATGAGCCTTGCGCATGCCGGTCTTGCGATCGCCATGTTCGGCTTCATCGGTTCGACCGCGTGGAAGAGCGAAGAGATCGTCTTCGTCGAACCGGGTGAAACGATCGCGATCGCCGGGTTCGAAGTCCGTTTCGACGGCGTCGAGCGGGTGCAGGGGCCGAACTACATTGCCGACCGAGGCACGCTCGCGGTGTTCCGGGGCGGCGATCCCGTCACAACGCTTTTTCCCGAGAAGCGGTTCTATCCTGCCGCAGAGAGCCAGACGACCGAAAGCGCTATCCGTTCGACGCCGGCCGGCGACCTTTACGCGTCGCTGGCGACCCCGGCGTCGGACGAGGCGGCTGCCAGCGGTGCGTGGACCTTGCGGATCCTGTACGAACCATTGGTCAATCTCATCTGGATCGGGTCGGTGCTGCTCGTCTTCGGCGGGGCCGTCTCCCTGTCTGACCGGCGATTGAGGATCGGCGCGCCGCGCCCGTCCCGTCAGCACGGTGCCGATCCTGTTCCGGCCGAGTAACCGATGACCAGACTGTTTGCCGCAATCCCGTTTGCTATCGTCGTCGTCCTGGGCGGGGTGTTCCTGTGGGGCCTCAATCCGGACCGGGACCCAAACGAGATCCCCTCGGTGCTGATCTCGCAACCCGTGCCGGCGTTCGAACTGCCGCCGGTCCCCGGGCTTGAAACGCCTGGCCTGGCTCAGGACGACCTGAACGGGGCGCCGAAGCTGGCCGTCGTCAACGTGTTCGCATCCTGGTGCGTCCCCTGCCGCGCGGAGCACGGGGTTCTCACCGGGTTGCGGAAGAACGAGGACATCCTGCTCTTCGGTATCAACTACAAGGACAAACCGGAGGACGCGACCCGCTGGCTGGCGGATCTCGGAAATCCATACGACCGCATCGGGTCCGACCTGAACGGGCGGGCCGGGATCGAGTGGGGCATTTCAGGGGTTCCCGAAACCTTCATCGTGTCGCAGGACGGGGTCGTCTTGCACAGAACCGTCGGCCCCATCGTTGGGGACGAGGCGGTGGCAAAGTTCAAGGCCGCGCTTGCGGCAGCCCGGACTGCAACGGAGGGCAAATCATGAGACTCATCCTTATTGCCGCCCTGTTGTGGATGTCCGTCGGCCCCGCGCTTGCCGTGGAACCGGACGAAGTTCTCTCGGATCCGGTGCTCGAAGCCCGCGCCCGCGCTCTTTCCAAGGAACTTCGCTGCGTGGTCTGTCAGAATCAGGATATCGACAGTTCGAATGCGGGCGTGGCCCGCGATCTGCGGCTGATCGTGCGGGAGAGGCTGGTCGCGGGCGATACCGACGAGGAGGTCCTCGACTACGTGGTTGCGCGGTATGGCGACTACGTGCTGTTCCGGCCACCCTTCAAGCCGCTGAATTATGTTCTGTGGTTTGCGCCTTTCGTCCTGGTGCTGTTCGGAGGCGGTGTCGCGGTTGCCGTGCTCCGCGGTCGCCGGTCGGTGGAGCCAACGGCCGCGCTGACCGAAGACGAGGACAAACTGCTGAACGAGTATCTCGCGGAGGATAGGAAGACTCAGTGACCTTGGTCGCATTTGCCATTTTGTTCCTGATCGCAATGGCCTCCATCGGCTTGGCACTGCGCGGCGGCCTGCGGGCCGGCAGAGCGGAAGCGGAGCGCGCCATCTTCGCCGACCAGATTTCGGAGATAGACCGCGATGAAGCGCGCGGACTGATCGGAGCCGAAGAGGCCAAGGCCGCGCGCACGGAAATCCAGCGCCGGCTCGTTGCGTCGCTGAAACGCCAGGACCGGGGCGCGCGCGCGTCCGGACTCAGCAAGGCGGTGGTGATCGTTCTCGCCCTGACGGTTCCGGTTTCCGGGGTTGCCTTCTACATGCTTCGCGGGGCTCCCATGGTTCCCAGCGTCACACTTGCCGATCGGGCGGAGGAGAGGCAACGCGCTCAGGAAATCGCCGGCCTAGCCGCACAGTTGAAGGCCCGGCTGGAGAGCGAAGCCGATGGTGGCCGTACCGACGGCTGGGTGTTGCTCGGACAGACCTATCTGCGCATGGAACGGTTTCAGGATGCCGCCGGGGCGTTCGCCGTGGTCATCGAGCGCCCGGATGCGACATCCGCTGTCTGGTCGCTCTACGCGGAAGCCCTGATCCTGGCCGAGGATGGCCGGGTTACCCCGAAGGCGCGGAATGCTGCGGAACGGGCCTACACGCTCGATCCGATGAATCCGGCGGCGAGCTATTATTCCGCGCTTGCCCTGGAGCAGGCGGGGCAGCCGGAAGAGGCGCATGATCTTCTGCTGAAGCGGCTGAGCCAGACGCCCGAGATGGCGCCCTGGAAGGAGGTGTTCGCGGCGCAAGCCAATCGTATTGCGGAGAGCTTGGGCCGCGACCCTGTGATCGTTTCGTCCGCGCCAGCCGCGCCGGGGCCTTCCGCCGCCGACGTCGAGGCGGCCGCCGACATGACAACGGGAGACCGCGCGGCTTTCATTCGGTCGATGGTCGCACGGCTTGCCGCAAGGATGGAGGAGACTCCCGAGGACATCGATGGCTGGATGCGGCTCGGAAATGCCTATCGCGTTATAGGCGAGATCGACGAGTCGCGGGCCGCCTACCTTTCGGCACAGGCGTTGCTTGCCGGGCGACCGGATGATCCGCGGAGGATTGAAGTCGAGCGGGTGCTCTCGGAGTTTTGAGCCTGCGTGCGGGATCATCGCGTGCCTGCCGGCGCTTTGCCGCGGATGGCGTATTGTAATCCGCACCGCTTCACCCGCGATCACTCGAAAATTGCGTATCCGGTGCGTCCGTCGCGGCACTCGAGTTTGGTGACACCGGATACCGGGTCGGACGCGGCACGGCAACCGGGGGGAACTGCGGGCGATGTCGCCTTCGATACGGTAACCTCCGTACCCTTGTACGGGCATACGCCAGGGGTGCCCGCACATCCGCCCAGAAGAAGCAGAAGGAATCCGGAGGCAAATCTGTTCTTCATTGCGGCAAGTAGCCCGTCTCCTAAGCAGAACGTCAATGTTACAATTGCGTACAAAAAACCCCGGTCGAAGCTATTCCGAAAAAATGGCGATCCGCGTATGAGTTTAGCGTTCGTTATTGGAAACGAGGCAGGCACATGCGGACGAAGAACACGCCGGGCGTTGCGCGGCGCGAGTTGATCTTGGGCGCGGGAGCTGCGGCGCTGGTTGCGCCGTCGATCCTCCGCGCGCAAGACGCTGGATCGGTCAGGCGCAATACGTCGGGCTTCCGGATGCACAATTGGCAGGACCATTTCGATCGGCTCGGCAATGGAATTATCATTTCTGACACAAGATCCCGTGCCCTCCAGCAATGGACAACGGATGGCAGGATGTTCATCTACCCAACCTCAGTTCCAATGACAGATGAGCTTACGAGACGCGGCTACACGAAGATCGTTTTCAAGGATCCTGCACCGGATTGGACCCCTACACCATCCATGCGGGAACGTGACCCATCACTTCCGGCCTACATGCCAGCTGGGCCCGACAATCCGCTCGGGGTACGGGCGTTGCATCTGTCCTGGCAGTACTACAGAATTCATGGGACCCACGATACGCGAAAGATTGGTCGCCGATCTTCGAGCGGTTGCATCGGTCTTTACAACGAGCACATCCTTGAGGTGTATGACCGGACGCCTGTGGGCACACAGGTCAAGTTGATCTAACGCCGCGCCGAAGATGTCGAAATCAATGATCTTCTTAGCGGGCTTCTTTGTGCTGGGCCTTGGCTTATTCATCTGGAATGGAACGCGTCCGCTTGAGCAGCCGGGACATACGATGACCACCCCTGATCTGAGCCGGGTCGATGCCGGAGCGCCCATCGTGGAGGTCACGCTACCGGCGGAGCTCTCGGCGAACGCCGAGATCGGCAAGCGTGCGTTCGAAGCGAAATGTGCCGCATGCCATGGCGTAAACGCGGCCGGCCAGAACGGTATCGCGCCTCCGCTCGTGCACAAGATCTACGAACCCAATCACCATGGTGACGGCGCCTTCATGATGGCTGCGCAGAATGGCGTTCAATCCCATCATTGGGAGTTCGGCAACATGCCGCCGATCGAGGGTTTGACGCAGGGTGACGTCAAGATGATCGCCGCCTACGTCCGAGAGTTGCAACGGGCGAACGGGATCAATTGATGGCTTCACTTTTGTGCATGGCAAGACTCCCGGTCTTTGCCACACTTGTAACGGTGGTGCTGCTCTTGCTGGGGGGGGCCGAAGCCCACGCCCATGTCCGGGATACCGGCGACCAAGGCGCAAAGGCGGCGATAGTGCATTCCGACGCAGTCGAGCAATCGCTTGCCGGTGACTGCCATGGCGAGGTGTCCTGCGCGGGCGGCCTCCATCTCGTTGCCGTTCTTGGCCCGCTGGGGGGCGACACGCCGACCCTGCCAGGTCCGAAGCGCGCAAAGTCGTCCTTCAGGGAGGTGGCCCCGTCGCGCGACCCCCCGATTCCGATATCTCTTTTCTGATCAAGTCGATGCGGCATGGCCGACCCAGAAATCAGTGGAGATAGAACATGAAGATCACAGTATTTGCAGCAGTCGTCGCGACAGTATCCATCGCAGGGGCCGTTTGGGCGCATTCCGGCGCCACCGGCGTTGTCAAGCAACGCATGGATGCGATGATGGCGATGGGCAAAGGCGTCAAGGGGATCACCCCGATGATGCGTGGCAAGACCGCGTACGATCCCGAGCGGGTCCGGGCGTTCGCCGAAATGGTGCGCCAACACTCGGGAGAGGCGATGACCAAGCTCTTCCCGGAAGGAACCGATGGCGCGCCGTCGGTAGCGAAACCCAACATCTGGACGGACAGGGACGAATTCAATGCCCTGGCGGCGCAGCTGGAATCGCTGTCGGAAGGGTTGGCGATTGCGGCCGAGAACGGCCTGAAGCAGGGCGGCGGCGGTCAGGGTGCAACCATGATGGGCACCCAGCCGGCAATGGGTGGCGGCTCGATGATGGGTGGCGGCTCGATGATGGGTGGTTCCGCCATGTCCGGATCTGCAACCCCGGCGCCCGAGGCGTTCTCGGAAATGCCGGCCGATGTCGCCTTCATGATGGTCAGTCAGACCTGCTCGGCCTGTCACACCAAGTTCCGCGTGGAAGCGAAGTAAGGTGCGGAAAATTTGGCTTGGGCTGGTTGCGGTCGCAGCGCTTGGAGCGGCCGGGCTGGCAGTCCTGAAGGCGATTCCCATCGCCTCGCAGCCCATGGATACAACCCTGAAGGGAGACGCCGATCGTGGCGCCTACCTGGCGCGGTCATCGGGATGCATCGCCTGTCACACCAACTTCGAAAGCGGCGGCGCGCCGCTTGCCGGCGGTGTCAAACTGGAAACTCCGTTCGGCACGCTCTATTCTGCGAACCTGACCACGGATCCGGTTCATGGCATCGGGGCATGGACGGTGGAGGAGTTCGCGCGAGCGGTAAGGCAGGGGGTTTCCCCCGACGGAGACCCGTACTACCCGGCCTTCACCTATCCGTTCTACCAGGATTTCACGGATCAGGACATCGCCGACCTCTGGGCGGCGTTCAAGACTGTTCCGCCCGTCGCGGAGCCTGCGCCGGAGAACGAAATGGTGTTTCCCTTCAGTCAACGCAGCCTGCTGAAGGTCTGGCGAGCCCTCTATCTCGACCCTCCGCGGACGGAGCCGGTGCCCGGCGCGAGCCAGGTCTGGAACCGCGGCAAGGAACTGGTCGAAGGTGCCGCCCATTGCGGCGCCTGTCATACCGGACGAACGCTGCTTGGTGGGCGTGATCATGAGAACCAGCATTTCAAAGGCAGTGGCATGCTGCCCGGGGGAGGCAAGGCGCCGGCGATCGACACCAAGACGCTGCTCGCACGCGGATGGGATATCGACAGTCTGGCCTATGCCCTCCGCTCCGGGATTACGCCGTCGGGAGACGCATTCGGCGGAGCGATGGGCGAGGTGGTGCTTTACGGCACGCAATTCCTGAGCGACGGAGATCTAGAAGCGATGGCGACCTATCTTCTCGACGATCACGGGTAGGCGGGCGGCAAACGGAAAGGAGCCGATTTGAACATTACGAGACGAAACGTCCTCTTGGGCGGGGCGGCGACAGCCGCCCTCCCGATCGTTGCGGCCGCCGAAACGCCGGCGGACGTCCTGCCTGCCGTTGCGACCGACGTGCAAATGCTCCCCGAGGGCTATGGCAAGACCCGGGTCTGGTCCTACGGCGGCGTTCTGCCGGGCGAGGAAATCCGCGTGCCGCAGGGCGGCCGTGTGCGGCGGCGGCTCGTGAACGACCTCGATCAGGCGACATCCACGCATTGGCACGGAATCCGCATCGACAACGCGATGGACGGCGTGTCCGGCTTGACCCAGGAGGCCGTGGTGCCGGGCGCGTCCTTTGACTACGACTTCGTGGTGCCTGATGCGGGCACCTACTGGTATCACGCCCACAACCGTTCCTTCGAGCAGGTGGCCCGCGGTCTCTACGGCGCATTGATCGTCGAGGAACGCGAAGCGCCCGATGTCGACCGTGAAGAGGTGCTGATCCTCGACGACTGGCTGATCGATCCCGAAACGGCGCAGCTCGCCGGCGATTTCGGCGCACCCCATGACCTGAGCCACGCCGGCCGTCTTGGGAACTTCATCACCACGAATGGACAGCCGAACCTCACCCTTCAGGCCAAGCGCCACGAACGGTTGCGCCTGCGGCTGCTCAACGCATCGAATGCCCGGATATTTCAGCTGCAGCTGTCCGGTATGGAAGGGTGGCTCGTGGCCCTGGACGGTATGCCGCTGCGCGAGCCGCAAACGGTTCGCGAGCCTATCGTCCTGGGGCCCGCACAACGGGCCGATGTCGTCGTCGATATCACGGCGGACAGCGGCGAGGTGGCACATGTCGTCTGGATCGACGGATCGAACAGCTATTCTCAGGTTGCCTTCGAAGTCCGTGACGGTGGCACCCGGTCCAGGCGCGATGCCATTCTTCCCCTGCCGCCCAATTCACACGGGATGCCGCTTCTGTCGGCCTCTAGGCCGTTGACGCTCCGCATGGAGGGGGGCGCGATGGGCGGGCTGCGCGAGGCCAGGATGAATGGCGAGATGCAATCCATGGGCGATCTTGCGGCGGCCGGACAGTTCTGGGCGTTCAACGGGGCCGTGGGCGGCATGGAGGGCCCGCCGCTGGCCGAGGTCGCGATCGGAGAGACCCTGCGCCTGACCATCGTGAACGACACCGTCTTTCCGCATGCGATGCACCTTCACGGGATGCACTTTCATGAAATACTGCCCGACGGCAGTCTAGGAGCCCACCGGGACACGACGATGCTCGTGCGCGGAGAAACGCGCGACATCGCTTTTCTGGCTGACAATCCGGGCGATTGGTTGCTCCACTGCCACATGCTGTCGCACGCCGCGTCTGGCATGATGACATGGATTCGGGTCACATGAGGCGCAGTCTCGCTGTGGCCGCAACGGTCGCTGCCGTGGTGGTCGCGGGCGCGCTGTGGCTGGGAAGGTCCGATGCTCCAACCGCGGCGATGCCGTCAGACATCGATATCGCGCAGGGGCAGACTCTTTATGCCGCGAACTGCGCCGCCTGCCATGGCGCAGATCTGGAAGGGCAGGAGGACTGGCAAACGCCCGGTCCTGACGGCCGATTGCCGGCACCGCCGCACGATCAGACCGGTCACACCTGGCATCACCCGGATCAGGTCCTGTTCTCATACACCAAGCTCGGAGGACGGGCCCTGATGGCGGAGCAAGGAATGGAGTTCGATAGTGGAATGCCCGGCTTCGGTGAGCAACTGACCGATCAGGAGATCTGGAACATTCTCGGATACATCAAGTCGACCTGGCCCGAGCGGATCCGTGAAACTCAAGCGGTTCGTACGGAAGGCGAAGCGCGTAGCAGGGAGAACAAACAGTGAGATACCTTTTCATCCTTGTGGCACTCTTGGTGCCAGTTGTGGCTCAAGCGGATGATCTCAGCGAGGATCGCGTGAAGGAACTTGTGCTTGAGGCGATCCGGGAGAACCCCGGGATCGTGATGGAGGCGGTCGAGATCCTGCGCCAGAGGGAGCAAGCAGCCCAGGCCGAAGCGATCACGTCGGTTCTGGAGCGAAACCGCGACACCCTCGACAATGATCCGAACGCGCCGGTGTTGGGCAATCCCGAAGGCGATGTCACGGTGGTCGAGTTCTTCGACTACAACTGTCCTTATTGCCGGAAGGTGAAGCCCGAGATCGAGGCGTTGCTTGAGGCTGATCCGAACGTCAGGCTGGTCTACCGGGAATGGCCGATCCTCGGCGAAGGCTCGGTCTTCGCGGCACGGGCTGCCCTCGCGTCCCGCAACCAGGACAAATATGAAGAGTTTCACTGGGCTCTCATGGGCATGCAGGGGAGGGCGGAAGAGGCGTCGGTTCTCCGCATTGCCGAGCAGGTCGGGCTCGACACGGCACAACTGCTTGGGGACATGGACTCGGAGGAGATCGACGAGCATATCGCCACTTCAATGCGCCTGACAAAGGAACTCGGGTTCAGCGGTACGCCATCCTTCGTCATCGGCGATGCGCTGGTTCCCGGTGTCATCGAGGCCAATCAGATGATCAGCCTCGTTGACACTGTACGGAACGAGAAACAGGAATAGACGCTAGGCCGGAGATGCCTCGTATCCTGCGGATTTGATGGATTGCAGGATGGCATGCGGTTGCGCCGTCGTTTCGACCGAAACAGTCCTCGTCTCGAGATCCGTATCGACCTGCGCCGTGGGATCCGTCGTCTTTATGCTCTTGCTGATGGCCGCCGTGCAGTGGCCGCAGCTCATGTTGGGAACGTGGAATTTCATCGGTGCGTCCTCATTCTGGAAAAACGAAGATGGAGGTTCCAGCGGGGGAAAGGTCAATAGCAAAAAATCTGCAGTACCGGCTTGACCTTCCAGTCACTGGAGGCCCTATCTCAACCGTGAAGATTGATTCACGAGGTGTGCGATGACGGCGTCCAGAGTAAGTTTCAACGTTGAAGGCATGACGTGCGCGTCCTGCGTCGGTCGCGTCGAAAAGGGGCTGTCCGGGCTCGAAGGTGTCAGTGAGGTTTCTGTCAACCTGGCGACCGAGACCGCGACTGCGACGATCGATGATCCGCCGACGCTGAAAGATATCGCGGCCGAACTCGACAGGCTCGGCTACCCGGGCCGCAGGTCCAAGGTCACACTGAGTGTAGCCTCGATGTCCTGCGCGTCCTGCGTCGGAAGGGTGGACAAGGCGCTGGAAGCGGTTCCGGGTGTTCTGTCGGTTTCTGTCAATCTTGCCGCGGAGACCGCGACGGTTGAGTACCTGGACGGCGTCACCAACCCCGCGGCGCTGATGGCGGCGTCCGCCGAGATCGGTTATCCGGCCGAGATCGCGGAGGCGCATGTCAGCCAGACCCGCGGCGAGCGGAAGGCGGAAGAGGCGCAAGCTCTTGCGCGCCGGGTGGTTTTCGCCGCAATCCTGACTTTGCCGGTCTTCGTGCTCGAAATGGGGGCGCATCTGATCCCGGCCTTTCACATGGCGATCGAGCGGAGCATCGGAACGCAGACGTCCTGGCTGATCCAGTTCGTACTCGCGACGATTGTTCTCTTCGGACCGGGACTCGCATTCTTCACGAAAGGCGTGCCAGCGCTCCTGAGGGGCGCGCCGGATATGAATAGTCTCGTGGCCGTCGGCACCGGGGCTGCGTGGGTTTACTCGGTTGTGGCAACATTCCTGCCTGCTCTGCTCCCCGAGGGCGTCCGCGCCGTCTATTTCGAAGCCGCCGCAGTAATTGTCGTCCTGATCCTCGTCGGACGCTGGCTCGAGGCCCGGGCGAAGGGCCGTACCGGCGCGGCGATTCAGGCGCTGCTGGGCTTGCAGGTTCGAACGGCGCGTGTCCTGCGCAACGGCGCAAGTGTCGAGGTGGACGTCGACGACCTGGCGGTGGGCGATGTGGTTGTCGTCCGGCCCGGCGAGCGGATCCCGGTCGATGCGGAGGTGACCGACGGTTCCAGCAACGTAGACGAAAGCATGATCACGGGAGAGCCGGTCCCCGTCCGGAAGGAAAACGGCGATACGGTGACGGGTGGCACGGTCAACGGCACCGGTAGCCTGACCCTGCGCGCTCGCCGCGTGGGTGCCGACACGACGCTGGCCCAGATCGTCCGCATGGTGGAAGAGGCGCAAGGCGCCAAGCTCCCGATCCAGGGACTGGTCGATAGGATCACGCTCTGGTTCGTGCCTGCGGTGATGGGGCTCGCCGCGCTGACGGTGGCCGTTTGGCTGGCCGTTGGACCCGACCCGGCGCTGACCTTCGCGCTGGTTGCTGGCGTCTCGGTCCTGATCATCGCCTGCCCCTGCGCCATGGGGCTGGCGACACCGACCTCGATCATGGTTGGCACCGGGCGTGCCGCTGAGATGGGCGTCCTGTTTCGCAAGGGCGATGCGCTACAGGAACTCTCCGAGGTCGGCGTGATCGCGCTCGACAAAACCGGAACCGTCACTGAGGGCAAGCCAGCTCTCACCGAAGTCGTGACGGTCGAGGGCATGTCGCGGGACGAAGTGTTGCCGCTCGTTGCCGCGGTCGAAGCCTTGTCCGAACATCCCATCGCCGAGGCAATCGTGATGGGCGCACGGAGCGAGGGGCTGGCCGTTCCCGAGGCATGCGAGTTCCGGTCCGAAACCGGCTATGGCGTCGCCGCCAGCGTCGGCGGGCGCGAGGTGCTGGTCGGCGCGGACCGCTTCATGGCTCGCGAGAAGATCGACATCGGCGCCCTGGCCGACACCGAACGGACACTGGCCGAACGCGGCCGGACCGCGCTCTACGCCGCCGTCGATGGCCGGATCGCCGCGGTGATCGCCGTCGCCGACCCGGTGAAAGCGGCCAGCCGGGCTGCCATCGAGGCCCTGCATGCGCGCGGTTTCAAGGTGGCGATGATCACCGGCGACAAGAAGGAGACCGCCGAGGCCATTGCCCGCGAAACCGGCATCGATCGTGTGATCGCCGGGGTTCTGCCCGACGGGAAGGTTGCGGCGCTCGACGAGCTGAGGGCAGGAGGCCGCAAGATCGCTTTCGTCGGAGACGGCATTAACGATGCACCCGCGCTCGCCCATGCCGATGTGGGCATCGCGATCGGCACCGGAACCGATGTCGCCATCGAGTCCGCCGACGTGGTGCTGATGTCCGGCGACCTGAGGGGCGTGGTCAACGCCGTCGAGGTTTCAAAACGGACGATGACCAATATCCGACAAAACCTCGCCTGGGCCTTCGGCTACAACACCGCGTTGATCCCTGTGGCCGCAGGTGTGCTGTTCCCGGCGTTCGGCCTGCTTCTGTCGCCGGTCTTCGCGGCAGGTGCCATGGCCTTGTCCTCGGTGTCGGTTCTGACGAACGCCCTGCGCCTTCGCCGGATACGTCCGGTGATGGACGAACGGCGCCCCGCAGCGCGCGGCGCCGTCGAAGCAATCCCGCAACCCGCAGAATAAGGAGCACGACATGAACATAGGAGAAGTCGCTGACCGGTCAGGTTTGCCGCCAAAGACGATCCGCTATTACGAGGATATTGGCCTCGTGCGTCCCTTGCGGCACGACAATGGGTACCGGGCGTTCCGCGAGCATGATCTTCACAAGCTGGCCTTTCTGGGCCGCGCGCGGACGCTCGGCTTTTCCATCGAGGATTGCCGGACGCTGCTCGGTCTGTACGAGGACGAAACCCGGGAAAGCGCGCAGGTCAAAGCCGTCGCCGAAGAGCATCTCGAAACCATTGACGAGAAAATTCGTCAGCTGCAATCCATGCGCGCGACGCTGTCACATCTTGTCGAGGCATGCCACGGGGATCACAGGCCTGATTGTCCGATCCTGAGCGATCTTGCGGGATCGCAACCGAAATCTAACTGACGCCGCAGGGAGGGTGTTCTTGGTCTCCCGAAGAGTTTCCCGCAACGGCCAGATGGCCATTGTCGAAAGTCTCCAACCATGAAGGTCATATCCAGACGATCCTTCCTCGCCGCCTCGACAGGGGTAGCGGCAACGCTCCTGTCCTCGTCCCTGGGAGGGCGACCAACGTGGGCCGCGCAGGCACCCATGTCGTTGCGGGCCACGACACGGATCATCGAGGTCAATGGACGCGCTGCCACGGTCAAGGGGCTGCTCAACAGCACCGGACGCCCGGGCCTCGTTCTGGACCCTGGCACGAGGTTTCACGTCGACCTGACGAATGATCTCGCCGAGGAGACGATCGTGCACTGGCATGGCCAGATTCCGCCGAATACGCAGGATGGTGTGTCGAACACCAACCTGATGATCGCGCCCGGCGAGTCGCGGACTTTCGACTTCGCGCCGAGGCCGGGGACCTACTGGATGCATGCGCATGTCCCGGCGCAGGAGATCGATCTGCTTGCCGCGCCTCTGATTGTAAGAAGCGAAGAGGATGTGCGGGCCGACCGACAGGAAGTGGTGATGTTTCTGCATGATTTCTCGTTCAGGTCGGGAGAGGAGATACTGGACGATTTCACCGGCGGGATGGCAATGGAACACGGCGACGTGCAACAGGGCGGTCGGATGGAAGCCACGCCCCGCCGGATCGTCGGCATGCACAGCGGCGATCCGATGGCGGCAACCGGCATGGACAATGGCGGGATGTCAATGGCGGGCATGGACCATGGTGGCATGACCATGGACCTCAACGATTTCGATTTCGACGCCTATCTTGCGAACGACCGGACGCTGGACGATCCCGAGACGGTCCCGGTCGAAATGGGTGGTCGGGTGCTGCTGCGTGTCATCAACGGCGCTTCGATGACCGCGTTCTGGATCGACCTCGGAAGCGCTCAGGGCCGACTTGTCGGTGTGGACGGGGATCCGGTCGAACCCTTGGCAGGATCGCGCTTCGGGCTGGCCATGGGACAGCGCCTCGATATCGAGATTGACATGCCTTCCGATGGTGCGGCGTTGCCAGTCTTAGCGCTTCGTGAAGGCGCGCGAGAGAGAACAGGTGTCATTCTTGCGCCCAAAGGAGCGAGCGTATCGAAAATTGGCGGGCATTCTGACGCAGACCATCCTGCGTTTTCCGGCGACATGAGTCAGGAACTCGCACTCCGGTCGCTGCACCCGCTCGCCGAGCGACCTGCCGACCGGACCCACATGGTGATGCTCGGCGGGGCAATGTCGCCCTATTCCTGGACGATCAATGGTCAGCTTTGGGGAAAACACACGCCGATCGCAGTGCTTCAGGGCGAACGTGTCGAGATGATGTTTCACAACATGTCGATGATGGCGCATCCGATGCATCTACACGGCCATGTCTTCCAGGTCGTTGACATCAACGGAACCCGCATCGCAGGCGCTGTCCGCGATACGGTTCATGTGCCCGCGATGGGGATGGTGACCATAGCCTTCGATGCGGGCGAAGTGGCGCCATGGATGCTGCATTGTCACCATATGGCGCATATGGCGACGGGCATGATGACGGAACTGGATGTCAGAGCCACTTGAAAAGAATAGATAATCCGGATTGTTCGGAACCCTCCAGCGCTGGAGGGTTGTTTCTGTAGAAACTATTCCAGAGTATCATCATGTCTGACGCAACGCATCAGAATACTCAAGCAGCGAGTGCCTCACACGGTGCGCGGCAGACCGCGCGTGACAGAGCATCGGGGCATTCGACGTCATCCTATGGCAAATTCTTTGCCATGATCGGCACATCGACGGCGATCATGCTCACCCTGATGTACTTCAATACCTATCGGTGGACCCATCTGTTCTGGTCCGAAACACGCTTCTACATGGCCTTCGTGATGGGTGCGGCCATGGCACTTGTGATGCTGACGTTCATGCTCGGTATGTACAAAAGCAAAGCGATGAACATTGCGATCTACATCGGCTCAGTCCTCGTCTTCGCATTGGCTCTCTGGCTTGTCCGCAGTCAGGTTACGGTTGGCGACACCAGCTTCATGCGCGCTATGATCCCGCACCATTCCATTGCGATCATGACGTCGTCGCGGTCGAACCTGTCAGACCCTCGCGTTCAGAAGCTCGCTGACGAAATCGTATATGCGCAAGACAAGGAAATCGCTGAAATGCGGTACCTGATCGAGGATATCGAGGCCAATGGCGACGGCACCGAGGAGGAGGCACCTGAAGCACAGATCGTCCCGCTTTCGGAGGCGCTGTCGACCGCCAAGGTTGCCGCCATTGATCCGGAATTCCTGACCGAGGCCGATATCGCCAAGCTGTTTCCCGATGGCGCGGCCTGCACTTTCAACTTCACCACCACGGCCAAACCTACTGTTGCCATGGGCGACGTCGACGGCGAAGCCGTGGCTCTGATGAAGCTGAGCGGCGACCTGATCCGCCTCTCGGCCTCGGAGACTGCGAGCGATGGTGCTGTCTCGCTTTCGACTGATGGGATGGCGGTTTCTATAACGCCGACCGAGGACGGGTCTTCGGACGACGCACATGCCGAGTCGACGCTGATTTACACGCTCGATGCCGGATCCCGAGCCGGGTTCATCGGCTGGACACGCTGCAACGCGTGACGTCAATCCGACAGGAGCTGACCATGCCGAAAGATACCGTATCCGACGCAAAAAATGCCGTTCTCTACCGAATGGTGATGGAGGATCATCTCTGCCCATACGGGCTCAAGGCGAAGCATTTACTTGAGCGGGAGGGCTACGAGGTAGAGGACCACCACCTCACGTCTCGCGCGGAGACCGACGCATTCAAGAAGGAGCACGGCATCGAGACGACGCCTCAAACCTTCATCAGCGGTGAGCGTATTGGTGGGTACGACGCGCTCCGGAAGCATTTTGGCCAGAAGGTGCGAGGAGAGGACGAAACCACCTATCAACCGGTCATCGCGATCTTCTCGGTTGCTTTCCTAATGGCGCTCGGACTGAGCTGGGCCTCCTTCGGGTCCATCTTCACCTTACGCGCCTTCGAGTGGTTCATCGCGATCTCAATGTGTTTTCTCGCGGTTCAAAAGCTCAAGGACGTCGAAGGTTTCTCCACGATGTTCTTGAATTACGATCTATTGGCGCAACGGTGGGCCCGCTACGGATATGTCTACCCATTTGGCGAGGCGTTGGCTGGCATTCTCATGGTCGCCGGAGCCCTAGTTTGGATAAGCGCGCCCGTCGCATTGTTTATCGGGACCATAGGCGCTGTTTCGGTCTTTAAAGCGGTCTATATCGACAAGCGGGAGTTGAAGTGCGCCTGTGTCGGCGGAGGCTCGAATGTACCATTGGGATTTGTGTCGCTGACCGAGAATTTGATGATGATTTTCATGGGGCTGTGGATGCCTGCACGCGCATTCGGATGGATGTGACTTGGATATGCTCGGAATGAGGAACTTGGCGTGTACGGCACTGATGGCTGTCTTGCCCGTATGCGCGGCCGCTTCAGAGACCGTAGCATTCGACGGGAGCTGGAAAGAGCAGGGGTTCTTACGGCTATTTTCCAACGACTACGTCCAGCGAGGACGACAACTGGACGTGGTTTCCGATGGGACAGTTTCACTCTTGTGGCGGCCGGTCGATCGATCTCAACGCTCGGCGGAGGCCGCCAGTTGGGCGTGGCGCGTGGAGGAAGGTGTGTCCGCGACGGATCTCACGGCGAAAGGCGGCGATGACCGAAACTTATCTGTCTATTTTGTCTTCGTGGATCCAGATCGCGCCGATGCATTGGCCGGGCGAAGCGCACGGCGGATCTTGAGGGAAGAGAGCGCGCGTGCGTTGATTTACGTATGGGGTGGCGCCCACGAGGTCGGTTCTTTTCTGCCGAGCCCGTATTCCCCCAGACTGCGGACCAAGGTCCTTCGCGCCGCTGACGTCGGCGAGTTCAAGGAGAACGTAAATTTGCTTCAAGATTTTCGAAAGGCCTTTGGTGCAGAACCTGGTGCGTTGATTGGTATCGCCGTGTCTGCTGACAGTGACGATACAAACAGTCGGATCGTCGCGGCCATCGCTGACCTGCACCTTGATTAGCGGGCAGTTCGCCGGGACACGTCGGGCTTGGGTTCGGTTAGCTCCTTGCCGCAAAGAGCAAGCATGGGCGGCTATCACTTACCGCGTTGGCCGTGCGGCGGAATCGCCTCTGGATGTAACGTGGATCGACTCACGCGTCACGCAGGTCCGACCCCGTGACTGACGGCGGCCCAGCTGCTACAGCGCGCCAGAATAAAATGATCCCGACGACGATCATGGGTAGTGACAGGATTTGTCCCATCGTTAGACCCCAGTTGCCGAAATGGAGCGCGTGACCGATCGGATTGTCCACCGTGACGAATTGCGTATCGGGTTGCCGGAAGAGCTCTACGAAGGCCCTTGAGCCTCCATATCCAGCAAGGAAGACACCGGTCACAAGTCCGGGTCGTTTCAATGCTCCGCGTCGCCAGGCGAGGAAAAGTAACAGGCTGCCGAGCAGCAGGCCTTCAAGCAGTGCCTCATAGATCTGGGATGGATGGCGTGCGCACAATCCGGTGATCCCATCACAGGATTGCGCCGCGTTACCCGGGAATACCACGCCCCACGGCAGATCTGTGGGGCGTCCCCAGAGCTCGCTATTGATGAAGTTGGCAAGCCGCCCGAGAAGCAAACCGGGCGGCGTTGCCAACGCCAGAAGATCGGCCATGGCAAGGAGCGGGATCCGGTGACGCTGGCAGAAGACCAAACCAGCCACAACGACACCCATAAACCCACCATGAAAGGACATTCCGCCTTGCCAGACCATCGGGATTTCCAGCGGGTTCGCGAGATAATGGGCGGGCTTGTAGAAGAGAACGAAGCCCAGACGACCGCCGACGATAACGCCAAAGACAATCCACGTCAGAAATTCGTCGATCTGTTCCTTTGTCAGCGGTGCCGTTTCCGACGCCCAAAGAGACGGGCGTTGGACCGCGGCGACGCAAAGACGCCAACCGATTACGATCCCCACAAGATAGGCAAGCGCGTACCAGCGTAGCGCGAAAGTGAAGCCGCCGATCTCAATCGAGAAGAGATCGGGTCCGATTTTCGGAAAGGGGAGGGCGGCAGGCATCATCCGGACTCATCCTTGGTATAAAGATGAACATGGCCCGGCGCTGTACGCCCCTTGGGAAAAAATGCCGAGGCCAATTGCGCCTAGGGAACGCCTCAAGATCTCAACACGGAGAGAGCCGATGCGCCTGTTACAGGGATATCGGTCGGTCGTTCGACGACGGTCTCCGGCACAGCTTCCTGTTCGGTCTTCTTCTCCGCGTCGTGGCAAGACTTACCCATCAGCTTGAACATCAGCAAATGCATGCCGGCGCAGAGCAGTAGGGGCGCGAATGCGGCAATGTTTCCTGTCACGCCGGCCAATGCTCCACCGGCAGCGAAATACGCCACGATTGGTACAACCATCACGATACAGCAGGCGAACATGCCAAGTTTCATCGCTTTGCTATGCACATCTTTTCCTTTCGGTTTGTTTCCTTGTTTGATCGGTTTGGTGAGTCTTCTTGGCTGCCAATCGGTCTTGATCTTCATTTTCCTGACGATGCGACACTTCTGCCTCCCGCCTTGGTAACTGCATCTTCGATCGCCGAAGCGGTCAGGATTTCCGAGAGTACGATCCCCTCTGGTGCTCCCGGTCCGTAGACAGCATTGAAAGGGATTCCAAACCTTCCATGTGTCTCGAGGTACCGAGAGATTTCCGGGTTGGGTCGTGTCCAGTCTGCCCGCATGGCTGTCAAACCTTCGCTTTGAAGCAGTGACGCAACGGGCTCTCGATCCAGAACAAGCGCCTTGTTCGCCTTGCATGTCAGGCACCAGTCGGCCGTGACGTCGACGAACACGATTCCACCTTGGGAAACCAGTCGAGGAATCTCGCGCCTATCGAAGACAACCCAGTTGGCCGTCTGAACCGGTGAGACAGGTTCAGGTTCAAGAGCCGAGACCAGAACCAATGGGGAGGCGAAAAGCAGGACCACGAATCCTGCACGAACCATCGTATGTCCACCCCGGACACTCAGGAGCGCGACCAATGCAAGGCTCAGCAGGGCCACCAGACCGGCCGTCCGGAATCCAGAAACGCCACCCAGAACCCAGAGGATCCAGGCGGCCGTAAGGGCGAGAAGAAATCCCAGACCGACCTTGAGAGCCGTCATCCAGGTGCCTGGCCTCGGCAATCTTTGCACAAGGCCGGGACGTGCCGCGAAGGCGAGATAGGGGAGGGCAAGGCCGAGCCCAAGCGCACTGAAGATTGCGAGAATATCGATCGGACGACCGGTGAGTGCAAAAGCGACCGCTGTGCCGAGAAATGGCGCCGAACATGGCGTCGCCAGGATTGCGGCGAATGCGCCCGTTGCGAAGTCCCCGGCATATCCCTGCCGCGCTCCGGCAGACGCGAGGCGTGTCTGCAAACTTGACGGCAGGGAGATCTCGAAGATTCCAAAGAGATTTGCCGCGAAGACCGCGAGGATTAGAAACAGGAGCGTCAGAAAGACCGGATTCTGGAACTGTAGCCCCCATCCGACATTGAACCCGAACCATTGCAGCGCCAAAACGCTCGCACTCAGGACCCACATGAAGACCATGACACCGAGCGCCGAGACCACGAAGCGCCCACGTATTGTCTTCTCGGAGTGATCTCTGGCCTTGATGACCGAAGCTAGCTTGATCGACAGCACGGGCAGGACGCATGGCATCGCATTCAGGATGAGCCCGCCCACGAAGGCCAGCAGCACATATGTCAGGAGCTGCCAGGCGCTGGTCGATTGCGGGACCAGCCGGAACGGGGGAGGTGGGGTTTCCGCGAGCACCCGAGGCGCGCCGGTCACGGCACGGCCGGTATCCGTGATTGTCACGCTGATCGTGTCGATCTCATCGCCGGCGGCAAGCACCGGAAGCCGCGCCCAAAGCGACCGCCTGTCTCCACTCAGGCGAATATCCGGTTTGCCGAAGGTAAAAAGTTCGCCGAACTCCGGGAAGACGTCCGGAGTTTGAAACGGTGCAGCGCTCGTTGCGGTGACAATCAGATACTCTCGATCCGGGCCGAATGCCGCAGTGAGGGTGTCGATAATCGAGGGGTCAGGATCCGAGGGAACCCGCCCGGCAAAGGTCGTGATGAGGTCGGCGGCGCTCCGGTCGATCCCGTTTCCGACCGGAATATCCAGGGTCAGCTCGAAATCCTGGGGGACACAGATGTCCGAGCAGGTGAGCAGGGAGACCTGCGCCCGCAGGCGAACGGGCGCGCCCGCGGTGGCTAGCGTTGCCCGTATCGGCAGCAGCACCCTGTCGTGATAGCCGAAGTTCTCGATCCCGAAGGCCGTGAACCTTTCAGGGGCCGGCCAAAGAATTTCAGCCGACGCGAGATTGTCCGATCCTGACCAATCGATCGACGGCGGAAGACCGACTTCACCGGGGCTGCGCCAATAGGCCTTCCAGCCATCTCCAAGGTCCAGGTCCAAACCCAACGACAGGCTTTTGGAGTCAGCGGCGACACCTTGCTCCGCGGAGACCAGGCGAGCGGTCACGGCAGGGTTGGAGAAGGTCTCCGACTCGGCGGCGTGCGCCATGTCCGGCCGAACGCCCAGTGCCGGAAGGAGGGAGAGCGCTATTGCACACGAAAGATGGATGCGGGCAAGACGAGAACTCCACGTCATGAAGGTCGGCCTCCTAGTCCTTCGCCTAAACGCGCAGCCGAGGAGGGAGAGAGGCGAGCGCCTCGTCGACTGGTACGACCGGCAATCCGCGCGCGATCCAGCCCGGTCCGGCGCGCGATCCGAGCATACCTTCCGAGATGTCCACATAGCCTGAATACCCAGCATTCCGCAGTGTTCGCAGCAGATAGCCGCTCCGTCCCCCCGTCGCGCAAATCAGGGCAACGGGATTGTCTCCGGCAAGATTTCGGGCCGCGAACAGGCGCTCGGGAAACCCATCCTCGTGCATGCTGACCGGCCAGGCTCGCTCTGCGATGCCTGTCTCCCGCCACTCTTCCCGTGTCCGGATATCCAGCATTCCGAGCCGCCCCGAGGCGAGTGCGACCCCAGCCTGGTCGGCGGGCCAAACGTCCCTCTGTTGCGCCTGGAGGACCGCAGGCGCTGCAATTGCGCACGCGCCTGCGATAATGAGACGCCTTCTCGAAACTGATTTCTTCACCATCGCATCCTCCGGTTCGTGCAATTTGCACCAAACCTCTGTGTAATGCCGCTACACATTCGCGGGAGAATTGTAACGGAATGTCTCGATCACTTGGCACGACGTTAGTGCAGGCTTAGGCAGCGGGGCATATGTCGGACCAACCTTCCTCGCGCTCGAGTTCGACGATGCGTCGGATCATCTGGTCGCTGACCTGCCCCTGGACAACGGTTCTGCCGATCACGAGCGCCGGCGTGCCAATAAACGCGAAAAGTCTCGCAAGGGCGGCACTATCTTCCAGTTCCCGCGACGTTTCCGGGCTATTCATGTCCTCCACGAGTTGAGCGCCGTCTACATCGGTGTCTCTTGCCAGGGTCTCGAGATATTCGAGTGTCGCACGAAACGGTGATCTCATGAGGCGCGCATGGAATTCCGGGTATGCTCCCTGCCGTTTTGCGGCAAGTGCCGCCTTTGCTGCCAGATTTGAGCTTTCGCCGAGAAGCGGCAGTTCATGCCATGCGACAGACACGCCGATATCTCCACTGCGAACCATGTCGGCGAGACGCTTCGTCTGAACCCGGCAGTAGGGACAATAATAGTCCGAAAAGGACGCCATCGGCACATCGGAACCGGTCAGATCGAGCCCGCCGTAGAGAGTGGCACAAATGTTCTCGCGCACGCGAAGATCAGCCGCCGCACGCATCGCGGCAGCTTCAGCAGGTTCCTGCATGTTCAAACCGACAAATGGATCGAAACCGCCCGACGTTTCGCCGGCCACGTACCTTCGAAATCCCGGTGGATTCGCCATGGGTTCTAACTCGAGCGTCTCGGGAAACAGTCCCGGCAGGCCGCGCAGACCAGCATAGCCGAGCCCAATCGCGCCGACCACGAGGAGCGTGTTGCGTCTGTTTTTGTCCAAGATCTGATCACCAGCGAAAGCATCTAGTTTCATGAGCGCTACAGAGAGATGTTGGGAAACGTCAACATTACAATCCGTTACATTCTTTGAGGATGGTACTGATCTCCACGTTGGCTTTGCGTTTCCAGGCGGTGCACCTATGCTTCGAGCGTCCCAACTTCATTACGGAGGGCGTCTTGAGTCGCGCGATGTGGCGAATTCGGGAACTGGATTGCCCGCGCAACGCAACCGCTGCCGCGATCGGCTGTTTCGCGATCTTTGTGTCGTGCGGACCGATCGCGGCTGAAGAGGGCGTTTTTGCTGTGGTGGAGGATATCCGGACGCCCGCGGGTCCCGGCGCGCGGGAGCCATCGCTCTACAGTTTGAACGACGGCCGGGTCGCCATGATCTGGACGGAGCCGTCGCCCGACGGCCATTCGGTCGAACTGGCCATCGGCGACGAGGGCGCTTGGGAAACGCGCGGTCGTGTCGTCGAGTCTGGCGATCTCTTCGTGAACTGGGCTGATTTTCCGTCCATCGCAGTTTTGGGCGATGGAACTGTCGTCGCGCATTGGCTGCGAGAGAGTACGGCGGTGTCTTACGCTTATGATGTCAACCTCGCCCTGTCGCGTGATGGTGGCAGGACCTGGAGCGCGCCGATTACGCCGCATGGAGACGGGACGGCCAGTCAGCACGGGTTCGTGTCGCTGCTCCCTGTGGACAAGGAAAAACTCGCTGTGATCTGGCTCGACGGACGGGCCTACGGCTCCGCGCGGCCGCTGCCAACGGCGCAGGAAGTTCCAGACGCCATGCAATTGCGCGCGGCGTTCCTGGACTCCGATGGCGAACTTACCGCGGAGACCGTTTTGGACCTTCAAACCTGCACCTGCTGCCAGACTTCGGCAACTGTGGCCGAACACGATACGGTGCTCGTTGCGTATCGCGACAGGACCGCCGACGAAATCAGGGATATTTCCATCGTCAGATTCCGAGAAGGCCGGTGGTCTGACCCGCTGACGGTTCATGCCGACGGATGGGAGATCTCGGGCTGTCCGGTCAACGGTCCTGCCATCGACGCGGTCGGGACATCGGTTGCCGTTGCATGGTTTACCGCCGCCCGCGATATCCCGATCGTCAACGTTGCATTCTCGACGGATGGTGGACTTTCATTCGACGCGCCCTTCAGAGTTGATGGAGGCAAGGTCGCAGGCCGGGTCGATGTCTTGATGCTAGAGGACGGTTCGGCTCTTGTTTCGTGGGTTGAATGGACGGAAGAGGGCGAGAAGCTGCAACTGTGTCAAGCGACGCCAGAGGATGGTTGTGGCCCTCCCGAAACGATCACAGTCAACTCGGCGCCTGGATCGATGAACTTCCCGAGGATGGTATTGAGCGGAGATGCCGTCTTCATCGCCTGGAGCCAACCTGGCGCAGCGGGAGCGCCAGACAGCATCCGTCTTGTGAAGGCGTATCTATCAGCGCCTTGAGCAGCCCACCAACGCGCTCACTCCGGCGTCTGCGAGACCCGCGATGAACGGACCTTCCCGGATCGGATACGGCAACCAAGTAGGACGGGAGTTCTAGTTGGGATCTTGGTCGCTGGGAGCGTCTTCGCCACCGTGATTTGGCGTGTGATGCCCCGGGTGTTCGCCGCCGTTGCCGCCACCGTTATCGACGCGGCCATTTTCGCCGCTCACGACCAGGCCTTTCGGAACAGAGATCGTGACGTCATTGTGATGGTCGACCGAAGTCCACCCTTTCTTGTTGCCTTTGTTGGCACCGTTCCCGTTGCCAACTCCTGCGGTTACTGCGCTCGGCACTCCAAGAAGTGCCGCAATCGCAAATGCATAGAGAACAGTCTTCATTCTTGCCTCCACTTTGCCGAATCGTCAGGTCTTCGACTTTCGCCAGCGTTGGAAACGGACCAAACACGGCGCGCCCAGATTAGCTGATACGAAAGAGATACGATTTGACCTGACGCAAAACTCGATAAGAGCAGCGAGGCTCCATTTCGCCTGGTATGTTCGGTTCTCACTGACAGCACCCTACCGCACCTCGTCTGTGGATTAGGCCGCGTCGATTCCCTCGACCGCGCGCGCGAGCATGTCGCGGACCTGTCCGGCAACACGTTTGAGCTCGTCATTGTCAATCGCGGACATGGACGCCTGAGGATCGATCGCGGAGACTTCCACGCCCTCGTCGGTTTCCCGCAGGATAACATTGCAGGGCAGCATCGCGCCAACCTTCGGCTCGATCCCGAGCGCCTGGTGCGCCATCTTGGGGTTGCAGGCGCCGAGAATGCGGTAGCCGCGCATGTCTTCGTCCAGCTTCTCTTTCATCGTCGCCTGCACGTCGATTTCCGTGAGCACACCAAACCCCGCCTCAGACAGTGCCGCGCGGGTCAGCCGGTCGATTTCGTCCAGCCGCGCTCCCGGGAAGCTTCGATCCATTGTGTAGGCCATCTCTGGTCCTCCTTACTCCTTCAGATACTTGATGAGGGCCGCGATCGCGAGACCGACGAGGACCAGCAGCAGGATTCCCCACAGCCATCCGAAACCCATTCCAAATCCACCCATCATTGCTTTTTCTCCTCTCAAAAGGACGCGGGGGCAGAGCACCACCCCCGCGTGACCACCTGCGGCAGCGCTCAGTTGCCGTCCATCATATTGCTGTCGCCGCCCATCATGCGACGCGAACCGCGTTCCCCTGCCATCGGCATCGTTCCGTCATCCGCATCCGTCCACATGCGCATCATGCGTTCCATGCGGTCGGCCGGCGCGCCGATTTCATCAGCCGTCACCTGGCCGTCACCATCGGCGTCGAACACCTGGAAACGGTCCACGGTCGCCTCCCGAACGTGGGCGGCGTGCATGGTCTCGAATTCAGCCAGCGACAGGCTGCCGTTTCCGTCTGCGTCGTACTTGGCATGTTCGGCCTGCATTCCGGTGCGGAACTCGTCCGGCGAGACAATGCCGTCGCCATCGGAGTCAAGCAGGCGCAGGACGTGATCGGCCCCGCCCATCATGCCGCCGTCGCCCATCATGCCCCCCTGCTGCCCGTGCATCATCTGCATCATGCGCATCATGTTGCCCATGCCACCGTCCATCATACCGGTGCCCATCATGCCCTGTCCCATCATTCCGGGGTATCCGGGTTCAGCAACACCTGCACGCGGTCCTCCCCGCTCGTTGCCGTGACCGTGATTGGCGTCGGCAAAAACCGGGAGAGCGACTGCGCCCAGAGCCGCGATGGCGATTGCCGCAACTGTTGTCCGTTTCATGAGAATGTCCTCCATGGATTGTTCCGATGGAACGGAAATGAGGGTGACTTGTCGCAGAAGTTTGTCACCCGGAGAAGGAAAGTGTCGCAAATTGTGTCAGAGGGCGGAATCCCCGATAATCTTGCCTTTATGGTGTTGGTCCGATGTTAGAGTTTTACCAGAAAGGGCAACACGACTAAGCCAACGTCAACCTTATGCAGGACAGTCCCCATATTCTCGTCGTCGACGATCATCGCGACATTCGCGACGCTCTGGCGCGCTACCTCGAGAAAAACGGGATGCGCGTCACGACGGCGGCCGATGCGCGGGCGATGGATGCCGCGATGAAGGCCGGTAATTTCGACCTCGTGGTACTGGACTTGATGATGCCGGGGGAGGACGGGCTTTCGGTGTGCAGGCGTCTGCGCGCCGACGGCGACCTCCCGATCCTCATGCTGACGGCGCTCGGCGAAGAGATGGACCGTGTTGTCGGCCTGGAGATGGGGGCCGACGACTATCTCGCCAAGCCCTTCAGCCCGCGCGAATTGCTGGCCCGCGTCAAGGCGGTCTTGCGGCGGAGTCAGCCGACGCGGATCGAGGGCGGGGCGCTTGCGGGGCACCGCCTTGCCTTCGACCGATGGGTGCTAGATACCGACCGTCGTGTGCTTTCCGACGAGAAGGGGACTGAGACGCCTCTCACCACCGCCGAGTTCAGGCTCCTGACAGCGTTCCTGGAGCGCCCCCGTTTTGTCCTCAGCCGCGCGCAACTGCTCGACCTGACCGGCGGACGGCAGGCGCAGGTGTTCGATCGGGCGATCGACAACCAGATCAGCCGGTTAAGGCGGAAACTGGAAAAGGACGCATCAAACCCGGCGCTGATAACCACCGTTTGGGGCGGCGGGTACTCCCTTTCCGCGGATGTCCGGGAGCTTCCATGATGCGGCATATATTGCCCCGCTCCATGGGGGGACAGCTCCTCGTCATGCTGCTTGTAGCACTCGCGATCAGCCAGGGATTGAGCTTGTTCGTCTTCAGCGACGAAAGGGACCGTGCGGTCCGCGCGGCGCTCGGCTACGAGGCGGCCGGGCGCGCGGCCAATGTGGCGCGCCTGCTGGACGAGGCGCCTGCCACGCTGCGACCCAACATCGTGGAAGCGGCGAGTTCGCCCCTGGTCCGGTTCTGGGTCGACGCTGTACCCGAGGTCGATCACGCGTCGCACAGCGACCCGGCCGTGACCGGCAGGCTTCGCGACGTGCTCGGCGATCCGGATCGTGAAATCCTGCTCGAGGTCCACGACCGGAGTTCCGATCTCCCCGGTGTCGATGAGGTTCCGCCAGGAATGCGCCGGATGCATGCCGCGATGCTGGCCGAGCGCACGGGACCGTTAGAGCTCGCCATGTCGATCCGGCTGACCTCGGGCGAATGGCTCAATGTCCGGTCGATGTTTCACCGCCCTGTGGGCCAATGGCTGCCCGCGGACATCGCGGCGCTTGCCATCGCCGCGATCCTGGTCAGCCTGGTGGCGGCCCTCACCGCGGTCCGCGTCGTTCGGCCGATGCGGGCTCTTGCGGTTGCCGCGGAACGGGCGGGGCGGGGGGAAGATCAGCCCCAGCTGCCCGAAAGCGGGCCGAGCGAGGTTCAGGAGACGATCCGTGCCTTCAACCTCATGCAAGCCAGGCTTCGCCGCTTCGTGGGCGATCGGACCCGAATGCTCGCGGCACTCGGACATGATCTTCGATCACCTCTCACGGCAATGCGCCTCAGGCTGGAACTGATCGACGAGGGCGAGGACAGGGATCGTCTGATGGCCATGGTCGACGAGATGCAGATGATGGCTGAGGCGACCCTTGCCTTCGCACGGGGAGACGCCGAAAGCGAAGCGACCGTCGAGGTGGATCTGCCTAAAATGCTGCGAGATCTTGCCACGTCGTCGGATCATGCATCCCTGATCGAGCTTGATGAAACGCTTCCGTCCGTGGTGGTGCGGGTCCGGCCGGTGGCCCTCAGACGTGCCTTGCGGAACCTGATAGACAATGCGCTTCGATATGGCGGACGGGCCGAGGTATCGCTTGAACGCCACGAGGGCGACGCCATCGTTGCGATCTCGGATCGGGGACCGGGTTTGCCTCAGGATCGCCTCGAGGCGGTGTTCGAGCCGTTCCACCGGTTGGAAGCGTCCAGAAGCCGGGAAACCGGTGGCAGCGGTCTGGGGCTCTCGATCGCGCGCACGATCCTACGCGCTCACGGCGGCGACGTCACGTTGGAGAACCGGGACGGCGGAGGCCTGACAGCGACCGCCCGCTTGCCTGCGTAACAGGAGATAACGGCACAGATTTCAAGCCCACAATGCATGCGGGATGGAGCACGGGAGACGGATCCATCGACATCGGTATTAACGGCTGGAATGAACTGCTGAGGCATGGCAGCCTGCAGCCTTCCCACCCCTTGAAAGACGAACGCTGGTCCGACCGTTCATGGCTTAGGAGGCGTGTCCTTCTTCGTCGCTCGTTCGACTATTCTGGAGCCGTTCGCAATCCGTTCGTCGGGATAAAGTATTACCAGTTCTCCCGCTGTATGTCCGTCAATCACCACGATGAAGGCCTCATCGCGCTGTCCGATGTTGAAGTCGCTCACATGTGCTTGGCCATAATCCACCGGGAAGGTTTCGCCGCATTGAACGGAGAGGGCGAAGGGGCTTTCTTCTGCTTTCCTGACGGAGAGCAGCCACGACGAGATTTCGGCCGTGTAACCCTATCTGGGCTGACAATTGGAGCCAATTGGACCCTAGCCATGATCGTCCTCTTCGCCTTCCATATGATGATCGTCTTCACTTTCGTGGTGCATCATTTCCTCGATCGCTTCCGGTACGTCACTCATTGAGAACTTCATCTGTTCTTCTGCGTCGTGGACGAACGCAATGATGTCGGCGAGTTCCTCGCCCGTGAGATCGATCTGGCCACCAAGCTCGTCCTCCTGCAGAGCCACCATGGCGGCCGCACCGCGCCACATGCGGGCAGCGAATTCGAACGGGTTCATCACCTCGTCCATGAACTCCGCGTCGAGCATGGGCGCGTCTTCACCGCCGACGCCGTTGATCGAATGGCAGACGACGCAGCCCTTTGACGCAAAGAGCTCGCGCCCGCGTTCGGCATTCATCGTCGGCATCATCAGGCCGGGCGCCATCATCTCGCCCGACATCATGTGCTGGTTGCCGTCATCTGCAGATGCAGGCGTGGTTACAAGCACGCCAAGAGTCGAAAATGTCAGGATGAGCTTTTTCATATCGTGTACTCCTTTTGTTTTAGACTGACGGGAGTGTTCCCGCGCTATGGCGAAGAATTCAGGCCTCCGTTTCTCGCTGCTTGAACCAGGCTCCGAGGTAGAACCTCTCGTAAATGAAGACCGCAACGATGCCGGTGATGGCGTAGACCACGATCATCGGGTCGGATTGCCACTTCAGAATCGTGAAGGCAGCGACCACGACAGCGTCGAGCGCCAGTGCCGTCAGGATAACCCATCCCCGCGCATTGATTTCGTTTCGCAGGCGGCTCCAGACGCCCCAATGTACCGCCATGTCCATGACGAGATAGAAGAACGCTCCGAGCGACGCGATGCGTGACAGGTCGAAGAGCACAGCGAGCGTTCCGGCAATGAAGACCGTGTAGACCAACATGTGTGACTGGATCGAACCGGACATGCCGAAATGGCTGTGCGGGATCATTTTCATGTCGGTCAGCATGGTCAGCATCCGGGATACCGCGAAGACACTCGCGACGAGTCCCGAAGCGGTCGCCACCATGGCCAGGGCAACGGTAAGGTAGAAGGCGGTCTGGCCGAGGACCGGCTTGGCGGCCTCGGCCAAGGCGTAATCGCGGGCATCCTGGATCCCGGCAGGTGTCAGGCTGGAGCCGACGGCGAGGGCAACCAGGAGATAGGTCACCGCACAGATCACGATGGAGATCACGATGGTGCGGCCGACGTTGCGGTGCGGGTCGGAGATCTCGCCGCCGGAATTCGTGATCGTCGTGAAGCCCTTGAAAGCAAGGATCGACAATGCGACCGAACCGACGAACCCGATGGGGGCAAAGTCGTTGGAGCCCCCTGCATTGCCGCTGCCGGAACCGCTCGCCCAGAGGGCGGCCACACCGAAGAGCGCAATACCGCCGATCTTCAGGGCAGACATCAGAACCGAAAGAAGTCCGACCGATCGGTTTCCCGACGCGTTTACGGCATATGCGAAAACGATGAGGCCCACGGCGATGAGTGGCACCAAGAGCCCGCCATCGATGTCGAACGGTCGGAGCGCATAGGCCGCGAACGTCCGCGCCACGAGGCTTTCGTTTATGACCATGCTCAGCGCCATCAGGAGCGAAGCAGCCGCGGCAACCGCTCCCGGGCCGTAGGCTTTTGTCAGGATCATCGCGATACCGCCGGAAGACGGCCACTGGTTCGACATGGCAATGTAGGAATAGGCGCTGAACGCGGTCACCACAGCTCCCGCGATGAAGGAGAGGGGAAACAATGGCCCGGCGAGTCCGGCGATCTGACCGGTCAGTGCGAAGATACCCGCGCCGATCATGACGCCCGTTCCCATGGCGACGGCGCTCGTCAGGCTGATCGACGCTTCGCTCCCTGCGGATTGGTGACTATGATCCACCAGCGCCTCCGTGACTTCCGTTGCCAGGAATGGTGTCGGCCGGCTTCAGGCGCGGAATGAACGCAGGAACTCGGGCGGAATAGCTCTCCCAGGTCTTTCCGAACCTAGTGCGGCTATCGGCCTCCTCGCTCCGAGCGAGGCGCGCATACATCCAGACAAGCACGGGGAACATGGCGAGCGTGAGCAAAGTCGGCCATTGTAAGAGAAAACCAGCCATGATGAGTACGAATCCAGCATATTGCGGATGCCGGATACGGGTGTAGGGGCCAGTGAGCGCCAGACGACCTTGCCGCTGCGCTGTCCAGAGATGATGCCAGGCCACCGAAATCAGCCAGAAGCCCCCTCCGATCAGGGCGAAGCTGAAAAGATGGAACACGCCGAAATGCGGATTGGACCGCCAGCCGAGGATCATTTCCGGCAGGTGTCCGCTGTCATGTGCAAACCAGTCGACTCCCGGCCAGTTCGACTGCAGCCACCCAGACAGGAAAAAGATCGTCAGCGGAAAGCCGTACATCTCGGCGAAGAGAGCCACAATGAAGGCGCTGAACGCCCCGAAACTGCGCCAGTCGCGCGACGTCTGCGGTTTGAAAAAGCTGAACGCGAACAAGATGAAGACCGCCGAATTGATGAAAGCGAAGAGCCAAAGTCCGTATGAGGGGCCGAAGTCGATCATTGTCTGTCGCCTCACGACCCGTGGCCACCATGTCCACCGTGACCGCCATGCATGAAGACATGCATGCCCACGCAGATCAGGAGAGGCAGCCAAAGCACCCAGTCGCTGGCGAAGATATGGACCCGGTGCTCGTAGCCGAGCAGCAGTCCACCCATAGACAATGCGACGATGAGATAGATGCCAGTGCGTGACCTCCAAAAAGACGGGATCCGGGGAGGATCCTGATCCGGGTCGCGACGTTCCGGGTGGCTCGTCATCGAATTCCTCCTTGTGATGTTGCGTTACCCTCCGGCTCAGGTTTGGCCGATACTTCCGCGGCGCGTAGCATCGCCTTGTCAAACCAGATCGTGAACGGCTTCGCCGGAAGACTGCCAAGTAGGCCGCCGCCTATCGATTTGCTGACCATACATCCTTCGAGAACGACATAGGGCCCCTTGGCTCGTCCCTCGAGCCGGTCGAGCCGATAGCCTGCACGACCGCACATGTTCATGTGGCCACCAACGCTCAGCGGATCGTAAAGCCGGGCGAAGACGGTCTCGGGCAGCGCGGACCAGCGAGCTTCGAGCTCCATTTGGAGGGGATGTCGGGTCTGGATTACCAATCAAATCCCTCCTCGGTCTCTGCGAGGGCCGAGGCAACGGCTGCGCGTGGTTCCAACCCGTCCAACGGCCGGACCGCGGCATCGAGCCGGCGTGCGGCGTTGTAGCCGAGTGCGGCCGCCTCGGTCGGCGCTTTCCCGTAGGTGGCGACGTATCGCGAGACGAAGCTCGTTGCACCGGCCACGTCCTGCCAATCCCGAGGAAGCTTGCCGGCGGTCATCACGATGCTGTCCGGACCAAGCGGCGCCAGCCCGTCGACCGCCTCCGGCGCGGGACCGACGACCACGACAACGTTCGCCAGTGCCGCGGGTCTGCCGCGCAAGCCTTTGACTTGACCCGTCATCTCCGGGGGCAGCGGCAGGACCTGGACGTCGACCCCACCGAGATGGCCGTCAGAGGTCTCGTCGGCATGGCCGTCGCGCTCGTCTGCCGCCAGCAGGAATCCGTCGACGGCTTCAGCGAGACGCTCCGCACTTTCTTCGCCCGTGACAAGGATCGCGGCAGTGAACTCGTGTGCTACGGCGACCCCCGTCGAAAGGGCAAATACGAGCGCAGCGAGCCTGATCGAAACAGTCGGCGACCTCATATCCGGGCACTCCGCAATCTTAGCGAATTTAGCACCACCGAGATCGACGACGCGCTCATCGCGAAAGCGGCAAACATCGGGCTGATCAGGATGCCGAAGAAAGGGAAAAGAATGCCAGCCGCGACGGGGACACCCGAGGCATTGTAGATCAGGGCGAAGAAGAGATTCTGGCGAATGTTGCGCATCGTGGCGCGGGCCAATCGCCGCGCACGGACAATGCCGTCAAGGTCGCCCTTGACCAGCGTGATCCCCGCGCTCTCGATCGCCACGTCGGCGCCGGTGCCCATGGCGATACCGACGTCGGCCTGGGCGAGGGCAGGGGCGTCGTTCACACCGTCCCCGGCCATGGCGACCTTTGCGCCGTTCGCCTGCAGTTCCTTGATGATCGAAGCCTTGTCTTCCGGCAGGACGTCGGCACGGATCTCGTCAATGCCAAGCCGCTGGGCCACGGCCCGGGCGGTGCGCTCAGTATCGCCTGTCGCCATGATGATGCGGAAACCCAGTTCGTGGAGCGCCTTCAGCGCGTCCGGAGTCGTCTCCTTCACCGGATCGGCCACGCTAACCAAACCCGCGACCTCGCCCTCGACCACCACGAACATGACGGTTTCGCCCTCGTCGCGCCTATAGTTCGCTTTTTCGGTCAGGTCGCCCGCCTCGAGGCCGAGATCCTGAATCAGTTTGAGATTTCCGAGCGCGACAGACTTCCCGTCCACCTTGCCCATAACGCCTTTACCAGTAACAGCCTCGAAGTCGTCGGCATTGTCGAGTTTCACGCCCCGCTCTTCCGCACCCTCCACGATCGCTTCGGCCAATGGATGTTCCGATCCCTTCTCCAGGGTCGCAGCCAGCCGGAGAACCTCGGCTTCCTCATGGCCGTCCTCGGGGAACACGCCGACAAGGCGCGGTTTGCCCATCGTCAGGGTTCCTGTCTTGTCAACGATCAAGGTATCGACCTTCTCGAAGCGTTCGAGCGCCTCGGCGTTCTTGATCAGCACACCCGCTTGGGCACCACGGCCAGTGGCCGTCATGATGGACATCGGGGTTGCGAGGCCAAGCGCACAGGGACACGCGATGATCAGGACAGCGACCGCGGCTATCAGCGCATAGGAGAGAGCAGGGGCCGGCCCCCACAGGGCCCACGCGATGAACGCCAGAATGGCAATGCCGATGACGGCCGGCACGAAGTATCCCGAGACTTTGTCGGCGTATTTCTGGATCGGCGCCCGCGACCGCTGCGCATTGGCAACCATCTCGACGATCTGGCTCAGCATTGTGTCCGCACCGACCCTGCGTGCCTCGATAACCAGAGAGCCTGTTCCGTTAATGGTGGCACCGGTCACGGGCTCGCCCTCGACCTTCTCGACTGGAACCGGCTCGCCCGTAATCATGCTTTCGTCCACCGACGAGCGGCCCTCGATGACAACGCCGTCCACGGGAACCTTGTCGCCCGGGCGTACCCTGAGCCGGTCACCGACCTGGACGTCCTCGAGCGGGATTTCCTCTTCGCTGCCATCGTCGCGAATGATCCGCGCCGTCTTTGCGGCCAGATCGAGAAGCGCGCGGATCGCCTTGCCGGTCCCTTCGCGCGCGCGCAGTTCCATTACCTGTCCCAGAAGCACGAGCGTGACGATCACCGCCGCGGCCTCGAAGTAGACGCCGACATGGCCGTTCTCCATCCGGAACCCGTCCGGAAAGATCTGCGGCGCCAGGACGGCCACGATACTGAACAGCCATGCCGCCATGACGCCCATGGCGATGAGCGAAAACATATTAAGATTCATCGTTCGGAAGGAATTCCAGCCGCGTACGAGGAACGGCCACCCGCACCACAAGACAACGGGCGTTCCGAGCACCAGCTCTATCCAGAGCGTGGTCCGCTCGCCGAATATTTCGCGAACAGGCAGGCCAAGAAAAGGACCCATGGTCAAGACAAGGAGCGGGACGGTGAGAACCGCACCTATCCAGAACCGGCGCGTGAAGTCGACCAACTCGGGGTTCGGTCCTTCTTCCGCCATTGTGGCGGACTCGAGCTCCAGACCCATGCCGCAAATCGGACAGGAGCCTGGATGCGTCTGCCGCACCTCGGCATGCATTGGGCAAGTGTAAACCGGACCATCATATCCGCCCGGCACGGTATCGTAGCGTCCGCTTGACTCGGCCGCGTGACCTTCATGTGCATGAGCGTGGTGATCGTGGCCCTTGTGCCGATCGAGTTCGCCTTCCGGCACGAGGTGCATCCCGCACTTAGGGCAATCGCCCGGCTGGTCCAGCCGGATCTCGGGATGCATAGGGCACGTGTAAATGGTTTCAGAGGCTTTGTGGTCAGTGTGGGAGTGCAGAGAGTCGTTCATGTCTCTTGTCCAGATTCGGTTCCATTTGACCCACCCTGCAACGTTCCAGCGCTGGGAAGGTCAAGGACTTTCCTCAAGTTTGAAACGGCGCGTTTGATGCATGGGCTGAGGCTGATTGCATTGCTTTCGTGCGGAATGCTGTTCGTGGTGACGATGCGCGCCGCTCCGGCTTTTTGGATATCGGTGAACGCCCGGCTTGCGAAAACAGCGTGAATGATGATGCAGACCGGCGGTCGGGCGCCGATCTCCCGAAGCCGCGCTATCGCCGCGACGATGGTGCGTCCGGACGACGCGATATCGTCAACGATGACAGGCGTACCATTGAGGAGGGCTCCGCTCTCCGGGACGCTGATATCCACGGTCCGATCGCCGCTGCGAGACTTATGTAGCACCTCGTACGGACTGCTCGCGAGGCGCGCGACCTCCGAGACCCATTGTTGGCTCTCGCTATCGGGGCCGAGCACGATGGCATCTGGGACATTTAGCGCGATCCATTCAGAGATCTTCTTCGAGGACGTGACGCGACGTGCGGGTATGTCAAAAATCCTATCCAACTCGGGGATGCGATGCAGATGCGGGTCGACCGTGAGCAGCCAGTCGAAGCTTTCTTCCAGAAAACTTGCGAAGAGCGGTGCGCTTACGGCCTGGCCGGGTTCGAGCCTCCGGTCCTGCCGCATGTATGCGAGATAAGGCGCGATGAGACCGACCCGATGCGCTCCGAACTCTCGCGCGGTTTCGGCGGCGAATCGCAGAGGAAGGGCGAGGGCGTCTGGATTTCGCAAGGTGGCCAGTATCGCGACGCTTCGCCCGGCAAGTCCCTCGGGTAGGGTGACCAGTGTCTCGCCGTCAGGGAAGCGATGCAGGTCAATGGCCGCCCAGTCGGCGCTGATCTCATCCGCGATTTCCTTCGCAAGCTGCTCCATGCCAGGGAAAGCCAGGATGATGTTTCTCATGATCCCTCCTCCAGCTTGATCGGAGCCTCTCCGGAATCGGCATACTCCAAGGCCCAGGCCAGCTCGCCGGGCGTTTCCGCGTGAATTTCGTAGAGCGGCGCGCCGCGCTCGATGTGCGCCCCGAGCGAAACGTGAAGCCGAACACCGGACGTCTTGCGCCCGGGCGCCCCTGACAATCTCGCTATCCGGGAAATTCGGCGGTTGTCGAAGGCTGTGACGATCCCATCCCGGTCGGCAGAAATGACATGGCGATGCGGCGCCACTCCGGGTTCTCTAAACCCACCCTGGGCCGCGCAGATCGCCATAAACTTGGCTTCTGCCGCGCCGCTCTCCAGTAACGCTTCAGCGCGTGCCCGGCCCGACGTTTCACGTCCGAACAGTTCGAGGAGCATGCCGGCGATGTCCAGCGACCGCGACCGCAAATCATCAGGCGCTTTCGGCGTTCTGCGGAGAACGGCCAGCACGTCATGTGCTTCGAGTGCGGGTCCGATGCCACGCCCGATGGGCGCCATTCCATCGCTCTGGTGCACCACCAGCCGCAGTCCGATGTCTTCGGCAACGATTGACAGACTCCGCGAAAGCACTTCAGCTGCGGCGTTCGACCGCACCTTTGCCGTCGGACCCACCGGCATGTCGATCAGGACGTGGGAGGACCCTGCCGCGGCCTTCTTGGAGAGAATACTGGCGACCAACTGCCCTTCGCTGTCGAAGTCGGGCGGTCTTTCGATCCGGATCAGGATATCGTCGGCCGGGCTCAGGTCGCGCCCGCCTCCCCAGACGACACAGCCGCCCTCGATGTCGACCACCCGACGCGTTTCCGAGATGTCGAGCGCGACTGGGGCCATGACTTCCATGGTGTCGGCGGTTCCGGCAGGCGAGGTAATCGCGCGGCTCGACGTTTTCGGAATTCGGTAGCCTGCCGCCGCAACGATCGCGACGACGGTAGGCGTCGTGCGATTTCCGGGCAGGCCCCCGACGCAGTGCTTATCGAGCACCGGCTCCGCCCCCCAATCCAGTCTTTCTCCGACGCCGATCATGGCGCGGGCCAGCGCAATCGTTTCGGAGGTATCCAGGTTGTCGCCTGCGCAAGAAGTGATGAAAGCGGCAAGATCAAGATCCGAGAGGCGGTGCGAGACGGCATCTTCGATGATTGCCTTGCAGGAGTCGGCGTCGAGGCGGTTGCCATAAACTTTGGCGCGAATGGCTGAAGCCGAGGCCGGTGGCTCGGGATGAGAAAACTCGCCGATGTCTCCCGTACTTGCCGAAAGGGCATGCCAGGCCGCATCACTGAGCCCGGCTGTGTCCGGCGGCAGCCAATTCGCTTCGGTCAAGACATTCAGAGTCGCGACGATCGACCGGTCGCCAAGTGAGATCTTGACGCGAGTCAGGGCCGAGAACCCCTCGGCTCGACAAAGATGACAGTCGGCGGACATGTAGACGACCGGCTGCCTGTAAGTGTCGATGCCTGCCCTTCTAAGCTGCAAGGCGCTCTTCGTCGGTGTCATCGCGGTCGGTCCAGTCTGATGGTCTCGAGGTGTTCCGGAACCCGAACAGGACGGCCAAGTTCATGTGCTACCCGACGGCGGAGGGTATCCGACGCCTCAGGTTCCCCATGGGTGAGATAGGTCATGGTCGGCGCGCTCCCGGCCGCCATCCATCGAATAATTTCGTCCGCGTCGGCATGTCCCGAGAAGGTTTCGAGCTGAACGATTTCCGCGTTTATCTGGTACTCCTTGCCGAAAACCCTCACCTTCTGTTCTCCGCGGGCCAGCGCCGCCCCGCGGGTGCCTCCGGCCTGGAAACCGGACAACACGATTGCGTTCCGTTTGTCTCCGCCGAAGCTCACGAGGTGGTGCAGAATGCGGCCACCCGTGAGCATTCCGCTGGCCGAAACGATGATCATTGGCCCTTGCCGCGTGTTGAGTTCCTTCGATTGTTCGACCGAGTTCACCCGCTTCGCGATGCGGAACATGCCAACGCAGTCCTCCCACGACACGTGGTGCTCGTCATGATGACGGTGGTAAATATCGGTCGCGTCGACCGCCATCGGGCTGTTCAGATAGACGGGAACATGCGGTACCTCACCACGGTTCATGAGCCGCGCGATGTGGTACATGAGCCCCTGCGCCCTGCCGACAGCGAAAGACGGGATGAGCACGGTGCCGCCGCGGCCGAATACGCGTTTCAATGCGGGAGCGAGTTCGGCCTCGGGATCGGTGTCCGGGTGTTTTCGATTACCGTAGGTTGACTCGCAGACCAGCACATCTGCGCCTTTGAAGGGGCGCGGTGGCCGCATCAGGGGATCGGGATCATGTCCCAGATCGCCGGAGAAGTGGACCGTGAGGCCATCTAGATTAAGGCGTATCTGGGCAGCGCCGAGGAGGTGGCCTGCTGGTATGAATTCGGCTGCAAGCCCGCCGCCGAGATCGACGGGCTGCTCGAACTCGATCGTCTCGAATTGCTTTAACGCCGCCTGCGCATCCTTCAGAGTGTAGAGCGGAAGAGGCTTCTTGTGTTCCGAATAGCGCTTTCTCCGCGCGTACTTGGCTTCTTCTTCCTGCAGATGGCCACTGTCGGGCAGGATCAATCCGCATAACTCTCGGGTGGCGGGCGTGCAAACGATGCGCCCCCGAAAACCGGCGCGGATCAATGCTGGCAGATAGCCTGAGTGATCCAGATGTGCGTGTGTCAGGAGAACCGTCTCGACCGATCCAGGGCGAACTGGGAACGGCTTGCGGTTGCGGCGTCGAAGCTGCTTGAAACCTTGGAAAAGACCGCAATCGATCTGGACCCGGCGTTCCCCCCATTCGACGAGATAGCGCGATCCCGTGACCGTTCCGGCGGCACCGAGGAAGCGCAGTGTTGGATAGGAGAGCCGGGTCATGCGCCTACTCTCCACGACACGGCGGCGTTGTAGAGCCCGCCGAACAGGAGTGCGACGTACCACCCGTAGAGTAGGCTCTCGACCAGTCCGAGAACAAAGGACCACGAGGTCAACCAGACAAAGCCGGGCAGAAGCGGTGCCCATGCCTGGTTCATGGCGTACTGTGGGAAAACGAGGTCGAAGACGACGCAGATCACAAAAGTCGCGCCAAGAAAGCCGCTCAACGCCCAGCCGAGCGGCAGGACCGGCAGAAGATGCACCGATCGGCCGCCGTCGGCTTCACGTCCCATCACGCAGACGCCGCATCCAATTCTCAAAGCGGCAAAGAGAAAAGCCGCGACGACCACGAAGTATAAAAACGCCATCATGTCAGTTGCTCCTTTCCATAGATTTGGATCCCGAAGACGTCACGAGGGTGGCTGAACAACCATTTGGTGTCCTTCGCCTTCGATTGGAATTTCGCCCAGAGCCGACAGGGAGTCCGCGTCGACGATCCAGACCTTCGGCTCGTCCCGGCTCGAAACGAGGATTCTGTCGGTTCCAGGAATGGTCGTGAGGTGATACGGGGCCGGCGAGAGGGGCGCAGACGTGATTTCACCTGACCCGAGGCTAACCGAGACGATGCGGTCCGTTTCCTTCGCGGCGACCAGCACGCGCTTCCCGTCTTCTGACAGGTCCAGCCCGTGTATCTCGCCGCCGATCTCGAACCGGCGCAGTTCACGGCCACTCGACATCTCCAGTTCGATCACGCGGCCGATGGCAGCGTCTGCAACGAACATGAGCGTCCCGTCAAGGCTGGTCACCAGATGCTCTGGGTCTTCACCAGCCAGCAAATTGCGGCGAACGATCCCGCGTTCGAGATCCACCTCGCTGATCGTTCCGTTTCCTGCATTTGAGATATAGACGGCGCCAGGATCGGCCCCGAACACGGCATAGTTGGACATTGGGCCGGTGGGCACCCATGCGACGAGTTCGAGAGACGTTAGGTCGACGATTGAAACTCCGTCGCTGGCCGGGTGCGTAGCGACAGCGAACTTTCCGTCCGGCGAAATGGCGACGTGATGCACCGCTCCCGGAACCTCGATGCGCCGTACAAGCTCACCTGATTCCGCATCCAGGACGCTCAGCAAACTGATCCCGGCATCCTGGGGACCGATGCGCGCCGGCGGCTTTGCGTGATGGGCGGCGTGTTCGTCTCGGCTGACATCGGTGGGCTTGGGTGTCGCCAAAGCCTCTTCGCGATCAACTTCGGAGTAGCTGCCGGCAACTAGGTATGGTGAGTTCAGGCTTCCTGCGAGGCCGTGAACGACCAGGAGATTTTCGATTCTGCCGAGGCTCGCACCGGTTTGCGGATCGACGATGCGGACCGCGTCGGCGCTGCCTTCCGGGATGAAAACGCGAAGCTCGCCGGCACCGGCCATCATGGGCAATGTGGCGGTTGCCAAGGCGATCGAAGAACGGAAAAGGTATCGAAACATGAGACGCTTCCTCGAGGCTAGATTTGGTGGGATCGCGGTCGCCCCGGAGCTTGTCGGGCCACAACCGCTGCCGTCCTTCCGCTGACTTCGCAACGAAAGGAGCGCGCGAGGAACGCTCAAGAGCTGGAAACTGGAGTTTCAGTTCACCCGCGCGTCAGGCGCGGGCGGCAAGCGGAGGGGGTGTCGGAACCGTCAGAGTGCGGCCGACATGGAAGAACAAAGTCTCAGGCCAAGCCAAGGCGGATGAGACTGATTTTCCGCATACGCTCGGTGACGCCGCCAGAAGACCCGGTGCATGACAGGTGAGATTCACCGTGCAATGCGTTCCCGACCCCAAGGCTGGAATGTCAGCAGAATTGGCATCGGCCTGTGTTTCTTGAACCTGAACTGAATGGGACTGATCCGATGCTGCATGCACTTCGCCGGCATGCAGCGACGACAGTGCGATGGCGAAAAGCGCCAGAAAAACCGATAATAGCCTGACAGAGGCTGCCAACCGAAACCTATGACTTCCTTTTCTTTGCAACGACTTCTTCCTTTAGAAGCGATAGGCACATGGTCTCAAACGATGCGGGTCGATTCAATGACCCAGATCAAACTGCGGGCCGCGGGACTTCCGCCTAACCAATTTCGTTTCTTGGCGATCGAGACGTCAACGCATGCTCATAAGCAACTGAAGTAGCTTGCCAATCCAACGACTCACGAAGCACAGATAGGACGTCAAAAGTCGCCAAGTCTGGATTTCCTTATGTGCAACTCTTCGTGATTTAGAGCACGTGGAGCCGGAATCATGATTGCTGCCATTTCGTGATCAGCGCTGCCAAGACCGTCAAGACGACGACAGAAAGAGCAAACCAAAGCAAAGCAAAGAAGACGGCCATCGCGAGCGGCGGAATTCCTTTCCTTTTCGATCTCATCCAGCCAGCGCGTGCGATCAAGTCCACATGCATTGGCAATGCGCACATCAGAGAAGCATAGAGATAGACGCCAGACAGGTTTTCGAAGAACGCCGACCTCGCCAGAGTCGGAGCCACGACTCGGAGTGCCGTCTCGCGACTGCCACCGAATGAACCAAACCAATCGGCAGATTTAACGTAGATGACTACATGCAAGACGATGAAGAGGGCGACTCTGATTGGAATGTCGAGAACCAGCGCCGTTATTGGGACGCGATGCGCCGCGGCACGAGCGTTACCCAGAGCAATCAGAAAGAAGCCAGCATAGTTGACCACGAATACAACTGGCAAACCGTTCGTGAGCACTTGTCGAAGGAACCGGCTTAGCGCGGGTCCGCCCTCACCAAGCATCGCTCCGAAACCCGGAGTTAAGGCGATGTAGGGCACGAGCACTCCAGCCAATCCAACGAGGCTGACCAGCAGCGTGTTTCGAATGAACAACATTGCGGGCATGTCTATGGCGAAGTAGCGGTGCATACCTGCGTAACTCTGTATGTTTGATCGGACGGGGTCGACCACTTTCCGAAGTGTCGACAAATCAATGATCAGCAGCACATCAACAGGGAATTTGGCGCCGCGGCGGCGTCAACAAAAGTCAGACAACAAGAACGCCGCGTTTGACGCGATCAACGCGCCAAATCTGAACACAAGTCAACTTTACAAATAGTTACATTCGTTTGCATGAAAACGGGATGATGAGCAGGTATGACTGTCTGGCGTCGCGAGCGATGGCCTACGGACATGGAGGTGAAGATGTATCGAACCGGGCTGTTAGCAGCAGCGCTTTTCGCCACGCCGGCGACGGCCGATCCAGACGGCTATGGCCACATGTCGGGGTGGGGATATGGTGTGGGGATGATGTTTGGTCCAATCCTCTGGATAATCGTTTTGGGTTTGACGGTTCCGGGTGTCATTTGGTTCGTCCGCAGCACGGACAGCGGAGGGAGTAAGCCAGGATAGTCTGACGCTATCAGCGAACTCGACCTGCGTTTGGCGAAGGGCGAGATTGACGCGGAAGACTACGCCGCTCGGAAAAAGCTGCTGACCGGGGAGTAGCGATACGGATTGAAAAATAGTGGAATGAATCAATTCCCCAACAGAACCGTAGGACCAATTCTATCTGGGTGAAAGTGAAATAGTGACAGGCAAACAACTTGGGATACTTGCCGCTGGCGGATCGGGCATCCTCCTGCTAGCCGCATTCATTTTCCAGTTAATCGGATATGCGCCGTGTGCGATGTGCATTTGGCAACTTTACCCGCATGGCGTCGCGATCGTCGCTGGCCTGCTGCTCGCCGTCGGTTTGCCAGTGGTGTTGATGCTTGTCGTTGGCGCTTGCTCTGCCATTACCACTGCGGCCATAGGTGTATACCACACCGGCGTCGAGCGCGATTGGTGGGAATGTCCAACTTCCTGCACCGGTGCGGGCGATGCGTTATCCGGTCTTTCGGGCTCTGCACTTTTGCCGTCCGCAACCGATGAGCCGGTAAATCTCGTCATGTGCGACGAAGTGGTCTGGGAGTTCCTCTCGCTTTCAATGGCAAGCTGGAATGCCATTTGGAGTGGATTACTGACAGTGATTTGGATACTGGCTATCCGACAGGCTCTGCGTGAGGCCACCACCGCCTCACAAATAGCGACGGCAGCCGACAATGAGAATTGACCGTGAGGCACGCTATGCTGACGAGGCGCCATTTTATTCGTACTTCAAGCGCACTTTTTTCAGGGCCGCTGGCTGGTGTCGTCTGGGCGCAGTCTGATGAAGCGGTCGATGCAGTCACTACAGATACCGCGGGAGAAGAGCCGCCGGCACGCAAGCCGATTTCCGATCGTAGCATGTGGTCGAGACACTTGGAGTTTATTTAACATAATTAACCTTATGCGACTTTTGATAAAGTATTGAAATTATTATAGAATACGTCCCCAACAAGCTTAGTTCGTCTTCCAAAGCCAGATCTGATGTTCCTAGCCTCTATGTTTCAAACGTCGGGTGTTCGGCCGTTCCCCGCTCGGCGCGCCGCAGGACTGGTGCAAAGAAGGAAATTAGGATCGCGAAGGCTCCGAGAACCAGGAAAGCCAAACGCAGCGAAAAAACCTCTGCGATGAAACCAATCGACGGCGGCCCGAGAAGGACCGCACCATAGGCGAAGGTCGCCACCGCGGCGATCCCTTGGCCTGGCTGAATCATTGGGTCGGCGGCCGCGCGCCTGAAGGCGAGCGGGATGATGGCCGCATAGCCGACCCCCATCAGGACAAAGCCCAGAAGCGCGGCGGGGAACGTCGCGATGCCCGCCACAAGTACAAGCCCAACTGCGGCGGCAAGGCCGCCCGCCCGCGCGACTGCCGTCGGTCCGAGACGTTCGACCAGACCATCGACGCAGAGCCGCATCGCAACCATCGTCACCGAATAGACGGCATAGCCGAGCGCCGCGCGCGATTGATCGGTGCCCACGAAATCGTGCAGGAAGACCGCGCTCCAGTCCGCCATCGCACCTTCGCCCAGACCTGCTGAGAGCGCCACGACGCCGACAAGGAACAGCGAACCGCGCGGCAGCGCGAAGACAGGCGCGGCAGCATCCGGCTCGGTTTGCCGGGATCTCCACGGGGTCGCGATGAAAGGACCAAGGAGAAGGGCCAGGCCCAGTCCCGAAAGAATGAACTGTGCCGTGTAGGACAGGTCTGCCCGCACCGCGAGAAATCCGATCCCTGCTCCGGCCCCGGCCCCGAAACTCCACATCGCGTGAAAAGATGCCATGATGGGTCGGCCCAGGTGCTGCTCAACCTCCGCGGCCTGTCCGTCGTCAGGTGATTTGGAACACGAGCGCCTGATCTCGAACGGAGGGTCTGGCTCGTTGTGGTTTCAGTCTATGCCGTTGTCTGGCAGTGCAGCAAGCGCCGCTCCTCGATGGTCCTGGCTT
>NZ_QTNQ01000150.1 GCF_018424695.1 Vannielia litorea
CGGCACCCCCGCCCCCGACTTCTCCCTGCCCGGCACCGATGGCCGCAGATGGTCCCTCTCGGAGGTGGCCGGCGAGAAGGGCACGCTCATCATCTTCATGTGCAACCACTGCCCCTATGTGAAAGGCATCATCGACCGGCTCATCGCCGATGCGCAAACCCTGCAAACGGCCGGCATCGGCGTGGCCGCGATCTGCGCCAACGACCCGCAGGCCCAGCCTGCCGACAGCTTCGAGAACATGGCGAAATGGGCCGAGGAAAAGGCCTTCCCCTTCCCGTACCTGCAAGACGAAAGCCAGGAAGTGGCCCAGGCCTATGGCGCCGTCTGCACCCCCGATTTCTTCGGCTACAACGCCTCCGGCGCGCTGCAATACCGCGGCCGCCTCGACGCCTTCGGCAAAAACGAGGCCCCTGCAGACGCACCCCGCGAGCTGGTCGAGGCCATGATGCAGGTCGCCGCCACCGGCAACGGGCCGGAAGAGCAGGCCCCGTCCATGGGCTGCACGATCAAGTGGAAGGCCGCCTGAGCACAGTCGCACGAGGCCATTCAGTGACCGCGCTATGAAGAAAGTTCTCACCTCCCGAAACTTTCCCAATCCCCGCTCCGTGTCTTCTCTCACAGGCCGTTCTCGCGGTGCCATGCTGGAGAGCGCCGCCCCGGTCTGTTGTATGAGTGTGAAGGGTAGAGGCGCTCGCAGTCGGCAAGGGCTGCGGGCGTCTCGCCATCTCCGGATCACGCTGTTAGGGTCGGCCTCATGGTGACGCCGGAAGATATCGAGGGGATGATTGCGCGCTGCGCTCTGGGCGACCGCTCTGCCTTTGCCGCCCTCTATCAGGCCACAAGCTCGAAACTTTTCGGCATCTGCCTCCGTATCCTCAAGGAGCGGTCTGAAGCCGAAGATGCCTTGCAGGAGGTCTACCTGCGGATCTGGCGCAAGGCCGAAAGCTACAAGGCCGGCGGGCCCTCGCCGATGGCCTGGCTATCGACGGTGGCGCGCAACCTCGCCATCGACCGGTTGCGGGCCAAGGCGCCCCCGGCGGATGAGCTGGACGATGCGCCCGAGCTGGTCGCCAAGGGGCCAACGCCCGAGCAATCGGCGGTGGCCGCGGGCGAGGCCGCCCGGATCGGCGCCTGCCTGGGCGAGCTGGAGCCAGAGCGTGCCGGTGCAGTGCGCGGCGCCTACCTTGAGGGCGCCACCTATGACGAGCTGGCAAACCGCTACAGCGTGCCGCTCAACACGATGAGAACATGGCTGCGCCGCAGCCTGATAAAACTGAAAGAATGCCTCGAAAGATGAGCGAGCAGGCCACATACGACGAAGACGACATCGCCGTGGCGGGCGAATACGTCCTGCGTCTGCTCTCCGCCGAGGAGGTGGCCACCTTCGAGGCCCGCCTCGCGGCGGAACCGGCCTTGCGCGATCTCGTCACCGACTGGCAGGAGGGCCTCGCGACCCTCGCCGACGAGGTGGCCGAGGCACCGCCCGCCGCGCTCTGGCCCCGGATCGAGGCCGCCGCGTTTGGCGAGGCGCCGCGCCGCGCCGGCATTTCGCCCTGGCGCTGGCTCGCCGGTGGTCTGGTGGCCGCGCTCATTGCCGTGGCGCTCTTCTTCGCCATTCCGCCCGGCCCGGTCACGCCGCCGACCCACCAGGCCCAGATCGCCGCCGAAGACGGCTCGCTGGTGGTGCAGGCCGCGCTCAGCCCCGAGGGCGAGCTGCACCTGATCCGCGAGCAGGGCGGTGCCCGCCCGGGCCGCGCCCTGGAACTCTGGCTCATTGCCGAGGGCGCCCCCGCGCCGGTCTCGCTCGGCGTTCTTCCCGAGGCCGAAGACGTGCGCATCGCGGTGCCCGAGGCGCTGCGCGCCAGCTTCACCGGCGGCACCCTCGCCATCTCCGACGAACCCCCCGGCGGCTCACCCACCGGCGCCCCCACAGGCGATGTTCTGGCCGCGGCCCCGGTTCAGACGCTGTAAAAGCTTCACCGAACTTTTCATTTTAATTCAGCCACTTGCGAAGATTTCACGCTTTCGTGTGAAACCAATCGCCAAGGCCCTCCGTAGCTCTCTGCATAATCCCCTCCACGAAGGACGGGGAGGTAATGACCAGGAGAGACACAGTAATGACTTTCGCAAAAACCCTCGCCACCACCGCCGCCGCCGCCCTCGTCGCCGGCTCCGCCTTTGCTGCCAACCCGATGGTCGGCGGCGCCGCGATGTACGAAGACAAGAACATCGTCGAAAACGCGGTGAACTCGGCGGATCACACCACGCTCGTCGCCGCCGTTCAGGCCGCCGGCCTCGTGGAAACCCTCTCGGGCGAGGGCCCCTTCACCGTCTTCGCGCCGACCAACGCAGCCTTCGAAGCGCTGCCCGCGGGCACCGTCGAAACCCTGCTGAAGCCCGAGAACAAGGACCAGCTCACCAAGGTGCTCACCTGCCACGTCGTGGCGGCTGACGTGATGGCCGCCGCCCTGTCCGAGATGATCATCGCCGACAATGGCAGCCATGAGATCAAGACCGTGGGCGGCTGCGTGTTCGAGGCCAAGCAGATGGGCACCGACATCGTCATCGAAGACGAGATGGGCGGCACCGCCAAGGTCACCATCGCCGACGTCGAGCAGTCCAACGGCGTGATCCACGTGGTCGACAGCGTGCTTCTGCCGAAGATGTAAGACACCGACCCATGGCCGAAAGCTCCCTAGCTCCCGGCCATGGCACGGCGTCTCCCCGCACCCATCACCGCGGGGAGGCGCCACCCTCTCACCACAAACCAAAGTTGATCCCATGAACCGCCGCAGCTTCCTCACCGCCCTGACCGCCGCCCTGCCCGTGGGCCTTGCGCTCAGCCCCCGCCTCCTCGCCGCCGCCGATGGAAAATTCGAGGTGACGCGGACCGAGGCCGAATGGCGCGCGATGCTGACCGAGACGGAATTTGCCGTCATGCGCGAAGAAGCCACCGAGCGTGCGGGCACGAGCCCGCTGAATGACGAGAAACGGGCGGGCACCTACACCTGCAAGGGCTGCAACCTGCCGCTCTATTCTTCCGAAACGAAATATGACAGCGGCACCGGCTGGCCCTCGTTCTACGCCGCCCTGCCCGGCGCCATCGGCACAAAGGAAGACCGCAAGCTGTTTTCCGTGCGCACCGAGTGCCACTGCCGCCGTTGCGGCTCCCACCTCGGCCACATCTTCGATGACGGGCCCGCACCCACAGGCAAGCGTCACTGCCTCAACGGCGTGAGCCTCACCTTCGTGCCCGCCTGATCCAAGGCCACAGAACGACCGGCCCGGCCCCTCCGTACGGGCCGCATTGCCCGCCCCACGTCATCCCTCGTCGGGGCGGGCACCCTTTTCGTGGCCCGCCGTGCGGCCCAAACCGCGCCCCAGCGCCGCACCCCACTTCCCTTCGCCGGCGCAAGCCTACATCCTGCCCGAAATGCTGCTGACCGCCGATGACATCCACAAGAGTTTTCCGCTCGCTTCCGGCGCGGCGCAGCCCGTGCTCACAGGCGTCTCCCTGTCCCTCGCTGCGGGCGAAACCCTTGCCCTGACGGGTGAAAGTGGCTCCGGCAAATCCACCCTGCTGCACCTGCTCGCCGGGCTCGACCGGCCAGACAGCGGCACCGTCACCCTTGCTGGCAACGCGCTGTCCGCCCTGCCCGATGCCGCCCGCGCGGAGGCCCGCCGCCGCCGGATCGGGCTGGTGTTTCAGCAGTTCAACCTCGTGCCCTCGCTCGACGTGGCCGCCAACCTCTCTTTCCAGGCCCGCCTCGCCGAGCGGCATGACGCCGCCTGGTGCGCCACCCTGGCCGACCGCCTCGGTCTCACGCCCCACCTCGGCGCCTGGCCCGAAACGCTCTCGGGCGGCCAGCAGCAGCGCCTCGCCATCGGGCGGGCGCTGGCGGCGAAACCCCCGCTGATCCTCGCCGATGAACCCACCGGCAACCTCGACGAGGAAAACGCCGAAACCGTGCTGTCGCTCATGCTGGAGCTCGCCGCGGAGACGGGCGCGGCGCTTGTCACGGTGACCCATTCGGCCAATGTCGCCGCCGCCATGTCGCGCCGCCTGCACCTGTCGCGGGGCAAACTGGCATGACCCGGCCCGCCTCCATTTCCGGAATGGCCGCAGCGCGGACACCGCGCCGAGGCGCCGCGCCGCGTCACTTCACGGCAAAACTCACCGTCCCGCCGATGTCCGGCGCCACCTCGCGCTCTCAGCCCGCACCCCGTCCCCCGCGAGGACGCCTCGAAGGGCGGACGAGCGGCCCCAGCCC
>NZ_QTNQ01000151.1 GCF_018424695.1 Vannielia litorea
GCCCCCCACACCCCCCGGAGATATTTTCAGCAAGAAAATGAACAGGGGCGCGATCAGCTGTTGCCGCGCCGGGTGAAGCGGGCCGCGTCGTCGGCGGCGGCCTTGATCGCCTTGCTCTTGTTCACGGTTTCCATGAACTCGGCTTCGGGGTCGCTGTCAAACACTACCCCGCCGCCAGCTTGTATGTAGAGCGTTTCGTCCTTCAGCACGGCGGTGCGCAGGGCGATGCACATGTCCATGTCGCCATCGGCGGAGAAATAGCCGACGCCGCCGCCGTAGACGCCGCGCTTTTCGGGCTCCAGCTCGTCGATGATCTCCATCGCCCGCACCTTCGGCGCGCCCGAGACGGTGCCGGCGGGCAGGCCTGCGAGCAGGGCGGAGAGGGCATCTTCGCCCTCGTTGATCTCGCCCACCACGTTGGAAACGATGTGCATGACGTGGCTGTAGCGCTCGACGATGAACTCTTCGGTCGGGCGCACGGTGCCGATCTTGGCGACGCGGCCCACGTCGTTGCGGCCCAGGTCGAGCAGCATGAGGTGTTCGGCCAGCTCCTTTTCGTCCGCGAGCAGGTCAGCCTCGAGCGCGCGGTCCTCTTCCTCGTTTGCGCCGCGTTTGCGGGTGCCAGCGATGGGGCGCACGGTGACTTCGCCTTCGCGCAGGCGCACGAGGATTTCGGGCGAGGCGCCGATGACCTGGAAGCCGCCGAAGTTGAAGAAGAACATGAAGGGTGAGGGGTTGGTGCGCCGCAGCGAGCGATAGAGCGCGAAGGGGGGCAGGGCAAACCTTTGCGACCAGCGCTGCGAGGGCACGACCTGGAAGATGTCGCCCGCCCGGATGTAGTCCTTGGCCTTCTCCACGGCGGCCTTGTAGCCCTCGCGGGTGAAGTTGGAGACCGGCGCGGGGGTTTCATGCGCCGCTTCCAGCTCGCGGCTTTCGCCCGACAGGCCGCGATCGAGGTCGCGCAGGGCGTCCATCACCCGCTCGGCGGCCTGGGCATAGGCGGCGCGGGCAGAGAGGCCGGAGGCGGTGAAGGCGGGCGACACGAGCGTGACCTCGCCTTTTACCCCGTCGAGCACGGCCACCACGGTGGGGCGCATCATCACCGCGTCGGGCAGGCCGAGGGTGTCTTCGGGGACGTCGGGCAGGTGCTCCACCAGCCGGATCATGTCGTAGCCGAGGTAGCCGAAGAGGCCTGCGGCGGCGGAGGGCAGATCATCGGGCAGGGTGATCCGGCATTCGGCCAGAAGGGCGCGGAGGCTGTCGAGCGGTGCGGCGGCTTCGGGCTGCCATGCCTGCGGATCGAAGCGGGCCTGGCGGTTGATCCGCGCGTTTTCGCCGTGACACTGCCAGATCAGATCGGGCTTGAGACCGATGATGGAATAGCGCCCGCGCACCTCGCCGCCGGTGACGCTCTCCAGCATGAAGCTGTCTTCGCGCGCGCCGGCGAGCTTGAGCATGAGCGAGACCGGCGTGTCGAGGTCGGCGGCCAGCCGGGTGTAGACAACCTGGTTTTCGCCCGCGTCATAGCCGCGGGCGAAATCTTCAAAGCTCGGTTGGATGCTGCTCATGGCGGGGCAGGGGCCTTACTGGGTGGCGATCTGGGCGTGGACCTGCGTCAGCGCGCCGTTGTCGATGCGCACGCCGGACTGGTCGGCCAGCGCCTGGGCGAAGAGCGAGTAGAGATCGACGGAGATCGACTGGGTGGCCTGTTGCGCGAGCAGTTGGGAGAGCAGCGCGATGCGCTCGTTCTCGGGGTCGATCCCGTCGATGCTGTTCAGTTGCAGCAGGTAGACGTTGCCGAAGCCTTCGATGATCGCAAGACCGCCCTCTTCGAGTTCGAAGGCGGTGGTGACCAGCGCGGGCGGCGTGCCGTCGATGAAGGTGTCGCGGGTCTGGGTCTCGGCTTCGTCCACCGGGGCTTCGGAGGCGCTCAGCGCAGCCCCGGCCTCGACCTGTGCCTGAAGGTCGGCAGCCTGCACGCGCAGGCGCTTCTCGGTTTCCTGGGCCTCCCACCCGGCCAGCACCTTGCCGCGCACGGCGTCCAGCTCTTGCAGGCGGGGTTCGAGGGTTTCATCGAGGCGCATGGCGAAGATGCCGCCGTCTTCCAGCCGGATCACGGTCGGGAAATCATCCTGGGTGAGATTGAGCGCGGCGTCGCGGAAGCCGTTGTAGCTGGCGATGCCCTCGCCCGAGCCGTCCCACCAGTCGATGGTGCCGAGTTCCAGCTCGGTCTCTTCGGCCAGTTCCTCCAGCGTGGCGCCTTCGGCGAGCCTGTCCTCGACGTCGATCTCCATGTCGGAGATTACCCGGCGCGACCGCTCCTGGGCCAGTTCCTCCACGAGGTCGGCACGCGCCTCTTCGAAGGGCACGTTGACGGCAGCGAGGATGCCGTTCATCCGGAAGATCGCGGGGCCGAGATCGGTGGGGAAGGGGCCGGCGACGCCCGGCTCTTCGAGCGCAAAGAGCGCCTCGCCCGCCTCGGCGGGCAGCTCGGCCTGTGTCAGTTCGCCAAGGTCGGCATCTTCCAGCGTCAGCCCGCGCGCCTCCACCAGCGACTGGAAGGTGGCAGAGCCGTCATCGAGTGCGGCGCGGGCATCGGCGGCAGCCTCCTCGGAGGGGAAGATCAGCCGTTCGATCAGGCGGCGTTCGGGCTGCTGATACTCCGCCTCCTTGCTCTTGTAGAGCTCACGGGCGGCCTCATCCGGGATTTCGACGGTGTCCAACAGCATGTCGGGCAGCACCCAGGCGAAGGTGATGCGCTTCATCTCGGGCAGGGTGAAATCGGGGGTGTTGGCCTGATAATAGGCTTTCAGCTCGTCCTCGGAGGGTTCGGGCAGCGGCTCGGCGAGCTGATCGGGGCCGAAGGTGGCCCAGCGGAAGCTGCGGCGTTCGCCGAAATAGTCCATCAGCGTGTCAATCTGCACCTGAGGCGCAGGCACGCCCCCGACCACGGCCCCTTGCAGGATGGTGCGGGCGGTATCCTTGCGAATGCCGGTTTCGAACTCTTCCACCGACAGGCCCCGGTTGCGCAGCACGCCCTGGTAGGCGGCGCGGTCGAACTTGCCGTCGATCCCCTGGAAGGCGGGGGCGGCGAGCACCTGATCGCGCACCCGCGCGTCGCCCACCGAGAGGCCAAGGCGGGCAGCCTCGTTATCGAGCGCGGCGCGGTTGATGAGCCGGGTGCGGACGCGGGCGAGGATGCCCTGTTGCTCGGCGTCGGCGAGGGTCAGCTGGCGGCCCTGCTCGCGCTCTGCCGCGCTGATCTCGGAGAGCACTTCGCGGTAGTAGTCGTTGACGGTGATCGGCTCGTCTCCGACGGCACCGACGGATTGCACCGAGCTGCCGAAATTGGTGACGCCGAAGCCGCCGAGGCCAAGGATCAGGAGCCCCATCAGCACCCAGATCACGATGTTGCCAACCTTCTTGCCCGCGCTCTCTGCCATGTCTCCGCCCGTATGCTTTGTGTGCAGTTGGCGTTTGTTATCTGGGCCGTGGCCGGTGAGCAAGGGCGCGGGTGCTCAGGGGCCTGTGAATTCGGCCAGACGGGCCCCAAGCTGGCCGATCCCGGGCGCATCGAGATTGGCGAAGGCGAGGCGCAGGGCCCCATTGCCTGTCGGGTCGCCGTGGGGCGTGAAGAAGGTGCCGGGCAGGGCCAGCACGGCGGCGTCACGCACCAGCGCGCGGGCAACGGCGGTGGCATCGGCGGCAAAGGGATGTTCGACCCAGGCAAAGAAGCCCCCCAGCCCGCGCAGTTGCCAGCCTGCGGCGGCGAGGGCGGGGGCGGCATCGCGCATCGCCGATTGACGGGCGAGCACCTCGTCGCGCTGCGAGGCGACCCATTGGCCGAGGTTTTCCAGCCCCCAGAGGGCCGCCATCTGGCCCAGCGGCGTGGGGCAGATGGTGACGGTGTCGATGAACTTCTCGATCTCGGCAAGGCGTGCGGGCGAGGTGGCCAGCGCGCCGACGCGGTGGCCGGTGAGCCGGTAGGTCTTGGAGAAGGAATAGATGTGGATCAGCGTATCGTCCCAGTCCGGATCGGTGAAGAGCCCGTGGGGCGCGCCGGGGTGAGCGGTGAAATCGCGGTAGGTTTCATCGACGATCAGGGCAATGCCGCGCGACCGGGCGAGATCACGGAAGGCGGCCAGTGTCTCGTTGGGGTATTCCGCGCCGGTGGGGTTGTTGGGGCTGACCAGCACAATGGCGCGGGTGCGCTCGGTCAGCAGGGCCGCGGCTTCTTCCGGGTCGGGCAGAAGGGCGGGGC
>NZ_QTNQ01000152.1 GCF_018424695.1 Vannielia litorea
GGTGCGCCATGAATGCGCACCCTACGGGGGTTGCGCCCGGATCGCCTGCGAGGTCTGCTTGGCGGCAGGAGGGCGGGACATGTTCGAGACGGTGACGGCGGTTCTGGATTGGTTCGGGCTATGCGTCTTTGCGGTGACGGGGGCGCTGGTGGCCTCGCGCAAGGAGATGGACGTGGTGGGCTTCGTGCTGCTCGCGGTGGTGACGGCCGTGGGCGGGGGCACGGTGCGCGACCTGGTGCTGGGCCTCGGGCCGGTGTTCTGGGTCGAGGCGCCGGAGGTGCTGCTGGTCTGTGCCGGGGTGGGGGCGCTGGTGTTCTTCCTCGCGCATATCCCGGCCTCGCGCTACCGGGTGCTGCTGTGGTTCGATGCCGTGGGCCTTGCGCTCTTTGCCGTCACCGGCGCCGAGCGGGCGCTGGACGCGGGCGCGGCCCCGTCGGTGGCGGTGGCCATGGGGGTGGCGACGGCGTCTTTCGGAGGCGTGCTGCGCGACCTGCTGGGCGGCGAGGAGCCTGTGATCCTGCGGCGTGAGATCTACGTGACCGCGGCGCTCGCGGGGGCGCTGGTGCTGGCCCTTGCAGACGGGGCGGGCGTAGCCCGGGAGATCGCGCTGGGTGCGGGCTTCATGGTCGCCCTGGCGCTGCGCGCGGCGGGGCTTTGGTGGGGCCTGTCGCTGCCGCGCTACCGGGCGCGGCCCGGGCGGGAGGTGGCCGAGATCGAGGGGGATGGCGAATGCTGATCCAGCTGGTTATCGGCTCCGCGATCATGGTCGTGACGGCGGGCGTTTCGGCCCTGTCGCTCTGGGGGCTGGAGGCCTTCTTGCGGGTGTCCCACGGCTGGGTGATCCGCCCGCCGCACGGGCCGAGGCTGGTGGTGGTGCTCTCGGCGGTGATGCTCTGGACGGTGGCGCTGATGACCGCCTCGGTCTGGATCTGGGCGCTGGCGCTTTGGGCGTTGAAGATTTTCGTAACGCTGGAGGCCTCTGTCTACTTCGCGCTGGTGGCCTTCACCACGCTGGGCTTTGGCGACATCCTGTTGCCGCAGGAGTGGCGGTTGCTCGGCGGGCTGGCGGCGGCGAACGGGCTGCTGGTGTTCGGAGTGCTCACGGCGATGCTGGTGGAGGTACTGCGACAGGTGCGGCTGCGGCAGCGGGGCAAATCGGGCTAGGCGCAGGGCCTATGAGGCGCGTGTTTCGAGCGCGCGGCGCATCTCGGCTTCCAGCGTGCTTTGGGTGCAATCGGGGGGCAGGCAGCCGTTCATCCCCATGGCACGGAGTTCGGAGAGCGCAGGCGCAGCCGCGCTGCCGCAGGCGATGACGGGAATGTTGCGGAAGCTGCGGCCCGAGTTGCGGATCTGCGCCACGGTGGCGGGCCCGGAGAGGCCGGGCATGTCGAGCCCCATGATGGCAAGGTCCACGGGCCCGGAGAAGAGCGCCTCGATCGCCTCGTAGCCGTTGCCCACGGTGACAACCTTGTGTCCGCCCGCGCGCAGGAGCTCGCGCAGGCTGTCTTGCCGGTTGGCCTCGCCAAGCGCGAGAAGCACCCGCATGGGGGCAAGCGGCAGGTGGCGCCGCTGCGTGCCCCGGGTGCCGGGCCGGCCCATGGGCACACTGGGCGCGCTGGATGCACGGCGAGGCGCGAGGCTGGCCTCGGCATCGGTCAGCGCCGCATCGAGCGCGCTGCGCAGGCCTTCTGCGGCACTCATCACCTGGGCGAGACGGGCGCGCTGCTCGTCGGGCAGTTCGCCCTGTTCCATCAGTGTGGCAAAGCCGAGGATGGCGCCCAGCGGCGTGCGGGTTTCATGACCAAGACGTTCCAGAAGCCCGCGCAGCGCGTCGGCCCCGCCGGCCTCGCGCCGGTCGCGGGCATTCAGCTCGCGCTCGGCGTAACGGGCGCGCCTGTCATCGGTGATGACGGTCAGGCTGCGCAGGAACCGGCCATTCTCATCGGTGATGGCGCCGGAGGAGAGCAGCACCGGAATCGGCCGCCCGTCGGCGCGCAGAAACTCGTAGGGTATGTTGGTGACATGGCCGCGCGCGTAGAGCAGGGGCAGGCCGGTGGTGAGTGCATAGGCGCGGGAGGCGGGGGCCATGACATCGACCGTGCGGCGCCCGATCAGCTCGTCGCGGCTGTAGCCCAGGAGCCGTGCCCAGGCGGTGGAGACATTGAGGAGCGTGCCGCTGTCGTCGATGGAGTGGAGCAGGAGAGGCTCGACCTCGAAGAGCGAGTCGAACCCGGCGTCCGCGTGGTCTGAAGAGACGTGCAGATGAGGAAGAGGGCTCATTGTGGCCTTCCGTCACGGTACATCAGATCAAGCCCACGCCTTCGCCCCCCGGCGAATTGAACGCGTGTTGTCGCGGCAAATCAAGACGATCCGTCAAAGTTTCACGGTTTAGGAACGCATCCGCCGGTCAATGTGCGCATCGATGCGACTAAAGTCGCAATTGGTGGCGCCTCAGGTACGCGTGCCGGAGAAGCGGGCGGCCCAGCTCTCGCGGTCTTCATCGGGGATCTTAGCGAAGAGCACGTCGGGCACGGTGAAGGCGTGACCGGGCGGCAACGCTATGAGCGCGGCGGAGAGATCGGTGGGCCATGCGGCCCCCTCGGCGCCCATGTCGGCCAGCATCCGCGCGGCGGAGAAGGGGATGAAGGGCGCGGAGAGCACGGCATATACCGGGATCAGGTTGAGCGCGAGGCGGATGTCGGCGGCCGCGGCCTCGGGATCTTGCTTGAAGCTGGTCCAGGGCGCTGCCGATTGCAGGAACTCGTTGCCCGCGACCCACATGGAGCGCAGCGTGGCCGCCGCGCGGCGCACCTCGATGGCATCCATCTGGGCGGTATACTCGGTGAGCTTGGCCTGCAGCTCATCGATGAGCGCCTTTCCGTTGTCGGAGAGCTCCCCGCCCGCTGGCACCTCTTCGCCCCATTTGGAGCGGCAGAACTTGGTGACGCGGCTGACGAAATTGCCCAGCACGTCGGCCAGATCCTTGTTCACGTCCTGCTGGAAGGTCTCCCAGGTGAACTCTGTGTCGTTGGTCTCGGGCGCGTGGGATAGCAGCCACCAGCGCCAGTAGTCGGCGGGCAGGATCTCCAGCGCCTGGTCCTGAAACACGCCCCTGCCTTGCGAGGTGGAGAACTGGCCGCCCTCGTAGTTGAGGTAGTTGAAGCTCTTGATGTAATCGACCAGCTTCCACGGCTCGCCGGAGCCGAGGAGGGTGGCGGGGAAGCTGAGGGTGTGGAAGGGCACGTTGTCCTTGCCCATGAACTGGACGTAGCGGACATCTTCGGCGCCCTTGTCGGTGCGCCACCAGCGCTCCCAGTTTTCGCCTTTGCCGGCGTCCTGCCACTCTTCGGCGCAGGCGATATACTCGATCGGGGCGTCGAACCAGACGTAGAAGACCTTGCCCTCCATGCCCGGCCAGTCCTCGGTGCCCTTTTTTACCGGCACGCCCCAGTGCAGGTCACGGGTAATGCCGCGATCTTGCAGGCCGTCACCGTCGTTCAGCCATTTCTTGGCGATCGAGGTGGTGAGCACCGGCCAGTCGGCCTTGCTGTCGATCCATTTGGAGAGGTCATCGCGCAGGCTGCGCTGCTTGAGGTAGAGGTGCTTGGTTTCGCGCACTTCCAGGTCGGTCGAGCCGGAGATGGCGGAGCGCGGCTCGATCAGGTCGGTCGGGTCGAGCTGCTTGGTGCAGTTCTCACACTGGTCGCCGCGGGCCTTGTCATAGCCGCAGTTGGGGCAGGTGCCCTCGATGTAGCGGTCGGGCAAAAAGCGGCCATCGGCGTTGGAGTAGACCTGCTTCTCGGAGACCTCGCCGATGAGGCCGTTGTCGGCCAGCGCCCCGGCGAAATGCTGGGTCAGCCGGTGGTTCTGCGGCGAGGAGGAGCGACCGAAGTGATCGAACGACAGGCCGAAGCCCTTGCCGATCTCGGCCTGCACCTCGTGCATCTCGGCGCAGAACTCGTCCACCGGCTTGCCCGCCTTGGCGGCGGCCAGCTCGGCGGGAGTGCCGTGCTCGTCGGTCGAGCAGAGAAACAGCACCTCGTCGCCGCGCGCCCGGCAGTAGCGGGCGTAGAGGTCGGCCGGGAGCTGTGAGCCCACGAGGTTGCCGAGGTGCTTGATCCCATTGATGTAGGGAATGGCGGAGGTGATGAGCGTGCGGGGCATGGGTGGGGCCTTTGTCCGGAGTTGGCGCGAGGGTTACAGCAGGCGGC
>NZ_QTNQ01000153.1 GCF_018424695.1 Vannielia litorea
GGCGCAGGCTGGGGGCGGAGGTGCTGACCATGTGGGCCTTTTTGCGCAGGGTGTTTGGCGGGCGGCGGCGCGGGGAGGCCGCCGACCTTTCGGAGTTTGCCGCGTTGCTGGACTGGGCACCACCGCCGCGGGAGACCACGGCCACGCGGGCGGCGATGATCGAACGGTTGACCCGGAGGCTGGCGGTGGAGGCGCTGCGGCGGCCTTCGTGCGTGTCGCCCGACCCGGAGGCCACGCTGCGCGCGCTCATTGGCGAGATCGACGCGGCGCTTTCGGCCCAGGTGAACGAAATCCTCGCCCACCCCGAGATGCGGGCGCTGGAGCGGGCCTGGCGCGGGCTGGCCGGGCTGGCGCGGCAGCTGCCGCCGGGCGGGTTGGTGCAGCTTCGGGTGCTCGACGTGGCGGAGAACGAGCTAGACGCAGCGGCTGAGCGGCTTAAGGCGCTGCTCTTCGACGGTGTGTACGCCACCCCCGGCGCAGCGCCCGTTGCCGTGCTGGTGGTGGACCGGGCCTTCGATCATCGTGACGCACCCCGCCTTGCCGCGCTGGCCCGGCTCGGCGCCGCCTGCCAGATGCCGGTGCTCACGCAGGCGGCGTTGACGCTGTTCGAAGGCGGGACGGCGCCGCGCGGGGAGGTGCTGGAAACTGCCTTCGACGGGCCGGAGCACGCAGGCTGGCGGGCGCTGCGGGACAGGCCGGAGAGCCGCTATCTCTGCCTCGGCCTGCCCGGCCTTCTTGGCCGCCTGCCCTGGGGTGACAGGACTGCCCCGGTCGAGGCTTTCGTCTTCGAAGAGGCCGGCCCGCCCTGCTGGGTCAACCCGGCTCACGCCTTGGCAGCCAACATCGCTCGTTCCGTCGCGGTGCATGGCTGGGCCACCGAGATTCGCGGGCAGGAGGGCGGTGGGCTGGTGGAGTGGCTGCCGCAGACCGGGGCGGCGGGGCTTTCGCCCGTCGAGGTCAATCTGGACGAACGGCAGGAGGCGCATCTGGCGCGGCTCGGACTGGCGGCAGCGTTGAGGTGCAAGGGGCAAATGGCGGCCTGCTTCTTCGGCGCGCAGACGCTCGCGCTGCCGCCCGATGGGGACGCGCGGGTTCTCAGCCGCCTGCCCTACCTGCTCTTCGCCACCCGCTATGCCCAGCACGTGATGCGGATGGCCGCCGATGCGCCCGAGGGCGAGGCAGCGGAGCGCTTCGAGGCGCGGGTGCGCGGCTGGTTCGCCGGGCAAGTGCGGGCGGATATCGGGGCGATGACCGCCGAGGAGATGGCGCGCCATCCGTTGCAGGCGGTGAGTTTCGACATCGCGCCGGGAGAGGCCACAAGAACACGGCTGGTGATGACACCGGGGCACAGGCTGGAGGGCGGGGCCAGCCCGGTGCCGCTGGAGCTGACCTTGCCGTTCAAAGCGCACCAGCCGCCGCCGAGCGCCAGACAAAACATGTAATGCGCCGCAAGGCGCTCAACTGGATCGCGTCAGGCCTCAGGCGGCAGGCTTGCGATAGAGCGAAACATGCATCCGGCTGTCGGCGGTGAAGGGCTCGCGTGCCCAGCCGCCCCAGCGGTGCTCCAACCTGAGGCCGGCGAGGCGGGCCATCAGGTCGATCTCGGGCGGGGCGGCCACGCGCATGACCAGCGGTACCAGGCGGTTGCCTTCGGCGCGGATGTGGATGCGCTGCATGTCGAGGCGTTGGTTCACCGCGTCCCATGTGGCGGCCTCGATCACGGCGCTCTCCATGTCCATCGCCTTGGTGGAAACGCGCTGGCCGTCTGTGAACCCGGCGAGGTCGGGCACGAAGGCTTCGACCAGGAAGCTGCCGCCCGGCTCCAGGTGTCGCGCGGCGTTGGCGAAGAGGCGCACCTGCGCCTCCTGCGTGGTGAGGTTGAAGAGCGTGTTGAAGACGAGGAAGGCATGGGAAAACTCGCCCGGCACCCGGGCCTCGGCCATGTCGCCCAGAACCACCTCCAGCGCCTCCCCGCCCGGCTTGGCGCGCAGCTTCTCGACCATCTCGGGCGCGCCTTCGATGCCCGCCACGACGTGCCCGCGTGCGGCCAGCTGCAGGGCGACGCGCCCGGTGCCGATGGCGAATTCCAGCACCCTTCCCTGCCCCGCCAGCACAGAGATAAGCGCGACGCTGTCTTCCAGTGTGTCCGGGAATGTGCCTTCGTCGTAGCCCTCGGCGTTGAGCGCGCCAAACGTGGCTTCGTCGAAGGTGAGGCTCACGCCCAGTCCCAGGGGCGGGTGAAGCTGCCGAGGGCTTCGGCCACCCTGGCCTCGTCGGTCTGGCCGGTTTTCTTCAGCTTGGCGACGAGCCCGCGCTTCTTGTCTTCCACCACCTCGGCCACCTCGGCCCCGGTGCCCTTGAGCGCCTCATTATAGACCCGGGTGATCGCCATGCGCCGCAGGTCGGGCTTGAAGACCTTGCCAACGGCGGTCTTGGGCAGTTCAGGCAGCACCTCGAGATACTTCGGATAGGCGGCGCGCTCGTGGATGCGTTCGTTGGCGAAGTCGATCAGCTCCTGCTCGGTGACATTGGCCCCCGAGACCAGTTCGACATAGGCGCAGGGCAGCTCGCCCGAGTGGGCATCGGGCTGGCCGATGGCCCCGGCGAAGGCCACCGCCTCGTGCCCGGCTAGCGCATCTTCGATTTCCGCCGGGTCGATGTTGTGCCCGCCGCGAATGATGAGATCCTTGGCGCGGCCGGTGATCCAGAGGTAGCCGTCTTCGTCGATGCGCCCGAGATCGCCGGTGCGCAGGTAGATGTCGTGGTGGAAGAGTTTGTGGTTCTTGTCTTCCTCCGTGTAGGTCGAGCCGGGGAAGACGCCGGGCGACGACACGCAGATCTCGCCCACCTCGTCGGTGCCGCATTCGGAGGGGCCATCCGGCCCGTCGCGCAGGATTTTCACCTCGGTGTAGGGGAAGGGCAGGCCCACGGAGCCGATCTTCTTTTCGCCCGAGGGCGGGTTGCAGGAGACGAGGCAGGTGCATTCGGTCAGCCCGTAGCCCTCGACCACCTCGACGCCGGTGGCCTTTTCGAAGCGGTTGAAGAGCTCGACGGGCAGCGGCGAGGAGCCGGAGAAAGCGGTTTTGACGGTGCTCACGTCGGCATTCACCGGGCGCTGCATCAGGGCCGAGAGCGCGGTGGGCACGGTGATGATGAAGCTGACCTTCCAGCGCTCGATCAGCTTCCAGAAGTTGTCGAACACCCCGTCGCCCCGGTAGCCCGCGGGGGTGGGGAAGATCACGTGCATCCCGCTCGCCACAGCGGCCATGAAGATGACGTGGCAGGCGAAGACGTGGAACAGCGGCAGCGGGCAGAGCACGTTGTCCTGCTCGGTGAAGAGCAGCTCGTGGCCGATCCAGCCGTTGTAGACCATGCCCGACACCTTGTGCTGCGCCACCTTGGGCATGCCGGTGGTGCCGCCGGTGTGGAAATAGGCCGCCACCCTGTCTTCCTTCGGGTCGGGGAATTCCAGCGCATCGGGGCGCTGCTTGGCCAGCTCGGTGTTGAAATCCATCACGTTGGCGTGGTGGCCGTGGTCCACCTTGGGGCGGATGAAGGGGATGATCCATTTCTTCAGCCCGGTGACGTAGCGCAGCAGGTCGACTTCGAGCACCGTGGTGACATTGGGCGCGTGCTTGACCGCCTCGGCGGCCTTCTGGGCCACGTCGGACTTGGGGAAGCTCTTCATCGTCACCAGCACCTTGGCGCCGGTCTGGCGCAGGATGGCGGCGATATGATCGGGCTCCAGCAGCGGGTTGATCGGGTTGACGATGCCCGCCACCGCGCCGCCCAGAAGCGTCACCACGGTTTCATTGGCATTGGGCAGCAGGTAGGCGACGGTATCGTTCTCGCCCACACCGAGGGAGCGGAAGAGGTTGGCAGCCTGCGTCGTCTTGGCGTGCAGCTCGTTCCAGGTGAGGGTTTCGGCATGGGCGCCGGGATCGGAGAAGATCTGGTAGCTGAGGGCCGGGCGCGCACCGTGCTTGGCCTTGGTGGCCGAGATGAACTCGTAGATCGTGGCGGGCATGCCCCGCTCTTCCCAGGTCATCTGGTTCTCGATCGCGCGCAGATCGGCGGTGCTCTGAAAGCTCATGGTCGTCCTCCCCGTCATGGCGGGCCGTTGCGCCGGCCTCGTCCAGTGGCGGGAGTGTGAGCGAGAGGCGGCGCGGGATCAAGCGCGATGGGGGTGTGACGTGGGTTTGCGG
>NZ_QTNQ01000154.1 GCF_018424695.1 Vannielia litorea
CGTCGCTCCGCGCGGCGGCGCGCTCGCCCGGATCGACGCGCCCGAGCTGGCCGCCCATGCGGCCCGCGCCTGCCTCGCCGATACCGGCCTCGCGCCCTCCGCCATCGACGAGCTGATCCTCGCCAACGCCCTCGGCGCGGGCGGCAACCCGGCCCGCGTGGCCGCCCTCGCCGCGGGCCTGCCCGAGCGCGTCGGCGGGCTCACCCTCGACCGGCAATGCACCGGCGGGCTCGACGCGCTCACCCTCGCCGCCGCCCTCGTCGAAACCGGCCGCGCCACCACCGTGCTGGCAGGCGGGGCCGAGAGCTTCTCGCGCCGCCCGCTCCGCCTGGCGACCGATCCCGACGGCGGCGCGCCACAGCCCTACTTGCGCCCGCGCTTCTCGCCCGACCCTGCCCGCGACCCCGAGATGCACGAAGCCGCCCACGCCCTCGCCATCCCGCGCGCGGCGCAGGATGCCTACACCGCCGCCAGCCATGCCAAGGCCCTCGCCGCGCCCCCGCTGCCAGAGATCGCCCCGCTCAAAGGGCTGGAAGCAGACCCATACGCCCGCGCCCTCTCTCCCCGGCTTCTGGCCCGCGCAAAGCGCCTCGCAGGCGATGTCACCGCCGCCAACACGGCCCCCGAAGCCGACGCCGCCGCCCTGCTCCTGGTGACCACCGAAGGCCGCGCCCGCGCCCTTGGCCTGCCCGCAGTGGCTCTTGGCCCCTCCGCCATGCTCGGGGGCGACCCCACGCAGCCCGGCCTGGCCCCCGTAGCCGCCATCCGCGCCGTGCTCGCCGAAGCGGGGCACGCCGCCGGGGACCTCGATCACATTGAACTGATGGAGGCCTTCGCGGCCCAGGCGCTGGCCACGCTGGAGGCCACCGGCTTGCCCGAAGCTTGCACCAACCCGCAGGGCGGGGCACTGGCGCGCGGCCACCCCATCGGGGCCTCCGGCGCCGTGCTCGCCTGCCGCCTCTTTCACGCGCTCACCGCCCCGTCCGGCCCCTCCACCGGGCTGGCCGCCATCGCCGCTGCCGGAGGCCTCGGCAGCGCCCTGCTGCTCACCCGGGCCTAGCCCGCCCGCTTGCCAGGCGCGCCGGGGCCGGGTAACGCTCGCGCCAACGCCCGAACGGACCGAACGCCTTGCGCCTCTACCGCCTGCTCTTCAGCCTTCTTGCCCTGCCCGCGCTCACGCTGCTCTTCGCGCTGCGCCTGCTGCGTCGGGCCGAGCGCCCGGAGGACATCCGCGAGCGCCTGGCCACCACCGATGCGCCGCCCCTGCCCGGCCCGCGCCTATGGCTGCATGGGGCCTCGAACGGCGAGCTGGCTGCCGCCCGCACCCTCGCAGAGGCGCTGCTGACGGCGCATCCGCAGCTCCACCTGACCATCACCGCCAATACCACCACCGGCCGCGCCCTTGCCGCCGGCTGGGGCCTGCCTCGGCTCACCGCCTGCCTCGCCCCGATCGACAGCCGCGCCGCCCACCGCCGTTTTCTGGCACAGCACGGACCGCAGGCGCTGGTGATCGTCGAGAATGAGCTCTGGCCCAACCGCATCACCCTCTCGCGCGAGGCGGGGCTCGCCGTGATCGTCATCTCCGCGCGGCTCTCCGCCCGCTCCGCCCGCCGCTGGGGCAAATGGCCCGCGCTCGCCCGCGAGGTGCTGTCGTCCATCACCCTGCTCTCGGCACAGGATGCCGAAAGCGCCGAACGTTTCGCCGCCCTTGGCCTGCCCGAGCAGGCGCGCGCCACGCCCGTCGCCCTGAAAAACACCGCCCCGCCCCCGTCCGTGGACCCTGCTGCACTGCAAGACCTCGCACCGCAGTTTACCCGGGAGAACACCCTGCTGGCCGCCTCCACCCATCCCGGCGAGGAGGAGCAGCTGCTCTCCGCCTTCACGGAGGCCCGCAAAAGCCGCCCCGATCTGCGCCTCATCCTTGCCCCACGCCACGCGCGGCGCGGGGCCGAGGTTGCCGCCCTGATCGAGAGGGCGGGCTTGGCCTTCGCCACCCGCTCGAAGGGTGAGGCCCCCGGAGAGGCACCCGTCTTCCTCGCCGACACCATGGGCGAGATGGGCCTGTGGTATGCGCTGTCCGGCCTCTGCTTCACCGGCGGCTCGCTGGTCGAGAAGGGCGGCCACACGCCCTGGGAGCCGGTCCACTTCGGCTGCGCCCTGCTACACGGTCCCTCCTGCTTCAACCAGGCCGAGGCCTTCAACGCGCTGCACGCCGCGGGCGCGGCCCTCGAAGTGCGCGATGCGGCAGGCCTCGCCCGCGCCCTCGCCACCCTCACGCCCGCCGAACAGGCCCGCATGGCGAAGTCCGCCCAGGCGGTGGCACGCGCGCGCCGCGCCGATATCGCGCCCCTTCTCGCCGCCATCTGCGAAGCCGCCAATCTCGCCGCCGCCGCCAAAGCATGACACCTGCGTGAAAATCCGCGCGGCCCCTCTGGGCGGACCGGTCTCACATGCTAAGGTCGCCGGGAGAGAGAGAGAGTGACCCGCCCCATGAGCCACATGAAGCCCATCCACGTGCCTGTCCGCCTCGCCGGGCGGTCCAAGCGCGGGCTTCGCACCCAATTCGCCGCGCTCTGCTTCCGGGTCGAGAAGGGCGAAACCGAGGTGCTGCTGATCTCCTCGCGCACCCGCAAGCGCTGGATCATCCCCAAGGGCTGGCCGATGGACGGGCTCTCGGGCGCCCAGGCCGCCGCGCAGGAAGCCTGGGAAGAGGCCGGGGCGCTTGGCAAGAGCCTGCCCCACAGCCTCGGCGTCTACAGCTATTCCAAGCTCTCCGGCCCGCGCAAGGGCCTGCCCTGCCTCGTGGCCGTCTATCCCATGCAGGTCACGCGACTGCGCCGCAAGTACCCCGAGTGCAAGCAGCGCAAGCGCAAGTGGTTCTCGCTGAAGAAGGCCGCCGCCAAGGTCTCAGAGCCCGAGCTGCGCGCCATCCTCGCCCGCTTCGACCCGGCCCAACTCACCGGACTTCTGGGCCCCGGTAATTGAAACTTCACACCCCCGGCGCTAAATAAATCCACATGATCAAATACAGCCTTCAGTGCCGCGACGGGCATCGGTTCGAGAGCTGGTTCGCCGACGCGAAGGCCTATGACGCCCTCGCCCGTGCGGGCCACCTCACCTGCGCCGTCTGCGGCATGTCGAAGGTTGAAAAATCCATCATGGCCCCGCGCCTCGGCTCCAGCAGCACGGGCCGCGACGCGCCCACAGAGGCGCCAGCGCCCGCACGTCCGCTCAGCGCACCTGCCAGCCCGCAGGAAAAGGCCATCGCCGAGCTGCGCGAGAAGGTCGAGCGCGAAAGCGAATATGTCGGCAGCGAGTTTTCCCGCGTGGCCCGGGCAATGCATGATGGCGAAGAGCCGCATCGCTCAGTCCATGGCGAAGCGCGCCTGAAGGACGCGAAGGCGCTGATCGAAGACGGCGTGCCGATCATGCCCCTGCCCTTCACCCCGCCCCGGAAGACCAACTGATATGCCAACCACACCCCCCGTGGCCGCGCTCGTCACGGGCGCCAGCCGGGGCATCGGCCTCGCACTGGCGCAGCGCCTCACCCCCCACGGCGCGGTGATCGGCACTTGCCGAAGTGACCCGCCAAAGGCGGAGGGCCTTCGTTGGGCCAAGGTCGAGATGACCGACCCCGCCTCCATCACCCGCCTCGCCGAGGAACTTGACGGCGCCCCGCTGGAGCGGCTCGTCTGCAACGCCGGCATCTATCCCGACAAGGGGCAGGCGCTCGAGGACGGCTACCCGCCCGGGATGTGGGCGGAGAGCTTTGCCGTCAATGTCACCGCGCCCTTCCTCACCGTGCAGGCCCTGCTGCCCAACCTGCGGGCCGCGCAGGCGCCCCGGATCGCGCTGATCTCTTCCCAGATGGCCTCTCACACCCGTGCGCCCGGCGGCAGCTACATTTACCGCGCCTCCAAGGCCGCCCTGCTCAACCTCGGGCGCAACCTCGCCGCCGATCTGCGCGGCGATGGCATCGCGGTGGGCATCTACCACCCCGGTTGGGTCCGCACCGAAATGGGGGGGAGTGCAGCCGAGATCTCTACCGACGAGGCTGCCACCGGTCTGGCTGCCCGGATCGAGGATCTGTCCCTGGACAACAGCGGCGCCTTCCTCACATGGGATGGCCGCGAACACGCCTATTAGGCAAGCCCGCAAGTCCCGCGCCCTGCCTGCC
>NZ_QTNQ01000155.1 GCF_018424695.1 Vannielia litorea
CCTTCTCGGCGGGCTCTTTCCGCGTTCCGGGTTTCTGTCTCATCTCCACTCCTTCGCGGTTACGATGAGCCAGAAACCCTCCGTTACGAAATCAAATCAGATGTTCCAAAGGTGCTGACGGGGGACAAGACTGAAACCACAACGAGCCAGACCCTCCGTTCGAGATCAGGCGCTCGTGTTCCAAATCACCTGACGACGGACATTCCCAGAAGGTGCGTTCCAGCGTCTTAGGTTGGCGGCGGAAGGATGAGTTACGCCGTCAACCCGTCGCCGCATGACAAGGATACCAAAATCCGGAGTTTGCACATGCTGGGTGATGACGCCGTAGGCAATGCCATCTTCGCTTTGCCACGCTCCAATGGGGGGCCGTATACCGAAACCATGACCACGCGGCAAAGCAAGGGCGTAGAGATCGAAGAGCGACCGCGGTAAAAGCTTCAGCGTGTTTGGGCCTTCGTTTGGGCTGTTCATCGAGGCACAAACTCCGGCCAGCTAAGGGGTTGCTGATTAATAATGATGCGCACCACTTTCTGCTCAAGCGCACGTTGCAGAGCTTGAGTAAAGTTGGTCATGTTGCTGACGACAGATTCACGCCTGATCGCATGCCTCCAATTGATCTGCTCGCCGTCCCGAAGTGGCCATTTCAGCAGATGAACCAAGGCCATATGGCCGAACATCATACCGTCACCTTCTCCAGCGACAAATTGCATCTCGATGTGGGAATCGGAATGAACTTGGCGCTCTGATAGATCCCAAGTGGTGAAAAGCGTTGTGACTTCGTTATCCAGTGCGTCTGTAGGTGTCCCGCCTGCAGACGTGAAGCCAACTTTATCGACCCGCATCTGCCATTGTTCGTTTAAGCCATCCTCTGTCTCTTCTGACGCAACGAGTTTCTCCTTCTTGAAGCGAAGATGAACACCCGCTCCTGGCGCTATCTTATAGGCGACATCCCCCGCGAGAATGCCGAGCAGGTTTTCTTTGATTGCTGCGTCAAACTGGATATTGAAGTTCTTTTTCGCCTTCGCGAGGTGCCGCGCCTCGAACAGCGTCCAGATGCCGTGATATTTCCACGCGATGAGCAGTGGCATTTTCAGGACGTCTGCGTAGGTTTGCAATCGTGCAAGGTAATCGGGTCTGAATGAGAGTGTGGAGGCCTTTTTCGATTTGACCTCGATGAGGACTGGCCCTGACCCTTCGTATATGGCGAGGAGATCTGGGACCTGATAGCTAGCATGCGATTGGTTGGGCGCCTGGTGTTGGTCGAGTTTGTGGATCAGCCGTGTCTTGCCGAGCCAACTGCAAACGGCGATGAATTCGTCCTCTGCTGGTAGCCCGCGATCGAGGCGGCGGACTTGCTCAGCGATCTGAATTGGATCGGCGTCTCTGCCGAGCTCCGCAAGCACCTCCTGTATCAGTCTGTCGTCATCGTCTGCCATTGCGGCCTTTCTGGGCATACCCGCGGCTTTCCAACATCGTTGTGCATGCTGCTACGCGCAATAATGGTTGCGCCTACACGCCATTCTTGCGCCTAGACTTGATAATTGCGCGTAAACCAGCATAGTTGCGTCTATAGCATACGCGCAAGAAAGACGACGATGGCCAACAAAGTCCCGGACGATGCACTCAAGGAGCTGCTCGACGTCGTCGCCGGTCATCCGGATGGCGTCGCTGCACCTGACATTGCTGAGAGACTGACGGAGGACATCCCACGCCGAACCCTGCAATACCGGCTGAAGCAGCTTGTCGCCAAGGGACAGCTACATATGGAGGGCAGCGGCAGGTGGGCGCGATATCGTCTGGGAACTAAGGATAGTCTGGCCAGGACCGATCTAATTGGCGAGGGCCTCGACTATAGAGATCTCATTCCCTTGTCGGATGAGGGAAAGCGCATTCGGGACTACGTCCAACAGCCTGTCGCGGCACGCAAGCCAGTTGGTTATGACCAAGATTTCCTGAACCAATATCAGCCAAACACATCCTTCTATCTTGGAGACGAGGATCGCGAACGGTTGGAACGGATTGGCAAGCCACAAACGTCCACGCAGCCCGCCGGTACTTACGCAAAACTCATTCTCAATCGTCTACTGATTGATCTTGCCTGGAACTCCAGCCGCTTGGAAGGCAACACCTACTCGCTCCTCGACACGAAGCGATTGATCGAATTTGGCGAGGAGGCCACAGGACGAGAGCACGTTGAAGCTCAGATGATCCTTAACCACAAAGACGCCATCGAGTTTCTGGTGGGCTCAGTCGAGGAAATCGACTTTAACACCTACACGTTTCTCAACCTGCATGCGCTGCTCTCAAACAACCTCTTAGCCGACCCAGCCGCTTCTGGCCGCCTGCGATATATTGCCGTTGGAATAGAAAGATCTGCGTTCCATCCCTTGGAACTGCCCCAGCGTATTGAAGAGTGTTTCAACCAGCTGCTCGCAAAAGCCTCAGAAATCGACGACCCGTTCGAGCAAGCCTTCTTCGTGATGGTGCATATCCCATACCTCCAACCCTTCGATGACGTGAATAAGCGCGTCTCGCGTCTCGCTGCCAACATTCCCCTCATTCGCTGCAATCTCTCACCGCTGGCATTTACTGATGTGCCGCAGCGTGCCTACACAGACGCTGTTCTAGGGGTCTACGAGCTCAATGATACGGCACTCCTGAAGGACATATTTCTCTGGGCTTATGAGAGGTCTGCAGCCCAATATGCAGCCGTCCGCCAATCCCTCGGAGAGCCGGATCCTTTTCGTTTGAAGTATCGCTCGCAGATCCGTGACGCTGTGGCTCACATTATTCGCTCGAAGCTTGGACGCAGTGAAGCTGCACGCCAGATCGAAAAGTTGGCTGCAGAGGGTATCGCAGTAGAGGATAGAGAAGTTTTCACGACCGTGGTTGAAGACGAGCTTCTCGGTCTTCACGAGGGGAATTTCGCGCGATTCCAGGTGCGACCATCCGAATTTCAGGAATGGCGAAGCATATGGACGCAAAAGTGACTGTAAGTGCGTATCCCGTTGTGGAAGCCGATGACTTCGCCCGTCGGTTTTCGATGCGATCTGGAAAGCTCATGTGGCTGATGGGTGCCGGCACTTCGGCATCAGCGGGAATCCCAACAGCATGGGACATGATCTGGGAATTCAAGCAGCAGCTTTACGTCAGTCAGCGTCGCGTCGCATTGAATCAGGTAGCAGACCTCTCGAACCCAGCCGTGCGACGGCAAATTCAGGACTTCATAGCCGGTCAAGAGACGTTTCCGGACCCCGACTCGCCTGAGGAATACGCCGTCCTCTTTGAGGCAGTATATCCAAGCGAAGCGAAGCGGCGGACGTACATCGACGCGAAGATCGCTGGTGCCAAACCATCTTTCGGCCACGTTGCTCTGGCGACTCTCATGAAAGCGGGACATACCAAGCTTGTCTGGACGACGAACTTCGATCCCCTTATCGCAGATGGCTGCGCGAGGGTGTTTGGTGGCACGGGCAATCTGACGACCGTAGCACTCGATGCGCCTGACTTCGGTCGCGAGACTATTAATGGAGAGCGCTGGCCCGCAGAAATCAAACTGCACGGCGATTTCCGGTCACGTCGCCTCAAGAACACTGGAGACGAGCTTCGCCAACAAGACGCGACCTTGCGCGATCTTCTCGTCGGCACTTGCACGCGTTCTGGCTTGGTTGTTGCAGGGTACAGTGGGCGCGATGAGTCGATCATGAACACTCTCGAGGAAGCGCTGGAACATGCGTCGCCCTTTCCCGGTGGTCTTTTTTGGCTGCACCGTGGCGAAGGCGACCCGCTTGACAGAGTGTCTGCATTTTTGTCCGCCGCTTCAGACAAAGGCGTCGATGGCGGCCTGGTGCGAGTTGAAAACTTCGACGAGGCTCTGCGTGACCTCGTGCGCCTCATTCCAGATCTTGACACAACGCAGTTGGACGAGTTTGCCTCAGAACGCTCTGTTGTTTCAGCTCCGCCCCGCATTTCAGGCAAACGCGGCTACCCAGTTGTTAGGCTGAATGTGTCCCCCGTCAGCACCTTTGGAACATCTGATGTCCCCCGTCAGCACCTTTGGAACATCTGATTTGATTTCGTAACGGAGGGTTTCTGGCTCATCGTAACCGCGAAGGAGTGGAGATGAGACAGAAACCCGGAACGCGGAAAGAGCCCGCCGAGAAGG
>NZ_QTNQ01000156.1 GCF_018424695.1 Vannielia litorea
ATGCAGGGCCCCCAAACCGCCCGCGTCGTCGGCGAGGGCGAGATCGACTGCGACAAATACGGCCGCATCCTGGTGCGCTTCCACTGGGACCTGGAAGACAGCTACTCGATGCGCTGCCGGGTGAGCCAGAACTGGGCCGGCAAAGGCTGGGGCGGCATGGTGATCCCCCGCATCGGGATGGAAGTGGTGGTGGAGTTCCTCGACGGCGACCCCGACAAGCCGCTGGTCACGGGATGCGTGTATAACGGCAAGAACGATGTGCCGTATGAGTTGCCTGCTAATAAGACGCGGAGCACGTTCAAGACCGATACTCACCAGGGCGACGGGTTTAACGAGCTGCGGTTTGAGGATGAGAGGCATGAGGAGGAGGTATTCCTGCGCGCGCAGAAAGACTTGAGCGTTAAGGTGGCTCATAATGAGGCGCGAATTGTCGATGCCGATCGTGCCAGCTTTATCAAATCAAATGATGTCTCCGTCATAGGCAGTGCAAGCTACATGGAAACCAACGGCTCACGCACGGACTACGTTGGGCCTCCTAGCCACTCGAAATACACCGTCAAACAGTCGTTTAAAGTCTTCGACATGCTCCAGGATTGGGCGCGTGGTGCCAGTGCTTTGGCCAGCAGCGGAGGGCGCTGGTCAATGACGACCATCGTTCACGGTGTGCGCTCTACCTTGATCAAGAATCGCGAAACAAAAACCATCGAGGAAGGCTACGACAAGAACGTTGGCGGGAAGTACGATATTTCGGCGGGCGATTTTGAAGTAACCAGCAAGGATAATGCGAAGCTCGAAGGTGCGCGGCATGTCTCGATACACGCAGGCGACAGCCTGACTCTTTCCTGCGGTGCTGCTCGAATTCAAATGCAATCGGATGGCAGCCTCAGGCTCTACGGGGTTCGTGTCGATGTCGTCGGGTCGAAAACTGTCGATATCGACGGAACGAGTAACGTCCGGATCGACACCAGCGCCTCGAAAGTGGACCTGTCGTTGGCCGGTGTGGATATCGTCGGTAAAAAAATCAATTTGAATTAGGTGGTTTATGGCTGAAGGATATCTGACGGCTTCTGGTGAATGGATTCCGGGCCAGGAGGCCGAGGACACGTTTCAGGGTGGACAAAGGAGTGCCATTCTCTCGACAGAGCCTGATTTTGCAGAACGTGCCGTTCAGTTCCGCCCCGTCCTCTTCAACAATGCCCTCGTCGCCACGCCGATCATTGCGCAGCATTTGCCTGCGGCTGAGACGATAGAGGCAATTGCGCAGCGCGTCGGGCACGGGGCATGGAGCTATTTTGAAGACCTTTACTGGTATGGGTACGGGCTTGTTGCCTGGACTGGCGGGCTTGGCCCGACGCAGGAAGCGAATGTCAAGGACACCATCGGCGCGGTGGGGGAGATCGTATCCGGCATGCTTCGACCCGCTGGATTGGGGTATGGAGCGCCAAAGCGGGTCTGCATCGCATTCGGAATGTATGTGAATTACACCGTCAATTACGGCGCGCCCGAGTTCATCGGTCGCACTCTGGCTGGCATCATCTTTGGTCAGGCCCTACAACGGGTAACGGGCGTGGTAGCGCCCGTTGCATGGACGGTTCACAGCTTTGCTCTCACATTGGCGACCACCTACGGATCATTCGTCCGGCTGGGCGACAAGTTTCGCCGGGAATTCGGATCGCTTGATGATCTGACGGCCTTGGACCTTCTCATCGTCGCTCTCAATGGATCCGCCGACCCGACCGCGCTGCGGACGAATAATGCCGCGATGAAGGACGCACTTGTCGACCATATCTACGAGCTGGCGGATAGGCTTGAGGACGCGGGCGAGCGGCCTTGGTATAATGTGATCCGGGGGCTGACTGACCACACCCATCACAGGCACAGCCTCGCGCATCTTGGGCGCGAGTTGCGTCAGTCTGGGGATCGCCTCGCGGCCCTGCCGGTTTATGGATTTCTGGAGAACAGCGAAGAATTCTATACCATCGCTCAGGATGTCAGAAATCAGTTGCTGCGAATGCGGGGACGGGAATACTGGGATCAAATTCCCTTGGATTTGCGACTGAAAGCCGAGTTTTACATCAACCTTTTTAACCCGCTTGTCTGCGATATCTTGACATCCGTCTTCGAGGTTTTTGCCGAGGCGTCAAGGAATGGCATGGTCATGAGTGTACCGGCCAGTGTGCTCGCCAACACTGTTGAGAAGCTGAACTGGGGATAGAATGAAGTGCCCTCAATGCAAGAAAACAGAGCTGCCCCGATCAGATAAGGAATGGGCTGAAACCGGGATTCATCACTGCCCCGTCTGCGGCGCGCGGTTCAAGCGGGGCAGGGTTCATTGGGCGCTGACCCGCATGTTGAGTGACGTCTGGGGATGGGCGCTCGGCATCTCGGTGGTCACACTTGGGCTGGGGCTCCTTGTCGCTCTGCCAATCGTTGCCATCGTTTATCTCGTGCGCGCGTTCTTCCCGCGGGTGGTTTCCGCTGACTGATCATCGCAGGTGGAAATCACTCGGGACTGGGCTTGGTCCCCGTCGGTCAAGTATCGTCGGCCCGCCCTCGGGGGGTTATGGGAAATATCCCTGTGGGCTATGAAACAAATGCACTAGATGTCATTGGAGACGAGAATGCGCTTTTTCGACGAAACTGACGGTGTGCTTCGATACTCAAACTGAGTGCAGGGCAAAGGAGCCGTTTCATGATTGGCCGAATACTTGATGGTATGATCATTTGGGCTGTGCCCCCGATCTCCCTGGTTTTGGCTTTCTTGGAGGCAAGCCTTTTCTCAAAATGGTTGTCTGGGGCAGGCTCGCTGATAGCAATCATTCTGCTCTTCGTTGCCAATGTTCTGGGGTTGGGCTTTCTGTGGAGTAAGTTCATTCGCAAGCGCGGTTGAGCAGGAGACATATGCAAATGACCGGACTGTACGAAGACGGAAGCCTCCGCGTTGGGCGTGACTTGACACTACCGTATATCTGGACTTCCCTGCACATCAACGCTGAGATGGAGCAGGAGACCCGTTCCGACCCGAGATACCAGCGGGAGACGGCCCGTTTTGAGCGGGAGATCCAGGGCCTTTTGTCAGCATTGGCAGAGGTGGACACTCGCCGCTGGTACACCCTTTGTGAGGCCGCTGGCTGGACGGTCTATGGCGCCGTCGGCCTCTCTTGGTGCAAAGGTGCAGATGCAAGGGCGTTCTGGCACGCTTGGGAGTTGAGTGGTTACCAGCCGGAGCCGGAAGAGGCGTCGGCCCGCCCCTGTACATTTATTAACTCTGACTTCCTGTCAAACGCGACCCGGTTGAGCCAATTGCTGGAAGAGCAAGATGGATTCGATCTTGCAATCTGCGTCAATCTCGCTTCACGAAATTCGCCGATAGTAAATGACTTGTCGCCGGACGAGGTCGACCGGCTGGGACTTCCGGTAAAGAAGCTCGTTCAGCGCGCTGAGGCGCTAGCCTACTGAGCTTGAATGGGTCAAATGCACAATTGGTGGCGAAACGCCGATGGACCTTGCCTAGTGCCTTTCTGTTCGAGATGACGAGCAACCTAGGAAGCCAGGCGATACTCAGTTTTCGAGCGCAGAACATCGAGATTGACGCGGACTCGGAGATAGACATCCGAGCCGGAAAGGCCATTCGCCTTAAGGCGGGCCGGATCGATTTGAATTAGGGAAGCTCAGAGATGCCGCAGGATAGCTCCGGAGGTGGCGACGTCGTCGTCGAATACACAGATGAAGCGGTTGGCCAAATCACTGTGACGATCGACGGAGAGGATTTCGTGATCTCCGCATCGAGAACCAAGCCCCGCCCGATCATCGAACAGGCCGAAGGGTATATCGGCACAATAGCCAGCTCAGCCTGGCATCATCCGACAGATGTCACCATACCCATCATGCTGGCCCCTGTGTTGGCCGGGGTGTTCAATCCCATCGCGCCCTAGGCCCAGCAAAACGCTCAGGCCGTGATGCGCATCGCGGTACAGGCGCTGACAGCGATTTGGCGTGACCCCGAGCACCTGCGTTTGTCCCTGCAACTCTTCCTCGTTTACAAGCAAATGGATTTGCGCGGGCAGATGCTTCTGGCATCGACAACCCGGCTTGCAACCGGCATGACCTTTTCCAGCTGGCTCTTCACGCTCGGCGGGCGCCTGAAGCGGGG
>NZ_QTNQ01000157.1 GCF_018424695.1 Vannielia litorea
GGCCCTTTGGGCCATGGTTGCTGGCGGGGTTTTCGAGGCAGATGCGGGGCGGGCAAGGCGCGCCAGTGCATTCGGGGCGGGCCGCCTCCGACATCATCACGATATCGCCCGCCGCGCTTTGCAGCCTGCTTGCCGCCAGCTCCGGCGGCCCGGCAAGGGCCTCATCCGGCAGGATCAGGGCCACCAGCAGGCGCAGGAGGAGGATGGTCTTTGACAGGGGCACGGCGGCGGTTCCTCGGGCTTGGCGCGGCGGGGTGCAGCGCTTGGCCTCAAAGTAGCTGTCGGGGCCGCCCCGCCCCATGGGGGGAACACCCCATTCAGAGTTCGGCGGAGGGGTCCACCAGCCCTTCGCGCAGAGCCAGGGCCATGAGTTGCGGCACCGAATGCACATCTAGCTTTTGCATCATCGAGGTGCGGTGCTTGTCGACGGTCTTGGCCGAAATGCCGAGATGAACGGCGATTTCCTTGTTGGAGTGGCCGGCGATGATCATGTTGAGGATCTGGCGCTCGCGCCCGGTGAGCTGCTCGCCTGCGGGCTTGTCCTTGAGCACCTCCATGAAACGCGCCGCGATGTGTCGCTGGCCGCGCAGGATGCCGGGCAGCCTGGCGTAGAGCTCGGTGTTGTCGTCGCCCTTGGAGAAGAGCCCATGCACCCCGGTTTCGACCAGCGAGGAGATGATGCCGACGGCGCTCACGCCGGTGAGCACCACGATGCGGGTTTCGGGGCTCCAGCGTTGCACCTCCACCACCACCTCCACGCCGCCCGCCATGGGCATCTGCACGTCGAGCAGCAGCAGCTCGGGCCGGTGGGCGCGGCAGGCGGCGATGGCCTCGAGCCCGTTTTCGGCCTCGGCGACCACGGTGATGCCGCGTTCCTCTATATGGCCGGGCGTTTCCAGCGCAGAGCGCAGCCCGCTGCGGACTATTGCATGATCGTCCGCGACAACCGCATGGTAGGCTCCACGCTCTTTCATCAATCCGTTCCTCTGAATGCCCTTGCCCGAAACCTGCCACGCCTGCCGGATTTTCCCCAGTCTTTTCGTAGTTCTGGCCTGCATTCTGCTGGGTGCGCTTCCGTTGCGGGCGGAAGGTGTGGTGCTGGCGCCGGGCGAGCAGAGCGCCGATCTGACCCCGGCGCTGCGCTACTGGGCCTCGCTGGAAACCGAGGTGCGTGAGGCCTTGGCGCAGTGGCAGGCGGGGGCGTTTGGCGCTGATCGGGTGACCACCTCCTACGGCCCCGGCTACTCGCCCGAGACATGGGCGGGCACCACGATCACCAACCCCGCGCCGCTCGACGGGCGCCCGCCCGACAGCTTTATCCTGACCTTCGATGCGCCGCTTGTCAGCGGAGTGCGGCTGTTCCTGATCCGCGCGGATGGGTTGACGGAAAACCTGATGGATTACTCCATCTTCGCCCCTTTCGACCCGCTCGATCATGCCGTGACCCGGCTGCGCGCGCCCGCCTTTACGCTTGCGCCGGGCGAAACGGTGACGCTGCTGGCCCATGTGCAGACCGGGCCGTTTCCGAGCTTCGGGATGGAGCTGCACAGCCCTGAGCAGTTGGCGCAGGCGAGTTTCGTCTGGGGGATCGGGCTGACGGCCTTTTATGCCTTTGCCATCGCCTGCCTCGTCTTCTTCTTCGGCTTTCAGGTGGCGATGGGCAGTTGGACGGGCGCGATGAACTCGGCGATGTTTGCGGCCTTTCTCGGGCTGATCGCGGTGATGGACGGGCTGTTCTGGCGGTTTTTCTATCCGCAGCATCCGGAGTGGCAATCGACCGTGGGCTTCGGGATGCTCTTTGCCATTTCGGGGGCGGGCTTTTTGATTGCCGGGGCCGGGATTGGCGCGCAGGCCCCGCGCGCCGGGCGGGCGGTTTCGGCTTTGTCGCTTTTGTCGCTGGCGGGTTTTGCCCTTTCGCTGGCCTCGCCGGGGCAGGGCACGGCGTTTCTGGCCTATGGGCTGATCGCGCTGATGCTGGTGTGCAGCATCTTCTCGGCGCGGGCGTCACAGCGGATCGGGCCGACCCCGCCGGTGGGGGCGGTGCTGCTGGCGCGGCTGGCGACCGGGGGGGCGCTGGCGGTGCTGGCGCTGATCGTCACCGGGCTGGGGAGCGCGTGGTTGGATGCGCCGCTGGCGATCCGGGCGATGTTTTTCTTCATGCTGCTGGCGACGATGACGACGCTGACGGCCAATGTCATTGCCCTGCGCCGCCGCCACCTGAGCGCGGTGGAGGCGCGGGTGGAGGCGCTGGAGGCCGAGGCGGAGCGCAGCCGCGAGCTGCTGGAGGCCGAGCGCAACTACACCCGCGCCCGGGACCTCGCCGCGCTGCGCCAGCGCCAGCTTGCCACGGCCTCGCATGATCTGCGCCAGCCGCTGATGTCGCTCAGGATGACCTTCGACACGCTGGCCGCCGAGATGAAGCCGGATGTGAAGGCGCGGCTGAACGATGCCTTCGACTACCTCGCGTCGCTGGCCACCGGCTACGTGGATGAGAGCGTGCCGGAGGCGGAGGACGCGGACGACCAAGATGTGCCCGAGCCGGAAGAGGAGGCCGAGGCCTATCCGCTTTCGGTGCCGCTGGGCACGGTGCGTCAGATGTTCGAGGGTGAGGCGGCGAGCAAGGGGCTGGCGCTGCGGGTGGCGGAGAGTTCGGCAGAAGTCACCGTGCCGCCGCTGGCGCTGATGCGCATTGTCACCAACTTGGTGTCCAACGCGATCAAATACACCACCGAGGGCCGTGTGGTGGTGGGCGTGCGGCGGGGCGGCGGCTTGCGGCTGATCGTGGCTGACACAGGGCCGGGGATGAGTGCCGACGAGCTGGCGCAGTTCAGCGCGGCCTACGCGAAGGGCGCGGCCTCCACCGGGCACGGGCTGGGGCTTTCTGTGTGTTTCGAGCTGGCGCGGGCCAATGGGCTGCGGCTGGAGGCGCGCTCGGAGCCCGGGCGGGGCACGTGCTTTACCCTGTGGCTTGAGGGTTAGGGGCAGAGCCCGGTTGTGACCCGTGCGCCGCCGCGCCCGCAGATGTTGGCGCTGCCCAGCCCGGTCACGCGCCATCCCTCGGCTTCGCGCGCCATCAGCACGCGCCAGGCCTTGCCTTCCACCGAGTCGTCGGCCCAGCCCCGGTCAAGCAGGGTCACCGCCACCGCATCGCCGCGCTGCTCCATCGAAATTTCAAGCCGTGGGCGGCCCTCTTCTTCGCTCGGGAAGTCGGGTGACACCACCTGGGCCACGTCGAGCGGCGAGGCCAGGACAGTGTCGGGCGTGGGCTCTTTGGTGAACCCGTCGAGGCTGTGGGCCACGCCGATCTCTTCCAGCACCGAGGGGGCTGCGGGGGGCCAGAGCTGCACCTCACGCCCGCCGTCGAAGCTGACGCGGGCGGTTTCCAGCGTCACCCCGAAGTCGTCGAATGCATAGTCATGCACGAAGGCGCCTTGCCCGAGGCCCGGAGCGATCGGGGCGGACATGGTGATGCGCCCGGTGGCGTCGTCTGCCTCGAAGCTGGAGACGACGGGCGACACCAGCACGCCGCCCCAAGAGGGGTTGGCCCAGTCCAGCGTGCCGTCGGTTGCATATTGAAACTGGAAATCGGGCTGGGCGAAGAAGAGCGGCTGCAATGTGCCATCGCGCTCGAGGATCAGCACCGAGAGCATGTCTTGAGCCGTCGGGCGGCAGGGAACGGCATGCAGGGTGCCGCCCGAGAAGGGCTGGCTGGAGGCCGCTTCCTCAAGCGCGCATTCGCCCGGCGCTGCGGCATCGCGCATCGCGATCAGCTCCGAAAGCTCTGCCGCCCCGGCGGGGGCGGAGAGGGC
>NZ_QTNQ01000158.1 GCF_018424695.1 Vannielia litorea
CGCCCACCCCGCCGCGCCATGCCCGGCCTGTGATGCCGGCTGGCGTGTTTTGCAGCACCGGGTTCACCAAGACAGAAGCGGGCTCCGGCTGTGCGGAAATCCGCACAGGTGTGGGTTGGCCGTGTGTGGGAAAGGGGACGCCGGAGCGGCGGCGCCCTTTGTGAAGATTCGTGAAAAGGAGTGATATCAAGGTCTTGTGAGGCATTTGCCGTTCGGGAAACGCGGGGCTTGCGGGGCGGCGGCGCATGTTATCTTTGTCTGGCAGGCGCTGGGAGGCGCTTGATTCAATAAAATGTCTGGGAGGACATCACATGAAATTCGCGACCCTTTCCGCCACCGCTGTGGCGCTCGTCATGTCTGCTGGCGCTGGTTTTGCCGCCTGTGACGACGGCGAGATTGTCGTCAAGTTCAGCCACGTGACCAACACCGACCGCCACCCCAAGGGCATCGCGGCCAACCTGTTCATGGAGCGGGTGAACGAGGAGATGAACGGCAAGGCCTGTGTCGAGGTTTACCCCAACTCCACGCTCTACAACGATGACCAGGTGCTGGAAGCGATGCTGCAGGGCGACGTGCAGATGGCGGCGCCCTCGCTGTCGAAGTTCGAGACCTTCACCAAGCAGTTCCGCATCTTCGACCTGCCCTTCATGTTCAAGAACATCGACGCCGTCGACGCGTTCCAGAGCTCGGACGCCGGCGAGGCGATGAAGGACAGCATGCAGCGCCGCGGCCTTCAGGGCCTGGAGTTCTGGCACAACGGCATGAAGCAGTTCTCGGCCAACAAGCCGCTGGTTTCGCCGGAAGATGCCGCTGGCCTGAAGTTCCGCGTGCAGCCCTCCGATGTGCTGGTTGCCCAGATGGAAGCGCTGAACGCCTCGCCGCAGCCGATGGCCTTCTCGGAGGTTTATGGCGCGCTGCAGCAGGGCGTTGTGGACGGTCAGGAGAACACCTGGTCGAACATCTACGGCCAGAAGTTCTTTGAAGTGCAGGATGGCACCACCGAAACCAACCACGGTGTGCTCGACTACCTCGTGGTGGCCTCGGTCGACTGGCTCGACAGCCTTGACCCGGAGGTGCGCGACCAGCTGCTGACCATCCTCGCCGAGGTGACCGCCGAGCGGAACGCCGCCGTGGGCCAGGTGGACATGGAAGCCCGTCAGGCGGTGCTGGACGCCGGCGGCGAAATCCGCGAGCTGAGCGCAGAGCAGCGCCAGGCCTGGGTGGATGCGATGAAGCCGGTCTGGGAGCAGTTCGAGGGTGACGTGGGCGCCGAGAACATTCAGGCGGCCCAGGACATCAACGGCTCCATCTAAGCCTTTCGACTTACGATAAAACTTGGCCTCGCGCATCAAGCGCGGGGCCGTGCTGCAGGAGGATGCAGCGCCATAGGGACAATGGGGGAGGCTCACATGTCGTCCTACACCGGGGAAGGCTCCAAGCTGGGCCGGATCGTCAATACCTTCGAAGAAACATTCATCGCGGTCCTGCTGGGGCTCATGACCCTTGTGACCTTTGCCAACGTCGTGCTGCGTTATGGCTTCAACGACTCGCTGATCTGGGGGCAGGAGGTTGTGCTGATCCTCTTCGCCTGGCTGGTGCTCTTCGGGATCGCCTATGCCTTCAAGATCACCGCCCACCTTGGCGTGGATGCGCTGACCGCCCTGCTGCCGAAGAAGGGCCAGCGGGTGCTGGCGCTGCTTTCGGCGGCGGCCTGCCTCATCTACGCCTTCCTTCTGATGAAGGGTGCGTGGGATTACTGGGCCCCCTTCGCCGGGCTGTCCCCGACCGAGGGCCGGTGGTTTCCCACCGGGATCGACTGGGGCGCGCGCAACAACAGCTTTTACGTGACCGACCAGGTGCCGATGCTGGAGTGGCTGCGCTGGCTGGAGCCGCTGACGCTGAACAAGGGCTTCGAGGAGAGCCAGTGGGAGCATTACGACAAGCTGCCCCGGTTCATCCCCTATGTGATGCTGCCCGTGGCGGTGGCACTGATGCTGTTCCGGATCGTGCAGGCGACCCTGCGCATCATCGCGGGCAAACAGGACAGCCTGATCGTGAGCCATGAGGCCGAAGACGAGGTGGCCGCCGTTGCCGCCACCCATGGCGAGGAGCAGAAATAATGGATGTCGTCCTTCTCTTCGTGATGATCATCGGCCTCTTGATGATCGGCGTGCCGATTGCGGTGTCGCTGGGCCTCAGCTCGATGATCTTCCTCCTCGTGCTCTCCGACACCTCGCTGGCGAGCGTGGCGCAGAGCCTCTATCAGGCGATGGCGGGGCATTACACGCTGCTGGCCATTCCCTTCTTCATCCTCGCCTCCAGCTTCATGAGCACGGGCGGTGTGGCCAAGCGGATCATCCGTTTCTCCATCGCCTGCGTCGGGCACCTGCGGGGCGGCCTTGCCATTGCCGGCGTCTTCGCCTGCATGCTCTTTGCCGCGCTCTCCGGCTCCTCGCCCGCAACGGTGGTCGCCATCGGGACGATCGTGATCGCGGCGATGAAGCAGGCGGGCTACACCAAAGAGTTTGCCGCGGGCGTCATCTGTAACGCGGGCACGCTGGGCATCCTGATCCCGCCGTCCATCGTGATGGTGGTCTATGCCTCGGCGACCGACGTGTCGGTGGGCCGGATGTTCCTTGCCGGGGTCATTCCGGGCCTGCTGGCGGGTGTGATGCTGATGGTCACGATCTACGTGATGGCCGTCATCAAGAACATGCCTGCGGGCGAGTGGAAGGGCTGGGGCGAGATTGCCCGCAGCTTCGGCGAGGCCTTCTGGGGGCTGATGCTGATCGTCATCATCATGGTGGGGATCTACGGCATTCCGGGGATCACCCCGGCGATCTTCACCCCGACGGAAGCGGCGGCTGTGGCCTCGGTCTATGCCTTTATCGTGGCGGTCTGGGTCTATCGTGACATGGGGCCGCTGGCCGAGCGCGAGGGGGTGGCCAAATCGAGCCTGCTGAAAAAGCCGCAGGCGCTGATCACGGCCTTCTTCCACCGCGACACAAGGCACACGCTGTTCGATGCGGGCAAGCTGACGGTGACGCTGATGTTCATCATCGCCAATGCGCTGATCCTCAAGCACGTGCTGACCGATGAGCAGATTCCGCAGCAGATCGCGGGGGCGATGCTGAGCGCGGGCTTCGGGCCGATCATGTTCCTGGTGATCGTCAACGTGATCCTGCTGATCGGCGGGCAGTTCATGGAGCCTTCGGGGCTGATCGTGATCGTGGCGCCGCTGGTGTTTCCGATTGCGCTGGAGCTAGGGATCGACCCGATCCACCTCGGCATCATCATGGTGGTGAACATGGAGATCGGGATGATCACGCCGCCGGTGGGCCTGAACCTCTTCGTCACCTCCGGCGTGGCCGGGATGCCGATGATGAAGGTGGTGAAGGCGGCCTCGCCCTTCCTGGCGGTGCTCTTCGTCTTCCTGCTGATGATCACCTACATCCCGCCGCTCTCCACGGCGCTGCCCAATGCGTCGAGCCTGGGGCCGCAGATCAGGTGTGATCCGATGCCGTCTGACACGCTGGAGCGAAAGTTCTGCGAAGCACGCCAGTAAGAGCTTCGACAGGGTTGAAAGGGGGCCGCCTGAGGGGGTGGCCCCTTTTTTGCTGCGCTCGGGCGTGGGGCGGATTGGACCGGAGTGGGCGCGGTTGTCACGGGGTCGTTCGGTCGCTTTGAGCCCGTTTTGCCGCCTGGACCCGCGCGGAATCAAGGCGAAGCCGCCGCGCAGCGCCGTCCCGCCCCCCGGGGCGGCGCTTGGCTGCCGTTGGCGCTGAGCTCCAAGGGAAGAAGGTGCT
>NZ_QTNQ01000159.1 GCF_018424695.1 Vannielia litorea
GCCGCGCCACATTGCGCTCTACTTCCAAAGCGCCACGCTGAACCTTGCGCGTCACTGGGCGCTTCAGCGGGCTGCGGCGGTGGCGGTGAACGATATCGACGAGCTGTTCCTGTCGCGCGGGGAGCGAACGATTTTCGACGCGGCGGCAGAGAGCCCCTGGGGCTACGTCACAGCGCCCGGCCACTGGCGGACGCGACAGGGCGAGGGCCCGCCCCGGCATGCAGATCACGTGCTTTCCGATGTGCCCGAGCGGCACTGCAAGGAGAAGTTCTGCGTGCTCCCGCGCGGGCCGCTGCGGTGGTTTGGCTGGGATGTACATGGGATCGGGCGGTATCAGTTCAACCGGCTCGCCCGTGCGAAAGACCAGTATTTCGTCCATTGCCGCGAGATCTCGACCGGCTGGAAGTACAAGCGCGACGGGCGGAAGAGCGAGACCGCACCCTGTCCGGAGACGGCGGCGCAGCTTGCGGCGTCACTCGGCGGTGGGGCGTAGCGGCAGCGCCTCGGCTTCGGGCTGAAGCGCCTCGCCCGGTGCGGGCAGGGCGGCGCGCTTGCGACCCCGCTCCGTGGCCCATGAGATGCCGATGGAAGCAAGGATGCAGGCGGTGAAGAGGTAGAGCCCCCAGGCGACCTCGACCCGGCCCACGCCGATGCCCTTGGCTACTACAATGTAGAGCGCGATCAGGAAAATATCCGCCATCGCCAGCTTGCCCAGCAGGTGCAGCGCGGGCAGCACCTTGCGGCGCATCAGGCCGAAGTGCAGCAGCGCGAGGCCGATGGTTTTGAGGTAGGGTGCAAAGAGCGCGAAAGCGGTGACGAGCAGCGCCAGGAAAACGTCCTTGCTCCAGAGCTCCTGAAGGCCGGAAATGACGGAAATTTCCGACAGTCCGAAGAGCGGCAACAGGCCCGCGCGCAGCAGCGGTGCGAACCAGGCGAGCGGAAAGAGCAGAAGCAGGGAGAGGTTGGCGAGCTTGAGGGCGAGCTGCAAGGGGCGGGCCTTTGGGCGGTTGCGTTTGCGTTCTATGTAGGCAGTCGGGTGCTGAGGCGGAACCCCGGGAGCCGGATTTGGCGGGGCTGGCGACCCTCCCGGCGGCGCGGAGAGTGGGCGCTCAGCGCAGGGTTTCGATCGGGCCTTCGGCGCTGCCTGTGATGAACTGTGTCAGGTAAGGGTCTGATGCGGCGTCCATTTCGGCGACCGGGCCCGTCCAGCGGATCTTGCCGGCGTGGAGCATGGCGACATCATCGGCGATGGCGCGCACCGAGGTCATGTCATGGGTGATGGTCACGGCGGTGGCGCCCATTTCCACGACGATTTCGCGGATCAGCTCGTTGATGACGCCGGCCATGATCGGGTCGAGCCCGGTGGTTGGCTCATCGAAAAAGATGATCTCGGGCTCGGCGGCGATGGCGCGGGCAAGGCCGACGCGTTTTTGCATGCCGCCGGAGAGTTCGGCCGGGAAGAGATCGGCGGTTTCGGCGCCGAGGCCGACGCGGCGCAGCTTTTCGATGGCGATGTCGCGGGCTTCGGCCTTCGGGCGCTTGAGCTGGCCGCGCAGCAGGCGGAAGGCGACGTTTTGCCAGACCGGGAGTGAATCGAAGAGGGCGCCGCCCTGGAAGAGCATTCCGAAGCGTGCGAGGAATGTTTCGCGCGCCTTGGCCGATCTGACCGAGGCGACGGGGGCGCCATCGACGGTGATGCTGCCCTGATCCGGGGTGACGAGGCCGAGGATGCACTTGAGGGTGACGGACTTGCCGGTGCCGGAGCCACCGATGATGACCATGGAGCGGCCCTTGCCGACGGAAAGATCGACCCCGCGCAAAACATCCTTGGGACCGAAGGACTTATGGACGTTTCGCAGCTCGATCATACGGAGAAGAACGCCTGTGTGAGCAGGAAGTTGGCGGCGAGGATCAGCACGGCGGCGGCAACCACCGAGAGCTTGGTGGCCCGGCCCACGCCCTGTGCGCCGCGACCGGAGTTCATGCCGTAATAGCAGCCCATCAGCGCGGCAATGAAGCCGAAGGCGGCGCCTTTGACGAGGCTGGAGACGATGTCGAGCGTCTCGAGGAAATTCCAGGTGTTTTGCAGGTAGGCGGCGGGGTTGAAACCCAGCCGTTCGGTGGCCACGAGGAAGCCGCCCATCACCCCGATCACGTCGCCCACGGCCACCAGCGCGGGCACGGTGATGAGGGCGGCGAGGACGCGGGGGACGGTGAGGTATTTCATCGGGTGGGTCGAGAGCGTTACCAGTGCGTCGATTTGCTCGGTGACCTTCATGGTAGCGATCTCGGCGGCCACGGAGGAGGTGACACGGGCGGCGATCATCAGGCCGACGAGGACTGGGCCAAGCTCGCGCACCATGCCGATGGCGACGATCTGGGGCACCACCGCCTCGGCGTTGAAGCGCGAGCCGCCGGAGTAGATCTGCAAGGCCAGCGCACCGCCGGTGAAGATCGCGGTAAGGCCGACCACGGGAAGAGAGAAATATCCCACGTTCAAGATGGCTTGCCACAGCTCTTTAAGGTAGAAGGGCGGGCGGACCATGTGGCTGATCGTGGCGCCGAGAAACATGGCCACGCGCCCGATGGCTGCGAGCAGCGCCAGGGTGTTTCGGCCGATCAGCGCAAGGGGATGCAGCAGGGTGGCCAAGGGCCCGTCAGCCCGCCCGGCCGGCGTAGCGGCGGGCGTAACGTGACCCGAGCGAAGTGAGGATCTCGTAGCCGATGGTTCCGGCGGCGTCGGCGACGGCATCGATCGTCTGTTCAGGGCAGAGCAGCGAAAGCTCGCGCGGCACATGGCTGAGGCCCGAGATGTCGGCGGTGATCAGATCCATCGAGACACGTCCCAGGATCGGGCATTCCACCCCGTCGGCCCAGAGGCTTCCGGAATTGGTCAGGGCGCGCAGGATACCGTCGGCATAGCCGCCCTGAACGGTGACGGTGGGGGTATCGGCCTCGGCGACCCAGGTGGCGTTGTAGCCCACGGCCTCGCCTTCGAGAACCGTGGCTGTCTGGATTACGGGCAGGTCGAGCTGCACAACCTGCCGGGAGTCCGCGAAGGGGCGGCCGCCGTAAAGGCCGATGCCGGGGCGGGTGAGTTCGAAGTGATACTCCGGCCCCAGCAGGATGCCGCCGGTGTTGGCGAAGCTTCGGGGAATGCCGCAGCCTGCGGTCAGCTCGCGGAAGAGCTTGAGCTGCGCGGCGTTCTGCGGGCTGTCCGGCTCGTCGGCGGAGGCGAGGTGGGACATGATGAGGCGCGGCCCGCGCGGCACGGCGATATCGCGCAGCGCCATCCACTCACCGGGCTCCATGCCGAGCCGGTTCATCCCGGTGTCGAGCTGGATGCCGAAGGGGGCGTCGGGCAGGGCCTCGAAGTGGCGGGTGAGCTGGTCGATCGAGTTGATCATCGGGATCAGGTCGAGATCGTTCAGCATGTCGGTGTCGCCGCGCATATGCCCGGAAAACACGTAGATTTCCGGGCCGCGCCCGAGGGCGTTGCGGATTGCCGAGCCTTCTTCGGCATGGGCGACGAAGAAGCGCCGCGCGCCTGCATGGGCCAGCGCGCGTGCAACGCGGGCGGCGCCAAGGCCGTAGCCGTTTGCCTTCACCACGGCACCGGTTTCGGTGCCACTTCCTGACGCGGAATCAAGCGCGGCCCAGTTGGCCGCGATGGCGTCGAGATCAATCGTTAATTGCCCTGTTCCCATGGGGTGGGGTTGTGCGTTTGGCGGGGGGCGGCGTCAAGCCGGAAAGCGTGCTGCATCGCGGCAAGTCGCCGGAGGGC
>NZ_QTNQ01000015.1 GCF_018424695.1 Vannielia litorea
GGGCGGCACGCAAACGCGCAAAACGGCCCCGGCGAGGATGTCCGTGAAGACGGGCCGGGGCCGTTCACCCAGGGGGAGGTCCGGGCGCTGCTCGGCGGGGGTTCCGCCTTGCCCCTGCGCCCCATGGGATGACGGCGCAGGGGATCTCAGGGGTGTTACTGCGAGAGGCTCTGGGCCAGCCGCATCAGGTTGACGGCCTCGGCGCGGTAGCCGAACTCGTCAGCGCCCTTCGCGCCGTTGGCCAGTTCGATGGCGTCGGCATAGCTCCAGTCGCCAAGGTAAGCGGAGCCCTGGAGCAGTTGGGCAAAACCGGCGATGGCGGCGGCGAAGCGGGTTTCTTCACTGGCCTCGCCCATGCCTTCGGTGATCGGGAACTCGAGCAGCTCACTCTCGCTCTCGCCCGGCTCTTTCCAGCGCATCCGAAGGAAGGCCAGCTCGGGGTTGTCCTGCTCGGCCTGGGCCGGGGCGACGGAGGCATCGGCGGAGCCGTAGCGCAGCGGGTCGTTCAGCACGGCGGGGCTGCCGACCGGCGTCACCTCGTAGATCGCCGTCACCGAATGGCCTGCGCCGATCTCGCCCGCGTCGACCTTATCGTTGTTGAAATCCTCACGCTTCAGCGCGCGGGTTTCATAGCCGATCAGGCGATATTCGGCGACCTGCGCCGGGTTGAACTCCACCTGGATCTTCACGTCCGACGCAATCGGAAAGAGCGCGCCGGTGAGCTGATCGACCAGCACCTTGCGGGCCTCGTTCAGCGTGTCGATATAGGCGGCCTGGCCGTTGCCGTTTTGCGCCAGCGACTGCATCAGCGCGTCGTTCAGATTGCCCCGCCCGAAGCCCAGCACCGAGAGGTAGGTGCCGCTCTCGCGCTTGGCCTCGATGAACTCTTTCATCTGGTCGGGCGAGGAAAGACCAACGTTGAAATCGCCGTCCGTCGCCAGCAGCACGCGGGAGATTTCGCCCTCCCCGGTCATCTCCTCGGCCACGGCATAGGCCTGCTGGAGGCCCGCCGCGCCTGCGGTGGAGCCGCCTGCGCCGATGTTGTCGAGCGCGTTCAGGATCTTGGCGCGTTCGCCTGCGGGGGTGGGCTCCAGCACCAGGCCGGACGAACCCGCATAGGCAACAATGGCCACCTGGTCCTCGGGGCGCAGCTCGGGGAGCATCAGGCGCAGGCTTTGTTTCAGCAGCGGCAGCTTGTTGGCCTGGTTCATCGAGCCTGAGCTGTCGATGAGGAAGACGAGGTTGAGCGGCGGGCGATCTTCGACCACGGGCATCTCGCCTTGGATCGCCACCGTCACAAGCTGGGTGTCAGGGTTCCACGGGGTTTCGGACACCACCACGGTGGGCTTGAACGGCGCCGGGTCATCCGCCTCGGGGGCGGCGTAGGCATAGGGGAAGTAGTTGACCATCTCCTCCACCCGCACGGCGTCACGCGGGGGCATCCGGCCCGTGTTCAGCGAGGAGCGGACGACGGAATAGCTCGCGGTATCCACGTCGATCGAGAAGGTCGAGACGGGCTCTTCGGAGGCCACTTTCACCGGGTTCTGCTCGGCCTCGGGGAAAGCCTCGGTGTCGGGCTCGGGCTGGGCGACATAGCCATCGGACGCAGGCGGCGCGACAGGCATGTATTGGGTACCCCCCGCGATGCGGCCGAGGGCACCGGTGGCCTCCTTGCGGGCGCGGGCGGGGGCAATGCCGGAGGCCGACTCGGGCGCGGCATCGGCCATGGCGTCAGCCTCCATCGGGGCTTCCGCTGCCGGCTCGGCCTCGGCCACCTCTTCCTGCGCCACCTTCGGCGCGGCCTCGGTCTGTGCCACCTTCGGCGCGGCCTCGGTCTGTGCCACTTCGGGCGCGGGGACCGTTGCGGCGGCTTCATCATCGGCGCGGGTTTCACCGGCGTCGGCCAGTTGCTCGCGCTCCGCCGCCTCGGTGCCATCCCGATCCGCCCCGCCGGGCGTTTCGTTGACAGTGATGACCCCGGGGGTGCCCGGCTCGCGCATCTGCGGGATGATGACGACGGCAGCAAGGCCAGCGGCGACGATCCCGGTGGTGGCGGCGAGGCCCGCCTTTGTGCTCAGCTTCGAAAACATATCTCTCACTCCTTGCATCAGCCCCGCCTTTCGGGGGCCTTCAGGGGTGAGACGTGCGCCCTTTTCCAATCCTTGGCGGGTGGCTGCATTTTCTTCGCGCTGGTCGTCGAAGGCCTGCATGGCAAGAGCCATGGCCGCCTTCTTCGCCTCCGGGTCGGGGGCGGGCGGGGCGGATTTCATCGCCGCTTTCAGCTTGTCGAACTCGTCGGTCATTCTGCCGCTTCCTCGCTGGCCCGGGCGCGGAGGCGCTTTTTTACCTCCGACATGCGCCAGGCGATTGTGCCCTCGCTCACGCCCAGCACCTCGCCGGCCTGGGATTGTGTCATCTCTTCGCCCAGCACCAGCGCGCAGGTGTCGCGCAGCTCTGGCGGCAGGCTGCGCAGGGTGGCGGTGAGCCAGTCCACCGCCTCTGCGGTTTCGGCCAGTTCGGCCTGGCGGGCCTGCTCCCAGTCGCCCCAGCCCTCTGCGGCCCTGGTCTGCGTGGCCGCCCTGCGCCGACGGTCGTGCGCGGCGTTCACCGCCACCCGGTAGAGCCAGGTGGTGAAGGCGGCGCGGCCCTCGTAGCGGGCCAGCTTGGCGGGCAGGGCAAGGCAGATGTCCTGCGTCAGATCCTCGGCCTCGGGGCGCGTGCCGGTGAGGCGGTAGGCGAAGGCAAACAGCCTGTCGTAGTGCCGGGAAAGCAGGCTGGCAAAGGCCTCCCGGTCGCCGCCGGCGGCGGCGAGGGCGAGGGAGTGGTCTGACACCGTCATGCGCATCACGTTGGTTGGACGGGCCCGGGGCGTCAATCCTTGGGCGCGGCGCCGGAAATTTTTCCTGCCGGTTTCACGGCGGGCCTGCGGCGGCGTCCGGTGGCGAGCGCGATGAGGCCGGCGGCGACGATGATAGCGGACCCGACGAGCGTGGCGCTGTCAGGGCGTTCGCCGAAGACGAGGGCCGCCAGCCCCATCGCCACCACCAGCCGGGTGTAGCGGAACGGGGCCACCACGCCCACGTCGCCGGTGCGCATGGCGTTGGTCAGGGCGAAATAGGCCGCCGAGCCCGCCAGCGCGGCGGCGAGGATGCGCAGGGCGTCGGGGCCCGAGGGCATCACGGGCGCGCCCTCGAAGGCGAGGATCACCAGCCCCGCCGGGATCAGGATGGCGCAGCCGTAGAGGCTGAGCTGCATGTGCGAGAGCGCGGGCGGCGCGGCGCGGGTGGCCAGGTCGCGCCCCGCGAAGCCGACCATGCCCAGCACCGAGAGGATCGCCAGCGTATCGAACCCGTCGAGCCCCGGGCGCAACACCAGCAGCACCCCCGCGAAGCCTACGAAGATGGCCAGCCAGCGCGCCGGGCTCACCGGCTCGCGCAGCACCACCATCGCCCCGAGTGCGACCACCAACGGCGCGGCCTGAAGGATCGCCGAAGCGGTGGAAAGCGGGGTGAGCGCGATGGCAAGCGTGTAAAACACCCGACCCAGCATCTCGAAGCTGCAGCGCGCCGCCATTGGCCGCGAGAAAAGCGCCGGGTGCACCAGCCGCTCGCCGCGTCGCAGGCAGAGCATGGCGAATATCAGCGTGCCGATCACCCCGAAACTCGCCAGCACCTGCCCCACCGGCACCGCCCCCGCTGCCGACTTGATGAAGGTATCCTCCACGGCGAACCCCGCCATGGAGGCTGTCATCCAGAGCGCGCCCTGGGCATTTGGGGAGAGGGACATGGGAAGCCTCGCGGGAAGGGTCAGCGCAACTTGCCCGCGTGCAGAGCGAGGTCAACCCCCTGCCCTGCTTCTCATTGCTCGGTAAATATCCCGGGGGGTCTGGGGGGCTGCCCCCCCAGCGACGCCTCGGCCTGGGGCTCTGCGCCCACAGTCATGGCTCGGTGTGAGGGGCTGGTCCGAGCTGCTGCCAGCCCGGCCCCACCTTCGATTGGGGGATCGACCCCATACGAATGGCGCGCCCGACAGGTCATTTTCCTCTCATCCGGTCGGCAAAGACCAACACCAAACCTGAAAGGAACTGAAAAGATGAAACTCACCAAGATCATGGCCCTCCCCGCCCTTCTCGTCGCCACCGCCCTCTCGGGCTGCATCGAGATCGACCCCGGCCTCGTGGAGGACGGCCCGGGCGGCCCTACTGGCCCGCAGAAGAAACCGCTGAATGCGGCCTACCTGAACAACGGCGACACCGTCACCGTGAATGTCACCAAGGATGGCTCGGGCCGCGGCGGGCTGCTGCAGCTCTGCCTGCAAAACCGCGCCACTTGGGACAAGCGCTTCAGCGTGAACGGCGGCGGCTGGGTGACGGCCAAGCGCAACTCCACCCGCTGCACGCAGGTTCAGGCGGCGCCGGGCCAGCGGGTGAACTTCTCGCGGCACACCATCAGCGGATGGATCGACTCGGGCGGCAAGACCTACGACATGACCGACCGGGGCGGCTCGCGGATCGAGCTGATCTGGCTCCAGTAACACGTTGGGCAAGGCGCGCCGGGGGAGACATCGCCCCGGCCGCCCGAGCCCGGTCCCGAGCCGATCGGGGCGCGTCGGCCCGGCTCCCCTGCCGGGCCGGCGGTTTTCGTGGGGACGGGCGGGCTAATCCGCCCTTCGAGGCGTCTTCGCCCGGAGCTGCTGCGAAGAATGGCCGGAGGCCTTGATGAGCTGCCCCGGTGGGCGGCTCAGTGGCGTTTGGGGTCTGCGGGGTAGACGCCGAGGATCTTCACCTCTTCGGTGAAGTGATCCAGCTCATCCATCGCCAGCTGCACGTTGGCGTCGTCGGGGTGGCCTTCGATGTCGGAATAGAACTGGGTGGCCGTGAAGCTGCCGCCGACCATGTAGCTTTCCAGCTTGGTCATGTTCACCCCGTTGGTCGCAAACCCGCCCATCGCCTTGTAGAGCGCCGCCGGAATATTGCGCACCCGGAAGACGAAGGTTGTCATCATGTCATCCGCGCGCCGCGCGCGCTGGGCCTCGGGGGCCATGATGAGGAAGCGGGTGGTGTTGTGGGCGTGGTCCTCGATGTGGCGGGCGAGGATGTTGAGCCCGTAGATCTCGGCGGCGAGGTCGGAGGCGAGCACGCCCTCGTCCCGCGCACCGGAGGCTTGCAGCTCGGCTGCCGCGCCTGCGCTGTCGGCGGCGGCCTCACCGGCAATCCCGTTGGCGGAGAGGAAGCTGGCGCATTGCGGCAGGAGCACGAGGTGGGCGCGCACCTTCTTCACCTCCTCCAGTGTCACTCCCGGCAGGGCCATCAGCGAGATATGCACCCGCACGAAGGCCTCATCGACGATGTGCAGCCCGCTTTCGGGCAGCAGGCGGTGAATGTCGGCGACCCGGCCATAGGTGGAATTCTCCACCGGCAGCATGGCCTGATCCGCGGCCCCGCTGCGCACGGCCTCGATCACATCTTCGAAGCTGCGGCAGGGGATGGCCTCCATATCCGGGCGCGCCTCGGCGCAGGCCTGGTGCGAATAGGCCCCCAGTTCTCCCTGAAATGCGATCCGGCCCGCCATTGCCGCCTCTCCCCTGACACTTCACACAATTTTTGCGCCCTCGGGCGTTTGGTCGCGCCTGATACGTCTTGCAGCGCGGGGTGGGAAGCGCGTAGAAGGCGCCGAGACCCACACCACGGACAGGATGCGACATGTTCGACACAATGACGATGGTCAAGGCATTTGGCTGGCTTTGCGGCGCGCTGCTGATCTACCTGCTCATCAATTGGGCCGGGGAATCGCTTTATGCGATGGATGCCGGAGGCCATGGCGAAGAGAACGCGATGGGCTATGCCATCGAGGTTGCCGAGAGCGGTGACGGCGGCGAGGCCGAGGAAGACACCGGCCCCTCCTTCGAAGAGGTTTTTGCCAGCGCCGACGCTGCATCGGGCGAGCGCGTGTTTGGCAAGTGCAAGGCCTGCCACAAGCTGGACGGCACCGACGGCACCGGCCCGCATCTGAACGGCGTGGTGAACCGCGCCATCGGCGGCGTCGACGGATTTGCCTATTCCGACGGCATGGCGAGCCACGGCGGCGAGTGGACCCCGGAAGCGCTGAGCGCCTTCCTGGAGAACCCGAAGGGCTTCATCAGCGGCACCAAGATGAGCTTCGCCGGCCTGCGCAAGATCGAGGACCGGGCTGACGTGATTGCCTATCTGCAGGCGCAGCAATAAGCGCCGCACCATAATCATCAGGGGCCGCCGCCGGGCAACCGGGGCGGCCCTTTTCGTTGCAGAAGGCTTGGCTGGAACGGAGCGCTGCCCCCATTGGCAGACCCGACGCCGGCGCGCTGGCCTTTGATGGTGCGAAAAGGATCGCACTTTGACCAAACGGGGCAGCGCGGGCGCAAGGCGTTTTGCGTCGAACGGGGCCGCTCGCGCCCTGCTCACGAGGTTTCAACTTGCAAGCCGGGACCGTGGGCATTTAGCTAAAATTAACGATGTTTTGGTGAGCTGCCCAGCGCGGGCGGCCGCCCTGCCCTGCATGAGAGGAGCCACGACTTGCGCCAGAGACCGTTGCCGCCCCGTTCCGCCACCGCCGCCCCGCTTGCCGCCACTGCCGTCAGGGCTCGCCGGCGAGACCTGCTGGCCTGGGGCGCGGGGCTGGCGCTGGCGCTGGTGCTGGCGGCCCTGCCCGCGCTGGCGCAGGAGACCGTGACGCGCCATGGCATCCCGACCTTTCCGGGCGGCGAGCTGAAATACGGGCCCGACTTCGAGCATCTCGACTACGTGAACCCCGAGGCTCCCAAGGGGGGCGAAATGTCGGAATGGGCGTTTGGCGGCTTCGACAACTGGAACCCCTACACCATCAACGGCCGCGCCGGCGCCCTTTCGAGCGCGCCGCTGGAGAGCCTGCTGACCACGACCGCCGACGAGATCGGCGCGGAATACGGGCTTCTGGCGGAAAGCCTGGAATTCCCCGAGGACCGCTCTTGGGTGATTTTCACCCTGCGCGAGGGCATCGCGTTTTCCGACGGCACCCCGCTGACCACCGAGGACGTGATGTTCACCTACGAGGTGTTCCGCGAGAAGGGCCTGCCGAGTTTCCGCAAGGTGCTGGCCGATACGGTGGAAAGCGCCGAGGTGCTGGATGCGCGGCGCATCCGCTTCGACTTCGAGGAAGAGACCGAGAAGCGCGATGCGATCCAGAAGGTGGGTGGCCTGCCGGTCCTCTCGAAGGCGCAATACGAGAGCGGCAACATGGACCTCGAGGCGCCGCAGAACACCCCCTGGATCGGCTCGGGCCCCTATGTGGTGGACCTCGATCGCTCGGAACTGGGCAAGACCGTGGTTGTCACCCGCAACCCGGATTACTGGGGCGAAGACCTGCCCATCAACATCGGGCGCAACAACTTCGATGCGCTGCGGGTGGAGTACTTCGCCGATTACGCGGTGGCGCTGGAGGGGCTGAAAGGCGGGGCCTACATGTTCCGCAACGAGGCCAGCTCGAAGGATTGGGCGACGGCCTACAACTTTCCGGCCGTCGAAAACGGCTGGGTGGTCAAGCGCGAGCTGGCTCACAACGTGATCTCGAACGGCCAGAGTTTTGTTTTCAACACCCGCCACGAGCAGTTGAAAGACCCGCGCGTGCGGGAGGCGATTGGCCTGATGTTCAACTTCGAATGGTCGAACGAGAAGCTGTTTTACGGGCTTTATGACCGGGTCGACAGCTTCTGGCAGAACACCGATCTTGCGGCCACGGGCCTGCCGAGCGAGGCCGAGCTGGAGCTGCTGGAGCCGCTGCGCGCCGACATCCCCGAAGAGGTCTTCACCGAAGAGCCCTACATGCAACCGCGCTCGGATGCTGGCAGCGCGACCGACCGGCGCAACCTGCGCAAGGCCAACAAGCTGCTGGACGAGGCCGGGTGGGACGAGTTCAACAACCGGGGCCTGCGGGTGAAGGACGGGAAGACGCTGCGGATCGAGTTTTTGAACGACAGCCAGACCTTTGACCGGGTCATCAACCCCTTTGTCGAAAATCTGCGCTCTGCGGGCATCGACGCCCAGCACCAGCGGGTGGACAACGCCAGCGCCACCGAGCGCGAGCGCCCGCCGAACTACGATTTCGACATCGTCACCGCCTTCCTGCCCACCGGCTACATCCCCGGCGACTCGATGAAGCAGTATTTCGGCAGCGAGACCGCCGATACCTCGACCTTCAACAAGATGGGGCTGAAGAACCCGGCGGTGGATGCGCTGATCGAGCATGTGAAGGCGGCGCAGAACGAGGAAGAGCTGCGGATTGCCATTTCGGCGCTGGACCGGGTGCTGCGGTCGCTCAAGTTCCGGATCGGCCAGTGGAACAAGTCGGCCTATACGGTGGCCTATTACGATATCTACGAGCACCCCGATGAGCTGCCGCCCTATGCCCTCGGCAACATGGATTTCTGGTGGTATAACGCCGAGAAGGCCGAGAAGCTGAAAGCGGCCGGCGCGTTCTGAGCGGGGCGCGACAAGAAGAAGAATGCAGGCGAAAAGGCTCTAGATGAGCGCATATATCCTCAGGCGACTGTTGCTCATTATCCCGACGTTGTTCGGGATAATGCTGGTCAACTTCGTGCTCACCCAGTTTGTCCCCGGCGGCCCGATCGAGTCCGTCATCGCCCGGATCGAGCAGGGGGACAACGCAAGCGAGAACGTGACCGGCGGGGCCGACGCGGGCCAGCAGCAGAGCGAAAGCGTCGACGAGCGCTATCAGGGCGCGCGGGGGCTTTCGCCCGAGTTCCTCGCGCAGCTTGAAGTGCAGATGGGCTTTGCCCGCGTGGTCTGCGAAGAGGGCTATACGCCCCGCGATGGCGTGGAGATCACCCACCGCGACCTCGACGCAGAGGCCTGCACCAAGGAAGAAATCGGCATTGCCGAGCGCTTCTTCATCATGATGGGGCAATACATCACCTTCGATTTCGGCGAGAGCTACTTCAAGTCGAAGTCGGTGGTGAGCCTGGTGATCGAGAAGATGCCGGTTTCGATCACGCTGGGGCTCTGGTCCACCCTGATCGCCTATCTCATCTCGATCCCGCTGGGCATCCGCAAGGCGGTGCGCGACGGCTCGCGGTTTGACACCTGGTCATCCGGTATCATCGTCGCGGCCTATGCCATCCCGGGCTTCATCTTCGCCATCCTGCTGCTGGTGCTCTTCGCGGGGGGCTCCTACTGGAAGATCTTCCCGCTGCGCGGCCTCACCTCGCCCAACGCGATCTGGGAGCAGCTTACCCTCTGGGGCAAGATCCTCGACTACCTGTGGCACATCTTCCTGCCGGTCCTGGCCAGCTCCATCGCCGGGTTTGCCTCGCTCACGCTGCTGACGAAGAACAGCTTCCTTGACGAGATCAAGAAGCAATACGTGATCACCGCGCGGGCCAAGGGGCTGAGCGAGAAGAAGGTGCTTTATGGCCATGTCTTCCGCAACGCGATGCTGATTGTGATCGCGGGCTTTCCCGGCGCCTTCCTCGGCGTGTTCTTCGGCTCGTCGCTCGTGATCGAGTGGCTGTTCTCGCTCGACGGGCTGGGGCGGCTTGGCTTCGAGGCGGTGGTGGACAGGGATTACCCCGTGGTCTTCGGCACGCTCTTCGTCTTCGGCCTCATCGGCCTTCTGGTGAACATCCTGAGTGACCTCATGTACGTGTTTGTCGATCCGCGGATCGACTTCGAGCGGAGGGCGGGCTGATGGCATTGATCAAGCTGGGGCCGCTCGGCAAGCGCCGGTGGCGGAACTTCAAGAAGAACCGCCGCGCCTACTGGTCGCTGATCCTGTTCAGCCTGCTTTTCGGGTTGAGCTTGATGGCCGAGTTCATCGCCAACGACAAGCCGATCCTTGTGCAGTATCGCGGCGAATACTTCATGCCGATCAAGTCCTTCTACTCGGAACAGGACTTCGGCGGGGACTTCAGGACAGAGGCGAAATACCGCGACATCGAGGTGCGCTGCCTCATTCGCTCGGGCGGGCTGGACGCCTGTTTCGACGATCCGGAGGCGGTTTACGAGGATGCCGCCGACGGGGTGGTGGATGGCGAGCAGATCGAGAAGGGCTGGGCGCTTTGGCCGCCGATCCCCTATTCGTTCAACACGCCGAACGACGATATTGAAGGCGCCGCCCCCTCGGCCCCTGACCGCAACCACTGGCTTGGCACCGATGACGGCAGCCGCGACGTGCTGGCGCGGGTGATCTACGGCTTCCGGCTTTCGGTGCTGTTCACCCTCATCGTTACAGCCGTCGCCAGCATCATCGGCATCGCCGCAGGCGCGGCCATGGGCTACTTCGGCGGCTGGGTGGACCTGTTCTTCCAGCGGATGCTGGAGATCTGGGGCGGGATACCGGGGCTTTACGTGATCATCATCATGTTCGCCATTTTCGGGCGAAGTTTCTGGTTGCTGGTGTTCCTGACCGTGCTCTTCGGCTGGCCCGCCCTCACCGGGGTGGTGCGCGCCGAGTTTCTTCGGGCCCGCAACTTCGAATATGTGCGCGCGGCCAAGGCGTTGGGGGTGAGCGACGGCAAGATCATGTTCCGCCATATCCTGCCCAACGCGATGGTGGCCACGCTGACGCTGATGCCCTTCATCATCACCGGCACCATCGGCGGCCTCGCCACGCTGGATTTTCTGGGCTACGGCCTGCCCTCTTCGGCGCCGTCGCTGGGGGAGCTGACATTGCAGGCCAAGCAGAACCTACAGGCGCCGTGGCTCGCCTTCACCGCCTTCTTCACCTTCGCCATCATGCTTTCACTTCTGGTCTTCGTCTTCGAGGGCGTGCGCGATGCCTTCGACCCGCGGAAGGTGTTCTCGTGAGCGCGGTGCTTGAGGTCAACGGGCTGAAGGTGTCGTTCAACCAGGATGGTGAGACGACCCATGCGGTGAAGGGCGTTTCCTTCACCGTGGGCCGGGGCGAGACGGTGGCGCTGGTGGGGGAGAGCGGCTCGGGCAAATCCGTGACCGCACTTTCCACCGTGAGCCTCCTTGGCGAGAGCGCGCGGGTGGAAGGCTCGGTGCGCTACCAGGGCGCCGAGATGGTGGGCGCGGACGAGCAGAAGCTGATGGAGGTGCGCGGCAACGACATTTCCTTCATCTTCCAGGAGCCCATGACCTCGCTCAACCCGCTGCACACGCTGGAAAAGCAGCTAGCGGAAAGCCTTGAGCTGCACCAGGGGATCAAGCGCAGCGAGGCGCGCGGGCGGATCATCGAGCTGCTGGAGGATGTGGGCATCCGCGATCCGGAGACGCGGCTTGGGGCCCATCCGCACCAGCTTTCGGGCGGGCAGCGGCAACGGGTGATGATTGCCATGGCGCTGGCCAACAATCCCGACCTGCTGATCGCAGACGAGCCGACGACGGCGCTCGACGTGACCATTCAGGCGCAGATCCTCGACCTGCTGGCGGAGCTGAAAGAGAAGCGCAAGATGAGCCTGCTCTTCATCACCCATGACCTCGGGATCGTGCGCGCCATTGCCGACCGGGTCTGCGTGATGAAGGACGGCGAGATCGTCGAGACCGGGCCGACGGCGGAAATTTTCGGCGCGCCGAAGCATGAGTACACCCGCAAGCTGCTGGGCGCCGCGCCGCGGGGCACCCCGCCGGAGGTGCCCGCCGATGCCGAGGAGATCGTGCGCACCGAGGATTTGCGTATCTGGTTTCCGATCCAGCGCGGGCTGCTGAAGCGCACCGTGGGCCATGTGAAGGCGGTGAACGCCGCAAGCCTCTCTGTGCGCGCGGGCGAGACCATGGGGATCGTTGGCGAGAGTGGCTCGGGCAAGACGACGCTGGCGCTGGCGATCATGCGGCTGATCAACTCCGAGGGGCCGATCTGGTATCGGGGCGAGGACATTCAGGGCTGGAAGACGAAGGCCATGCGCGAGCTGCGTCGGCATATGCAGATCGTGTTCCAGGACCCGTTCGGCAGCCTCAGCCCGCGCCTCACGGTGGCGCAGATCGTGGCCGAGGGGCTCGGCGTGCACGGGGTGGAAAAGGGCCAGGACCCGCGCGCGCTGGTGGCGCAGATGCTCACCGAGGTGGGCCTCGACCCGGCGGTGATGGACCGTTACCCGCATGAGTTTTCAGGCGGCCAGCGCCAGAGGATCGCCATTGCGCGCGCCATGATCCTGCGGCCAAGGCTGATGGTGCTCGACGAGCCCACCAGCGCGCTCGACATGACGGTGCAGGTGCAGATCGTGGACCTGCTGCGCGATCTGCAAAAGAAATACGGGCTGGCCTACCTCTTCATCAGTCACGACCTGCGGGTGGTGCGCGCCCTCAGCCACAAGGTGATGGTGATGAAGCAGGGCGACGTTGTGGAGGCGGGTCCGGCGGAAGAGGTGTTTGACGCGCCGAAGACGGATTACACCCGGACACTGATGAACGCCGCCTTCGACCTGCCGGGCACGGTCGAGGCGTGACCGCAGCCGCAGTGCGGCTGGTGGTGATGCCCGGGCTGGATGGCACCGGGCTGCTGCTGAAGGACTTCGCCGAGGCGATGGGCAAGCGTTGCCCGGTCGAGGTGCTGCGCTACCCGCCGGAGATGACCGGCTATGACGCGCTGGCCCCATGGGTGCTGGCGCGGCTGCCCGAGGGGCCGCATGTGCTGCTGGCCGAAAGCTTTTCCGGCCCGCTGGCGGTTGAGGTGGCCAAGGCCCGGCCCGGGGGGCTGAAGGGCGTGATCTTCCTTGCCAGTTTCATCCGCGCGCCGATGCCGGTGCCCGGCGTGGCCGCCGACGTGCTGAAGACCATGCCGCTGAATGCGCCGGTGATGCAGGCGCTGTTGCGGCCCTTCACCACTGGCATCGGGGTGGGCGCGGCGGTGACGGAGGCGTTTCGGGCCGCGCTGGAAGAGGTGCCGCCCGCCACCATCGCCGGGCGGCTGCGGCAGGTGCTCGACACCGATCTGCGCGATGATCTCGCCGCCCTGCATGTGCCCCATGCCTGCATTTCCGCCCGCAACGACAGGCTGGTGCCGCCGGGCCGCGCGAACGAGCTGTGCCGTGGCGCCTGCCACGTGGCGCGGCTGGAGGGCCCGCATTTTCTGGCGCAGGTGCACCCGGAAGAGGTGGCGCAGGCCGTGGTGGCCTGTCTGGAGGCGATGCAGGCGTGGTGAGCCAGACGGGGCCCCGGGATACGGCGAGGCCGCACTGGCAGGACGGGCCCCGCGCTAGGAGAAGGTTGCGTTGAAGGCGAGAGTGACGCGCTCGTCTTTCGTGTCGTTGGGGTAGACCCAATGAGTGAGGTAGGACGGGAAGAGGACGATCTGCCCGGCCTCGGGGCGGATCTTCTTTTTCAGCCGGAAGGGCGGGGCCTTGAGGATGCGCCAGTTGGGCAGGTCCGAGCGGGGATCGAGAAACTCGATCATCCCGGAGTTGCCCGCCTCGACCTCGGGCTGAGACACGTAATACACCCCCGACCAATGGGCGCCGGGGTGGGTGTGGGGCGCGTTGAAGCCGCCGGGCGGGTTCACGTTCATCCAGCCGAAGAGCTTGAATTTCAGTGCCGCGACATCGGCCTTGGCCCCGATCGTGCGGCTCGCCTCCAGCACGGACTCGCGGGCGAGGTCCGCGACTTCGGCAAAGCAGGGCGCCTCCTGGTCGAAGATGTTGCCGGAGGAGTGCCAGCCGCCACGGTTGGACTTGTTGGCCCCCGCATCGGCTTTGCGCAGGGCCTCGGCCTCGGTGAGCAGCGCCGCATTCAGCAGGGCGGCGTCGGGCACGTTGAAGCGCAGGAGCGGGGTGGAAAACAACTTTTCGCTGCGACTGGGCTTGAGCATTGGCGGGGCCTTTCGAGGGTTGGCCTTGGCGCGGGGCCGGTGAAGTTGCGCCCGCCGGGGTGACCGGGCGGGCGCGACGGGGCCTCAGGGGAAGGCCCCGTATGTGATAGACGAGCGATCAGTCTTCGTCATCTTCTCCGTCGTCGTCGCCCTCGTCGGAATCGTCGTCTTCAGAGTCGTCGTCTTCGTCGCTGTCATCATCCTCGTCGTCGTCTTCCTCGTCGTCGTCATCGGATTCGTCGCTGTCATCCTCGTCGTCGTCGGACTCGTCGCTTTCGTCATCACCGTCGCGCTCGTCGTCGTCATCCTCGTCGTCATCGTCCTCGTCGTCGGACTCGTCATCGTCGCTGGCGCGGCGGGCCTCGTCACGGCTCACGGCCCCGTCGCCGTTGGAATCGGAGTGCTCGATGACGCGGGCGGCACCCTCGTCGCCAAAGGCGACGGCCAGCTCTGCCTCGGAGAGCACGCCGTCGCCATTGGTGTCGATGTCACTGAAGCTCTTGCCGGAGGCGGCGGCGGGCAGCGCGAAGGCGGCGGTGAGGGACGTGGTGAGCAGAAGGCGGATGAGTGATTTCTGGGGGGTCATGGTCAGGGCTCCTAGTGCCGGGTTTCGATGACCGGACCCTGCCCCTGCCTGCACCGCAGCCACAATAAACCGGGGGCCAAGGTGGATAAACCTGAGGCCTAAGAGGCGCCAGAAGACCTTACTTTCAGGGGTTTGGCCGCGCGGCTCCCGCTGCGCGGTGCGCGATGTCAGATGGCCGAGCTGTGCCCGGCGCGGGAGAGATCGTAGGCGTCGATCGCGCGGGCGATGACCCGGGTGAGCGGGCGCGCGGCGGGCGGAATTGCGAGGCCGGTCGGGGTGAGGCTCACCACGCCGTCGAACCGGGCGGCGAGGCCGGAGAGCACGGAGCGCACCCAGTCGGGGCGGGCGCCGGTGGCCACGATCTGATCGACGTCGCAGCGGAATTCGCACATCAGCTGCTCGATCATCCGCCCGCGCCAGAGATCTTCCTTCGAGAAGCTGTGGCCGCGCGCGGTGGCGAAGCGGCCCTCGCGCACGTCGCGGATATAGGCGGAGGTTGCAGAGGCGTTTTGCGCGTAGCCCTGCGGGAAGCGCGAGATCGAGGAGGCGCCGAGGCCGACGAGCGCGGTGGCGGTATCGTCGGTGTAGCCCTGGAAATTGCGTCGAAGGCGGCCCTCGGCCAGCGCACGGGCGAGGCCATCGCCGGGGCGGGCGAAATGATCGATCCCGATTTCGTCGTAGCCGTCCCAGCGGAACAGGCGGCGGGCAGTTTCGAACAGGGCGAGGCGTTGCTCGGGGGTGGGCAGCGCATCGGTCGGCAGGAGCGACTGGCGCTTGGCCATCCAGGGCACGTGGGCATATCCGTAAAGCGCCACCCGGTCGGGCGAGAGCGACATGAGTTTTTGCACCGAGGAGGCCATGCGCGCGTCGGTCTGATGCGGCAAGCCGAAGAGGATATCGGCGTTCAGGCTTTCAATGCCGCGCGCGCGGATCATCTCGACGGCCCAGGCTGTCAGCTCGTAGCTCTGGTCGCGGCCGATCACCTTCTGGATCTCGGGGTCGAAATCCTGCACGCCGATGGAGGCGCGGGTCATGCCGGCCGCCGCGAGCGCATCGAGCCGGGCCTCGTCAATCTCGTTCGGGTCGATCTCGACGGAGAACTCGGCGCCGGGGGCCATGGGCACCACGGCCTCGACCGCCGCCGCCAGCTCTTCCATCATCGGGGCTTCCATCAGCGTGGGCGTGCCGCCGCCCCAGTGCATCCGCGACAGGCGGACACCGGGGGCGAGATTTTGGGCCAGCAGCGCGATTTCGGCTTTCAGCACGTCGAGGTAGGCGCGCACCGGCTCGCCCGAGGAGGTGCCCTGGGTGCGGCAGGCGCAGAACCAGCAGAGCCTACGGCAGAAGGGCACGTGGATGTAGAGCGAGATCTTTCCGTTTTCGGGGATCGCGCGCAGCCATTGGGCAAAACGCCCCACATCGACGCCGCCCGCGAAGTGCGGTGCGGTGGGGTAGCTGGTGTAGCGGGGCACACGTGCGTCAAAGAGGCCGTGGCGGGCAAGTTGTGCAGTGGTTTCCATTGGCCTAGATTACGCGGCATGGGCACGGGGGTGCCTTGACCCAGATCAACAGGTAAAAGATGGCCGTCCTCGACATCCAGTTCACGTCACATGACTGCGGCTCCTGCCCGATCCGCCACCGCGCGGTCTGCGCGCGTTGCGACGACGATGAGCTCTCGCGGCTGGAAGAGATCAAGTATTACCGCAGCTTCGAGCCCGGGCAGACGGTGATCTGGTCGGGCGACCAGATGGATTTTCTCGGCTCGATCGTCAGCGGCGTGGCCACGCTGAGCCAGACGATGGAAGACGGGCGGACGCAGATGGTGGGCCTGCTGCTGCCGAGCGATTTTGTCGGGCGTCCGGGGCGGGGCGCGGCGGCCTATGACGTGACGGCGGTGACCGATCTCACGATGTGCTGCTTCCGGCGCAAGCCTTTCGAGCAGATGATGGAGACCACGCCGCACATTGCCCAGCGCCTGTTGCAGATGACGCTGGACGAGCTGGATGCGGCGCGGGAGTGGATGCTGATTCTGGGCCGCAAGACGGCGCGGGAGAAGATTGCCAGCCTTCTGGCCATCCTGGGCCGACGCGATGCTTCGCTGGGCCTTGGGGGGCCGGTGGGCGACGAGATTGCGTTTGACCTGCCGCTGACCCGGGAGGCGATGGCCGATTACCTCGGGCTGACGCTGGAAACGGTGAGCCGCCAGGTTTCGGCGCTGAAGAAGGACGGGATCATCGCGCTGGAGGGCAAGCGCCGGGTGCGTGTGCCGAGCTACGATGCCCTGCTGGCAGAGACCGGCGACGACTCGGATGGTGGCGCCCTGATCTAGGCCGGGCGGCGGGCTTCTTCGCGATGTCATCCTCGGGCCTGCCCCGAGGATCTCCTGGCCGACTGGCAGACCCGGTGGAAAGAGATGCCCGGCTCAAGGCCGAGGATGACGGTTTTGCTCCGGTGCGGCGGTGCGTTCGATTTCAGCGCGCCATGAACACCGGCACCGGGGGCTGCTCCAGCACATCACGGGTTGCCCCGCCGAGGATGGCTTCGCGGAAGCGGGAGTGGCCGTAGGCGCCCATCACCAGCATGTCGGCGCCGAAATCGGCGGCGTGGCGGGCCAGCACATCGGACACTTTGGGCATGGTGCGCGACAGCACCGAGATTTCGCAACGCAACCCGTGGCGGGTGAGCATCTGGCTCAGCGCACCGCCGGGATCTGAGCGTTCGGGGCCGTGGCGGGGCGGATCGATGATGGCGATGTTCACCAGCTCGGACCCGGCCAGAAGGGGCAGCGCCCTGCGGATGGCCGCCAGCGCCTCGGGGCTCTGGTTCCACGCCAGGACGGCGCGGCGCGGGCGGACGGGCGCAGCCGCCCCCTCGGGCATGACCATCACCGGTGCATGGCTGTCGAACAGCGCCGCCTCCAGCGTGACCTCGTATTCCGTTCCCCGCCCCGCACCATAGGGGGCGGGCATGACGACCAGATCGGCGAAGCGGGCGCGGGATGTGACCAGCCCGGCGAGGCTGGCCATCTGGCCCACCGCCGTTTCGACCGACCAGCGCAGGGTGGAGGCCTTCAGGTGCTCGCGCACGCTGGCCTCGATCGCCTGCGCCGTCTCGCGGGCCTCGTTGTAGGTTTCCTGCTGCACCACCGCCGTGGCACCGGCGTAGTAGTAACCGATCTGCGTGCGATCACAGCCGATGCCGATGACTTCGAGGTGCGCATCAAAGGTGTCGGCCAGAGCCTCGGCGTGATTCAGGGCCAGCGCATGGGCACTGCCCGCCGTGAGCGGCTCGAGCAGGGGGGCGAGTATCGTCTTGGGCTCCATCATGGTCATTCCTCGCTGCATTAGGGGCAGGCCGGGCTGCCGTTTCGCCGCTCAGGATGATGTATTCCGGTTCATAAGAAATTGACCTGAATCAAGGACGCTCACGCCGATAACGAAGAGTTTGCGGGCAATTCGGAGGCCGTTCGCGGGGGGATTCCCGCTGCGGCCTCCGTGGGGACACAGAAGGAAAGAGTCATGTGGGACTATGTGAAGATCGTGCTTTTCGGCCTGATCGCGCTGCTCGCGGCCATCGCCGCGAACTACGCACGCGATCTGGCCTATATGGTGCACGCGCTCCTCATCTTCGCCATCGCGGCGGGGATGTTCATCTGGGCGGTGCGCACCACCTGGGAGGAAAAACCGGCCATTGAGGTCAACGCCGAGGGCTACATGGACGGTGTCGTGCGCTACGGCGTTGTGGCCACGGCCTTCTGGGGCGTAGTCGGCTTTCTGGTGGGCACGTTCATTGCCTTCCAGCTGGCCTTCCCGCAACTCAACTTCCAGCTTCTGGGCGACGGCATCGGCAACTTCGGGCGGCTGCGCCCGCTGCACACCAGCGCCGTGATCTTTGCCTTCGGGGGCAACGCGCTGATCGCCACCAGCTTCTACATCGTGCAGCGCACCAGCGCGGCCCGGCTCTGGGGCGGCAACCTCGCGTGGTTCGTCTTCTGGGGTTACAACCTGTTCATCATCCTCGCCGCCACCGGCTACCTGCTGGGCGCGACCCAGTCGAAGGAATACGCCGAGCCGGAATGGTATGTTGACTGGTGGCTGACGGTCGTCTGGGTGGCCTACCTGCTCGTCTTCCTGGGCACGATCATGACCCGGAAGGAAAAGCACATCTACGTGGCCAACTGGTTCTTCCTGAGCTTCATCGTGACGGTTGCGATGCTGCACGTGGTCAACAACCTCTCCATCCCGGTGAGCCTCTTCGGCTCCAAATCGGTGCAGGTGTTCGCGGGCGTGCAGGACGCGATGACGCAGTGGTGGTATGGCCACAACGCGGTGGGCTTCTTCCTGACCGCCGGCTTCCTGGGGATGATGTACTACTTCGTGCCGAAGCAGGCCGAACGGCCCGTCTACTCCTACAAGCTGTCGATCATCCACTTCTGGGCGCTGATCTTCCTCTACATCTGGGCCGGTCCGCACCACCTGCACTACACCGCGCTGCCTGACTGGGCCTCGACCCTTGGCATGGTGTTTTCCATCGTGCTGTGGATGCCCAGCTGGGGTGGAATGATCAACGGCCTGATGACGCTGAGCGGCGCATGGGACAAGCTGCGCACCGATCCGATCATCCGGATGATGATCGTCTCCATCGGCTTCTACGGCATGTCGACCTTCGAGGGCCCGATGATGTCGATCCGCGCGGTCAACAGCCTCAGCCACTACACCGACTGGACCATTGGCCACGTGCACTCCGGTGCGCTCGGCTGGAACGGGATGATCACCTTCGGGGCGCTCTACTTCCTGGTGCCGCGCCTGTGGAACCGGGCCAAGCTTTACAGCCTGCCCGCGGTCAACTGGCACTTCTGGCTCGCCACCATCGGGATCGTACTTTACGCCTCCTCGATGTGGGTCACCGGGATCATGGAAGGCCTGATGTGGCGCGAGGTGGATGCCAACGGCTTCCTCGTGAACGCCTTCGCCGACACGGTGAGCGCGAAATTCCCGATGTACGTGGTCCGGGCTCTGGGCGGGGTACTCTACCTTGCCGGTGCGCTGATCATGGCCTGGAACCTGTGGATGACAGTGCGGAAGGGTGAGGCACGTGTGCCTGCCACTGCCGCTGCTGTCGCCGCTGAATAAGGGGGGCCGGAAGAATGGCACTTCTCGACAAGCACAAGATCCTTGAAACCAACGCCACGCTTCTGCTGGTGGGCTCCTTCCTCGTTGTCACCATTGGCGGCATCGTGGAGATCGCCCCGCTCTTCTACCTCGACAACACGATCGAGGATGTGGAGGGGGTGCGGCCCTACAGCCCGCTGGAGCTGACCGGGCGCGACATCTACATCCGCGAGGGCTGCTATGTGTGCCATAGCCAGATGATCCGCCCGATGCGCGACGAGGTGGAGCGCTATGGCCACTACAGCCTCGCGGCGGAGAGCAAATACGACCACCCGTTCCAGTGGGGCTCCAAGCGCACCGGGCCCGACCTGGCCCGCGTGGGCGGGCGCTACTCGGACGAGTGGCACGTGGATCACCTGATCGACCCGCAGAGCGTGGTGCCCGAGAGCGTGATGCCGAGCTACGGCTTTCTGCTCGACCGGCCGATCGAGGGTGAACACGTGGGCGAGCTGATGGCGACGCATCGGATGGTGGGCGTGCCCTACACCGACGAGATGCTGGAGGCTGCCGCCGCGGATTTTGCCGCGCAGGCGGACCCCGACAGCGACTACGACGGGCTGATCGAGCGCTATGGCGACTCTGCGCAGGTGCGCAACTTCGACGGCCAGCCTGAGCTGACCGAGATGGACGCTCTGGTTGCCTATCTTCAGGTGCTGGGCACGATGGTGGATTTCTCCACCTTCCAGCCCGACGAGAGCCGGTAAGGGGAGGAACGCGAAATGGATACCTATTCGTGGATGCGTGAACTGGCCGACAGCTGGGTGCTGCTTGCCATGTTCGTCTTCTTCCTCGGGGTCGTGGTCTGGGCCTTTCGGCCCGGGTCGCGGAAAGACCACGAGGAGAGCGCCCACCTGATCTTCCGGAATGAAAAGACGCCTGCGGGCGCGGGCCTCGAGGAGGCGGAGAAATGAGCAAGAAACCAACAAAGCTCGAGAAGGACATTCCCACGACCGGCCACAGCTGGGACGGGATCCAGGAATACGACAACCCGATGCCGCGCTGGTGGCTCTGGACCTTCTACGCCACCATCGTCTGGGGCATCGGCTATACCATCGCCTACCCGGCCTGGCCGCTGGTGAAGGGGGCAACCGAGGGTGTTCTCGGCTACTCGACCCGGGCCGAGGTGCAGGCCGAGATCGACAGCTTCGACGCCGCCAACGAGGGCATGCGGCAGAAGCTCGTGGCCGCCGATCTGAACGAGATCAACAGCGACCCCGAGTTGGCCAGCTTTGCCCAGAACGCTGGCGGCGCCGTCTTCCGGACCTGGTGCGCCCAGTGCCACGGCTCCGGTGCGGCAGGGGCCAAGGGCTACCCCAACCTGCTGGACGACGACTGGCTCTGGGGCGGTGACATGGAGGCGATCCACTTCACGATCACCCACGGAATCCGCAACGAGGACGACCCGGAAGGCGAGGCCCGCTACTCTGAGATGCCGCGCTTCGGCACCGACGAGCTGCTGGAAAGCGAAGAGATCGACCAGGTGGTGAACTACGTGATGTCGCTCTCCGGCGAGCCGCAGGATGCGTCGATGGTTGAAGCCGGGCAGGTGGTGTTCGAGGACAACTGCGCGGCCTGCCACGGCGACAATGCACAGGGCGACCGGGAGCAAGGCGCGCCGAACCTGTCGGACGCGATCTGGCTGTACGGCGGCGATTACGCCGATGTGCGGGAGTCGGTTTACAACGCGCGCTTCGGCGTGATGCCCAACTGGAATACCCGGTTGAGCGAAGCCGAGATCCGCGCGGTGGCGGCCTATGTGCACACGCGCGGCGGCGGCGAGGAGCCGGCGGAAGAGGCCAGCGAGTAAGCCATCGGCAGAAAAAGTTCGGGCCGCTCCGGGAGACCGGGGCGGCCCTTTTCATGCACAGGTGTCAGTGGGCCACCATCTCGTGGACGATCTCGTTCGGGGTCAGCGACGAGGGGTAGTAGGTGGGCCAGTTCGTGAGTTCCTCCAGCAGGGCGGCGCGATCATCGCCTCAGTAGAGGTGGTAGTGATCGGCCTTCGCGGGGGCGATCTTGTGATCGAAAAACTGGAAGTAGGCGGGTGCGGCGGCATCCCCCTCGGTTTTGGCGAAGACGAAGCGAACGCCGCGATTGCCCTTTTCGTAGGTCAGCACCTCGTAACCATCGTAGGCATAACGCGCCTGCGCCGGGCCATCGGCGCCGTGAAAGGTGACGGTATCGCCCTCGATCACGATCCGGTCGACATCGGTGGCGTAGCCGGTTTCGTAATAGGCGCGGTATTCTTCCGCGGTCTTGTCACCATGCGCGGCCTTGTGGTCCATCACCTCGTCGAGCTTGCCGGAGGTGTGCAGCGGGTAGACCGATTGCCAGTCGCCCTCCCAGTCCGAGAGGGCGCGGTCGGCGATCTGGCTGTCTTCGAAGTAGCCTTTGTAGATCTGCTCGGCCTCCGCATCATGGCTGTGCGCGTGCTTGGTTTCGGCAAGGGCGGGCATGGCGATCAGGAGGGCGGCGAAGGTGGCGCCGAGGAGGTTGGGTTGCATGAGTGTCCTCTCCGGTTGATTCGTTATGTTATATTATAACGTCGCCATCCTAGCCCGGCGCGCATGGCGCCGCAACCCGATGAGGAAGGACAAAAAGGGCCGCTCCGGATCTTCCGGAACGGCCCATCCACTTTGCGGCTGACCTTTCAGGCGTCGGGGAACGCGGTGAGCCGCGGCAGCGTCAGCCGCCAGGGAGAAATCGGACGCGCGGCGGGCTGTTTGCCCTCTGTCGTCCGGGTGGCCGTGAAAAGGGCCGTTGAAAGAATTTTGAACATCTCGTGCCTCCTTTCTGCGCCACGTCTGCATGTTTAATTGCGCTTTTGAGCCGGAAAGGCGAGGATAATAGAAACACACTCGTAAGCTGGACTAACATATGAACCTGCGTGACCTCCCCCCGCCCGCCACGCTGCGGGCCTTTGCCGCCCTGGCCGATGCGGGCTCTGTCACCGCCGCGGGCGAGGCCCTTGGGGTGACTCATGCGGCCATCAGCCAGCAAATCCGCGCGCTGGAAGGCCACCTTGGCGTGGCGCTGGTGGAGCGGCGGGGCCGGAGCGTGCGCTTGACGGAGGCGGGCGAAGAGCTAGGCGCGGCGGTGACCGGCGGCTTTGCGCTGATCGGGGACGCGGTGGCGCGGATCACCGGCCAGGGCGAGGGGCGGCCGGTGCAGATTACCACCACGCCGATGTTCGCCGCGCATTGGCTGATGCCCCGGCTGGCGGGCTTTCGCCAGCGCTTTCCGGAGGTGGAGATCATGCTGAACCCCTCGCCCCAGCTTGCCACGCTCTCCCCGGGCGGCGTGGACATTGCCGTGCGCCACGGCAAGGGCGACTGGCCGGGGGTGGAGGTGGAAATGCTCATCCCGTCCGATCTGGTGATCGTGGCCGCGCCGGAGCTTCTGGAGGGCCGCGCCATCGAGCACGCCGAAGACCTGCTGGCGCTGCCGTGGCTTCAGGAGGTGGGCACGAACGAGGTGGACGACTGGCTGAAGAGCCAGGGGGTGACGGAGGCGCGGGCCAAGTTACACAGCCACCTGCCCGGTAACTTCCTGCTGGATGCGGCCCGCCGGGGCGAAGGCGTGGCGGCCACCACGCGCGCGCTGATCGAGGAAGATATCGCGGCGGGCACGCTCAGGGTGCTGTTCAGCCGCGGGCCGGTTGCGGAGGGCTACCACATCGTCACCCGGCCCGGCCCGCTGCGCCCGCCTGCGGAGAAGTTCAGAAAATGGCTGCGCGCGCAAAAAAACCGGCAGGGTTGACCCAGATCAATGTTCGCGAGTCGGGCGGGGGCTATAAGGGAGACATAGCGAGCCAAGGCACCCTCCCTTCCGCCAGGGCTCCGCACTTCCGGCTAGACCGGATAGGCCCCGGCCCTCCTTCCTGTTCGCGCGTTTCCTTGGAAGGGTCGGGGCCAAGTGCATTTAAACCCCAGTTCAGACCGCGCGCATAAACCGTAGGGGAGAGTCATCTTTTGATTCAGGTCAAGGATGGCCAGCCCACGACATGACATTCACAATCCGAGATATATGCGCGAAAGGGCGTGAGTCGTGAGTACCACCGAACCTGAAGAGCCACAGAGCCTTTATGCGGCCCGTGAGCCGATCTTTCCCCGGCGGGTGAAGGGCAATTTCCGGAACCTCAAGTGGGTCATCATGATCGTGACCCTCGGCATCTACTACGTCACGCCCTGGCTGCGCTGGGACCGGGGGCCCAACCTGCCCGACCAGGCCGTGCTGGTGGACCTCGCCAACCGCCGCTTCTTCTTTTTCTGGATCGAGATCTGGCCGCATGAATTCTACTTCATCGCGGGCCTGCTCATCATGGCCGGGTTGGGCCTTTTTCTCTTCACTTCGGCGCTGGGCCGAGTGTGGTGCGGCTATGCCTGCCCGCAGACGGTGTGGACGGACCTTTACATTCTAGTCGAGCGCTGGATCGAAGGGGATCGCAACGCGCGGCTGCGGCTGCATCGGCAGAAGAAGCTCGATTTCCGCAAGGCGCGGCTGCGGGCCACCAAGTGGCTTGCCTGGCTGCTCATCGCCATGGCGACGGGCGGGGCGTGGGTGTTTTACTTCACCGATGCGCCGACGCTGCTGCGCGACCTCTTCACGCTGAATGCCCACCCGGTGGCCTACACCACGATCGCCGTGCTGACGGCCACCACCTTTGTCTTCGGCGGGTTCATGCGCGAGCAGGTCTGCATCTACATGTGCCCCTGGCCGCGCATCCAAGGCGCAATGATGGACGAGAACACGCTGACCATCGGTTACCGCGACTGGCGCGGCGAGCCGCGCGGCAAGGCGCGTGACCCCAACGCCGGAGACTGCATCGACTGCATGGCCTGCGTGAACGTCTGCCCGATGGGGATCGACATTCGCAACGGGCAGCAGATGGAGTGCATCACCTGCGGGCTGTGCATCGACGCCTGCGACGAGGTGATGGACAAGCTGGACCGCCCGCGCGGGCTGGTGGGCTATCTCGCGATCAGCGACGAGGCACATGAAACGGCGGGCAACAAACCAAAGAGCGTGTGGAAGCACCACATTTTCCGCCCCCGGACCATGCTTTACACCGCGCTCTGGGCGCTTGTGGGCATCGGTCTGGTGGTGGCGCTCTTCATCCGCGACGATATCAGCCTGACGGTCGCCCCGGTGCGCAACCCGGTTTATGTGACCATGTCGGATGGCACGATCCGCAACACCTACGAGCTGCGGCTGCGGAACAAGCATGGCGAAGACCGGCGCTTTGGCATTGCGATCACCGGCAACCCTGCGCTGCGCCTGAGCATCGAGGGCACGCCCTATGGCTCGGTCATGGCGCCGGCGGATGAGACCATGCTGCAGCGGGTGCATGTGCTGGCGCCCGCAGGCTCGGAGGCTGCCGAGGGCGACCTCACCGATTTCCGCTTCTGGGTGGAAGACTTGAGCAACGGTGACAGGGTATACAAGGACAGCACGTTCAACGGGACGGGCACTGGAGAAGGGTCATAACCATGGGTGAGATAACCGGAAAGCAGGTGTTTGCGGTGACGGCCAGCGCCTTTGCTGTCATCATCGGGGTCAACCTCGTGATGGCCTACAAGGCGGTGAGCACCTTCCCCGGGCTGGAGGTGAAAAACTCTTACGTCGCCAGCCAGGAGTTTGACCGCAAGCGCAAGGCGCAGGAGGCGCTGGGCTGGACGGTGGCGCCGAGCTACGAGGGGGGCGAGCTGGCGATTGCGGTGACAGGCCCCGAGGGACGGCCCGCGCTGGTGGAGGGCTTTGCGGCCATGGTGGGGCGCACCACGGAGCGGCAGCACGACGTGTCGCCGGAGTTCACGTATGACGGCAGCCGCTTTGTGGCCCCTCTGGAGCTGGCGCGAGGGCGCTGGGAGATTCGGGTGACGGCACAGGCGGTGGATGGCACGCCCTTCGAGCAGCGCCTTATCCTCACGGTGAAGGGCTGAGGCGGTGGATGGCAGCGTGGAACGCGGCGGCCTGGCGGCCTGTCCCGCCTGCGCAGCACTGCCCGGCGTGGGTGAGGTGGCCGCAGGCGGCGCGGCGGAAAAGGAACTGCTGCTCTCCTTGCCCGAGATCCATTGTGCCGCCTGTATCAGCGGGGTCGAGCGCGTGCTGGCCGCGCAGCCGGGCGTAGCCTCGGCGCGGGTGAACCTGACGCTGAAGCGCGCCACGGTGGAGGCCGAAGAGGCGGTGGAGCCCGGCGCTCTGGTGGCCGCACTCGTGGCGGCAGGCTTCAAGGCGCAGGAACTGGACGCGGGCCTGCTGAGCAGCACCGAGGCGGACCGGGCGGGCCGCGACCTGCTGATGCGCCTCGCCGTGGCCGGCTTTGCGATGATGAACGTGATGCTCCTCTCCGTCGCCGTCTGGAGCGGGGCCGAGGGGGCGACGCGCGACCTGTTTCACTGGATCAGCGCGGCCATCGCCTTCCCCGCCGTGGGATTTGCCGGGCGGCCCTTCTTTGCCTCAGCTGCCGTGGCGCTGCGCGCTCGGCGGCTGAACATGGACGTGCCGATCACGCTGGCGATCCTGATGGCGCTGGGCACCTCGCTTTACGAGACGATCCATTCGGGCGCGCATGCCTATTTCGACGCGGCGCTGTCGCTCACCTTCTTCCTGCTGGCGGGGCGGTATCTCGACTATCGCACGCGGGCCGTGGCGCGCTCTGCCGCCGAGGAACTGGCGGCGCTGGAGGTGCCCCGCGCGGTGCGACTGGCGGGCGGCGCGGAGGAGGTGGTGGCTGTGGGCGAGCTGGCACCGGGCGACATGGTGCTGGTGCGCCCCGGCGGGCGGATGCCGGTGGACGGGGTGATCGTGGAGGGCACGAGCGAGTTGGACCGCGCCCTGCTGACGGGCGAAACGCGCCCCGTCGCCGCCGCGGTGGGCCAGGTGGTGAGCGCGGGCGAGGTGAACCTGACGGGCCCGCTCACCGTGCGGGTGACGGCGGCGGGCAAGGACAGCTCGCTGCACCGCATGGCTGACCTCGTGGCCGTCGCGGAGAGCGCGAAGAACAAATACACCTCGCTCGCCGACCGGGCGGCGGGGCTTTATGCGCCGGGGGTGCATATCCTCTCGGCGCTGGCGGGGATCGGCTGGTTCGTGGCGACGATGGATGCGCGGGTGGCGCTGAACATCGCCGCCGCCGTGCTGATCATCACCTGCCCCTGCGCGCTGGGCCTCGCGGTGCCTGCGGTGGTCACCGCCGCTTCGGGCAAGCTCTTCCGCAAGGGGCTGCTCATCAAGGACGGCACGGCGCTGGAGCGGCTGGCGGAGGTGAGCCACGTGGTGTTCGACAAGACCGGCACGCTGACGATGGGCACGCCGGAACCGGTGAACCTGGGCGATGTGCCCGAGGCGGCCAGGCGCGCCGCGCTGTCACTCGCCATGGGCTCGGGCCACCCGCTGGCGGTGGCGCTGACCGGCGCGCTGCGAGCAGAGGGGGTGCTGCCGCTGCCGGTAGAGGGCCTGCGCGAGGTGCCGGGCTATGGCACCGAGGCGATGGCCGAGGGCAGGGTGCTGCGGCTGGGCCGGGCGGAATGGGTTGGCGCCGAGGCGGGCGAAGAGACGGCGACTTGGCTTTCGGTCGACGGGGCGGCGCCGGTGGCCTTCACCTTCGCCGACCGGCTGCGCCCGGGCGCGGCGGAGGCCGTGGCGGCGCTGAAGGCGGCAGGGTGCCAGGTTGAGCTGCTCTCGGGCGATGCGCCGGGGGCGGTGGCCCGCTTTGCTGGCGCGCTTGGCATAGAGACCTTCCGCGCAGGCGTGCTGCCCGCCGAGAAGGCGGCGCGGGTGGAGGCGTTGCAGGCCGGGGGCGCGAAGGTGCTGATGGTGGGCGACGGGCTGAACGACACCGCCGCGCTGGCCGCCGCCCATGCCAGCGTGAGCCCCGCCACCGCGCTGGATGCGGCCCGCGTGGCCTCGGACATCGTGCTGCTGGGCGAGAGCGTGGCGCCGGTGGCCGATGCTGTGACCATGTCGCGCAAAGCCGTGCGGCGCATCCGCGAGAACTTCCAGATTGCCACGGCCTACAACGTCATCGCGGTGCCGCTGGCGGTGGCCGGGATGGCCACGCCGCTGGTGGCGGCGTTGGCGATGTCGGCCAGCTCGATCACCGTTTCGCTCAACGCGCTGAGGCTGCGGTAATGGAAATTCTCGTCTACCTCATCCCGATCTCTCTGATTCTCGGCGGCCTTGGCCTCGGGGCCTTTTGGTGGGCCGTGAAGAGCCGCCAGTTCGACGACCCGGAGGGCGACAGCCGCCGCATCCTCTCGGACGAGTGGGACGACCAGCCGAGGCCGTAGCACCCAGAATTTTCGTACGAAAATTCGTTGGCCCGGAATGATTTGCGCCCGGCGGATCACTCCACCGGGCGCGTCCCTCGTTATCTCTTGTGAGCCTCAGCCCTGGCCGGGCTCGAGCGCGGTGCAGGTGGTGCCGCGCGCCTCCAGGCGGGCGCAGGCGAGCCTGGCCTTGTTGGCGGAGAGGCCGACGAAGATCGCCTCGAAGCCGCCTTTGCGGTTGTTCACCTTGCGCAGCGAACCATCGAGCGTTTCCATCTCTTTCAGGGCCGTCTTCAGCAGCACCTTCTCGGCGGAGAAACGCGACGGATACTTGCCCAGCGAGATCGCCCAGAGCTTGCCGCCGGAGGTGGAGGTGCGTGTGATGACAACCGGCTCTTCCGGCTGGATGCGGGCCGGGGCTGCTGCGAGCGCGGCGGGGGCCGCCTCGGCAGAGGCCAGCTGCACGCCCTCGGGTGCGGGGCGGGCCGTGCGCACCGGGCGCGGCTTGGGCAGGAGCGCGGACGAGATGGCGGGGCCACCGGCGGCGGTGAAGCCGCCCGGCTCTTCGGCCACGGCCATCTCCAGATCACCCGCGGAGCCCGGCACCTCTTCGACATCGGCATCCACCACGGGGCGCGCGACGGGGCTGACGGAGGCGAGCGTGAGCGTCTCGCCCGCCTCGCCATCCTTGACGGGCGCATCCTTCAGCTCGGCGAGGGCCTCGGCCACTTGCGCTTCGTTCTCAAGGTCGGCGGCGGGCGCGGCGCTGGCCAGCTTGGCCACCTCTTCTGCGGCGGGCTGCGCAGGCACGGCCTCTGCCACGGCCTCGTTGACCACGGCGGCGACGGCCGAATCGATCTCTTCGGAGAGCGCGGCGAGCAGCAGCTCGTCTGCGGCGTCCGTGGCCGGCGCAGCGGGCTCGCTGCCCGGGCGGCGGCGCGGCCGGAGAGACTTGGCCACGGTGCCGCTGACGCGAATCGTCTTGCCCTTGTAGATGCCTTCGCCGGTCTTGGGCGCGGGCGTGGGCGACTCGAGCTGAGCCGTCATGACAGGCGCGGGGCCGTTGTCATTGGGGGTGTAGGCGGGCTTGGAGGGCTTGCGCGTGGCCACGCGGGTGGGCGCGCGGCGGAAGCCCAGATCGAGCAGTTCCGCCACCTTGGCGTTGCGCGTGGCCGAGCTCCGCCCGCCGAAGACGGTTGCGATGATGCGCTCGTTACCGCGCTCGGCGGAAGCCACGAGGTTGAAGCCGGCGGCGCGGGTGTAGCCCGTCTTGATGCCGTCGGCGCCCTTGTAGGCGGCCAGCAGGCGGCGGTTGGTGTTGTGCACCGTCTTGCCCATGGTCGAGGTGCTCATCCGCGAGAACAGGTTGTAGTACTCGGGGTAGTCGTAAAACAGGTGGCGGCCCAGCGTTGTCATGTCGGAGGCGGTCGACAGGTGGCCCGATTCGGTGAGGCCGTGGGCGTTTTTGAAGGTGGTGCGCGACATGCCCAGCGCGGCGGCGGTGCGGTTCATCCGGCGGGCGAAGGCAGCTTCGGAGCCCGAGATCCCCTCGCCGATGGCGGTGGCGGCATCATTGGCCGACTTCACCGAGGCCGCGCGGATCAGGTAGCGCAGCGCCACGCGCTGGCCCGATTTGAGGCCGATCTTCGAGGGCGGCTCTGCGGCGGCCTTCTTGGAGATGAGGATGGGGGTATCGAGCGTCAGCTCGCCGTGCTCCACGGCCTGGAAGGCCACGTAGAGGGTCATCATCTTGGTCAGAGACGCGGGGTGAAGCCGCGTGTCTGCATTGCGAGAGTGCAGCACCTCGCCGGTGCGTGCGTCGATCACCATGGCTGCGTAGGGCGCCGCGCCAGCGCGCAGCGAAATGCCCAGAAGCGTGATCAGGAATAGTCCGATAAGGAGGCCAAAACGGCCCCTGTGGGAGAGCGTGCTCACGTCGCTTGCCTTTTACTGCCTCAGGCCGCCGGATTTTTCCGGTCGGCAATTTTTGTATTGATTTGATACCACGCTAGCACAGGAATTTTCGTGCGAAAACAGGGCATTTTAGTGGCTTTTTAAGGTTGCAGCGATGCCACATGCGCAACATCTAGCGTGCCGATTGGGGCCACTCCGCTAGATGCACTATCCGATCTCGGCGACCAGCGCCGGAAGTTCGCCCAAGTCTGAAATTTCGCGGAAGCGGGATTGCGCCTTTGGCGGCTCGGCGTGCTCCAGCGCCCAAGCCATCTCGTGCGGCACGAAAACGCCCCAGGCCCCGGTGTCGAGCGCGGGAAGAACATCGGATTTCATAGAGTTCCCCACCATCATCGCCTGGCCCGCGCCGTGCCCCGCGAAGATTCGCGCATAGGTTTCCGGTGTCTTGTGGCTGACGATCTCGACGGCATCGAAGAGATCACCGAGGCCCGATTGCGCCAGCTTGCGCTCCTGATCCAGCAGATCGCCCTTGGTGATGAGGGCGATCCGGTGGGTGCCTGCCAGCGCCTCGACCGCGGCACGTGCGTGCGGGAGCAGCTCTATCGGGTGCGAGAGCATCTCCTGCCCGGAAGCGAGGATCTGGCCGATCACCTCGCCCGGCACCCGGTGCTCGGTGACCTCCAGCGCGGTTTCGATCATCGACAGCATGAAGCCCTTGATGCCGAATCCGTAGTGCCCGATGTTGCGCCGCTCGGCCTCCAGCAGCCGGGCGTCGAGATGTTCGGGCGCGGCGAAATCACCCAGCAGCTCGGCGAATCTCTCCTGGGTGAGCTGGAAGAAGCGCTCGTTGTGCCAAAGCGTATCATCGGCATCGAAGCCAATGGTGCGGAGTGTCTGCGACGTTGTGCCGGGCATTTTGCGTGTTTCTCACGGTGCGCACCCTTTTCAGGGCGGGTTCTGGCCATATATAACGGCCCCGATATCCCTTGCACCACACCAAGACACCGGAGCGCCATGCGCCTTGAGCCCATCACCATGTCGCAAGACGACGAAGACGACGCCATCGGCGGCGATCCGGCGATTGCGCTGAAGACGAAGCCCAAGACGAAGAAGCCGCCGATGTACAAGGTGCTGCTTCTGAACGACGATTACACGCCGATGGAATTCGTGGTCCATGTGTTGGAGCGGTTCTTCAACATGACCCATGCGCAGGCCTTCGAGATCATGCTGGCGGTGCACAAGAAGGGGCTTGCCGTGGTCGGCGTGTTCAGCCACGAGGTGGCCGAAACCAAGGTGGCGCAGGTGATGGACTTTGCCCGGCGGCACCAGCACCCGCTGCAATGCACCATGGAAAAGGAGTAGGGCCACGGCCCTCCCCGCGATGACTTCCCGATTGAAGATGGCGCTCGAAGCGGGCGCAGTCACCCTGCCCGAGGGGCGGATCGCAGTGTTTCGGCCCGGCGCGTGCGAGGCTTGGCTGCCTGAGGGCGCCGAGGTGATCACCGGGTTCTACCCCGATTTCGCCGCATGGGAGGCCCGTGGCCTGCCCGTGGCCCGCGCGCCGGAAGGTGATTACGCGGGCGCCGTGGTTTGCGTGCCGCGCGCCAAGGCGCTGGCGCGGGACTTGCTGGCGCAGGCCGCAGCACTCGGCGGCCCGGTGCTGGTGGACGGGGCCAAAACCGACGGCGTGGAGAGCCTGTGGAAGGCTGCGCGCAAGCAGGGCGAGGCCTCGGCGGCCTTTTCCAAGGCGCATGGCAAGGTGTTTGCCGTCACCGACGGCGATTTCTCAAGCTGGCGGCTGCCGGATGTGAGCGCAGCCGAGGGCGGCTGGGTGACGGCGCCAGGCGTGTTCTCGGCGGACGGGCCGGATGCGGGCTCTGAGCTGCTGGCGGGAGCCCTCCCCGCGCAGATGAAGGGCCGGGTGGCTGATCTGGGCGCGGGCTGGGGCTTTCTGGCCGCCGCCGTCTTGAAACGCGAGGGCGTTACGGCGGTGGAGCTGGTGGAGGCCGAATGGGCCGCGCTGGAGGCCGCCCGGGTGAATGTGACCGACGCCCGTGCGCGCTTCACCTGGGGCGATGCCACGCAGCCGCTGGCCGAGCCGGTGGACCACGTGGTGATGAACCCGCCCTTCCACCCGGCGCGCGCCGCCGATCCGGCGCTTGGCACCGCCTTCATCGCCTCTGCCGCCGCGTCACTGAAGCCGTCGGGCAAGCTATGGATGGTGGCCAACCGGCATTTGCCCTATGAGGCCGCCCTTGCCGGGCATTTCGGCGAGGTCAGCGAGATTGGCGGCGACACCCGTTTCAAGCTCTTCAGCGCCGCGCGGCCCGCTCGCCAAGCGCGCAGATAACCACTAAGCTGCGGCCCCATTGGCCGTGATGAGGGAACCCACATGAGCTTTTCGATCAAGGGCAAGAGCTGCATCGTCACCGGCGCGAGCCATGGGTTGGGCCTTGCGATTGCCCGGCATTTCGCCGCGCATGGAGCCAATGTGATGGCCGCCGACAACAATGACAAGCGGCTGGCCGAGGAGTTTGCCTCCGAGGCCGAGGCCGAGGGCAGCCGGTTGCGCTACTTTGCCGGCGACCTGCGCCAGCGGCTGTGCCAGGCCAACCTGCTTTCGGCGGCGATCGACGCCTTCGACCGGGTGGATGTGCTGGTGAATGCCTACCGCGTGGTGCTGCCCTCCGATCCCGGCGATCCGGACGAGGATGCCGTGGAGGAGTTGATTCAGCAGAACCTGATGACCTCGCTGCGGATGACCCAGCTTGTCGCCAAGCGCTTCGCGAAGCAGGCCGAGGCCGAAGCCGAGGAGACCGACGGCGAGCGGGGCTGTGTGATCAACCTCAGCTCGATCGCCGCCCGGCGCACCCACCCGCGGCTTCTGGCCTATTCGGTTTCGACCGCCGCGCTCGACCAGATGACGCGCTCCATGGCGGTGGCGCTGGCGCCGGAGCGGATCAGGGTGAACGCGGTGAGCTTCGGCTCGGTGCTGACGACCTCGCTGAACAAGGCGGTGAACGAGCACGAGGGCTACCGCGAAGACATCGTGGAACACACGCCGATGGGCCGCATTGCTCAGCCCTCCGAGGTGGCCGAGGTGGTGCAGTTCCTTGCGTCGCAGGGCGCTGGATTCCTGACCGGTCAGGTGGTGACGATGGACGGCGGACGCTCGCTGCTGGACCCTGTGGGCGCCCCGGCACACTGACGCGCCGGACGGGAAACGATTTTTCGTACGAAAAATCGTGGCTCGGGCCTCAGCCGCGCGCAGCGATCCGGCGGTCGATGGCGTCCCAGATGGCACCGGCGACATTGATGCCGTCGAAGCGCTCCAGTTCCTGGATGCCGGTGGGCGAGGTCACGTTGATCTCGGTCAGCCAGTCGCCGATCACGTCGATCCCGACAAAGACCTGCCCGCGCTCACGCAGGAGCGGGCCGATGCGGGCGCAGATCTCGCGGTCGCGCTCGGTAAGTTCCACCTTCACCGGCTTGCCGCCGACGTGCATGTTGGAGCGGGTCTCTCCCTCAAGCGGCACGCGGTTGATCGCGCCCACTGGGTCGCCATCGACGAGAATCACCCGTTTGTCGCCCTTGGAGACGGCGGGCAGGAATTTCTGGGCGATGAGCGGCTCGCGGTTGATGCCGGTGAAGAGCTCGTGCAGCGAAGCAAGGTTGCGGTCGTCCGGGCCGAGGCGGAAGACACCGGCGCCGCCGTTGCCGTAGAGCGGCTTGACGATGATGTCTCCATGTTCCGCCTTGAAGGCCTTCAGCGCGTCGAGGTCGCGGGCGATGGTGGTGGGGGGCGTCAGATCGGGGAAGTTCAGCACGAGGAGCTTCTCGGGGCTGTTGCGCACCCAGAAGGGGTCATTCACCACCAGCGTCTTGCCCCCGATCTGCTCAAGGATGTGGGTGGTGGTGATATAGCCCATGTCGAAGGGCGGGTCCTGACGGAGCCAGACCACATCCATCTCCGCCAGCTGGATCTCCAGCGGCGCCCCCAGGGTGAAATGATCTCCCTGCACCCGGCGCAACTCCAGCGGCCAGCCCTGCGCCACCACGCGGCCTTCCTTCCAGGTCAGCTTGTCGGGTGTGTAGTAGAACAGCTCCCAGCCGCGGGCCTGCGCCTCTTCGGCAAGGCGAAAGCTGCTGTCGGCGTTGATATCGACAGCGCCGATCGGATCCATCTGAAAGGCGACCTTCATCGCGCATCCCTCTTGTTGTCTGCTCTTCTGTCATGGCGGAGCAGGCGGGGAGTTGCAACGGCTCAGGCGGTGAGCGCCCCTTCGAGAATGCGCACCTCACCCTGCGCATTCACCAGGGCGAGGTCAAAGCGCATGGGGGTGGAGAGCGCGGTGGGGTAGCGGCCGACGTATTCGGAGGCGGCGGCCATGATGCGCGCCACCTGCTGCGGCGTCACGGCCTCGGCGGCCATGTCGAAGGTGCGGCTCTGCTTCACCTCGACGAAGACGACTGTATCGGGTGACTCCACCACGAGGTCGATCTCGCCGCCCTCGCCGCGCCAGCGCCGCTCGGTCACGCGCCCGCCGCACGCCTCGTAGTCACGGGCGACGGAGTCTTCGGCCATGAGGCCCGCGTGGTAGCTGCGGCGCCCACGGGCGCGGCGGGCCGGGCTTGGCGCAAAATCGAAGGGCATCAGGCATCTCCATCGCGGCCGGTCAGCGCAAGTGCGCGCTGGTACATCTCTCTCTTGGGCTGCCCGAAGGCAGCGGCCACCTCTGCGGCGGCCTCCTTCACCCTGAGCCGCCCCAAGGCCTCGCGCAGCGCGCCGTCGATGGCCTCGGGATCGGCCTCGGCCTGCGCGGCGCGGCCGATCACCAGCACGATCTCGCCACGCGGTGGATCGGCCTCCACCGAGGTGCAAAGCTCCGCAAGCGTGCCGCGGCGCACCTCCTCGAACTTCTTGGTGAGTTCGCGGGCGAGCGCGGCGGGGCGGGTGCTTCCGGCAGTATCGCGGAGAAGGGTTAGCAAAGCGTTTATGCGTTTGGGCGATTCGAAGAGGATGACGGTGGAGTGCAGCGCCGACACCTCTTCGACGAAGCGTTTCCGCGCCCCGCCGGAGGCGGGAGGGAAGCCTGCAAAGGTGAACCTGTCGGAGGGCAGCCCGGAGAGCGTGAGCGCCGCGATGGCCGCCGAGGGGCCGGGCGCGGTGGTGGTGGGGATGCCCCGCGCGGCGGCTTCGCGGCCCAGTTCGAACCCCGGATCTGCCACCAGCGGCGAGCCCGCCTCGCTGACATAGGCCACCGAGGCGCCTTCGGCGGCCAGTTTCAGCAGGCCGTTGCGCGCGGAGGCCGAAGAATGGTCGTGATGGGCGATCACCCGGCGCCCGGCGAGCGGCACGCCGTGAAGCTCCAGCAGCTTGCGGGCGGTTCTGGTATCTTCCGCCGCGATCACATCGGCGGAGGCCAGCACATCGAGCGCGCGCAGGGTGATATCCCGGGCCGAGCCGATGGGTGTGGCGACAAAGTAGAGCCCGGCGGCGAGCGGGGTCTTGCGCCAGGGGGTTCCGCCCGAAGGCTCAGACATTTACTTGGCTCCCGCAGATGTTAGAATTGGCGGGACCTGGCCGTTGACACCGAGGCCCCGAGGCCCTGAAGGAGTATCCCATGTTTGCGTCGCTGACGACACCCCGCCGCCTGGCGGCCAAGCTCTTTGCCGCAGGTGCAATTGCCCTGCTTGCCGCCTGTGATCCTGCCATGATGGGCGGCGTGGGCGGAAACTCCGGCCCCAAGATCGACGCCACCCGCGCAGTGCCCGTGGCCCTGCTGGTGCCCGCCGGTTCCAGGCGGAGCGGCGACGACGTGCTGGCCAAGACCCTGGAAAACGCCGCGCGCCTTGCCATCGCCGACCTTGACGGCGCGCAGATCGACCTGCGGGTTTACAACACCGCCGGGAACGCGGCCACCGCCGCCCGGCAAGCGCAGGCTGCCGTGGATGCGGGCGCCAAGATCATCCTCGGCCCGGTCTACGGCGAGGCGGCCAACGCCGCCGGTGTGGCCGTCGCCGACGAGGGCGTGAACGTGCTGGCCTTCTCCAACAACCCTGAAATCGCGGGCGGCAACGTCTTCGTGCTGGGCCCGACCTTCGAGAATACGGCCAGCCGCCTCGTCAGCTATGCCCGCCGCCAGGGCAAGGGCAAGATCTTCACCGTGCACGCCCGGTCGGTCGCAGAGGAGATCGGCCGCGATGCCATCGCCTCGGCGATTCGCAGCAGCGGCGCCACCAATGCCGGGTCGGCCTCGTTCGAACTGTCGCAGCAGGGCCTCGTGGCGGCTGTGCCCACGATCGTGTCGCAGGCCAAGGCCTCGGGTGCGAACGCGGTGTTCTTCACCTCGACCAACGACGGGGCGATGCCCTTCCTTGCGCAGCTCCTGCCGGAAGCGGGCCTTTCGCCCTCGAGCACCCAGTTCATCGGGCTGGGACGGCTGGACATTCCGCGTGAGGCGCTCACCCAGCCCGGGCTTCAGGGCGCCTGGTTCGCCCTGCCCGACAACACCCTCTACACCAACTTCCAGAACCGCTATGCCGCGCGCTACGGCGGCACCCCGCACCCCATGGCCGGGCTGGCCTATGACGGCATTGCAGCCATCGGCGCCCTGGTGGAACGCGAAGGCTCCAACGCGCTGACCCGGGGCGCCCTGACCCGGGGGTCGGGCTTTGCCGGCACCGGGGGCATCTTCCGGCTGCGCGGGGACGGCACCAACCAGCGTGGCCTCGCCATCGCCCAGATCCGCAATAACCAGGTGGTTGTCCTTGACCCGGCCCCAAGAAGCTTCGGTGGCGCCGGTTTCTGACCGGCGCGCCACTGACGGCGCTTTCCTGCCCGACCCGATCGCCCCCTCCGGCGTGCTGCTGTGCCCGCCGGAGGAGATCATCGACCCCACTGCCCTTGCCAGCGCCCTCGAGGCGGACTGCGCGTCGGCGGAGGGCGACGCCATGGCGCTGCGCGGCCTCATCACCCGCCGTCTGAATGCCGCCGCGAAAGCCGGGCGCGCGCTGATCGGCAGCGCCTTTGAAGAACAGCCGCTGCGCGCGCGGGAGATGGTGCATGCCTATGCCTACCTGACCGACGGGCTGGTGGTGACGGCCTTCTGGGCCGTCCGGCGCTTCTTGCACCCGCTGCACAATCCCACCACCGCCGAGCAGCTCGCGCTCTGTGCCGTGGGTGGCTATGGCCGCGCCGAGATGAGCCCGCAGTCGGATGTGGACCTGCTGTTTCTGACGCCCTACAAGATCACCCCCTGGGCGGAGAGCGTGATCGAGAGCACGCTTTATATCCTGTGGGATCTGCACATGAAGGTGGGCCACGCCACCCGCACGGTGAAAGACTGCCTGCGGCTGGGCAAGCAGGATTACACCATCCGCACCGCCCTGATCGAGTTGCGCTTTCTTGCCGGCGACAAAGGGCTGGAGGTGGAGCTGCACGATAAGCTGCAGTCAAACCTTTTTGCGAGCACCGGCAAGGAGTTCATCGAGGCCAAGCTGGAAGAGCGCGGCGAACGGCACAAGAAGCAGGGTGGCCAGCGCTACATGCTGGAGCCCAACGTGAAGGAGGGCAAGGGCGGGCTGCGCGACCTTCAGAGCCTGTTCTGGATCGCCAAGTACATCCACCACGTCGACAAGATCGAAGAGCTGGTGCCGCTGGGCGTGTTCACCCCGGAGGAATACTGGGCCTTCGAGCAGGCGGAGAACTTTCTGTGGGCGGTGCGGGCCCATCTGCACCTGATCGCGGGCCGCCCGGCGGACCAGCTGACCTTCGACATGCAGATCGAGGTGGCCGAGCGCATGGGCTATGCCGACAGCACCGGGCGGCGCGGCGTGGAGCATTTCATGCAGGATTACTTCCGCCACGCGACGATGGTGGGGGAGCTCACGCGCATCTTCCTCACCGCGCTGGAGGCGGACCACGCCAAGAAGCTGCCGCAGCTCGTGGGGCTGCTGCGCCGCCGCAAGGTGAAGCCGGGCTACGAGGTGCGGCAGATGCGCCTCGACGTGACGGATGAGGCCGCCTTCCTCGCAGACAAGCTGAACCTGCTGCGGATATTCGAGGAAGCCCTGCGCACCGGATTGCTCATCCACCCCGATGCGATGCGCCTTGTCACAGCCAATCTCGACCTGATCGACGACGAGATGCGCGCCGACAAGGAGGCCGCGCGCATCTTCCTCGACCTGCTGGTGAAGCACGGCAACCCTGAGCGGGCGCTGCGGCGGATGAACGAGCTTGGCGTGCTCTCGGCTTTCATCCCCGAATTCGCCCCGATCGTGGCGATGATGCAGTTCAACATCTATCACCACTACACGGTGGACGAGCACACCATCCAATGCATCTCGCAACTCGCCCAGATCGAGCGTGAGGAGCTGGAGGAAGACCTGCCGGTGGCCAGCCGGATCCTGAAGAAAGGGGTCAACCGCAAGGTGCTTTACCTTGCGCTGCTGTTTCACGACATCGGCAAGGGCCGGCAGGAGGACCACTCGGTGCTGGGCGCGAAGATCGCCCGCGCCGTGCTGCCGCGCTTTCACCTCAAGCCGCGCGAGGCGGAGGATGTGGAGTGGCTGGTGCGCTATCACCTGTTGATGTCGGACATGGCCCAGAAGCGCGACCTCAGCGATCCGCGAACCATCCGCAGCTTCGCCCGCGCGGTGAAGACCAAGAAGCGGCTGGACCTGCTGACGGTTCTGACGGTTTGCGACATTCGCGGCGTCGGCCCCGAGACCTGGAACAACTGGAAGGCCCAGCTGCTGCGCAACCTCTACCGGCAGACCGCCGACGGGCTGGAGAACGGGTTGGAAGACCTGAATCGCGACAAGCAGTCCGCCGAGGCCCGCCGACAGCTGCGCGATGCGCTGGAGCATTGGGACAAGGCGGATGTGCGCGCGGAGCTGGCCCGGCATTACGACCCCTACCTGCAAGGCCTGTCGACGCAGACGCAGGTGATCATCGCGGAGCTGCTTCAGGGGATTGGCGATGACGAGATCCGCATTGACCTGACGCCGGACGACGACCGCGATGCCACCCGCGCCGCCTTTGCCATGGCCGACCATCCGGGCCTGTTCGCGCGCATCGCTGGCGCGCTGGCGCTGGTGGGGGCGAACGTGGTGGATGCGCGGACCTACACCACCAAGGACGGCTATGCGACCTCGGCCTTCTGGATTCAGGATGCCGATGGAAACCCCTATTCGATGAACAAGCTGGACCGGCTGCGCGCGATGATCTCGCGCACGCTTAAGGGCGAGGTGCTGGCCCGCGCCGAGCTGACCAAGAAGGACAAGTTCAAGAAGCGCGAGCGGAGCTTCCGCTTTCCGACAACCATCAGCTTCGACAACGAGGGGTCGGAGATTTACACCATCATCGAGGTCGACACCCGCGACAGGCCCGGCCTGCTTTATGACCTCGCCCGCACCCTCTCGGAGCGGAACCTTCAGATTGCCTCTGCGGTGATTGCCACCTACGGCGCGCAGGCGGTGGACAGCTTTTACGTGAAGGACATGTTCGGGCTGAAGATTCACAGCGAGAGCAAGCAGAAGGCCATCGAGGCGAAGCTGAAGGAAGCGGTTCAGGCGGGCACCGACAGGGCGAACGGGTAGGCTGGCCAAGCGCGGCGCGGGGTGCCAAAAGCGCCCGGCAGCCAGAAGGTGCCCCGGCATGACCCTTACCCAGCTACTCGTTCTCGCCTTCGCAGGTCTTGTGGCCGGTGTGCTCAATGCCGTTGCTGGTGGCGGCACTTTTCTGACCTTCCCCGCGCTTGTCTGGTTTGGCCTGCCGCCGGTGGCCGCCAATGCCACGTCGACCCTCGCGGCGATGCCCGGCTACATCGGCAGCGCATGGGCCTTCCGGCATGACATGCGGGCCGAGGGCACGCTGGGGCTTCGGCCAATCCTTGCCTGCGCGGCCCTGGGCAGCCTTCTGGGTGCGGGCCTGCTGATCGTGACTCCGGGGGAGGTGTTTTCCGGCGCGGTGCCCTGGCTGCTGCTGGTGGCAACGCTGCTCTTCGCCGCCGGGCCGACCCTGCTGCGGCTGCTGCGCCGGAACGGGCGGGGCGACGCCGGGCCGCTGGTGGCCGCCCTCACCCTGATCGCAGTCTCCACCTATGGCGGCTACTTCAATGGGGGCCTCGGGATCATCCTGCTCGCCGCCTTCGGGCTACTCGGCTACACCGACATTCACGGGATGAACGGGCTGAAGTGCCTGCTCTCGGCGGTGATCTCGGTTCTCTCCGCCGTGGCCTTCGCCTTCAGCGGCCTCATCGCCTGGGCCCCGGCCCTCGTCATAGCCATCGCCATCACGATCGGCGGGGTGATCGGCGCGCGCCAGAGCCGCAAGATCAGGCGCACCGGGGTGATCCGGGCCTTTGTCACGCTTGTGGGTCTTGCCATGACGATTGCCTTCTTCGTGACCTGACGCGGGCAATTCCCCCCGGCTGTGCGAAAGCGTATAGTCGCGCAAAACAAACCGAGCAGCGCCATGCAACCCATCCGCCTGATCAAGGGCTTTCTGACCGTCGGACTCTGGACGCTGATGAGCCGCGTCATGGGGTTTGCGCGCGATATCCTCATCGCGGCGCGGCTGGGGGACGGGCCGGTGGCGGAGGCTTTCGTGGTGGCTTTCACCCTGCCCAACATGTTCCGCCGGTTCTTTGCCGAGGGGGCCTTCAACCTCGCCTTCGTGCCGATCTTCTCCAAGAAGCTGGAGGCGGAGGACGGGGCGAAGGAATTTGCGCGGGATGCCTTTGCGGGGCTGGCGGGGGTGCTGATCGTGTTCACGCTGCTGGCGCAGCTCGTAATGCCGTGGCTGGTGCTGGCGATGGCGAGCGGCTTTGCCGAGGACGAGCGGCTGGACCTGGCCACCACCTTCGGGCGCATCTGCTTTCCCTACATCCTGTTCATCTCGCTGGCGGCGCTGCTCTCGGGAGTGCTGAACGCCACGGGGCGCTTTGCCGCCGCCGCCGCCGCGCCGGTGCTGCTGAACGTGATCCTCGTGGGCGTGATGCTCACCGCCTCGGCGCAGGGCTGGGACTTTGGCCTTGCCCTGTCCTGGGCGGTGCCGGTGGCGGGCGTGGCGCAGATGGCGCTGGTCTGGGTGGCGGCTTCGCGGGCGGGATTCCGGCTTGTGCCGCGGATGCCGCGGATGACGCCGGAGCTGAAGCGGCTTGCCATCATCGCGGCCCCGGCGGCCTTGGCGGGGGGCGTGTTGCAGGTGAACCTTTTGGTGAGCCGTCAGGTGGCCAGCTTCTATGACGGGGCGATCCAGTATCTGAACCTTGCCGACCGGCTCTATCAACTGCCGCTCGGCGTGGTGGCCATCGCGATTGGCGTGGTCCTGTTGCCGGAACTCTCGCGGCGGCTTGCGGCGGGCGATGAGAAGGCCGGGCAGGACGGATTTAACCGGGCGACGGAATTTGCGCTGGTGCTCACCGTGCCTGCCGCCGTGGCGCTGGTGCTGGTGGCGGGGCCGATCTGCTCTGTGCTGTATCAGCGCGGGGCTTTCGACGCAGCCGCCGCAGAGGCGACGGCGCTGGCCACCGCCGCCTATGGCCTCGGGCTGCCCGCCTTCGTGCTGCAAAAGGTGCTGCAACCGCTTTATTACGCCCGGCATGACACCCGCCGCCCGATGAACTACGCCCTCGTCGCCATGGTGGTGAACGCAGTCGCCGCCATTGGCCTCGCCCTCGCCTTCGGCTTCGTCGGCGCGGCGCTGGGGACCACGGTGGCGGGCTGGGCGATGGTGGTGCTGCTCTGGGCGGGCTCGCGCGAGATGGGCGCGGCCTCGCAGGTGGATGCCCGCCTGATGCGCCGCCTGCCCCGCATCGCGCTGTCGGCCGCGCTGATGGGGGCCGTTCTGCTGGCTGTTGAGTGGGCGTTGGGTGAGGCGCTCTATACGGCCGGGGTGCGCTACTGGGCGCTGCTGGCGCTGGTGATGGCCGGGATCGTGAGCTACTTCGCGGCGGCCCATGTGACAGGCGCGTTGCGGTTGGGCGAGTTGAAGTCGGCGATGCGGCGCGGCGGGCGCAAGGCGGAGAGTCATCAAGATAACTGATGCCTGGCGTCAAAACTATTCATTTTGGTTGTGGGTCGCGACACCTTAGATAGGGGGCATCCCCTGCAAAGGAACGCGAAATGACCCTTACAGACCTCTCCCCCGCCCGCCCGGCCCTGCCCCGCACGCCCGCCATCGGCTGGCAGGCCGCACCAAGCCTGATCGTCACCCTCGCCATCGGCGTGATGCTGGGCCTCTTCATGGCCAATGCCTCGGATTACGCCGCTCGGCTTCAGGCTGAAGCGCCCGGCTCAGCCACGCTGCCCGCGCCGGATTGGCACGGCAACGTGCGCAGTTCCGCAACGCCGCAATAACAGCGCCGCACCGCGCCCCGCTCAGCTCTCCCGGAACGCCTTGTTGAAGTAATCCGTCAGCGGCTTGACGAGGTAGGCGAGCGGGGTGCGGTCGTCGGTGCGGATGTAGCTATCCACCGGCATGCCGGGGATGATCGTCTTGCCCTCCAGCTTGGCCACCTCGCCCTCGTCCAGCCGGATCTCCGCGCGGTAGTAGGTGGCCTGCGTGCGCTCGTCGGTGAAGGCATCGGCGGAGACCTGAACCACCTGGCCGAAAAGTTCGGGCGTGGTGCGGCTGTCGAAGGCCGGGAAGCGCAGCACCACGGGCTGACCGGCAAAGACCTGGTCGACATGGATCGGCTCCACCTTGGCGGCAATCACCAGCGGCCTGTCTTGCGGGACGAGATAGAGCACCGGATCGGCCGGGCGCACAACGGAGCGCGGGGTGTTGACCGTGAGGCCATAGATCACGCCCGAGACGGGCGCGCGGATGTCGAGCCGGGAGAGTCGGGTGGTCAGTGCCTGGCGCCGTTCCATCAGCTCGGCCTCGCGGGCGCGGATATCGCGCAGCTCGGTGATCGCCTCCTCGCGGCGGCTGGTGCCCAACTTGAGGATTTCGATCTCGATCTCAGTGATCTTGCCCTCTGCCTCGGCGCGCTGGGCCGTCAGCCGCCCGATCTCTCCCGCCAGCCGGGCCTGCTCACGCTCCAGCGTCAGCACCTTGTCGTAACTCACAAGCCCGCGCTCGAAGAGGCCCTGCTGGGTTTCCAGCTCTTTCTCGATGAGTTCGAGTTGCCGGGCCAGCGAGGTGCTTTGCGCGTCGATCCCCTCAACCTGGTTGTCGATCTGGCCTTTGCGGCGCGCCAGTTGCTCGGCCTCGCGGGCCAGCGAATCGTTGCGGGCGGCAAAGAGGCGGGACTGGCCTTCGACCATCTCGGCCACCTCGGGCCAACCTGCGGCGCGGTCGAGCAGCTCCTGGGCAAACTCGATGGTCTCTTCCTCGTCGCGCTCGGCGCGCAGGCGGGCGGCGCGGGCCATGATCTCGAACAGCTGGCCTTCGACGATGGCCAGCTCGGAGGCCAGTTCGGAGGCGTCGAGGCGCAGCAGCACGTCACCGGCGGACACGCTGTCGCCCTCGTCCACCAGCACCTCTTCGACCACGCCGCCGTCGGGGTGCTGCACGACCTGGCGGTTCTGCTCCACCTCGATCTGGCCGGAGGCGACGATGGCGCCGGAGATGTTGGCCAGCGTGGCCCATGTGCCGAAGCCCCCCACCAGCAGCAGGAGCGCGAAGAAGCCCAGCAGCAGCGGGCGGCGGGCGGAGAGCCTCATGTGACGCCTCCCTGGGTGGTGGCCTTGGCGATTTCGGCGTGGTTCTTGACCATCTGCTTGAGCACCTCGTCACGCGGGCCGAAGGCCTTGCGCATGCCGCCGTCGAGCACCATCAGCAGATCGCATTCCTGGATCGCGGCGGGGCGGTGGGCCATGATCAGCACCGATTTCTTCTCGGCCTTCATTGCCCGGATCGCCTTGTTCAGCGCCTCGGAGCCCTCGTTGTCGAGGTTCGAATTTGGCTCGTCGAGCACAAGGATCACCGGATCGCCATAGAGCGCACGGGCCAGGCCGATGCGCTGGATCTGCCCACCCGAGAGCCGCCCGCCCGTCGCCGCCACCGGGGTATCGTAGCCATCGGGCAGCTTGAGGATCATCTCGTGGGCGGCGGCCTTCTTGGCAGCGGCGACCACGGCCTGCGCATCCGGCTGGGCGGCCAGCCGCGCGATGTTTTCGGCGATGGTGCCATCGAAGAGGGTGACGCGCTGGGGCAGGTAGCCGACATAGCGGCCCAGCGTGTCGGGGTCATACTGATCGAGCGCGGCGCCATCGAGGCGGATGCGCCCGCCTGCGGTGTGCCAGGTGCCGGTGAGGGCTCGGGCCAGCGTGCTCTTGCCCGCGCCGGAGGGGCCGATGACGCCCATGGCCTGCCCCGGTTCGAGGCGGAAAGAGATCATCCGCAGCGAGGCCTGGCTTTCGCCCGGGGGCACCACGGTAGCCTGGCTCACATCGAGCAGGGCGCGGGGCGCGGGCAATTCGGTGCGGGGCTTTTCGGCGGGCACGGCGGAGAGCAGGCGGCCCAGCGACTTCCAGCCCTTGGAGGCACGGCTGACCATCTCCCACTGGCCGATCAGCAGCTCGATCGGCGCGAGCGCACGGCCCAACAGGATCGAGCCTGCGATCATCGCGCCACCCGTGAGCTCGCCCTGAAGCACAAGCCAGGCCCCCAGTGCCAGCATCGCCGATTGCAGGAAGAGCCGCAGCGCCTTGGAGGTGGTGCCGAAGCCCCCTGCCCTGTCGGCGGCGGAGAGCGCCTTATCCGCCGCGCGGGTGCGGGCCGCCTGCCATCGGGCGAAGGTGGCGCCGCGCATGCCGAGTGAGGCGATGATTTCGGACTCGCTGCGCATCTGGTCGGCCATCCGCTCGGTGCCTTCGCGCAGCGCTGCCGCCTCCATCGAGGGCCTGCGCGTGCGGCTCTGGTTGAGCAGCGCCACCGTGACCAGAAGCGCCCCGCCACCCACCGCGAGCACGCCGAGGAGCGGATGGAAAATGAAGATCGCGGCGAGAAAGAGCGGCGTCCATGGCACATCGAAGAGGGCCAGCAGCGCGGGCGAGCCCATGAAGCGCTGAACCGAGTCCAGATCGCGCAGGCCGGAGGCGGCCAGCTCGTTGCCCGGGCTCTTTCCCTCGGCGGCCAACACGGCGGCAAAGACCCGGCCTTCCATCTTGTCCTGAAACCGGGCGGCGGCCCGCGCCATGACCCGGCCCCGGGCATAATCGAGCAGGCCCATCATCAGGTAGAGGAAGGCCACCAGCACGAAGAGGGCGACAAGCGTTTCTTCGGAGCGCGAGCCGAGCACCCTGTCATAGACCTGGAGCATGAAGAGCGGGCCGGTGAGCATGAGCAGGTTGACGAAGATCGAAAAGGTGAAGGCCGAGCCGGACAGCCCGCGCGCGGTGGCACGGGCCGCCCGAAGCTCGGCAAGGCCCTTGGCCGTGTCGGACATCCGCATATCCGCCGTTCTCCTATCCTGCCCGTTCAACGCCTTCGGGGCCTGCCACCTTCCGCCGGTTGTGACCAGAGGCTGTGGCGGCTATTCTGCCTCGAAGGCGCGGGCATAGCCTTGCCCGCCCACCATGCGCGCCAAGATACGAAGAACTGGTAGAGAATTCCATTGTTTCATAACGTCCTCTCCCGCAGCCGCGGTGCCGCCCTGATGCTCTCCCTTGCCGCGCTGGTGGCCGGGTGCAGCGCCAACACCAGCGGCGAGGCCATTCATGACCCCTACGAGGCGCAGAACCGCAAGGTGCATGCCTTCAACAAGCGGGTCGACAGCGCCCTGGGCGGTGGCAAGGGAGGCGGTGTGGGCAAGGCCATCCCGAAGCCGGTCACGCAGGGGCTTTCGAACTTCTCCAGCAACATCAGCCAGCCCAGCTACATGATGAACCACCTGTTGCAGGGCAACATGGAAAGCGCGATGCGCAACTTCTGGCGGGCCGCAGTGAATACCACCGTTGGCATCGGCGGGCTGTTCGATCCGGCGACCAAGATCGGGCTCTATGACGATTCGACCGATTTCGGCGTGACGCTGGCCAAGGCGGGTATTCAGGAGGGGGCCTATCTTGAGCTGCCCATCCTCGGCCCCTCGACCGAGCGTGACGTGGCGGGCAAGATCTTCGATGTGCTGCTGAACCCGCTTCAGGGCGTGATCAAGGCCGAAGATCAGAGGAAAATTACCGTCATCAAGGTGATGTCACGCGCCGGTGATCGGGCAAAGTATTCGGAAACCGTCGATTCTGTTCTATATGACAGTGCAGACAGCTACGCGCAGTCGCGGATCATCTACCTGCAGAACCGCAGGGGACAGACCGGAGACACGGCGGCGGCAGAGGCAGAGGCAGACGAGGTTTACGACTCCTATGAAGATTTTTACGGCGGGCAATGACACCGGCACCCTGACCCGGCGCGGGCTTCTGACCGGCGCCGCGGCGCTCACGGCCTCTGCGGTGGCGCTGCCCCGCGGTGCGCTGGCGCTTTCGGCGGGCGCATCGCAGCAGCTTGTGACGGCGGCGGTGAACGACATCAACAAGGTGATCGCATCCGGCAAGTCCGAACGGTCGATGTATGGCGATTTCCAGCGCATCTTTGTGCGCTACTCGGACCTCAACTATATTTCGTTCTACTCGCTCGGTTCCGCCGCGCGGGGCGCATCTCGGGCGCAGATGCAGGCCTATACACAGGCGTTCTCCAGCTACATCGCCCGCAAATACGGCAAGCGCTTCCGCGAGTTCATCGGGGGCCGGATCGAGGTGAAGGGCGCCCGTGCGGTGAAGAGCTGGATCGAGGTGGATACCATGGCGATCCTGCGGGGCAGCGCGCCGTTCGACGTGACCTTCTTCGTCAGCGACAAGAGCGGCAGCCACAAGTTCTTCAACCTGTTCATCGCGGATGTGAATATGCTGCTGACCGAACGCACCGAGATCGGCGCGATGCTCGATCGGCGCGGCGGCAACATCGACGCGCTGATCCAGGATCTGAAACGCGCTTGAGGGGGCTGCGGCTTCTGGCGCTAGCCCTGGTGGCCAGCGCGCCCCCGGCGATGGCGCTGGAGGTGGAGGGCCGCTATCGCGCAAGCCCCGAGGCCGATTGTGAGGCCGGCGACGGGGCGGAGGGCTTTCTGCGGATCGAGGGCGGCGTGTTTTACGGGCTCAGCGGCGAGTGCAAGATGCTGAACCCGGTGAATGTGCGCGACATGAACGCCCAGCTCTTCGACATGGAGTGCAAGGGCGCCAACCCCAACTTTCAGTGGACCGAGCGCGCGCTGTTCATGGAAGGCGCGGAGGGCGGGCTGATTCTGGCGTGGAACGGCTATGCCTTCCGCTACGAGCGTTGCCCGGTGCCCGAAGAGACAGCCCCAGAAGCCGAGACGGCCGAGGCAGATCCGGCCGCGGAAGAGGCGCAACCGGCGGCGGAGACGACCGCCACCGACTGAAGTGCCTCGACTGAATCAGGTCAGTTGCGGCAGCCCAGAAGCCCGCAAAGCACGTTTTCCAGCACACGCTCGGCCACGTCGCCGTTCTGGCGGCGGCGGTTCTGCCGCTCGCGGCGCTCCGCTTCGCGCTGCGCCTGACGGCGCGCGCGCTCGGCGGCGCGACGTTCGGCCTCTGTCTGCTCGCGCGCGGTTTGCTGGGGCGGCTGGGTCTGGCTCACCTGTGGCTGAGCGCGCTGGGGCACCAACATGGGCAGCTCGTTGACCGGCAGACCCTCGTTCACCCGCACCATCACCTCACGCCAGATGTCGGCAGGCAGGCCGCCGCCGGTGACGCCGGTGAGCGGGGTGTTGTCGTCATAGCCCATCCAGACGCCGACCACATAATCGGCGGTGAAGCCCAGAAACCACGCATCCCTCGCGGAATTGGTGGTGCCCGTCTTGCCAGCGGCGGGGCGGCCGATATTGGCGCGGCGGCCGGTGCCGCGCTCGATGGTTTGGCTCATCATGTAGACGAGGTAGCGCGCGGCCTCTTCGGTAATCACCCGTTCGCCCAGCCCGCCGCCCTGCCCCATTAGCGGCTCGTCATCACCCTTCAGGCGCAACTCCAAGATGCCGTAGGGGCTGACGGAGGTGCCGCCGTTGAGGATGCCCGCATAGGCGCCTGTCATCTCCAGCAGGGAAGATTCGGAGGCCCCCAGCGCCAGCGCGGGGCCGGCGGCGAGATCGGACTCGATGCCGAAATCCTCGGCGATGTTGCGCACGTTCTCGCGGCCCACGGCCTCCGAGACCTTCACGGCGGGGATGTTGTAGCTGTGGGCGAGCGCGTCGGTCAGCGTGACACGGCCATGAAACTTGCGGTCGTAGTTCTTGGGGCTGTAGGGGCCGGAGCCGGGGACGTTGATGGTGAGCGGCTCATCCACCACGGTAGCATTCGGCGTGTAGCCCAGATCGAGCGCGGCGGCATAGACGAAGGGCTTGAAGGACGAGCCGGTTTGCCGCTTGGCCATGGTGGCGCGGTTGAAGGCGCCGGTCACCTTGGTTTGCCGCCCGCCGACCATGGCGCGCACCGCGCCATCGGCGCTCATCACCACAACGGCGGCCTGCGCCTCGGAGCCTTCCTTCACCTTGGTGGCGAAGATCTCTTTCATCGCCTCTTCGGCGGCCTTCTGGATCCGCTGGTCGAGCGTGGTTTTCAGCACCACGTCCTCGGTGGTGTCCTTGGTCAGGAAGTCCGGGCCGGTGTCCATCACCCAGTCGGCGAAATAGCCACCCGCACGGGCCTGCGCGGCCTGGCTCAGGGTAGCCGGGTTGTTGGTGAACTCCTCGCGCTCAGCCATTGAAATATAGCCCTGCTCCTGCATCAGCTTCAGCACGGTGGCCGCACGGGCCTGGCTACGCTCGAGGTTGGAGGTGGGGGCATAACGTGTAGGAGCGACCAGAAGGCCGGCCAGCATCGCGGCCTGCGCCGGGTTCAAGTCCTTGGCCGGGATGCCGAAGTAGCGCTGCGAGGCAGCGGCGAACCCGCGCGATGACGCGCCGAGGTAGGCGCGGTTCAGGTAGATCGCCAGCACCTCGTCCTTGGTATAGCGCGTTTCCAGCGCCATGGAGTAGATCATCTCCTTGACCTTCCGCCACAGCGTGGTTTCGCGGCAGTCGGACTCGTAGGCCGCTTCGCTCTCCCATGCCGCCTCGTCATAGGGGATGCCGAGGCAAAGCAGTTTGGCCGTTTGCTGCGTCAGGGTGGAGCCACCGTGGCCGGAGAGCGGGCCGCGCCCCTCGGAGAGGTTGATCTTGATCGCAGAGGCGATGCCGCGCGGGCTGACGCCGAAGTGGCGGTAGAAGCGCTTGTCTTCCGTCGCCACCACCGCGTTCTTGAGGTGGGGCGACACGTTTTCGACCCGGACTGGCCCGCCGTAGGTTTCGCCGCGCCAAGCGTAAACCTTGCCCTCTCGGTCGAGCATCGTCACCGAGCCGCGGGTGCGGGCATCGAGCAGGGCTGTCACATCCTCGGGGAGGGTCGTGTAGAAATAGCCGACGGCGCCGGCGACGATGAGCGCCACCACGACCCCGATCCGCCATGTCACGCCCCAGATCAGCCGCATGAAAAAGCGGGTGACCCGCGCCACCCAGCCGAGCGGGCCCTTCGGCGCAGGCCGCTTGGCGCGCGGCGCACGCTTCTTCTTCGGGGCCTTGGCCTTCTTGGGGGTCGTCGCCTTTGTTGGAGCCGCGCTTGAATAGCGCTTCTCCGCCACCAGGGGCGTCTTCTTTCGTCCGTTGCCGCTCATGCGCGCCTCACTCGCATTTTTCCCTGCACCATAGAGGTGGGGACCGGAAAAGGGGAGATAAGACCACGCGAGAAGCGTGATTTTTCCGCTCGCCTATTCTTTAGGCAAGTCGCCTATTTTGTGCAAAAATTGTGCAACTGCCCGCTGAATCCGCAGGCCGTGTGGGGGGCACTCGCTTGATGCGACGGGGTCAACGGGATGTGACTGACGCCGTAACCCGCCGGGGCTGCGCCTGGCACAATGGAAGGGGACACCTGTGAAACTCATCATTGCAGCAATCAAGCCGTTCAAGCTGGAGGAGGTCCGCGAAGCGCTGACCACCATCGGCGTGCGCGGCATGATGGTGACCGAGATCAAGGGCTTCGGCTCCCAGTCCGGCCACACCGAAATCTATCGCGGCGCGGAATACGCCGTGAACTTCGTGCCCAAGGTCAAACTGGAGATCGTCGTTTCCGCGGCCATGGCCGACCAGGTCGTCGAAACGATCCAGACCACCGCGAAGACCGACAAGATCGGCGACGGCAAGATCTTCGTCCTGGATGTGAACCAGGCCGTGCGCGTCCGCACCGGCGAAACCAACGACGAAGCGCTTTGAGCGCGGACAGATAGGGGACTCTGAAACGATGCAATTCCGCAAATATATCCCGGCCGCCGCGGCCCTGACGGCAGCGATCGCGCTGCCCGTGATGGGTTTCGCGCAGGAGGCCGAAGTCGACATGACGCCGCCGAACGAGGAAATCGGCTACATCCTCACCACCTTCATGTTCCTGGTCACCGGCTTCCTGGTGTTCTGGATGGCGGCGGGCTTCTCGATGCTCGAAGCCGGCCTCGTGCGCCAGAAGAACGTGACCATGCAGCTCACCAAGAACGTGGCGCTCTTCTCGATCGCCTCGCTGGCCTACTACCTCGTCGGCTACAACCTGATGTATCCGGGCGACGGCTGGATTTCCGAGGGCTACCTCGGTGCCTTTGGCCCGGCCGTGCTTGAAGCGGTTGGCCTGATGGATGGCGAGACCCCGGTTGAGACCGACCTCACCTATGCATCCGTCGGCTCGGACTTCTTCTTCCAGCTGATGTTCTGTGCCACCACTGCTTCGATCGTCTCGGGCACGCTGGCCGAGCGCATCAAGCTTTGGCCCTTCCTGATCTTCGTGATCCTGCTGACCGCCTTCATCTACCCGATCCAGGCCTCCTGGAAATGGGGCGGTGGCTTCCTGGCGCCGGGCGCCGAGGGCGTAACCGACTTCCTCGACTTCGCCGGTTCGACGGTGGTGCACTCCACCGGTGGCTGGGCAGCGCTTGCTGGTGCGCTCATCCTCGGCCCGCGTCTTGGTAAGTACAAGGACGGCCGCGTGCATCCGATGCCCGGCTCGAACCTGACCCTCGCCACCCTGGGTACGTTCATCCTGTGGCTCGGCTGGTTCGGCTTCAACGGCGGTTCGCAGCTTTACATGGACACCGCAGGCAACGTGGCTGACATCTCCCGCATCATGGCCAACACCAACACGGCAGCCGCCGGTGGTGCGCTCGCGGCGATGATCCTGACCCAGATCCTCTACAAGAAGGTCGATCTGACGATGGTGCTCAACGGTGCGCTCGCAGGTCTCGTCTCGATCACTGCCGAACCGCTGACCCCCGGTCTGGGCGCGGCAACGCTGATCGGTGCCGTGGGCGGTGTGATCGTGGTCTTCGCGGTGCCGTTCCTCGACAAGCTGAAGATCGACGACGTGGTGGGCGCCATCCCGGTGCACCTCTTCGCCGGTATCTGGGGCACGCTCGCCGTTTGCCTCACCAACGGTGACGCCTCGCTGGGCGTGCAGATCAAGGCCATCGTGATCGTGGGCATCTTCGTCTTCGTGGTCAGCGGCGTGATCTGGTTCATCCTGAAGGCGATCATGGGTATCCGCGCTTCGGAGGAAGACGAGATCGCCGGTCTCGACACCACCGAGCTGGGCATGGAAGCCTATCCGGAATTCGCCAAGGGCTGACCTGCCCTTCCGGAGCCATCTGAAAACAGCCCCGGGCGTGAAAGCGCCCGGGGTTTTTCCATTACAAGGTGCGGGCCATGATGAGGGAGAGGGTGGCGCAGGGGCGGAGCCCTCACGCCTCCGGGGTAACCGGCACACGGCCCTCCCCCGTCACCCGTGCCACCAAGTTGCCCTTGTCTTCGATCACCACAGCCGAGAGCGGCCCGCCGTAGGCCGCTCCGCTGTCGATGTTGAGACGGCTGCCATAGTGGGTGACCGCCTTGACCGGGGTGTGCCCGTGGACAACAAGCACGCCGTGATCCCGGGTATCGAAGAGAAAAGCCTCGCGGATCCAGACGAGATCCTCCTCGACCTGTGCGGAAAGGTCCACGCCGGGCCGGATGCCTGCATGGGCGAAGAAGAGACCGGGCGCGCGCCAATGGTCGGGCAGGCCCTCCAGAAAGGCCTGGTGCGCGGCAGGCACCGCCACCCGCGCGGCGCGCTCGAGATCCGGCGTGTCACGGTAGCGGGTGCCCTCGATGCCATAGGATGCGAGGGTCGTGCGGCCCCCGATGCGGCTGTCGAACCAGTGCAGGTCAGGGCGCAGCGGATCGCTCTCAGACGGGTCGCGCAGGAAATGCGCCATCAGCCTGTCGTGATTGCCCTTAAGGACGATGAAGGGCTGGCCCTCGGCCACCCGCGCCAGCAGCCAGGCGATGACACCGGCAGAGTCGGGGCCGCGATCCACCAGATCGCCGATGTGAACGACGGGCGCGTCAGGGTCGCCCACCCGCGCCTTGTCGGCTGCGATGTGTTGGTGGACGGCCTCGAGCTGGTCGAGGTGACCGTGGATATCTCCGATGGCATAGACCCGCATGGCGCTCCGCCTGCCGAGGTGCCCGGGGCAGCTGCCCCTTTGGCGATGCAGCAAGCCTAGCGCAGGTGTCTCCTCCGCGAAAGCGGCGCGGCTCAGCCCAGCGCGGCCTGCACCGGTACCAGCGACTGGCGGCCGGAGGGCGTGACCAGCGAAACCTCACGGCCTTCTGCCTCGATCACCACGCCCGAGAGCGGGCCGCCGTAGGCCGCCGCGCTGTCGATGTTGAGCCGGTTGCCATAGTGCGTTGCCGCCGCAACCGGGCTGTGGCCGTGCACGATGAGCCGCCCATGGTCGCGCGGGTCCGACAGGAAGGGCTCGCGAATCCAGACGAGATCATCCTCGGTCTGGGCGTTGAAGGGCACGCCGGGGCGCACGCCGGCGTGGACGAAGAAAAGGCCGGGCAGCTTGTGGCAGGTCAGCATGGCGTCGAGCAGGGCCACGTGGGCCTCGGGCACGGCGGCGCGGGCATCATCGTGGATCGCCTCCTTGCCGCGCGCCGGGTCGGTATCCACCCCGTAGCTCTCCAGCGTGCTGCGCCCGCCGATGTTGTCTTGCAGCCAGTGCAGATCGGGGCGCGACGGGTCACGCAGGCGATCGGGCTCGAGGAAGCGGCGCATCATCCGGTCGTGGTTGCCCTTGAGGATGACCCACGGACGGCCATCGGCGAGGCCCTTGGCAAGATAGTCGATGACGCCGCGCGAGTCGGGGCCGCGATCCACCAGATCGCCCACGTGGACCACCACGGCGTCGGGGTCTTTCACCCGGGCCTTATCCTCCTCGATGAAGGCGTGAACGCTCTTCAGCTTGTCGAGATGACCATGGATATCGCCAATCGCGTAAACGCGCATACCGTTTTGACCTTCAACAGAAATACCGGGCGCCAGCATCGCCCTTGCCGCCGGGATAGCATGGCAGCGCGGGGGGTCAACCACCCTTGCGGGAAATTGCCCGGAGCGATGCACGCAACAAAAAGGGCGGCCCGATTGCGCGGGCCGCCCTGTTGAAAGCTTGTGCTCGCGTCAGGAGGCGACGTCGAACTGGAGCGGCTTGATCGACTGGAACAGCGCCGTGTCAGCCAGCTTCTTCAGCACGTCGTCCGGCACCCGGTCATCGACGTAGAGCAGCGCGATGGCATCCTTGCCCACCGAGGAGCGGCCGAGGGTGAAGTTGGCGATGTTCACCCCGTTGGTGCCCAGCGTGTTGCCGAGCGTACCAATGATGCCGGGCACATCCTTGTTGGTGGTGTAGAGCATGTGCGCGCCGATCTCGGCGTCGATGTTGATGCCCTTGATCTGGATGAACCGCGGCTTGCCGTCGGAGAAGACGGTGCCGGCGATGGAGCGCTCACGCTTGTCGGTCACCACAGTCACCTTGATGTAGCCGTCGAAAGCGCCGGACTTGTCCTGGTTGGTGGTGGAGATCTTCACGCCGCGCTCCTTGGCAATGACCGGCGCGGAGACGAGGTTCACATCCGGGTTGGCCTTTTTCATGATGCCAGCCACCACCGAGCAGTTCAGCGCGGGCAGGTTCATCTTGGAGACGACACCGTCGTAGAGGATGTTGATGGCCTTGATCGGCTCGTCGGTCATTTGCCCGATGAAGCTGCCGAGGTGGTCGGCAAGCTTGACCCAGGGGCCCATGACCTTGGCCTCTTCGGCGGTCATCGAGGGCATGTTGAGCGCGTTTTCCACCGCCCCGTCGAGCAGGTAGTTCGACATTTGCTCGGCGACTTGCAGCGCAACGTTTTCCTGCGCTTCCGAGGTGGAAGCCCCGAGGTGAGGGGTGCAGACGACGTTGGGCAGGCCAAAGAGCACGTTCTCGGTGGCGGGCTCTTCGGCGAAGACGTCGAAGGCCGCCCCGGCGACGTGGCCGGATTTCAGCAGCTCGGCCAGCGCGGCCTCATCCACGAGGCCACCACGGGCGCAGTTGATGATGCGCACGCCCTTCTTGGTTTTGGCGAGGTTCTCGGCAGAGAGGATGTTGCGGGTCTGGTCGGTGAGCGGCACGTGCAGGGTGATGAAATCGGCCTTGGCGAGCAGCTCGTCGATCTCCACCTTGGTCACGCCCATCTTGTCGGCCTTCTCCTGGGAGAGGAACGGATCGTAAGCCAGCACCTTCATGTGCAGGCCACGGGCGCGGTCGCAGACGATGCCGCCGATGTTGCCCGCGCCGATCACGCCGAGCGTCTTGCCGGTCAGCTCAACGCCCATGAACTTGCTCTTCTCCCACTTGCCCGCATGGGTGGATTGCGAGGCTTCAGGCAGCTGGCGAGCCACGGCGAACATCAGCGCGATGGCGTGCTCGGCGGTGGTGATCATGTTGCCAAAGGGCGTGTTCATCACGATCACGCCTTTCTTGGAGGCGGCTTCCTTGTCGACATTGTCGGTGCCGATCCCGGCGCGGCCTACGACCTTGAGGTTGGTGGCGTGCTCCAGCAGCTTGGCCGTCACCTTGGTGGCGGAGCGGATGGCGAGGCCGTCATACTGGCCGATCACCTCGGCGAGCTTTTCCTTGTCTTTGCCCAGCTCGGGCATGAAATCTACCTCGATGCCACGGTCGCGGAAAATCTGGACGGCGGTTTCCGAGAGTTTGTCGGAGACGAGAACTTTGGGGGCCATTTTGTTGGTCCTTGGATATGGGGGAACGGTTGGGGCCGACGAGGGCCCCGAATTTTCGTAGGAAATTCGTGGTCAGGCGGTTTCGGCCAGCGCCTCGATTTCAGCTTCGAAGGCCCATTCGAGCCAAGGCAGCATCGCTTCGATATCGGAGGTTTCCACCGTGCCACCGCACCAGATGCGCAGGCCCGGAGGGGCATCGCGGTAGGCGCCGACGTCGAGCGCCACGTTCTCGTCGGCCAGCCGTTTGGCGACGGATTTGGCGAATGCGGCGCCGTCGGTGATGCGGGCATCAGTGAACTTGAGGCAGACGGAAGTGTTGGAGCGCGTGGCCGGGTCGGTGGCGAGGTTGGCGATCCAGTCGCGGCTTTCGCAGAAGTCGAAGATCGCGTGCGCGTTGGCGTCGGCGCGGGCGATGAGGCCCTCAAGCCCGCCCACGGATTTGGCCCAGTCGAGCGCAACGAGGTAGTCCTCGACCGCCAGCATGGAGGGGGTGTTGATGGTTTCGCCCCGGAAGACGCCGTCGATCAGCTTGCCGCCCTTGGTGAGGCGGAAGATCTTGGGCAGCGGCCAGGCTGGGGTGTAGCTTTCCAGCCGTTCGACGGCGCGGGGGCTGAGCACCAGCATCCCGTGGGCCGCCTCGCCGCCCAGCACCTTCTGCCAGGAGAAGGTGGTGACATCGAGCTTGTCCCAGGGCAGGTCCATCGCGAAGGCGGCCGAGGTGGCGTCGCAGATGGTGAGGCCTTCCCGGTCAACCGGGATTGCATCGCCGTTGGGCAGGCGGACGCCGGAGGTGGTGCCGTTCCAGGTGAAGGTGACATCGGTGTTGAAATCGACCTCGGCGAAATCGACGATCTCGCCGTAGTCGGCGGTCTTCACCTCGGCGTCGATCTTGAGCTGCTTTACAACATCGGTGACCCAGCCCGCGCCGAAGCTTTCCCAGGCCAGCATGGTGGCTTTGCGTTCGCCGAGCAGGTTCCACATGGCCATTTCAACCGCTCCGGTGTCGGAGGCGGGCACGATGCCGATGCGGTAGTCGGCGGGGATGCCGAGGATCTCGCGGGTGGTTTCGATCGCGGCCTTCAGCTTGTCCTTGCCAATGGCGGCACGGTGCGACCGACCGAGGGCGGCGTCGGAGAGCTTGTCGAGCGTGAAGGTGGGAATCTTGGCACAGGGGCCGGAAGAGAAGCGCGGATTGGCCGGGCGCGCTGCCGGAGCTTTGATAGCCATTGCTGGTATCCTTACAGATATATGCCTCTCGTTGGGGAGAGGTGTCCCACCGCCGCAGTTAGAGGGGCGCGGGCGGGTCTGCAAGCGGGAAAATGGGCCGGATGCGACCAAAGGGTGGGCAAAAGCGGCGGCGGGCGTTCCGATCGGAAACAGGGGTTAGTCGAGTGGCAAAGCGTCGAGCGTGTCTTTCAGCAGGCGGGCGCTGCGGGCGAGGTCTGCGGTTTCCTGTGGCGAGAGGTCGGGCGGCAGATCGGCCAGCACGCCCGCGGCCCCGATGAGGCGGGGGAGCGAGAGCGGCACCTCCTGCACACCGGCGATATGGGGCGTGAGGATGGAGACGGAATGCACGGAGGCTTCGTCGCCGCCCACGGCCTCCACCAGCCGGGCCAGCCCCGCGCCGATGCCATACCAGGTGGCCCCCTTGCCCTCGATGATGGTGTATGCGGCGCGGCGCACACCCTCGTCGATCCGGTCGCGGGCCGCCGCGCCAAGCGGGCGACCCACCTGCTCGGCCACCTCTTCCAGCGGCAGCGCGCCGACACGGGCCGAGGACCAGGCGAGCACCTCGCTGTCGCCATGCTCCCCCAGCACATAGGCATGCACCGAGCGCGGATCGACGCCCAGCGCCGCGCCCAGCAGGTGGCGAAAGCGGGCGGTGTCCAAGATGGTGCCGGAGCCGATGACGCGGGCGGGGGCCGCGCCGGAGAGGCGGGTGGTGATGCCTGTCATCACGTCCACCGGGTTGGAGGCGATGAGCAGCAGCGCGCCGGGGGCGTGGCGGGTGAGGCCGTCCAGCACCTCGCGGAAGACAGCGGCGTTGCGGGTGAGCAGATCGAGCCGCGTCTCGCCGGGCTTTTGCGCCACGCCCGCGGCGATGATGACCACATCGGCGCCCGACAGCGCCTCGTAGCCCCCGGCCTCGATGGCACAGGCGGCGGCGAAGGGCATGGCGTGAGCGATGTCTTCGGCCTGGGCGCGGGCGAGCGCCGCGTTGGCATCGACCAGCACGATATGGCGCGCGCAGCCCATGAGCCCGCAGGCATAGGCCGCCGCGCTTCCGACCATGCCTGCCCCGACAATTCCCAGTTTCATCCTGCACTCCGCTGACTGATTCACGCATAGGGAGAGTGGCCTGCCTGCGCGCGGGCCGAAACCCGGACACTGGCCAAGCCCCCCTGCCATCTGTTCTATGGCGCGCGAATCGACACATCGGAGCCCGTTTGATGCATATCGTGACCCTCATTGCCCGCCCCGGCGGGCTGGACCCGGCCGCAGCGGAGGCGCTGCGCAACGCCTGGGGCGGCGGATCGCTCCAGTGGCTCGCCCCGGATGAGGCGGCGGAGTTTGCGGTGGAGGCCATGCCGGGCAACCTCTGGCAGGTGTGGGACGACATGCAGGCGCTCGGCGTCGACCTCGCGGTGCAGCCCGAGGGCGGGCGGCGCAAGAAGATGCTGCTGGCCGATATGGACAGCACGATGATCCGGCAGGAGTGCATCGACGAGCTGGCCGAAGAGGCGGGCGTGGGCGCCCGGGTGAAGGAGATCACCGCGCGGGCGATGAACGGCGAGCTGGATTTCGAGGGCGCGCTGCGCGAACGGGTGGCGCTGCTGCAGGGGCTGCCGGAGAGTATCATCGGCAAGGTGCTGGACGAGCGGATCGAGCTGATGCCGGGCGGTGCCGCGCTGTTGGCCACGATGAAGGCGAACGGGGCCTATTGCGCGCTGGTCTCGGGCGGCTTCACCGCCTTTACCGCGCGGGTGGCCGACACGCTGGGGTTTGACGAGAACCGGGCGAACACGTTGCTGGCGGAAGGTGGCAAGCTCACCGGCAAGGTCGCCGATCCGATCCTCGGGAAGGCGGCCAAGGTGCAGGCGCTGGAAGAGATCACGGCGCGGCTCGGGATCGCCGAGGGTGAGGTATTGGCGGTCGGGGACGGGGCGAACGACCTCGGGATGCTGGGCCGGGCGGGTGCCGGGGTGGCGCTGCATGCCAAGCCGGTTGTGGCTGCCGAGTGCGATTTGCGGATCAACCACGGCGATCTGACGGCGCTGCTTTACCTGCAAGGATACGCGAAGTCTGAGTTCACGCGGTGATCGCGAGGGCGATGAAAGGGCAGCGCCCTTAAAGAGCCTGCACCGAGCGGGCTCGTCCGTCCTTCGAGACGTCCTCGCCCACGGTCAGAACGCCGGACGCACCTCGCCGACCTCGATCTTGCGGCGGTTCAGCAGCGGGCCCCAGCGCTTGAGCACCGCCGGGTCGTCGCGCTCCAGCACGCCGTATTTCACCAGCAGCGCCGCCATGGCGCATTCCGCGGCCCGTGTGGTGCCATCGGCCACCTTCAGGGCGATGCCAAGCCCCTGCCCCGGCAGCATGGCGGTGAAATAGCCCTCGGCCCCGGTCTTGACCACTGCCTTGCCGCGCGCTGCGCGCATCAGCTCGGTGCAGGCCCGCCCCTCGCCCGCCACCAACTCAGGGTGTGCCATCATCGCGTCGCGCAGCTGGGCCTCGGCAGTGCCTTCCTGCGCGGTGGCGAACTTCGCCATGGCGCGGGCCATCGCCGTCACCGAGCTGCGGAAGTTGGGGGCCGAGCAGCCGTCGATCCCGTGGCCTGAGGTGGCCTCGTCGCAGATGTCTTCCCAGGCGTCATGCGCAGCCTGCTGCACCGGGTGATCCAGCTCGTGATACTCCGGCCCGGCCCCGAGGTGGGCGCAAAGGGTCAGGAAGCCCGCATGCTTGCCCGAGCAGTTGTTGTGCATCTGACAGGGTGGCTCATCCGACTTGATGAGACCCTCCCGCGCCGGACGGTCATCGGGCATCTGGGGGCCACAGCGCAAGTCGGCCTCGCCGAGATCGAGCGCCGCGAGCCATCGGGCCACGGGGCGGGTGTGGATCAGCGCGCCGTTGTGGGAGGCGCAGGCGAGCGCGAGCTGTTCGCTGCCAAGGCTCCTGTCGGCTGCCGCGCCCGAGCGCACCAGCGGAAGCGCCTGGATCATCTTGGCCGCCGAGCGGGGATAGGCCGGCAGCCCGGGCGCGCCGCGCCCGTCCACCAGTTCGCCCGCCGTATTCACCACCGCGATATGGCCGAGGTGAACAGATTCCACCTCTCCACCACGTGTTACCTCAACCAGCAGCTCTGCCTGCATGCCTCACCTCTCCGGAATGTCAGCGAAATTCTGCCAATTGGGCTTTCGCAGTTGCCGAAAATCACGTTACATTGAGGGCGAGCAAGTTGAAAAGACATTCGCCACCTGCAAGGAAAGGCGAAGGCTTGAGGCAGAGGCAGCTGGAGGCTGTGGGACACATGAAAAACCGGGTTATGGCTGGCCTCCTGGCCAGTGTGATTGCAATGGGCGCGAGCGCAGGCCTTGCGCAGGAAAGCGACAACCGTGTTGCGGCGAAGACCGACTGGTCGGTGTTTGTCGAGGACGACCCCAAGGAATGCTGGGCGGTTTCGGCCCCCAAGGAGACGGTGAACACACGCGATGGACGTGTCGTGGCGGTGCGCCGCAGCGACATTCTGCTCTTCGTCACCTTCCGGCCCGGCAGCGGCGCCGGAGAGGTCAGCTTTACCGGCGGCTACCCCTTTGCGGGCGGCTCGACGGTGACGCTCGACATCGGCGGCACGCAGTTCGAGCTTTTCACCGAGGGTGAGTGGGCCTGGTCGGCCAGCCCGCAGGACGATGCACGCATCCTGACCGCCATGAAGCGCGGCGCCGACGCCAAGCTGACAGCCCGCTCCAGCCGGGGCACCCGCACCGAAGACAGCTTTTCGCTGCTCGGCCTGACAGCAGCAGTGGAAGAGGCGCAGAACCGCTGCGGCGGTTGATCGGCGCGCAGGTTTCGGCTTAGGCTTCTCGCAGTAATTTTCTGTGCGGAGTCATTGTCTTGCCTTTCATTCTCGGAGCCATCGCGCTGCTGGGCGCAGCCTACATGTGGTATATTCGCGCCAAGGGCGCCGCCGACATGGCCGGCGAGTTGATGAATGCGGCGGGCGATGTGCGCTCCGCCGCGCGGCGCTTCGGGTACAAGCTGCGCAAGCGCGAGCACCCGGTGGATGGCATCGACGAGCCGGTGGTAGCTGCCGCCGGGATTGCCGAGGCCTTCATCTCGCTGGATGACCTGCCGACGCGCGGTCAGCGGCTGGGGATATTGCAGGGGCTTCAGAAATCCTACCGGGTGAACCTGAACGGCGCCGAAGAGGCTGCCGTGCTGGGGCGCTGGCTGGTGGGCCAGTGCGGCTCGGCGGATGCTGCGATCAGCCGGATCGTGAAGAAGCTGGTTTCGATGGGCGGGCAGCGCGAGGTGCAGCCGCTGATGGAGGTGCTGAACAGCGCCGCCAGTGCCGAGGGCGGCAGCCTCGGGCCACGCCAGCAGCACGCGCTCGCCGAGATCTCGCGCCGCTTCGGGCTGTAAGAAATCCTTTGCAATAAGGGTCTGCCCGCCCTATGTGCACGGTTTGAACCCGAACCCTGGAGACCCGCCATGACCGAGGCCAACGCCCCGATCACGCAAGACGTTGCCACGATCCCGCGCAAGCTGCCCGAGGGCGGCAAACGCAATATCGTCGGCCTGACCCGCGAAGGCCTCGCCGAGGCGCTGCGGGGCATCGGCGTGGCCGACAAGCAGCTGCGGATGCGGGTAAACCAGATCTGGCAGTGGGTCTACCAATGGGGCGTTCGCGATTTCGAGGCGATGACGAACCTTTCCAAGGCGTTCCGGGCCGAGCTGGACGACGCCTTCGAGATCGCCGTGCCCGAGATCGTGAAGCGCGATGTCAGCGCCGATGGCACCCGGAAATACCTGGTCAGGATCGCGGGCGGCCACGAGGTGGAAACCGTCTATATCCCCGAGGAAGATCGCGGCACGCTCTGCATCTCCTCCCAGGTCGGCTGCACGCTGACCTGCTCGTTCTGCCACACCGGCACCCAGAAGCTGGTGCGCAACCTGACGGCGGGCGAGATCGTGGGCCAGGTGATGCTGGCGCGCGATGACCTCGGCGAATGGCCCGAGCCCGGCAAGGGATCGGACGAGAACGGCCCGCGCTTGCTTTCCAACATCGTGCTGATGGGCATGGGCGAGCCGCTCTATAACTTCGAGGCGGTGCGCGACGCGATGAAGATCGCGATGGATGGCGAGGGGATTTCGCTGAGCCGTCGCCGGATCACGCTGTCGACCTCGGGCGTGGTGCCCGAGATTGCCAAATGCGCCGAAGAGATTGGCTGCCTGCTGGCCGTCAGCTTCCACGCCACCACCGACGAGGTGCGCGACAAGCTGGTACCGATCAACAAGCGTTGGAACATCGAGACGCTGCTGAACGCTCTGCGGGAGTATCCGCGGCTCAGCAACTCGGAACGGATCACCTTTGAATACGTCATGCTCGACGGGGTGAACGACAGCGACGAGGATGCGCGCCGGCTTGTGAAGCTGATCTCCGGCATCCCGGCCAAGATCAACCTGATCCCCTTCAACGAGTGGCCCGGCGCGCCCTACAAGCGCTCGAGCTGGGAACGGATCGAGGCCTTTGCCGATATCGTCTACAAGGCGGGATATGCCTCGCCGATCCGCACGCCGCGCGGTGAGGACATCATGGCGGCCTGCGGGCAGTTGAAGTCCGAGACCGAGCGCGCGCGCAAGAGCCGCAAGGAGATCGCGGCCGAGGCCGGGCTCTGAGCCCGCCTTAATCTGGCATTAACCAGAATCGCGACAGGCTGCGCAGATGCAGCGGATTTCTTTTCAGGTACCCCTCGATGATCTGTCGGCCCTCATGGAGGTGTCGCAGAAACTTGACATCTCGGTTGGGCAGGTGCTGCGCAGCGCGGTAAAACACGAACTGCGCCGCCGCCACACAACTGCGAAGAGGACCGAAAGGGCCGATGAGCAGCTCCTCGCGCGCCTTCGCGCACTCCTCGCAGCGCCACTTGCCGAGACGACGAACTGGGCCGAGTTCAACCGCGCGCTTGAGGCGTATGGATACGAGGCGCGCGCCTCCGGAGGAGGGCTTGCGCTCTATCACCGGGACGCGGGAGCCAAGATCTGCAAGTTCTCGGAGCTGGGCTTTTCCTACGCTGGGCTTGTCCGCCTCTATGGTGCCGCGTTTCCCAACCACCCCCAGCAGAAGCTGGCAGAGCGTTACCTTGGGCAATCGATGGAGGTGATCGAGCCCTTCGGTCCTACCGGCACCCGTCCTCGGCCCAGAGCTTGAGGTTGGCTTTGAAGGTGCCGCCCAGCGGGTGCTCCTTGGCAAGGTTGTCGGCAAAGTCGGGGTTGAGATAGTTCGTCGCCTGCTCGCAGATGCGCTCGCGCGTCCACTCGTGGCAATTGGTGCAGGTCTGCCCCTTCCAGATTTCCTCGGGCAAACCCTCAAGCGGCGGAAACAGCGGCGAATTCTCGGTGAACACCTCTTCGATGGTCTTGCCGCGGATCTCTGGAACTCCACCGATCAAAGGCGCGCCCCAGCGCACCGGGCCCACGGGCGTATCCGGCCCTTCGACGCCTCCATCCTCCTCCACGTCGAGGATGATGACAGCCGGATCCCCGGCCTCTTGCGCCCCCGTGACAGTGGCCCCGAGCAGGGCAACAATCAGCCCGATCACGAGACCTGCACGATTTTCTTTCATTCTGCCCGCCTGTTGCGCTTAGTATGGCGACGCTAGCAACAGTTCCGCCTTCGGGCAATTCTTGTTCCCAATTGAACCGCCCGCTGGGCGGCATTTGCAACAGACACATTCAAGCTCTCAACCCAGGGAGGTTTCCATGATACGCCGCATCGCCCTTTTTCTGGCGCTCGCATTCCACATCGCCCAGCCCGCCAACGCCCAGGGCGCGCTCGAGCCGGGCTGGCTGCTGGATGGGGAGGCCTCCAACCTGCGCTTCCAGTCGATCAAGAAGGAAGTGGTTTCGGAATCCAGTGATTTCGCCACATTCACCGGCGAGATCTTCCCCAATGGCAAGGCCGAAATTCGTGTTGTGCTGGAGAGCGTGGACACCAAGGTGGACCTGCGCAACGTGCGGATGCGCTTCCTGTTCTTCGAGACCTTCAAGTTCCCCGAAGCCATCGTGCTGGCCAATGTCACTTCCGACATGATCGCGGACTTGGAGCGCAACCGCCGCGCCACCTTCTCCCTCCCCTTCTCGCTGGACCTGCACGGGGTGAAGAAGACCCTCGTGGCCGAGGTCGTCGCCACGCTTCTGAGCGATGATCGCATCTCGGTGGCCACCGCACGGCCTGTTGCGATCTCGGTGGAGGAATTCGGGCTGATGGATAACCTCGCAAAGCTCGAGGAGGCGGCGAAGGTGGATGTCGTGCCTTCTGCCACCGTGACCTTTGATTTCCTCTTCGACCGCCGCGGCACCGGGGGCGCCCCGCTTGCGGGCGAGGAAGACGGACAGATGGCGGCGACCGACGCCACCGTGGACGAGAAGTTCGACACGGAGGGCTGCACCGGGCGTTTTGAAATCCTCTCGCGCACCGGAAACATCTACTTTGCCTCAGGGTCGGCGCGGCTCACCGACGAGTCCGAGCCGCTGCTCCAGGAGTTGCTCGATATCACCAGCCGCTGCCCCGGGATCGAGGTGGAGGTGGCCGGCCACACCGACAGCGTGGGCGCTGCCGAATACAACCAGCGGCTCTCGGAGCGGCGGGCGAAATCGGTGGCCGACTACCTGATCCGCAATGGCATCGCGCCCGAACGGCTGACTGCGAAAGGCTACGGCGAGGCCCAGCCGGTGGCCTCGAATGATACTGCAGAGGGCAAGGGCAAGAACCGCCGGATCGAGTTTTTGCCGCGCACCAACTAGGCGCGTGCCATGCGCGGGCGGGCGGAAAACTCTGCCTCGCCCGCCACCCGCTCCCATCCGGCGGGGCCGCGCGCGTAGGTGGCGCTGTCACCGGGCACGAAGCCCGTGCCCTTAGCATCCCAGGTGGTGACGCAGACGCGCCCCTCCTCGGTATCCAGGACATTGAAATTGTTTGTCTCCCCGCGCAGCCGGGTCGACAGGCCGGTGCCGGCCTGCACAAAAAGCAGCCCCGGCGCGGCGGTGAAGGGCGCGGCTGAGGCGGTGTGCAGATGACCCGAGAGCACCACGTCGGCCCCGCAATCCGAAAGCGCCTGAAGCGCCGCGCTTGCGCCGCGCATCAGCCGCTTCTCCACGGTGGGCCCGTGCTCCAGCGGGTGGTGGACGACCACCACGTTCAGCTTGTCATTCTGCCCTGCGAAGGCTCCGCAGACCCGCCGCACGGTGCGGCCCGAGAAGCGCCCTCGCTGCCATGAGAAGCGGTTGACGGTATTGACGCCGACGACCTGCATCTTCTCGTCTTCCACCATCGGCTCCAGGTTCGGGCTGATATGGCTCTTGTAGCGGTTGAAGGGCGTCACGAACCGGCGATAGAGATTGTCGATCGGGGTATCGTGGTTGCCGGGCACGGAGAGTACCGGGGCCTCGACACGCGCCAGGAACGCCGCCGCTTGTCGGAACTGCCGGCGCCGCGCCCGCTGGGTGAAATCGCCCGAGATCACCACGAGATCGGGCTTCAGCTTGCTGATCGCCGCCAGCAAGGGGCCTTCGAGATCGGCGTCCGCCTTGCCGTAGTGGAGATCGGACAGGTGGAGGATGCGTCTCATGCGGCCTCCGGCAGGATGATCGTGAGCGGGCGCTCGGCCATGCGAAAGTGGAACGGGCTCTTCTTCGTGGACTTCTCCCCATCGAAAGCCACCAGCGTTCGCGGGCGGGACGTTTCGACCTTGAGGTCGCGGGCCGCCAGCATGTCGTAATCCCGTCCCTCCTGCATCGTGCCGGTGACAAGGCGCCAGGTGATCTTGAACAGCTTGCCCCGGCTCGTCGCACGCCCAATAAGCACCGCGAAGTTGTCGTTCGAGATTGCCTGCTGCCCCGCCAGCCCGAAGCGTTCGAGCTGGTAGGACGAGCGCGCCACGAAGAGCAGCGGCGCGCGCACCTCGCGGGTTTCACCGTCGGCTGTCAGCCGCATTTTCATCGGCCGCTGGAAGCGTAGGAAGGTTTTCAGCACCGACCAGTGAGCCATGATCCGGCGGCGGCCCCAGCGTTTGTAAACTGTTTCACGCTCTTTCAGGATCGCCGGGTAAACGCCCAGCGAGGCGTTGTTGAGAAACACCTGATCGTCCACCATTCCAACGGATATGTCGTGCCTGTGCCCAGCGAGAATGGCGCGGGCTGCCGCTTCCGGGTCTTCCGGCAGGCCGAGACCGCGGGCGAAGTAATTGAAGGTGCCGAGGGGCAGCACGGCGAGGGCGACGGGGCTGCCCAGCAGCGCCTGCGCCACCGCCATGGCGGTGCCGTCGCCACCGGCGGCGACGATGGTGCGGGCGCCATTTTCAATGGCCTGGTTCACGACACGTTCGAGATCCTGATCCGGGCTCCAGTGCTCCAGCCGCGCGGCCTCTCCGAAGATGGACAAGGCCCTGTCGATGGCCTCGGTATCGCGGGCGTTGGTGCCGGATGCGGCGTTTGCGATCACGCAGATTTCTCCCGGCAGAACATGGGGTTCGGCGGGATCGTCGGGCTGTGGCATGGCCACCATTTGGTCTCTCCGGTTGCGGCGGGTGCGGCGCGGCGTCGGGATCACAACTCGCGGAGGCCGGTTTGGTTGCCTCTCCCCGGTCTAGACATCGGCCCGGCCGCGGGCTAGCACCGGGGCGAGGCAGGGGCTGTGAGGGCAAGAGATCAATGGGATTCATCCAACGAAAGCTGTGGCTTGTCGGCGCGATGCTGCTGGGGTTGCTGCTTGCGGGCTGCGGCGCACCGCCCACATCCACCCCCGCCGATGTTGCGCGGCTGGAGCAGGCCATCCTGGCGCTTGGCCCCGGCATCGACCCGGAAGAGGCGGCGCGAGCGGCGCGGGTGAGCTACAGTGCCACGGCGCGGCTGGCGGTGGCCTATGAGATCGAGGACGGGCCGCTGGTGCACAACATGAAGGTGAACGCGGGCACCAAGCCGCGGGGCCTCTGCCGCCACTGGGCGGAAGACATGGAAAAGGCGCTGAAAGCCGAGGGATTCCGGACTCTTGAGATCCACCGCGCCATTGCAAACGCACGCAACCCGATCCTGCTGGAGCATTCCACCTCGATCATCTCCCGCAGGGGCGACTCGATGTATGACGGCATCGTCGTGGACCCCTGGCGGGAGGGCGGACACCTGACCTGGATCGGCACCCGCGAAGACACCCGCTACCCGTGGGAGCCGCGCCTTACCATATTGAAATGGAAGCAGGAAACCGGTCGGACCAAGCGGATCAGCCGGGCCGACTGACGCAAGCTACAATTGCCCCGAAAAGGCCCGGTTGTTGCTGAAGTCCTGACAAACCCGGCCTGTTCTCTTCACCATGCGGGGGCAGAAGTTCTGCCCGTTTTGTTAGAGAAAACAGGGGAATAACCCAATGGAAGACGTTCGTAACCTCGTGCTGCGGGAGAAGCAGCAATCTGTGTCGCACCGGGAATGGAAGCACCGGCTGGTGGGCTATGGCTACCGGCTGGAAGAGACCGACGGCGGCTATGTTGTCAGCGCGATGCGGGGCGGCGAGGCGCTGCTGACGCTCTGAGCGCGCGAGCTTTGCGGAAATGCCGCTGCGCAGGCCATCGCGGCGGCGTTAACCAAGGTTTCGGGGGATGCACAGGCGATGCACATCCCATGCACATCCCATACCTATGAGAATTTGCAAGGCGCGCGGAGTTAACGCGACGTGCGGTGTCGCCCGGCGGACAGACAGGGGCAGCCCCGGCGCATAGCCGGGGGCGGACCCTGCGATTCCGGAGCCGCGCCATGGACCACGCCCACGCCCCTGCCC
>NZ_QTNQ01000160.1 GCF_018424695.1 Vannielia litorea
GGGGTGCCCTCGGCGGTCTGCTCGGCGGCGGGGGCGTCGGGCGTGACCTGCTCTTCGGGCGGGAAGATGATGAACCAGGCCAAGATCACCAGGAAGCTGAGTGCCGTGGCGAGAATGAGGTTCTTGTTCTGGTCGTCCATGCAGAGGCACCGCTCGCTCGTTTCAGGTTGCGAGGGTTCAATCGTTCAAGGGCCGAAAGGTCAAGACGAAAGGGCGGAAATGTTACCTGTTCCGCAGCGGGCAAGGGCAATTCGCGGGGGTGCTCTTCGGCCCTTCGAGGCCTCATCGCAGCTGTGGCGGGCTTTCATGTGGCCGTGATCGCGGCGTGGGCGCGCGGCGGGGGGACGCCGGGATGCGCCCCGTCCCGCTCAATCCCGCGCGATGCCCTTCAGGATCGGGGTTTCGACGATCTTGGCGTTGTGCTTCTCGATCCAGCCGATGGTGTCTTCGAACGGCATCGGGCGGGCGAGGCCGAAGCCCTGGATGTGTCCGCAGCCGAGTTGCGCCAGCATGGCATGTTCGCCGATGCTCTCCACGCCTTCGGCCAGCGTGTCGAGGTCGAGCTGCTCGGCCATCAGCAGGATCGCCGACACCATCTTTTGCTGCTCGCGGTCCTCGTGGACGCGCATCACGAAGCTGCGGTCAATCTTGAGGCGGCTCACGGCGAAGCGGCGGATCGAGCTGATCGAGGCGTGGCCGGTGCCGAAATCATCCAGGTCGACCGGGCAGCCCATGGTGGCGAGGTTGGCGATGTTGCGGGTGATCGTATCGTCGTCATTTTCGGCCACCACCGATTCGAGCACCTCGATGGTGACCCGCTCCGGGGCAAGGTCGAAACGGTCGAGCTCCCATTTCACGCGGTCGCAGAGCTTGGGGTTGCGCAGCTCGGCGGCGGAGAAGTTGACGCCCACGGTTGGCACCCGCACATCGGCCCTGTCCCAGGCTTTCAGGGCGGCGCAGCTGTGGTGCAGCATCACCTCGCCCAGCCGCTCCATCAGCCCGGCCTGCTCGACGGCTGGCAGGAAATCGGCGGGTGCTATCATGCCGCGCTCGGGGTGGAGCCAGCGGGCCAGGGCCTCCATCCCGGTGATGCGGCCCGTGTCGGTGGAAATCTGCGGCTGGAACCACGGCCTGATCTGGCCTTCGGAAAAGGCGTTGAGCAGATCATCCACCAGCGCGTGGCGCGCGCTGATCTGGGCCTGCATCTCGCGGGAATAGGCACGGGTGCCGCCGGGGCCGTTGGTGCGGGCCTCTTCGGTTGCGATCTCGGCAGCGCCCAGCAGCGAGCTGGCGGTGAGCTGCGGCGCGCGGGTGTTGAGGCAGAAGCCGACCGACACGCTGACGTGCACGGAGGTGGCATCTATGCTGACGGCCTGCCCGGCGGTGCCCTGCAGCCGTTCGGCGATGTTGAGCGCGGCATCCAGATCGATACGGCGGACGGGATCGAGCCCCACGGCAAAGCGGGGGCCATCCAGCCGGGCGGCAAAATCGGCCCCGCGCATCGCGCTTTCGATCCGCTCGCCGGTGCGGCGCAGCACCGTTTCCGCCGCTGTTCTGCCGTGCCGCTCCACCAGTGATGGCCAGTCGTCTATCTCGATGACGAAACAGGCGGTGGACCAGTTCTGCGCCTCGGCACGCGGGATCGCGGCGCCCAGCAGATCGAGAAAATCCTCGCGCAGCAGAAGGTCGGTTGCGCCATCGCGGCGCCCGGCGCTGCCCCGGTCGAAGAGCCCGCCCATCATGGCCAGCACCGGGAACAGCAGCGCGGCGACGAGAATCACCCCCTCACCGCCAAACCAGTAGCCCGCCAGCATTAGGGCAGGCAGAAAGGTGATGATCTGCGGTCGGAAGAAGCCCTGCCGCAGCACCCGCCGGAGTTTCAGAACGATGGCCTTCAGCCCTTGCATCGCGATGCCCTCATGCCCTTGCGGCCCGGTCGGGGGCCGCCACGCGGGCAAGCTAGGGACTCTGCGTGATCAGTTCCTTAAGAGGGGCGGAGAAGTTTCGTTCGAATTTTCGCAATCACCTTGAACGTCCGAAGGCGCGCGCCGCTCCAGCCCGGCGAAATCGAAGATCGCGGGATCGAGCAGGTGCGAGGGCCGGGTGTTCATCAGGGCGCGGAACATCTTTTGCCGCCGCCCGGGGTGATTGGCTTCCCACTGGTCGAGCAGGGCCTTCACCTGCTGGCGCTGTAGCCCGTCCTGAGACCCGCAGAGATCGCAGGGGATGATCGGGTAGTTCATGCTGCGCGCGAATTTCTCGCAATCCGCCTCGGCCACATGGGCCAGCGGGCGATAGACAAAGAGATCGCCCTCCTCGTTCACCAGTTTGGGCGGCATGGTTGCCAGCCGCGAGCCGTGGAAGAGGTTCATGAAGAAGGTTTCGAGGATGTCATCCCGGTGGTGGCCCAGCACCACGGCAGAACACCCTTCCTCGCGCGCGATCCGGTAGAGATTGCCGCGCCGCAGACGCGAGCAGAGCGCGCAATAGGTGCGCCCTGCGGGCACCTTCTCTTTCACGATGGAATAGGTGTCTTGATACTCGATCCGGTGCTCCACGCCCATGCGCTCGAGGAACTCGGGCAGCACGGTGGCCGGAAAGCCGGGTTGGCCCTGGTCGAGGTTGCAGGCCAGAAGCTCCACCGGCAGGAGGCCGCGCCATTGCAGCTCATGCAGGACGGCGAGCAGCGTGTAGCTGTCTTTTCCGCCGCTCAGGCACACCAGCCAGCGGGCCCCGCGCTCGATCATCCCGTATTGCTCGATCGCCTCCCGGCAATCGCGCACAATCCGTTTGCGGAGTTTCTTGAACTCCGTGGTGGCGGGGGCGCCATGGAACAGCGGGTGGATATCATCGGCATCGTCGAGCATGCGCAGCCTATGCCAGAAAGCGCGGCCTTGGGGAAGCGGGCGCGCACGTTCAACGCAAGGGTTTGTGAGGGCGCGGGAAATTGCGGAGGCTCGGTGCCCGTTTCGGCGGGGATCCGCGATTTTGGCCGATGTCCGGCCGTTGGGAACCGGGGGAGGAACAGGACGCGCCCCGTATGGTTGTGGGGCCAGAACGGCGGCGGACCGCGTCGCCGAACCATACGGAGGAAAGACACCATGACCAGCAATCTTGCCAAGAGCACCATCGCCGCCCTTCTGGCCGGCACCGTCAGCACCGCTGCCATCGCCGGTAGCACCGGGATGGAGGCCGGCGCCGATGTGGAGGCCGGGGTGAGCGGCACGATGGAGACCGCACAAAGCGCCACCGATCAGGTGGACAATGCCGTGACCAGCACCGCCGAAGAGGTGCAGGATAGCACTGCCGAAGTGGCCGACACCATGGAAGGCGGCGCGAGCGCCGATGCGGAGGTGAACTACGGCACGGTGATTTCGGGCCTCAACACCGGTTCCACCGCCGCGGCCGCGACGGAGATCGAGGCGCTGGGTGAAGACGTGACCGTTGACACCGTGTTGCTGAGCGAAGTCGAAGGCGACGCTCAGGGCAACGCGCTCGATAACGCAATCGACAAGCAGGCCGACGCGATGGCGTCGTTCCATGAGGCCATCGAGGCCAATGCCGACCTGACCGCCGCGCTCGAAGAAGAAGGCTTTGCCGCGGAAGATGTGGTGGGCTTTGAAAGCGAGGGCGAAGGCGAAGTGACCCTTGTGATCGACGACCGCGCCTGACCCGCGCTCAGAAGACCTTGTTTCCCTCGAAGGTCGGAAGGCCCTCGCCACGCGGCGGGGGCCTTTTGCCGTGGGGGGCAGGAGGGTGAGCGATTTGTGCGGGGAG
>NZ_QTNQ01000161.1 GCF_018424695.1 Vannielia litorea
GAGCTGGGGCTGTTGGGCATGTTTTTGGAGATGGCGGAGGCGTGAGCGGCGCGGGGGGGGCGGCGGGACACGTCCCGCCCTACATGCGGCGTCGCAGCAATGACGCGTCACCCGGCCTGTGGATAACTGTCATGCCCCCGTCATGGAATCGGGGCATTTGTTGAGGCAACACCGCATGTTGCGGGGGTTGCGCGGGGTAAAACCCAAGATATAGTCGAGGAAAGACTCAGAGCGCGAGACAGGCGATTAACGACAGGCAGGCGAGCACGGAGAGACGGCACGATGGACGGTGACTTCAGGACGACTTTCGTCAGGGAACCCACAAACCTCAGACACCACCCCGCTTTGGTGCTCAATGCCGATTACCGCCCGCTCTCCTACTACCCGCTCTCCCTCTGGCCCTGGCAGGAGGCGATCAAGGCGGCCTGGCTCGACCGGGTGAGCATCATCGCCGAATACGACGAAGTGGTGCGAAGTCCGTCCACCGAGATCAGGATCCCCTCCGTTGTCGTCCTCAAAGACTATGTAAAACCTCAAAAGCGCGTGGCCTTCACGCGCTTTAATTTGTTTCTGAGGGACGAATTCCGCTGCCAATACTGCGGGGCGAAGGGAGACCTTACCTTTGACCACGTGGTGCCGCGCGCCCGGGGCGGACGCACGAGTTGGGAAAACGTGGTGGCCGCCTGCGCGCCCTGCAACCTGCGTAAAGGCTCGCGGCAACTTGCGCAGACCGGCATGAGCCTGCGCAAGCCGCCCCGGCCCCCCAGCGCGGGCGAGCTGATGAACATGGGTCGCCGGTTTCCGCCGAATTACCTGCACGACAGCTGGGTGGATTACCTGTACTGGGACGCCGAACTGGAGGCGTAAGGCCCGGCTCAGGCGGCCTTGTAAAGCGCCATTTCCTCCGCCATGGCCCGCTGAACCGCCGGACGCTCCAGCGCGCGGCCATACCAGGCCTCGATTGCGGGCCAGGATGCAGTATCCAGGTTCAGGTGGACGGCCCAGTTGAGCATGGTCAGCAGGTAGGCATCGGCCACGGTAAAAGCGCCCCCCAGCAACCAGGGGCCGCCCTGGGAGAGCACGGCCTCAAGGTGACCGAAGCGTGGTGGCAGGCCCTTGTCCAGCGCGAAGCGGCGGGCCTCGGCGGGCGCCTCGGCGCTGAACTGCGGGGCGAAGACCAGCTTGTGCAGCTCGCTCCCGATGAAACTGAGCCATTGGTGCAGCGCGCTGCGGGCGAAGCTGCCGGCAGGCGGGGCCAGGCCGCTTTTCGGCGCGAGATCGGCCAGGTATTGCAGGATGGCGGCATTCTCCGTCAGCAGCGCGCCCTCGCCGGTGACCAGCGCGGGAACGCGGCCTTGCGGGGCGATGGCGGCAAAGGCGCTGCCGTCTTCGAGGCGCTGGTCGGGCAGGCGGACGTTATGCAGGGCCACACGGCCCTCGAGCCCGGCCTCATAGACAGTGATCCGGGCGCTCAGCGAGCAGGCCATGGGGGAGATATAAAGATCCATCTTGCGACTCCTTCGTGATTTATGGAACGATCAGTCAAGAAATCAGAGTTGCCGTCAAGGAAATATTGAATGAGCGTTCCAAAAAGGCGCGGAAGGCCCCGGGCCTTCGATGAAGAGCAGGTTCTTGAGAGGGCGATGGCCGCCTTCTGGGAGAAGGGCTTTGCCGAGACCTCGATCGCCGATCTGGTGGCCACGACCGGGCTGGAGCGGGCGAGCCTCTATGCCACCTATGGCGACAAGGCCGGGCTCTACATGGCAACGCTGCGGCGCTATGCCGAGGCGATGGCCGCGCTCTTTTCCGCGCGGAGCGGCGAGGGTGGGGTGGAGGCCTTCATGATGGAGGCCATAGCGCTCTATGCCGGGGACGAGGTGCCGCGCGGTTGCCTGCTCAGCAGCACAGCCGCCGTTGCGGCGCAAGAGGTGCCACGGGTACGAGACTTCCTGTCAGATGTGCTGGAGCAGACCGATGCCGGAATGGCGGCATTTTACGCCACAGCCGGGGCGGGTGAGGCCGAGACGCGGGGCGCGCTGGCGGCGGCCGTGATGCACTCCTGCGCGCTGCGCATCCGCGCAGGGCGGCCAAGGGCGGAGGTGGAGGCCTTTGCCCGGCAGGCGCTGGCGCTGATCGGTCAGGCGGCGTGATCGCCGAAGACGGCAGGACCGCAGGGGCAGGTTAATCAACCTCGGCAAAGGTTTTTTCGAACAGGGAGAACTGCGAGCGGAAGATTACAAGGCTCTCCTCGATCAGGGCGGCGTCGATCCCGGGCCGCAGGGGCAGGCTCATCACCTGGGTCAGCCGCTTGTCTTCCGCCGACCAGACGGCCTTGCAGCAGAAGCTGCCCTCCGTATAGCGCGCGATGGCCTCCGCACCCGGAGACTCGCGAAGCTGAAGCGAAGACTCCAGCAGCACGAACCGGCAGTCCGCCGGCTGTTTCTCAGACTTGCATCCCGCGTAGTAGATCAGGATCGGCGCGCTGCGTGTATTCACTTTGATCACGTGACCGCGCGCGCTTCTGACGGCGGCAGCGGACCAGCCCAGCGCGCGGATCAGCCGCGCCACGTCTTCCGGGCTGCGCACCGTCTGCTCCAGCGGGTCGGGCGCGGGCGGGGCCTCGGCGAGGGCGGCGCTCAGCTCGGTGATGTAGCGGTGCAATATGGCGAGGTTGGCCTGCAGCCGCTCCGGATCATCCGCCATTTCGGGCCAGACCTCGGTGGTGAGCGTCACCACGCGCAGGTTGGCCTGGACGTTGTAGCGCAGTTCGCTGTCGCTGATGAAGGCAAAGCGCCCGCCGTCGTAGATCTCGTTGAACCGCGCCCCGGTCAGGCGACCGGGATTTGCGACCGCGGCCTGAAGGGTGAGCCCGGTGCAGCCCTCGGCCCGGCAGCCGGTGAAGGTTGCGAGGTAGTAGAAGTCCTGGCCGGTGACGAGAAAGCTCTTTTCGTCCTCGGGCAAGCGGGCGCCGCCTTCTGTGTCGGGCTCCATGGTTGCGCCGAGGGCTGAGAGCGTTTCGGCCAGCGCATCGGGGCTGAAGACGGCGGGCAGGCTGTCGGTCGGGTCGGGACGTGGGGTGGCCAGAAGCCCGGTGAGCTCCAGGATACCGAGCCGCCATTTGCCAATGGCTTTCGCCAGCGCGTCGGCCTCGGTGTCGGTAAAGGTGGTTTCGACCCGGACGTTCTCGGCCCGAACGGCTATGTTGCGCACGTGAGCCTTGCCGAAGGCGGCCAGGTTGCCGGATTCAAGCTCGTTGTAGAGGGTTCTGCCATCGAGCCCGGCCGTGTTGGGCAGGATCGAGGTGATGGTGATCGTATCGCAGCCCGCATCATCGCAGTCGCCGAACCGCAGGGTATGCCTGCCGCCTTCAAGCTCCAGCTCGTAGGCCGTGATGGTGCCGCCGGGACTGAGGGTGCCAGCTGCCACGTCGAAGGTGAGCCCGTGCTCGGCGGCGAGGGCGGCAAAGCCCTCGGGCAGCGTGGCCGGGGCCTCCTGGGCGGCGAGTGGCCCGGTAAGGAGGAGGGTGAGGGCTGTGGCGGTGAGGGTGGGACGGAGAAACATCGGCTTTCCTTGATCGGTTGGTCCGGGCCAGAGGCGCGGGTAAATGGCATGGTCAAAAATCAGGCCCGGCAGGCTGAATGGGTGCTGCCGGGCGGGAGAGTGGTGGGGCGGGGGGCTTCCCCGCCCTCGCCTCAGCGC
>NZ_QTNQ01000162.1 GCF_018424695.1 Vannielia litorea
ATCAATCCCCTAGCGTCGCCCCATGGCCCGCTACCTCGCCTCCCGCCTGATCTCCCTCGCGCTCTCGCTCGTCGCGGCCAGCGTGGTGATCTTCTTCATGCTCGAGGTGATCCCCGGCGATCCGGCGGCCTTCATGCTGGGGCTGAACGCCCAGCCAGAGACGGTGGCCGCCCTGCGCAGCGAACTCGGGCTCGATGGCACCACGCCGGAGCGCTACCTGCGCTGGATCACCGGGCTGATGCAGGGTGACATGGGCACCTCCTACACCTACCGCGTTCCGGTCGAAGGCCTCATCGCCGACCGCCTCGCCGTCTCCGCGCCACTGGCCGCCTATGCGCTGGTGCTCTCCACGCTCATCGCCATCCCTGTCGGGCTGGTGGCGGCCGCCTTCCGGGGCCGGGCGACGGATTACGGCATCATGGGGATCACACAGCTCGGCATCGCCGTGCCCAACTTCTGGTTCGGCATGCTGCTGGTGCTGGCCTTCGCCATCACCATTCCGCTCTTTCCCGCAGGCGGCTTTCCCGGCTGGGACGCGGGCCTCTGGCCGGGGCTGAAGGCGCTGACCCTGCCAGCGGTGGCGCTCGCCCTGCCGCAGGCCTCCATCCTCGCCCGCGTCATGCGCTCCGCGCTGATCGAGGTGCTGGGCCAGGATTTCATCCGCACCGCCCGCGCCAAGGGGCTGACCCGCGCCCAGGCCCTCACCCGCCACGCCCTGCGCAACGCGCTGGTGCCGGTGCTGACCATCCTCGGGCTGCAATTCTCCTTCCTGCTGGCGGGGGCGATCATCATCGAAAACGTCTTCTACCTCCCCGGCCTCGGCCGGCTGATCTTCCAGGCCATCACCCAGCGCGACCTCATCGTGGTCGAAAGCGCGGTGATGCTGCTGGTCTTCGCCGTCATCTGCGTGACCTTCCTGACCGACATCGCCTACGGGCTGGCGGACCCAAGGCTGAGGAGGCGGAGGTGAAGCCGCGCCCACCCCTCGCAACGCAAGCCGTGCAGCGCCGTCCCGCGGGGTGGCGCAAACAACAGAACTTCGGGTGCGCTTTATCGTCGAGTGGTCATTTGACCTCCGAGGTCAGCACCTACGTCACCCAAGCGCCGCCCCGTCCCGCCACAGGCGGGCCATCATTCGACGGCGCACCTACGGTGCGACGGGCGGGACGGCGCTGCACGGCGCCTTCGGCGCGCTCCGTGCGGGCACCCCGCACAACCAATTCTTTTACAGACCGGCACCCCGCATGAAACTCCCCACCCAACTCCTCATCGGCGCCACCCTCACGGCCGTCTTCCTCGCCGCCGCGCTGCTCTCCCTCGCCTGGACACCCCATTCCACCCTCGACCTCTCGATCGCCAACAAGCTCGCCGCCCCAAACGCCACCCACCTCCTCGGCACCGATCACCTCGGGCGCGATTTGCTCTCCATGCTGATGGCGGGCGCGCGCACCTCCATCGCCGTCGCGCTCGTCGCCGTCACCATCGGCCTCACCATCGGCGTGCCCCTCGGCCTCACCGCCGCCGCCGCCCGCGGCTCGCTGCTCGACGAACTCATCATGCGGGCGAACGACCTCACCTTCGCCTTCCCCTCCCTCGTCATCGCCATCCTCATCACCGCCACCTTCGGCCCCTCCGCGATCAACGCCATCCTCGCCATCGGCATCTTCAACATCCCCGTCTTCGCCCGCGTCGCGCGCGGCGCGGCGCTGGGCGTGTGGCAGCGCGAGTTCATCCTCGCCGCGCGCGTGGCAGGCAAATCCCGCGCCCGCATCTCCACCGAACATATCCTGCCCAACATCGCCAACCTGCTGGTGGTGCAGGCCACCATCCAGTTCTCGCTGGGCATCCTCGCCGAGGCAGGCCTCTCCTACGTCGGCCTCGGCGCACAACCGCCCACGCCAAGCTGGGGCCGGATGCTGGCCGACGCGCAAACCTTCTTCTACGGCACCCCGCGCCTCGCCATGCTGCCCGCCTTCTCCATCGTCGCCATGGTCCTCGGCCTCAACCTGATGGGTGACGGGCTGCGTGACATGCTCGACCCCCGCCTGCGCAGGGCCGTCCAATGATCGCGCTGCACGACCTCTCCCTCGCCATCCACGGCACTCCGATCCTGCGCGAGGTCTCCCTCACACTCGCCCCCGGCCAGATCCTCGGCCTCGTCGGCGAGTCCGGCTCCGGCAAGAGCATGACGGCGCTTTCCATCATGGGCCTGCTGCCCGAGGGGGCCGATACCACCGGCACCGCCTCCCTCGACGGCGAAGACCTGCGCCAAGCCCCCGAACGCCGCCTCTGCCAGATCCGCGGCAACGAGATCGGCATGATCTTCCAGGAGCCGATGACGGCGCTCAACCCAATGCAGCCCATCGGCGCACAGGTGGCGGAAACCCTGCGTATCCACGGCGCCGCCTCCCGCGCCGAGGCCGCCGCCATCGCCCGCGAAAAGCTCGACCGTGTCGGCCTCTCGGCCATCCCCGCTACCCGATATCCGCACGAGCTTTCCGGCGGCCAGCGCCAGCGCGTCTGCATCGCCATGGCCATCGCCCTGCGCCCCCGCCTGCTGATCGCCGACGAGCCGACCACCGCGCTCGACGTGACGACACAGGCCCAGATCCTCGACCTCCTGCGCGAGCTGGTGCGCGAGGAGGGCATGGCGCTGCTGCTCATCACCCACGATCTCGCCGTCGTGTCCGACATGGCCGACGAGATCGCGGTGATGAAATCGGGCGAGGTGGTGGAGCACGGCCCCTCGGCCCGGATCATCCGCCACCACCGCCACCCCTACACCGCCGCCCTGCTGGAAGCCTCCGCCCACCAGCCCGACAGGGCGGCCACCCGCATCGAAGACACACCGCTGCTCTCTGTGCAGGGGGCCATCCGTGAGTACCCCTCCCGAAACGGGCCCTTCCGCGCGGTGAACGGCGTCTCCTTCACCCTGAAACAAGGCGAAAGCCTCGGCCTCGTCGGCGAGAGCGGCTGCGGCAAGTCCACCCTCACCCGCGCCATCCTCGGCCTCGACCCGCTGCAAGGCGGCTCCATCGCGCTCGACGGCCAGCCGGTGACGCCCGCCATGGGCTTCGACCTGCGCCGCCGCCTTCAGGTCGTGTTCCAGGACCCCTACGGCAGCTTCAACCCGCGCCACCGCACGGCCCGCCTCATCGCCGAGCCCTTCCACCTCACCGGCAAACCGCCCGACCTGCCCGGGCGCATCGCCGAGGCCCTCACCGCCGTCGGCCTCTCCCCCGAAGACGCCCGGAAATACCCCCACGAGTTCTCCGGCGGCCAGCGCCAGCGCATCGCCATCGCCCGCGCCCTCATCACCCACCCCGAGCTTATCGTGCTGGATGAGGCGGTCTCGGCGCTCGACGTGCAGGTCCGCGCCCGCATCCTCGACCTGCTGGCCAAGCTCCAGGCGGAGCGCGGCCTCTCCTACCTTTTCATCAGCCACGACCTCTCGGTGGTGCGCAACGTGACCGACCGGGTGCTGGTGATGCAGGCAGGCGAGATCGTCGAGGAAGGCCCCACAAGCCAGGTCTTCACCGCCCCCGCACACCCCTACACGCAAGCCCTGATCGCCGCCGCCCCCGTGCTTGCCGCGTAGGGTGGCCAATCTGCCCACCGCCCGCCGGGGCAGCTCATCGGGCCCCTTCGGCCCCTCTTCGCATCTGCGA
>NZ_QTNQ01000163.1 GCF_018424695.1 Vannielia litorea
GGGTGTGGGGGGCTGGCCCCCCACTGAACGACTTGGTGTGGGGGGCTGGCCCCCACTGAACGGCGCGGCGTGCGGGCAGCCGGCCCCCACGGGCTTCACACCCCGTGCACCGGCACGAGATGATTGTCCCAGCTCGCCTGATGCCGGGCCAGTGGCGTGGCGGTGCCGCCTGCCGCCAGCGCAAAGAGCCCGCCCATGCCGTCCGACGCGAGGAACCCCGCGCCGCGCGGGGCCAGGCCGCAGATGTCGGCCCGTTGCCAATGTGCCGTCAGCTCCGCCGTTGCGGCATCGAAAATCTGCACCTCCCCGCCGCGGGGCGAGGTGATGCCGACGAAGGCGCCGTCACCGGAAAAGGCGACCGACCCGGCATAGCCCTGCATCGCCAGCGCGCGCAGCGGCGGCGCCGTGCACAGCCGCAGCGGCTGGCCCGCCTGCCAGAGCCCCAGCAGCGGCACCGGCTCGGCCAGATCGCGCTGCCACTGCATGGCGAAGCCCGCAAGGCCGTCGGCGCGCAGGGCGAGGTGGCGGATGGAGTTGAAGCGCAGTTCGGGGGGCAGCTCGGCCACCTCGCGCGGGCCGCTGTCGGGCGAGACGACGGCGATGTTTGGGCGCATGGTGTCAAGATTCAGCACGGCGCGCTCCGAGTCGGGGTGGGTGCGCAGCCCGCCGTTGGCCACCAGCAGGTTCTCGTCGCCGGGCAGCGTCAGGATCTCATGCGGGCCGATCCCGCCGGAGGCGACCTCGCCGATCCGTGCGTAGCCTTCATCGGGGGCCCAAAGGCCGATGACGCCTTCGCCGCCTTCATAGGCGTTTTCGGAGGTGGCCAGCACCGTGCCACCGTGCAGGAAGGCCCCGTGGCCGTAGAAGTGCCGCCCGGCGGGGGCCTCCAGCCGGGCGGTTTCGCGGCCCGAGGTGCAGTCGATCACCAGCGCGAAGCGGCCCGGGCGGCGGGCGAAGGCGACGGCCTGGGGCCGGGTGGGGTGCGCGGCTGCGGCGTGGCCCCGGTTGGGCATGGGGAGCTGAAAGCGCAGCGCGCCCGCGGCGGAGAGGCCGCAGAGCTGGTAGGCGCCCGAGGGCGCGCGGGCGGCGGCGAGATAGGCCGGCGCGCCCGCGTCGGCCCAGCCAGCCCGCGGCAGGGCGGCGGCGGCGGCGAGGCTGGCGATGAAGTGCCGACGGGCAATCATGGGCGTCTCCGGGGTTACGATTTTTCGTACGAAAAATCGTGGGTCTGTGTCAGTCGCCGTCGAGCGCGTTGAAGCCCTGTCCGACGTTCAGGTGGTCGCCAACCTCGGCGGCGGCGGTCTCTTTGAGCAGTTCGAGGTAGGAGGTGAGGCTTTCGACCCCCATGCGCGCGACCGGGTCGCTCACGCCCTGAAAGCCGGGTTCGTCGAGGTCCGCGAGCCAGGCCTCGGTCTCGTCGAAGAGCCTTTGCGTTTCACTGGCCTCGCCATCGGCCAGCAGGCGGGCGAGCTCTTCCAGCGCCTCCAGCGAGAGTGCAAGGTTGCGCTGGGACCGGCCCGAGCGCCAGGCCTCGGCGCGGGTGGGGCGGGGCTTTTCGAAGCTGCCCAGCGGGCGGGCGAGGCGGGCGTCGTCGTTATACTCGATGCCCGAGATCAGGGCGGTGAAGAGCGCCTGCGCGGCCTCGCGGGGCGCGAGGTAGGTGGTGTTGCCGTCGTCGCCCGCCGTGCGCAGGGCCTCGGCGGTGGCGGGCCAGCCGGCGTTCAGCGCCTCGGCCTTGGCGGCGATGTCATGGGCGATGGCGCGGGTGAGGGCGCAGGAAAAGCTGCCGGGTTCGTAGCCCGAGAGCGCCTCGTCGTAGAGCATGCGCTCCAGCGCCATGAAGCCCTGCACGGCGACCGACTGGGCGGCGAAACCTTCGGGCGTGGTGGTGGCCGGGTCGGCGGCCTTCAGCAGCAGGTCGAGCTGGCGCGCGGTGAAGCCCTTGGTATCGGGCCAGAATTGCAGGGCGAGCGGGCCGCCGAGATCCTGCAAGGGCCCGAGGGCGAGGTGCTGCACGCCGATCCAGCCGTCGAAGGCATCGTGGTAGGCGGGCTTCAGGGCCTCTGCGGTGCAATCGGCCTGCGCGGCGGCGTCGAGCGCGCTGGCGGCCTCGGCGAATGCGGCGTGGCGCGGGAGGATGTGGCCTTCGATGGCTTCGGGCACGCCTGCGTGGAGCGGGGTGGCGAGGAGGAGGGCAGTGAGCAGATGTTTCATCGGGGGCTTTCGGATGGTGGGCAGATTGCCCACCCTACAGGCTTTCGAGATAGCGGATCAGGGCGGCGCGGTCTTCGGGGGGCATCTCCACCACGGCGTCCCGCTGGGGCCGGGCCTCGCCGCCGTGCCAGAGGATGGCTTCGAGGAGATTGCGGGCGCGGCCATCGTGAAGGAACTGGGTGTGGCCGCTCACCTGTTCCGTCAGGCCGATGCCCCAGAGCGGGGCGGTGCGCCACTCGGTGCCCGTCGCCCGCGCCTCGGGGCGATTGTCGGCCAGCCCCTCGCCCATGTCGTGCAGCAGGAAATCGGAATAGGGCCAGATGAGCTGGAAGCTTTGTTCGGGCTGGCCGTCGAGCCGGTGGGTGACGAATTTGGGTGTGTGGCAGCTTGTGCAGCCGGTGTCGTAGAACACCTGCTTGCCGTGGAGCACCTGCGGGTCATCCACCGCCACGCGGGCGGGGACGGCGAGGTTGCGGGAGTAGAAGGTGACAAGGTCGAGCCCGTCGGCGCCGATCTCGAAGCCGCGCGCGTCGGTGTCGCCGTGGGGGGCTTGCTGGCAGGCGGATTGGGCGAGGACGCAATCACCCGCGCCGCTGGGGTGGAGCGGGGTGCTGATGCCGATGTCCCCGGCGAAGGCGGCGGCGGATTGCTCGCGGATGGTGGGCATGCCGGCCTTGAGGCCGAAGCGGCCGAGCATGGGTTTGTCATGCTCCAGCGACCAGACGATGTTGGCGCGGCCCGAGATGCCATCGCCGTCGGCGTCGTCTTCATCGGCGTTTGCGAGGATGTCTGCCGCCGGGATCGCCTCGACCAGGCCGAGGCCGATCATCTGGGGGGCGACGCGGGGGGAGAGCATGGCCTCCGGGTGGAGCGGGCCCCAGCCGAGGTTGTCGGCCGTGTAAGTGGGCGCGCGGAGGGAGGCGGTTTCGCCGCCCGAAAGCGCCACCGGGATTTCCTCATAGGTGATGCCGAGGCGGTATTCGGCGGGGATGCCGGGCAGGGAATGGTCCTGCATCTGGCCGCCGTAGGTGGGCTCGGGGAGGGTGGCGAGGTAGCCCTCGATCTCGGCGATGCCGTCCTCGGGCCCGCCGGGGATGGAGACGCGCAGGAACATGGTGGTGCCATCGTCCTCGCCCGGCTGGGGCGGGTGGCCGCGCCCGTCTTTCAAGTGGCAGCGCTGGCAGGAGCGGGCGTTGTAGAGCGGGCCGAGCCCGTCGGAGGCGAGCGTCGAGGAAGGGGCGGAGACCCAGAGCTTGCGGAAGAGGCCGTTGCCCAGCTTGAAATCCAGTTCGCGGGCGAAGTCGATGTTGCCGGAGGGCTGGGAGAAGGCATCGGCGTTGCCGCGCCGCCGCACGGTGGCCGCACCGCCGGGGTTTTGCTCGAAGGCTTCTGCGGCGGAGAAGCTGGTGGC
>NZ_QTNQ01000164.1 GCF_018424695.1 Vannielia litorea
CAACGGGGGAGAGGAGGTGGGGTTCCGTTTGGGGGGCTTGGTGTCATCCTCGGGCTCGACCCGAGGATCTCTGGCCAATTTTGCTCCGAGGTGGGGGAGATCCTCGGGTCAGGCCCGAGGATGACGGTGGTTATGCGGCGAATGCGGCGTTTGGTGAGAGCTGTGCACCCGCCCGATGCGCGCCGAAGGCGCCGGGCACCGCCGACCCGCCCCCCGGGGCGGCGCTTAATCTGGGCCTCGCAGACCTCCGGGCTAGGATGTGCGCTGAGCCATAAAGCGCATCCGCGTTTGTGTTGGGGTGCCACCCCGCGGGTCGGCGCTGCTCGGCTTGGGGTCGCGGGTGAGGGAATGAGAGCGATCTGATCGCGCTCAGTTAATTGCCATCTGCTTTGAGATATCGACATAACGCTGGAAGATTTCTTCATCATCCAGCGGAATCAGATCCGCGTTTTCGATCTGAACCATAGATCGGAACTCTTCGTCAGATATTCGAAACTGCTCACTGAGAATTGCCGCGTTTTCAAGGGTTTTAAGTGTATTGATTGCAAGCCTCGCATCTTTCTGAGATTCTATCAGACGTTTTTCAATGACGGCTTTTCGTTGAGAGAGAAGGGTTGAGTAATCCATCATCACTTCTGAAACTCTCCTCTGAACCGAGAGATTTGTTTCGTAAGACTGAATTCGACTGCTTGAACCTGCGTCACGAAGTTCCTCTTCAGTCTCAGATATTAATTCATTGTTCTCTGAAATTAGGTCTTGAAGCTTCGGGATCCACTCCCGTTCGTAGCGAGCCAAATGATTTTGGTGGAGCCTCATCGTCACCAATCTCAAGGCAGCCGCGACGGCATAGTACCGTCTCTGAATGGTCTCATTCTCCGTTGATGAGAGGATTTCACCCATTCTGGTTTCAATCTGCCTCAGGACCGAGAACGTGATCGCCGCTTGGACTATTGATGAACCATTGATCTGATAGAGAACAGATTTGATCTGCGCAACAGACAGCGAAAGGTCATATTTCTCTCTTAGCGCATTTCCAAATGCAGACTCGATGTCGCGTTTGGCCTTCTCCAATGCCGCTATGTTTCTCTCGGTAGCAGCAATATCCTCTTCAAGGTCCTCTTTCGAACCTGTTGCGAATTCGCGCCTTAGCAACCAATCTTTCATCCCCAATTCGCTCGGGGAGGCGAAGGCCGAAAGTGATTGTATGCGCAGCTCGTCTCTGTGCTGGGTAAGGATCGAAAGCTCATCATCAATTTCAAATAGTTCGTCTCTGGCTGCCTCGTAGTCGCTTCCAACGAGAACCTTTATAATTCGATCCAGTTGTTCATCGAGGTCCTCTTGTATGTCGGTTTTGTCGCTTCCGAAAACCATGGTGCTTTCCGGAGCATTCTCCTTGTCAGCAAGAAGTTCTCGAATGTCCGGAACGTCTTCTATGAGTTCTTGAATCACCAGATTTACGGTGGCGTCAGCACCCTCGCTTGCCAGCAAGGGAAGGTGAGAGCTGTACGATACAACTGCAGCAAACACCGTAACCTTAAGAATGTTCAACGCTGTTACTCCTATATTCACTGAAAATTCTACTGGTAATGGTGAAGCTCAAACATCCAACTCCTCAACAAACCTAGCATTCTCCTGAATATACTGGAACCGCAGTTCCGGCTTCTTGCCCATCAGCCGTTCCACCAGATCCCCCGTCTCCCCGGGATCGTCCTCGTCGATGGTCACGCGGATCAGCTGGCGGGTGGCCGGGTCCATTGTGGTTTCTTTCAGGTCTTTCGCGTCCATCTCGCCCAGGCCCTTGAAGCGGCTTGAGGAGATGTTGCCTTTGCCGCCGAGGCCTTTTTCCAGCCAGGTGTCGCGTTCGGCTTCGTCCAGGCAGTAGACGCGTTTGCTGCCTTGGGTCAGGCGGAAGAGGGGCGGGCAGGCGAGGTAGAGGTGGCCGGCGTCGATCATCGGGCGCATCTGGGTGAAGAAGAAGGTCATCAGCAGGGAGGCGATGTGGGCGCCGTCGACGTCGGCGTCGGTCATGATGATGATCTTGTCGTAGCGCAGGTCGTCGAGGTTGAACTTGCTCCCGAGGCCGACGCCGAGGGCCTGTGTCAGGTCGGAGATCTCGTTGTTGGAGCCGAGCTTGGAAGAGGCGGCGCCGAGCACGTTGAGGATTTTGCCGCGCAGGGGCAGCAGGGCCTGGTTGACGCGGTTGCGGGCCATCTTGGCGGAGCCGCCCGCCGAGTCGCCCTCGACGATGAACAGCTCGGTGCCGTCGCGGGTGTTGGAGGAACAATCGACCAGCTTGCCGGGGAGGCGGAGCTTTTTGGTGGCCGTCTTGCGGGCGGTTTCCTTCTCCTGCTTGCGGCGCAGGCGCTCTTCGGCGCGCAGGACGAGGAAATCGAGGATGGCGCCTGCGGATTTGGTGTTGGAGGCCAGCCAGTTGTCGAAGTGGTCGCGCACGGAGTTTTCGACCATGCGCTGGGCCTCGGTGGTGGCGAGGCGGTCTTTCGTTTGGCCGACGAACTCGGGCTCGCGGATGAAGCAGGACACCAGCGCGCCCGCGCCTGTGATCAGGTCTTCGCGGGTGATGGTGGTGGCCTTCTTGTTGTTCACCAGCTCGCCGTAGGCCTTGATGCCCTTGAGGATGGCGGCCCAGAAGCCCGCCTCGTGGGTGCCGCCCTCGGGGGTGGGCACGGTGTTGCAGTAGGACTGTATGAAGCCGTCGCGTGAAGGCGTCCAGTTGATGGCCCATTCGACCTTGCCGGGGGCGTTGAACTTTTCGAACGACACGGTGCCGGCGAAGGGGGCCTCGGCATAGGTGGTTGCCTCGCCCATGGCTTCCTTGAGGTAGTCCGCGAGGCCGCCGGGGAAGTGGAACCTGGCCTCCATCGGCATGTCGCCGTCGGGGATGGCGGACTTCCAGCGGATTTCGACGCCGGAGAAGAGGTAGGCCTTGGAGCGGGCCATCTTGAACAGGCGGTGGGGCTTGAGCTTGAGCGAGCCGAAGATCTCGGGGTCGGGGTGGAAGGTGACGGTGGTGCCGCGCCGGTTGGGGGCGGCGCCGATTTTCTCCAGCTTGGTCTGGGGCACGCCGCGGGAGAACTCCATCGCGTAGAGCTCGCGATTTTGCGCCACTTCCACGCGCAGGTGATCGGAGAGGGCGTTGACCACGGAGGAGCCGACGCCGTGGAGGCCGCCGGAGGTTTCATAGCTGTCGCCCGAGAACTTGCCGCCCGCGTTGAGGGTGCAGAAGATGATCTCTAGCGCGGATTTGGAGGGGTCTTTCGGGTGGGCGCCGATCGGGATGCCGCGGCCGTTGTCGCGCACCGAGACATGGCCGTTCTCGTGCAGTTCGACCTCGATCCAGGTGGCATGGCCCGCCACCGCCTCGTCCATCGAGTTGTCGATGATCTCTGCCACCATGTGGTGCAGCGCCCGGTCGTCCTTGCCGCCGATATACATGCCGGGGCGCAGGCGGACGTGCTCCATGTCTTCCAGCACCTGGATGGAGCTGGCGTCATAGGTGGAGGGTTCTTTTCCGGTGAGGAGGTCGTCGGCCATGTGGTGCTGCTCTTTATCGGGCTTTTGGTTGGCCGGGAGTGTAGCGGATGGGGGCGGAAGGGGGAAGCGGATG
>NZ_QTNQ01000165.1 GCF_018424695.1 Vannielia litorea
GCCCCCATCGCGGCCACGGCCCGGTGCCATCCGTCAAACACCCGCGCCCGCACCGCCGCCCAGCCCGCGCCGCGCGGCAGGGCCCCGCTGTCGATCAACTGGTCGAAGGTCAAATGAACAAAAGGCGCAGGCAATGCCTCCCGCACCGCCCGCGCCAATGTCGATTTCCCCGCGCTGGAGGCCCCGTGGATCAGGATCACCCGTCCCGGCGCCACCGGCTCACTCTTCCTTCACCACCCGCAAGCCCAACTCGCGCAGCTGCTCGTTGGTCGGCTCGGAGGGCGCGTCCATCATCAGGTCTTCCGCGCGCTGGTTCATCGGGAACATGACCACCTCGCGCAGGTTCTCCTCATCGGCCAGCAGCATCACGATCCGGTCGATGCCCGCTGCGCAGCCACCGTGCGGCGGGGCGCCGTAACCAAAGGCGGTGTAGAGCCCGCCAAAGCGCGCCTTCACCTCCTCCTCACCATAGCCCGCGATCTCGAAGGCCTTCAGCATCACTTCTGGCTTGTGGTTCCGGATCGCGCCGCTGACCAGCTCATAACCGTTGCAGGCAAGGTCATACTGATAGCCCTTCACGGCGAGCGGATCGCCCTGCAGCGCCTCCATCCCGCCCTGCGGCATGGAAAAGGGGTTGTGCTCAAAGTCGATCTCGCCGGTCTCGGCATCCTTCTCGTAGATCGGGAAATCCACGATCCAGGCGAAGGCGAACCGGTCCTTGTCGGTCAGCCCCAGCTCCTCGCCGATCACGGTGCGGGCCTTGCCCGCCACGCCCTCGAAGGTCTTGGGCTTGCCCCCGAGGAAGAACGCTGCATCGCCACCCGATAGTCCGAGCTGAAGTCGAATTGCTTCGGAACGTTCAAAGCCGATGTTCTTTGCCAGCGGGCCAGCAGCTTCGAAATAGTAGTCGCGGGTTTCGAAGCCCACCATATCGTTGTCAGGAAGCTCACCTTTCGCTCGAAGGTCGTTGAGCGTCTGTTCGCGAGCGTGCTGCCAGACGTCATCATCCGGCGCGAATTTTGACGCGTCAGACAGCTCAACTTTCCGCCAGAAGATATACCCCATACCCGGCAGCCCTTCCTTCTGAGCAAAGGCATTCATCCGGTCGCAGAACTTGCGCGAGCCGCCCGTGGGCGCCGGAATGGCACGGATCTCGGTGCCCTCCTGCTCCAGCAGCTTGGCGAAAATCGCAAAACCACTCCCGGCAAAATGCTCCGAAACCACCTGCATCTCGATCGGGTTGCGCAGGTCCGGCTTGTCGGTGCCATATTTCAGCGCCGCCTCGGCATAGGGGATCTGCGGCCAGGTCGCCGGATCATCCACCTTCCGGCCCCCGCCGAACTCCTCGAACACGCCCGCAATCACCGGCGACACGGTGTCGAACACATCCTGCTGCTCGACGAAGCTCATCTCCAGATCGAGCTGGTAGAAGTCGGTCGGTGACCGGTCGGCGCGCGGGTCTTCGTCGCGGAAGCAGGGCGCGATCTGGAAGTACTTGTCGAAGCCCGACACCATGATGAGCTGCTTGAAGAGCTGCGGCGCCTGCGGCAAGGCATAGAACTTGCCGGGGTGCAGGCGCGACGGCACCAGAAAGTCCCGCGCGCCCTCGGGGCTGCTCGCCGTGATAATAGGCGTCTGGTATTCCCGAAAGCCCTTGTCCCACATCCGGCGGCGCACGCTTGCCACCACATCCGAGCGCAGGGTCATGTTCTGCTGCATCGCCTCGCGGCGCAGGTCGAGGTAACGGTATTTCAGCCGGGTCTCTTCCGGGTACTCCTGGTCACCGAACACGATCAGCGGCAGCTCGCCGGCGGCGCCCAGCACCTCCATATCGCGTATATACACCTCGATCTCGCCGGTCGGCAGCTTGGGGTTCACAAGGCTCTCGTCGCGCGCCTTCACGCTGCCATCGATCCGGATGCACCACTCGCTGCGCACCTTCTCCAGCTCGGCAAACACCGGGCTGTCGCCATCGGCGATCACCTGCGTCACCCCGTAATGGTCGCGCAGGTCGATGAAGAGCACCCCGCCGTGATCTCGCACCCGATGCACCCAGCCGGCAAGACGCACGGTGTCGCCCACGTTCTGCTTCGTCAGCTCGGCGCAGGTATGGCTGCGGTAGGCATGCATGGTTCGGTCCCTTCCGGTCACACGTATCGGTTCGCGCCGATACACCGCCTTGATGCGCGGAAGTCAACCCGGGCCGGACGTCCGGAAACTTGACGCGAGGTGAAACCAAGCCAATTCTTCTGGCGTTAACCATTTAGGGGACGTGCGAACAAACTACAGCGGGGGTGAATTCCGATGTGGAAAGCGATGATCGACAGGCTCCTGCGCGGCATGATCGTGGAAGGCCGCCTCTCACTTCGCTGGCCGGATGGCAGCACAAGCACCTACGGGCCGGGCGGTGACATCGAGGTTGCCGGGCGCCTCACCGACGAGAGCATCCTGCGCCAGATCGCCCTGCGACCGCAGCTTGGCATCGGCGAGGGCTATATGGATGGCCGCCTTCAGCTCGAGAATGACGATTGCTATGGCTTCCTCGCGCTCATGGTCCGCAACCTGCACCGGGGCGCCATGCCGCCATGGTTCCGCGCCGCCGACACACTGCGCATCGCCACCCGGGCGCTGGCCACCCGCAACGGCATCGCCCGCTCCAGCCGCAACGTGCAGCACCACTACGACATCTCCGACGATCTCTACGCCCGCATGCTGGATGCCGATATGCAATATAGCTGCGCCTATTTTTCCCGCCCCGGGATGACCCTCGAAGAGGCGCAGGCGGCCAAGAAGGCGCATATCGCCGGCAAGCTGCTCATCGAGCCGGGCATGCGCGTGCTCGACATCGGATGTGGCTGGGGCGGCATGGCGCTGACGCTGGCGCGGGACTATGGGGCACAGGTCACAGGCGTGACGCTTTCGCAAAACCAGCTCGCCACGGCGCGAGCGCGGGCCGAGGCAGCGGGGCTTTCCGAACAGGTCACGTTTCGCCTGACCGACTACCGCAAGCTGGAAGACCGCTTCGACAGGATCGTATCGGTCGGAATGCTGGAGCACGTCGGCCTGCCGCAGTTCTCCACCTATTTCTCGCGGGTCCATGAGCTGCTGGCCCCCGATGGCGTCGCGCTGATCCACACAATCGGCAACCTCGCGCGCCCCCACGCCACCTCGCCCTGGCTCGACAGGTATATCTTCCCCGGCGGGTACATCCCGGCCCAGTCCGAGTTGGCCCCTGCCATCGAGGCCGCCCGGCTCTCCACCACCGATGTCGAAATCTGGCGCGGCCACTACGGGCCAACCCTGCGCGCCTGGCGCAACCGGTTCGAGGCGGCGCTGGACTGGGTGCGCACCCGCTACGACGAGCGCTTCGTCCGAATGTGGCGCTTCTACCTCTGCGCCTGCGAAGCCGCCTTCGAGGAGGGGCCGCAAGCGGTGTTCCACTACCAGCTCGCCCACAGCCAACACGCTGTCCCGGTCACGCGCGACTACCTCTACCGCGACAACGCAACCCCGTTGCTCCACGCTGCGCAATAACCGCGACCGGCACCACCAAGACGCGCCCCGCTTCATTTTCTTGCTGCAAATACTCCACCCCACCCTTTACACCCGCACC
>NZ_QTNQ01000166.1 GCF_018424695.1 Vannielia litorea
GGCCATCCTCCACCCCACCGCCGCCGTGCTGCCCGCCGTTCTGGCAGTGGCAGAGCAGCGCGGGGTCACGGGCCGGGAGGCGTTGGTGGCCTATTGCCTCGGCATGGAGGCGGCGATCCGCCTCGGCGCGGCGGCGAAGGGCGGCTTCCAGCGGCAGGGGTTTCACGCCACCGGCGTTCTGGGCCATTTCAGCGCCGCGCTGGCCGCCGGGCGGCTGATGGGCGCGGAGGTGACGGACCACGTCAATGCGCTCGGCATGGCCGCCAGCACCGCCTCGGGCGTGCAGGTCTACCTCGAAGACGGGGCCTGGACCAAGCGGCTGCACCCCGGCTGGGCCGCCTCGACCGGCATCACCTGCGCCACCTTCGGGCGGCACGGCTTTGTCGGCCCGGCCCGCCCCCTGGAGGGCCGCTTCGGCATTTTCGACACCCACCTGCCCGACGCGGTCACGGTGGAGCTGGCAGAGATCACCGAGGGGCTGGGGCACCAATGGAAGCTGGCGGACACGGCGCTGAAGCCCTACCCCGTCTGCCATTACATCCACGGCGCCGCCGAGGCGGCCATCGGCTTGCAGGGTGAGATCGGCGGGGCGGAAATCGACGCGGTCGAGATCCTCCTGCCCGATGAGACGATGCAGGTGGTGGCCGAGCCGATCGAGCAGAAGCGCCGGACGCGCAGCGCCTATGAAGCGCAGTTTTCCGCGCCCTACGTGGTCGCCACCGCGCTGCTCAAGGGCCGCTTCGGGCTGGCCGAGCTTTCAGAGGCGGCGCTGGCCGACGCGGAGGTGCAGGCGCTCGCCGCCCGCTGCACCTGCGTGACCGACCCGCACAGCCGCTTCCCCGATTTCTACTCGGGCGGCCTTCGGCTGGTGCTGGCGGACGGGCGGCGGCTGGAGGCCCATGTGCCGGTCAACAACGGTGCGGGCCCCCGGCGGCTATCGCTGGAGGCGGCGCAGGCCAAGTTCATCGCCAACGCGGGGCTGACCCTGCCTGCCGCCCGCACCGAGGCGGTGGCGCAGGCCGTCGCCGGGCTGGAGGACGCCCCGATCTCGGCCCTGATGGAAACATTGGCCACGCCAGCCTGACCGCCGTTCAGAAGAACCGTCGGTCCGGGCGTATCGGCTCCAGCGCGAGGTTCGGCTGCCACCCCTCGCAGAGATCGGCAATGATGCGCCCGGTCAGCCCGCCCAGCGTAAGGCCGAGGTGCTGATGCCCGAAGGCGTGCAGGATGCGCGGCGCGCCGGGGGCGGGGCCGAGCACGGGCAGCGCATCGGGCATCGTGGGGCGAAAGCCCAGCCACTCCGCGTCACGCGCGGGCAGCGGCCCCAGCAGCTCTGCCCCGCGCCGCGCCAGGTAGGCCAGCCGTTCGCGGTTGGGCGGAGCACCGAGCGCCGCAATCTCCACCGTGCCCGCCAGCCGCAACCCGCGCGCGGTGGGCACGGCGTAAAAGCCACCCTCGGCCCAGCCCACGGGCCGGGTCACACGCGCGGCCTCCCCCGCGAACATCAGGTGATAGCCACGCTCCGTGCCCAGCGGCAGCCGCTCGGCCCCGCCACCCGGGATCCGCCGCGAGAAGGCCCCCGCCGCCAGCACCGCGCGGGCGGCGCGCAGCCCCTGCCCGTCGCCCAGTGTCAGCGTCACCCCGGCGTCATCGGCCGCCATCGCCGTTGCCCGCTCTGCCACCGTCTCGCCGCCCAGCGCGGTGAAGCGCGCGTGCATCAGCTGCACCAGTGCCTCCGGGTCGCGGATCTGCCTGGCGCCAGTATGGTGCACGGCGCGGGCGATGGGCAGGGCCAAGCCCGGCTCCATCTGCCGCGCGGCGTCCGGCTCGATCTCCTCGAAGGGCACGCCAAGGCTGCGCTTCCACGCCAACCCGGCCTCCGCCCCCCGTGCGCCCTTCGCGGTGGACCAGACCTGAAGCTGCCCGCGCGCCTCCACCAGATCTTCCGCGCCCGCCGCCTCGATCAAGGGGTTCAGCCCGGCATCGGCGCGGGAGAGCAAATCGGCCAGCACCCGCGAAATCTCGCGTGACCGGGCGGAGCGGCAATTGGCCAGAAAGGCCAGCATCCAGAGCGGATGGCGCAACGCGTGCGTCCACGACAGCGCAAGCGGCGAGCCGCGCCCGAAGAGCAGCGCGGGCAGATCGCGGAACACCGAAGGGTCGTTGACCGGCAGGCAGGCATAGGTGGCGATGGTGCAGGCGTTGCCCGCGCTGGTGCCCGAGCCCGGCGGCGCCGGGTCGACCAGCACCACGCGGTGCCCGCGCAACTGCGCCCAGAGCGCCGATGACACCCCCACCATACCGGCACCCACCACGGCTATGTCGATGTCCGCCACGCGTTGCCTCCGCTTCCGCCCTTCGCCGTTGCTACACCCCGCCGCCCGCCAAGACCATCCACTGCCGAATGGGGGATCGGCCCCATGCCGCCGGGGCCGCGCGCCGGGCAAGTTGGGGCCACCAAACAGCACACCACCCCGCGCCCCGGAGGAAGAGACCGATGAAAACCCTGCTCAAGACAGCCCTGATCCTGGTGGCCCTCGGCCTCGCCTTTTCCGCCCTCGCCCCCGCCTCCCGCGCCGAAGCCAGCAGCTGCGGTGGCAACGGCCAGAAGGCCTGCGCTCTTGAGGCGGCCACCGCGCCCCGCTGCGGTGCATGGCTGCACGAAGTGGGCGGCACCTGCCGGCCCTGTGGCGATGCGGGGCTCAACGCCTGCGCCTGGCGCAGCGTGGAGATGTCCTGCCGCGCCGGGCTGGCCAACCACTTCGGGCGCTGCGTGGCGCTCGATGGTGCCGTGACCCGCCCCGCCAGGCTCGACCTCGGCCAGATCTTCGGCGGCCACCGTGCCGAAAAACTCCGCTGGGCCGCCAGCCAGTATCTCGCGATGATCGAGGAGGCCGCGGGCGAGGTGCGCCGCGCCCTGCCCGAGCCCCGCGCCGCCTCGGCCCTCGTCGCCGCGCTGGAAGCCCGCGACAGCGCCAGCGTCAAGCATATCCTCGCCGCCAGCCCCGCCTTCCAGGACAGCCTCGACACGCTGGAGCGCATGGGCTTCAACACCGTGACCATCGGCCTCCAGAGCGCCGAAGGCAACGGCGTGGTGACGGAAACCGGCTTCTCGATCGACCTCGGTTTCACCTGGGCCCCGCGCCTCTACACCACGGCCGCCATCGGCACCGAGGCCGAGGTGGCGGAGGGTCAAGAGCTGGTCTTCACCTTCCTCAAGGCCGGCAACACCCGCATCGGCGGCACGGCCTACGGCACCGTCACCGCGCCGGAGGCCGACAGTGCGCCGCTGACCATGTGGTTCTCGGAAAACCCGTTCGACTTCACCGGCTTCTCGCTCGGCCTCGGCGTGAGCACCATGTGGGCGGGCGGTGCGGTGAGCTACGCCGAAACGAAACTCTGGAACTGAGGCCCGCCTGCCGCCATCATTACCCTGTCACAGAAAGGACAGCCCATGCCCCGCCTCCCTGC
>NZ_QTNQ01000167.1 GCF_018424695.1 Vannielia litorea
TGCTGTCACATGCCGTGAGGCGGGGGCGGCTCTTCCAGGGCCTTCGGCCTGTCATCGCCCTGACCGGGGCGCGGCGGCGCTGGGGCGATGAGGCCTCGAAGGGCCGAAGAGCCGCCCCCGCCTCACGGCATGTGACAGCAGCTGCGCAGGCTGAAACATTCACCGGCGAAAGCGGGCGGGTTTTCGCTCAACACGGGCGGATCACGCAGATTCCAGTTGGCTATGTCACATTTTAACGGAACGAAGCGCCAAAGAGGGCGTTAACGCTCCAACGTCCATGGGGACCAATCAGACGAACAAGGACCGTAGCAGAGATGATCCGCAACACACTTATGATTTCCGCCGCCGCCGCAACCTTCCTCGCCGGCTGCGAGGGCGTTGGCCCGAAAACCCAGAATGGCGCCCTGGCCGGGGCCGCCGTGGGCGCGCTGGCCGGCGTGGCGCTGGGCGATGACGAAGAGAGCCGCCGCCGCGGCGCCGTGCTGGGTGCAGCCGTGGGCGCAGGCGTGGGCGGTGCAATCGGCGCGCAACTCGACAAGCAGGCCCGCGAGCTGGACCAGAACCTCGATGGACGGATCGACGTGGTGAACACCGGCGACCGGCTGATCGTGACCATGCCGCAGGACATCCTGTTTGCCACCGACAGCACCGCGCTTTCGGCCGTGCTTCAGGATGACCTCTACACGCTGGCCCGCTCGCTGAACGACTACCCGAACACCACCGTGCAGGTGATCGGCCATACAGACAGCACCGGCGCGGCCTCTTACAACCAGGATCTCTCGGAGCGCCGGGCGCTGGCCGTGCGGAGCGTGCTGCTGAATGGCGGCGTCTCCTCTGGCCGTGTGCAGGCCATCGGGCGGGGCGAGAGCCAGCCGGTCGCGACCAACCAGACCACCAGTGGCCGTGCCGCGAACCGCCGGGTCGAGATCATCATCATCCCGAACACCTGAGGAATTTCGGATCGGGGCCTGTCCCTGCCTCGTTCCGTCTTCGCTCTCGCCCGGCCTGTGGCGGGAGCACCTTGCCCCCTCCCCCCGGAACGTGGTCAAATCACTTGACCAATTCCGGGGGGCTTTTTCATGCCGTTCCAACCTGTCACCGCCGCCCGTTTGAGCGGGGCCGTGGTGGAGCAGATCGAGCTGTTGATCCTGCGCGGCGTGCTGCGCCCGGGCGAGCGGCTGCCTGCCGAACGTGACCTCGCCGAGCGCCTTGGCGTGTCACGCCCCTCGCTGCGGGAGGCCCTGGGGGCCTTGCAGGAGAAGGGGTTGCTGGAGGCGCGGGCGGGCGCGGGGGTGTTCGTGGCCGAGGGCTTGCGCTCGGTCTTTCCGCCGGCGCTGGTGCGGCTGTTTGCCGGGCACCGGGAGGCGGTGGTGGATTACATCGGCTTCCGCCGTGACCTGGAGGGGCAGGCTGCCGAGCGCGCCGCCGTGCATGGCACCGACGGCGACCATGCGGTGATTGCCGCCGCGCTGGCGGCTATGGAAGAGGCCCATGGGCGGCGCTCCACCCCGGAGGAAGAGGCCGAGCTGGATGCGGGCTTTCACATGGCGATCCTGGAGGCCGCGCATAACGTGGTGCTGCTGCACATGATGCGAGCGATGTTCGGGCTGCTGCGCGAGGGGGTGTTTTACAACCGTCAGATCATGTTCCGGAACCAGCCGACGCGGGCGCGGCTGCTGGAGCAGCATCGTTCGATTGCCGCGGCGATTCTCGGGCGCGACCCTGCGGCGGCGCGGGCGGCTGTGGAGGCGCATATGGATTTCGTCGAGCAGGCGCTGGCCGAGCAGGTGCGTGCCGAGGGCCATGAGGCGGTGGCGCGGCAGCGGCTGGAGCGCTAGGCGTTGCTGCTCTTCGGGGCCTGGCGGCCGCTCATCGCAGCTGCGAAGAGGGCCGCGAGGACCGATGAGCGGCTTGGCGGGCAGAACCGGGTGGCCGGGGGGCGATGGCCCGTCTTACGCGAATTTCTCCTGCCAGGTGGGCAGGGTATCGCCCGGCGCGGGTTTGGCGGCGTAAACGCCCCGGGCGATGGCGCGGGCGAGGCAGGTGGCGGCGGCATGGCCGATGCGCAGCGCGTCCCAGTCCGGGTCTTGCAGGGGCCTGGCGCCGGTGGCAGCACCGAACACCAGATCGCCATCGAAGGGCGTGTGCGAGGGCACGAGGGCGCGGGCCATGCCATCATGCGCGGCCACGGCCATGCGCTGGCATTGCGCCGGGTCGAGCGCGGCATCGGTGGCGACGATGGCGATGGTGGTGGCCTCGCCGGCGCGCTTTTCGAGCGAGGGCTCGAAGCCCGCATCGGAGCGCTCGGGGCCGCCGAGCCCGCCGAACTCCGCGCCCATCTCCCAGGCCCCGGCCCAGAAGCGGGGGCCCTCGCCCTCGACCGCTGCCCCAACCGCGTTCACCCCGACGAGCGCGCCCACGGTGATGCCGCTCTCGAGCACCACGGAGGCCGAGCCGAGCCCGCCTTTCAGGGTGGCGGTGGTGGCGCCGGTGCCGCAGCCGACCGACCCCAGCTTGAAGCTGACGCCTGCCGCATCGAGCGCCATGCGTCCCATGGCCTTGTAGGGGTTGTCCTTCCAGTCCTTGTCGCCGCCGTTCAGCAGATCGAACAGGATGGCGCCGGGGACGATGGGCACCTGCACCTCGCCCACCTGGTAGCCGCGCCCCTGTGCCCTGAGCCCGTCGGCCACGCCCGAGGCCGCATCGAGCCCGAAGGCGGAGCCGCCCGAGAGCACCAGCGCATCGACCTCGCGCACCAGTTTGTCGGGCGCGAGAAGATCGGTTTCGCGGGTGCCGGGTGCGCCGCCCATGACGTGGACGGCGGCCACGAAGGGCGTGTCGCCCACCAGCGCGGTGACCCCGGTTTTGACCTGCGCGTTGGTGGCATTGCCGACGCGCAGCCCGGCGACATCGGTGATGAGGTTGCGTGGTCCCGGCTTCATCGTACTCTCCGTGGTGGCGTCATCGACCGTTCAACCGGGTTTGGCGCGGGCGCGCAAGGGGTCGCTCTTCGGGCCGTGCCTCGCGGCGCGGCCTCTCATCGCGGCGGCGTTCAGGCCGGGATGTCGAAGGCGCCGTGGTAGGTGAGGCGGGGGGTGTCGGTGAGGCGGAAGGGGTAGCCGCCCGTGGCGCGCTCGTCGATCACCACCACGGTATCGGCCCCGGCGGTGATATGGCGCACGTCGAGCAGGGTCTCGTCGGCGAAAACCTCTTCAAGCAGCGGCTCGAGGCCGGGGCCATGGCCCATTTTCACGTGGGCGAGGTCGATGAAGGCTTCGGGGAGGTCCACCGTGAGGGGGGCGGGCGCGTCGATCACCGCGCCTTCCATCGGGGGCATCACGTAGGTTACCGCCTCTGCCTCGGCACCGAAGGTGCCCGAGAAGAGGTGCAC
>NZ_QTNQ01000168.1 GCF_018424695.1 Vannielia litorea
GCCCTGGCCGCCCCGATTTTTGCCGCCGGCTCTGACAGCACCACCCCGCCCACCTCCACCTCGACCACGGTGAAGTGCGAGAAAGGCCAGGTGTTCGACGAGAAGACCGCCAAGTGCCTCGATGCCAAGTCGGAAGCCGTCACCGATGACGACCGTTACAATGCCGCCCGCGAGCTGGCCTACAACGGCAAGTATGACCGCGCCCTGATGGTGCTGGCCGCTGCCGAAGACCAGAACGACCCGCGCATCCTGAATTACAAGGGCTTCACCCACCGCAAGATGGGCGACACCGACGCCGCGATGGGCTTCTACCAGGCCGCGCTGAAGGTGAACCCCGATTACATCCTCGCCCGCTCCTACATGGGCCAGGGCCTGGCTGCCGAGGGTGACCTTGCCGGTGCGACCGAGCAGCTCGAAGAGATCGCCCTGCGCGGCGGCAAGGACACCTGGGCCTATGCCAGCCTGATGCAGGCGATCGGCGGGGTGGCGGTGGATTATTGATCCCCAGGCCACAGCGCGACGGGGCAGGCCTCATCCCTGCCTGCCCCAAAGACAACCGCCCGGGCGCATCTTCGCGCGGGCGGTTGCATCGTACCCGGGCTTTGGGGTCTAACGGGCCAAACGCGCCGGAAGGCGCGACCCGCCCCGAGGAGGCCGCAGCGTGCAGCCCGACGCGACAGATTTTCAGGCCGAGCTTCTGGCCAGCCTTCCGCGGCTGCGGCGTTTTGCGCTCAGCCTCACGCGCCACCCCTCTGAGGCCGATGACCTTGTTCAGATGACCTGCGAACGCGCCATAACCAACGCACCCAAGTGGAACCCCGAGCAGCCGTTGCTGCCGTGGCTCTACACCATGGGGCGAAATCTCTGGACATCGGAGATGCGCAAGCGGCAGGTGCGGACCGGCGAGGGCACGGTGCCTGCAGAGGAGGCCGCCGAGCTGGTGAGCCACGCGGGCGGCGAGGAGAACACCCGCGCAGGGCAGGTGATGGCGCAGATCATGGCGCTGCCAGAGGGGCTTTCATCGGTACTCTTGCTCGTTTCGGTGGAGGGCCACAGCTATGCCGAGGCGGCGGCAATTCTGGATATTCCGGCGGGCACGGTGATGTCGCGCATGTCGGCGGCCCGCGCACGGCTGCGGGCGGCACTGGCGGGGGAGGCGGCGTGATGGTGGATCGCATGGAGCGGATTTCGGCCTACCTCGACGGCGAGATGAGCGCCGAGGATGCCGCGCGGCTGGAGGCCGAGGCCGCCGCCGACCCGGAGCTGGCCGCCGAGATCGAGGCAGCGGGCGCGCTGGATGACGAGATTGGCCTGGCCTTTGACGCGCTGCTCGACGCGCCGCTGCCGCCCGCGCTGGCGGCCACGGTTTCGGCCACCACCACGCCGGGCACGCGGGTGGAACCTGCCACGCCGACGGTGCCCGCTGCGACGCCAATGGGTGAAGATCCCGCCCCCGCGCCCGACGTGGCGCGGGCCGAGCCGGGGGTGCCCGGGCAGGCCGCCGTGCAAGGGCAGGGCGACGCGCTGCCCGAGACGCCGGCGATGGGCGCCATTCCGCCGGGCGGGGCCGCCCCGCGCGAAGAGTTGCCGCCGCCCGTCTTTACCCCGGCCAACCTCGATCGCCGCCCGATCTTCTCGGCCTCGATCGCTGCCGTGCTCGCCCTGCTGATGGTGGGCGCGGGAGCGGGCGCGCTGCTGACACGGGTATTTGCGCCCGGCACCGAGCTGGCCGATGGCCATGCCACCCGGGGCTGGATGGACGAGATTGCCGATTATCACCGGGTCTATGCCCGGCAGGTGCGGCACCTTGCGGAGGTGCCCGCCAGCGAGCAGGACCATATCGAGGCCTGGCTTGGCAAGGAAACCGGCGTGCCCTTCAGCGTGCCAGACCTCACCGCCTCGGGCTTCACCTTTCAGGGCGCGCGGCTGCTGGTGGCCGGTGGCAAGCCCGTGGCGCAGCTTCTCTACACCGATGCAGGCGGCCAGGTGATGGCGCTTTGCGTGCTGGCGCGGGAGGGGGAGGCCACCCCCGAGTTCACGCCGCGCAGCTTTGACGGGGTGGAGATGGTGCGCTGGCTGGCGCCGGGCGCGGCCTGGGTGGCGGTGGGCGAACCGGGCATGGACCTTGACGCCGTGGCCCGGGCGGCGGCGCAGGAGGTGTAATCCGGGCCGATTGGCCGCGGGTTTACGCCATTTGAACCTGAGTTTATGGCGCGATCCCGCGCTTTGTGCTGAAACGGGGCATGTTCACCGCTTGCCGAAGGATGCCCGAGATTCGCCCTGAGCCGCTCCCCCAGACCCTGATGCGTGGCACCCGGCGCCCGCCCTGCGGCCCGGTCGTGGATGCCGAGGCCCGCGCATGAAGGCGCGGCCCCTTCTTCGTTCCCTGCTGATTTGCACGACGCTGGCGCTCTCGGCGCCGGCCCCGGCGGCGGCGGCCACGGTGACCGAGCAGATCGTGGCGCAGCTTTCCGAGCAGGGCTTCAAGCGCATCCGTGTCAGCCGCACGCTGCTGGGCCGCGCCCGCATCACCGCGTCGAGCCGGGATTACACCCGAGAGATCGTTGTGAACCCGGCAACCGGCGAGATCCTGAGAGATTACATCCGCCCGGTGCGCCGTGGCTCCGGTGACGGCCCGAAAGCGCCGCAGATCGTGGACCCCTACGAGGGCGATGACGATGAAGGCGGCGGTGGCAACTCCGGCCCGGGCGGGGGCGGATATGACGATGATGATGACGACGATGACGACGATGAGGATGACGACGAGGGGGATGATGGCGAGTCGGGCGGCGGCGACTCGGAGGAGGACGATGACTATGATGAAGAAGACGATGACGAGTGAGTGACTGAAGGCCGGTGAGATCGAGGCTGTTGATAGGTGCCATACTGGCGGTGCAGGTGCTCTGCGCCGTCTTCTTCCTGTCGAACATCCTGAGCTCGGTGCTCGGCTATGCGCCGGTGAGCTGGCAGATCAGCGAATACATCGAGCTTGGTGCGGCGCTCGGGCTCGTGCTGGGCGTGGGGCTGGGGGCGGTGGCGCTGCGGCGCAGCCACGAGCGGGCGGCACGGCTGGAAGACAGTATGCGCGCGGCCTCGGGGGCCTTCATGGATCTGCTGGAAGACAGGTTCGAGGCATGGAGCCTCACCCCGGCGGAGCGCGACGTGGCGCTGTTTTCGATCAAGGGAATGAGCACGGCGGAGATCGCCGGGTTGCGCAGCACCTCGGAGGGCACGGTGAAGGCGCAGACGGCGGCGGTGTATCGCAAGGCGGGTGTCAGCGGGCGGCCGCAACTGATGAGCCTGTTCATCGAAGACCTGATGGGCGGCCCGCTGGGCGACCCTGCGGACCGGGGGGCCAGCCCCCCGGTCCGCAGGGT
>NZ_QTNQ01000169.1 GCF_018424695.1 Vannielia litorea
GGTCCAGCAACTCCCCCAGACCCCGCGCGACAAAGCAGGCATTGGCCGCCGCGATCAGGTCCTTGCTGGTGTCCGCCAGCGTTCCATCGAGGTCGAAAACCACCGTTTTCATGGCGCTCCCCTGTCACAATCCGTCACCACATGTGACCCACCAGCCCCTTGCCACCCTGCACCATGCGGGTAGAACGGGGCCAAGTGCTCCGGGTATAACCGGAGTTGAGCAGAACAAAAGGGGCAGCGGGCCATGAGCACCAGCCTGATCATCCTCGCAGCCGGGCAAGGCACCCGTATGCAGTCGGACATGCCGAAGGTGTTGCACCGCATCGCCCACGCGCCCCTGCTGGCCCATGCCATGCATGCAGGCGCCGCGCTGGAGCCAGAGCGCGTGATCGTGGTGGCCGGGCATGGGGCGGAACTTGTTGAGGCCGCCGTTGCCGAGATCGACAAGACCGCGCAGGTGGTGATCCAGGAGGACCGGCTCGGCACGGGCCATGCCGTTCTGCAAGCGCGCGATGCCATGAAGGGCGCCGAGGGCAATGCCATCATCCTCTATGGCGACACCCCCTTCATCCAGCCCGAAACCCTCGCTGCAATGACCGAGGCCCGCAGCCGTCATGCCGTGGTGGTGCTGGGCTTCGAGCCTGAAGACCCGGCCCGCTATGGACGCCTTTTCATGGACGGCGACAGCCTCGAGGCGATCGTCGAATACAAGGACGCCACCGAAGCCCAGCGGGCGATCCCCCTCTGCAACTCGGGCGTCATCTGCGCCGACCTGCGCCAGCTCTTTTCGCTTCTGGATGAGGTCGGCAACGACAACGCCGCAGGCGAATACTACCTCACCGACATCGTCGCCATCGCCCGTCAGCAGGGCCTCTCTTGCGGCGTCGTGCGCTGTGACGAAGCCGAAACCATGGGCGTCAACTCCCGCGCCGACCTCGCCGCCGCCGAGGCCGCCTTCCAGGCCCGCAAGCGCGCCGAAGCGCTCGAAAACGGCGTCACCCTCACCGCGCCCGAAACCGTCCATTTCGCCTGGGACACCTGGGTCGGCCGCGACGCCACCGTTGAACCTTTCGTCGTCTTCGGCCCCGGCGTGACGGTCGAAACCGGCGCGCAAATCCGCGCCTTCTCGCATCTCGAAGGCTGCCACGTCTCCACCGGCGCCCAGGTCGGCCCCTACGCCCGCCTGCGCCCCGGCGCGGAACTGGCCAACAACGCCAAGGTCGGCAATTTCTGCGAGGTGAAGAATGCCGAGATCGGCGAAGGCGCCAAGGTCAACCACCTCTCCTACATCGGCGACGCCAGCATCGGCGAGGCCGCAAACATCGGCGCGGGCACCATCACCTGCAACTACGACGGCGTCTTCAAACACCGCACCGAGGTCGGCGCCCGCGCCTTCATCGGCTCCAACACCATGCTGGTCGCCCCTGTCACTGTCGGCGCCGAGGCCCTCACCGCCTCCGGCTCCGTCATCACCGAAGATGTGCCTGCGGGCGACCTCGCCCTTGGCCGCAGCCGCCAAGCCAACAAACCGGGCCTCGCCCGCAAACTCATGGACAGGCTGCGCGCCGCCAAGGCCGCAAAGCAGGAGTCGAAATAATGTGTGGAATCGTCGGCGTTCTCGGCAACCATGAAGCCGCCCCCCTGCTGGTGGAGGCCCTCAAGCGGCTGGAATATCGCGGCTATGACTCGGCGGGCATCGCCACCGTGAACGGCGAAGCGCTCGACCGCCGTCGCGCGGTGGGCAAGCTGGTCAACCTCTCCGACCTGCTGGTGCACGAGCCCCTGCCCGGCAAGGCCGGCATCGGCCACACCCGCTGGGCGACCCACGGCGCCCCAACCGAAACCAACGCCCACCCCCACCGCGCGGGCCCTGTCGCCGTGGTGCATAACGGCATCGTCGAAAACTTCCGCGAACTGCGCGAGGAGCTGGCCGGCCACGGGCTGAAAACCGTCACCGACACCGACACCGAAGTCGTCGCCCTGCTCACCGAGCATTACCTGAAGCAAGGCCTCGCCGCTCGCGATGCCTGCGAACAGGTCATCGCCCGCCTTACCGGCGCCTTCGCGCTCTGCTTCCTCTTCGAAGGCGAAGACAACCTGCTCATCGCTGCCCGCAAGGGCTCGCCGCTCGCCATCGGCCATGGCGAGGGCGAAGTCTACGTCGGCTCCGACGCCATCGCACTGGCCCCGCTGACCGACCGCATCACCTATCTCGAAGACGGCGACTGGTGCGTGCTCACTCGCCAAAGCGTTGAAATCATGGACGCCCAGGGCAACCGGGCCAACCGCCCGGTCAAGACCGTCAGCATTGACGCCACCCAGATCGACAAGGCCGGGCACAAGCACTTCATGGCCAAGGAGATCGCCGAGCAGCCCACCGTTCTGGGCGAGGCGCTCTCGTATTACCTGACCGAAAGCGGCATCCAGCTCCCCGATCCGGGCCTCGACTTCACCAGGTTCGACCGCCTCACCATGGTCGCCTGCGGCACCGCCTTCTACGCCTGCCTCACCGCCAAATACTGGTTCGAGCAGATCGCCCGCCTCCCCGTCGAGGTCGATATCGCCTCCGAATTCCGCTACCGCGAGCCGCCGATCCCGGCGAACACTCTCGCACTCTTCGTCAGCCAGTCCGGCGAAACCGCCGACACGCTCGCCGCCCTGCGCTACTGCGAAGACAAGGCGATGATCGCCTCGGTGGTCAACGTCCCCGAAAGCTCCATCGCGCGGGCCTCCGACATCGCCCTGCCGATCCTCGCCGGCGCCGAGATCGGAGTCGCCTCCACAAAGGCCTTCACCTGCCAGCTCACCGTCCTCTTCCTGCTCGCCCTCAAGGCGGGCCTCGATCGTGGCACGCTCTCCGAGGCCGAGGCGCAAGACCACCTCACCCAACTCAAGGCCCTCCCCGGCCTCTTCAACGCCGCGCTCGCCGCCTCGCCGGAGATGGAAGCCACGGCACAAAAGCTGGCCGAGGCGCGCGATATCCTCTTCCTTGGCCGCGGCGCGCTCTACCCGCTCGCGATGGAAGGCGCCCTGAAACTGAAAGAAATCAGCTACATCCACGCCGAAGGCTATGCCTCCGGCGAGCTGAAACACGGCCCCATCGCCCTGATCGACAAGCACACGCCCGTCGTCTTCATGGCACCGTCCGATGGGCTGTTCGACAAGACCATCTCCAACATGCAGGAAGTCATGGCTCGCGCCGGCAAGGTCGTTCTCGTAACAGATGCGAAGGGCGCCAAAACCGCCGCCGAGGGCACATGGCGCCAGATCATCCTGCCAGAGGTTTCCCCCGCCCTCGCCCCCATCCTCTACGCC
>NZ_QTNQ01000016.1 GCF_018424695.1 Vannielia litorea
CATTATGTCAGGGACGAAGGTGTAGGGCGGGCCGAAGTGGTGCGCGCTGATCGACGAAACGCTGGCGCATATGCCCGAAAGCCACGCCCTGCTGACAGCCCTCTGACAGCTGTGCGCGTTCACGGGGTTGTCAACGGACCGGCCCGCCCTACACCTTCCTCCCTGACATAATGAGCGCAAAGGAGGCCGAACCATGGCCCCGATTATTTCCATCAAGGGACTGCAAAAGACCTATGACGACGGCTTCACCGCGTTGCATGGGGTCGATCTGGATATCGAGGAGGGCGAGATTCTTGCGCTGCTCGGGCCCAACGGCGCGGGCAAGACCACGCTGATCTCGGCGGTTTGCGGGCTGGTGACCCCGACGGGCGGCACCGTGACAGTGGGCGGGCATGACATTGCCACGAGCTTCCGCGCGGCCCGCGAGATGATTGGTCTTGTGCCGCAGGAAGTGGCGATTGAGCCGTTCGAGAAGGTGCTGAACACGGTCCGCTTTTCTCGCGGGCTGTTCGGCAAGAAGAAGGACGAGGCGCATCTGGAGAAGGTGCTGAAGAGCCTCAGCCTCTGGGACAAGAAGGACAACCGCAACACCGAGCTTTCGGGCGGGATGAAGCGGCGGGTGCTGATTGCCAAGGCGCTCAGCCACGAGCCGCACGTGCTGTTTCTCGACGAGCCGACCGCCGGGGTGGACGTGAACCTGCGCAAGGACATGTGGGCGCTGGTCCGCGAGCTGCGCGCCCAGGGCGTGACCATCATCCTCACCACCCACTACATCGAGGAGGCCGAGGAGATGGCCGACCGGATCGGGGTGATCGACAAGGGCCGCCTGCTTCTCGTCGAGGAGAAGGACAAGCTGATGAAGAGCCTTGGCCGCAAGGAGCTGGTGCTGGAGCTGGCCGAGGCGCCAGATGCCCTGCCCGAGAGCCTGAAGGGCTATGACCTGGAGCTGGAGGGCGACCGGCTGACCTACACCTTCGACACCACCGCAGGATCGACAGGGGTGACGCGGCTCATGGCCGACCTTGCCAATGCCGGGCTGAAATTTACCGATCTCTCCACCCGCCAGTCGAGCCTTGAGGACGTGTTCCTTTCACTGGTCGAGGAGAACCAGGACCAGAAGGAGGCCGCGCAATGAACTGGCGGGCGATTGCGGCGATCTACAGGTTCGAGATGGCGCGGTTCTTCCGGACCGTGACCCAGAGCATCGTGTCGCCGGTGCTGTCGACGGTGCTTTACTTCGTGGTTTTCGGTTCGGCCATCGGCGGGCGCATCCAGTCGGTCGAGGGGGTGAGCTACGGCGCCTTCATCGTGCCGGGGCTGGTGATGCTGACGCTGCTGCAACAGTCGATCAGTAACGCGAGCTTCGGGATCTACTTTCCGAAGTTCATCGGCACGATCTTCGAGCTTCTGAGCGCACCGATGAGCTTTGTCGAGGTGGTCCTCGGCTATGTGGGCGCGGCGGCGACCAAGGCGCTGTTCATCGCGGGGATCATCATGATCACGGCGAGCTTCTTCGTGGAGCTGAACATCCTGCACCCGGTGTGGATGCTGGCCTTCCTCGTCATGACGGCAGTGAGCTTTGCGCTGCTGGGCTTCATCATCGGGATCTGGGCGAAGAACTTCGAGCAGTTGCAGCTTATCCCGCTGCTCGTGGTCACACCGCTGGTGTTTCTTGGCGGGTCTTTCTACTCGATCTCGATGCTGCCGCCCGCATGGGCCACGGTGAGCCACTTCAACCCGGTGCTCTACCTTGTCAGCGGGTTCCGCTGGAGCTTCTTCGGCATCTCGGATGTGCCGGTGGGCATCTCTCTGGCGGCGGTGGCGATGTTCTTTGTGGCCTGCCTGCTGGCGATCTACGCGATCTTCAAGACCGGCTGGCGCATCAAGCCCTGAGCCAATGGCGCGGGCCGCCGGGGGAGGACGGGCGGCCCGCGCGCAGAGACGGGATCATGCGATCCCGTCTATCCCTTCATTGTCATCACCGCGTCCGTGGTAGTGCGCGTCGGCATCGATCGCCGCGTAGAGCGGGGCCAGTTCTTCATCGGTGAAGCTGTGGGCCTCGCTGCGGGCCGGAGCTGACACCGCATAGGCGGTGTTCAGCGGCTCGGAGAAGGTCAACTCATCGGACTCTTCGATGGCTTCGCGGTTGGAATGGTAGAAGTAGAGCGCCTGCGCGATATAGGCGAGCGCCTCCGAGACTTTCACCGGCATGGGCTGGTTGATGTAGTCGAAGGCGGCATGGGTGGACTCATGCACCACCAACGCAGCGCGCCACGGATCCCCATCGACCGAAACGAAGCCGAGATCGAACCGGTTGGGGCCGAACTGGTAAACGCCGCACACGCCCGCCGGGCCGGCCCGCTGTGCGGTGATCGTGCCATCGGCGATCTTGTCGCGCACGGGCTGGTAGATGGCAGGGGTCACGTTGCGACCGGCGACGGTGAAGCTGAGATGCTGCATGGCAGCCGTCGAGATCGCGCTTCTCACGTCTTCTATGAGAGACATCTGTATCCCTTTCAAATTGCTTTTGGCCCGCTGCGGGCCGTTGCTATGACTTTGAACGCGGCTGCGGCCTGAATTTCCGCTGCGTGAGAGACATATGGGGATGGGAGGGCGCGATTTGAAGATGCAGGCCGAGGTGGCCGAACCGGATTTTACCGATTGGCGCGGCGTGCACCGGCTGCTGGTTGAGAGTTTTGCCTTCATGGAAAGGCGGATTGACCCGCCGTCTTCGCTTGCCGCGCTCACCCCGGAGGGGCTGGCCCGGAAGGCCGAGCGGGAGGTGCTGATGCTGGTGCGCTGGGGCAGCCGGGTGGTGGCCTGCGGCTTTGCGGCGCCCAAGCCGCCGGTGCTTTACCTCGGCAAGCTGGCCGTGACCGAGGCCCTTCGGGGCCGGGGATTGTTGCGCCAGATGGTGGTGCTGGCCGAAGAGATGGCCCGAGACGGCGGCTTCGAGGCACTGGAGCTGCAAAGCCGGGTGGAGTTGGCGGAAAACCACGCGGCCTTCGCCGCGCTGGGCTTCGAAGAGGTGGGCCGAACGGCACATGAGGGCTTTGCGCAGCCCACCTCGATCACGTTCAGAAAGCTGCTGCGGTGAGGCTCAGAACAGGCCGTTGCAGAGCACCTTCTTGTTCTCTTTGCCCGTGTAATGCGGGTTGGCGATGATCGCCGCATCGAGCGCGGAGAGTTGCGCCGTGGTCAGCGTGCCGCCGGTCTTGTTGCGCAGGGGCTTTGAGGCATCCCAGGCCGCGCTCAGGATCGGGTCGGCAAAGGGGTTTACGCCGGGGTTGGCGTCTGCCTCGGATTTCTTGACGTAGTAGAACATCAGCGCCTGCGCGACATAGCCTGCGGCCTCCGACACGCGGACCTTGATGTCCACCTCCTGAAAATCGGCGATGGCATGGACGCTCTCGTGCACCAGCAGCCCGGCGTGGAGCACGGAGGGCAGCGTGGCGAAGCCGATTTCGAACACGTCGCTGTCGCTGAGGTAGTGGGCCACGTCGCCCTTGCCGGGCTGGACATCCACGGTGATGTCGCCGCTCTCGATGCACATGGCCACAACCTCGAAGTTGGGGCCGTCGACGGTGATGCCACCCAGGACGAAGTTGATGCTGCGGCAGGTGGGCGTGCGCAGAACCGTGCAGATCATCTGCTCGGGGGTCATGATTGGTGTCTCCTATGACTTGACTGAAACGTCTTTTTCAAAAGCCGCGATGCAAAATCCTCCGCGGTGAGCGGCAGATGGGCAGGCGCAGGGGCAGCCACAAGGGGGTGGCTGAATTGACGTAACGTTCTCGTGTGCATTGCGGGGGCGAATGGGGCCCACTGCGCTTGCTCGATCACCATGCGCCGGGCCGTCAAAGGCCGTTGACGAAATCCATTTTGTCGTAGGCGGTCTTGTATCTCGGGGTGGCCCTCAAGGCCGCCTCCAGCGGGGCAAGCTGGGCGGGTTTCAGGGTGCCTGCGCGGGTGTTTTGCAGGGGTCGGGACACATCATAGGCCGTGCTCAGCACCTTGCTCCGATAGGGGTTGAAATACCCCGTTTTGGCGTCGATCTGCGCCTTGTAGATGTAATAGATCCACAAACACTGGGCGATGTAGGCGATCTGCTCGCCCTTTCCGATGATCATGGCGATCCGTTTCTTGTCGGCGAGTGCGTGGATGGCCTCGTGCAGAAGAGCGGCGCCCTGCTGGGCGTGCGTCACCGATTTGAAGGGAACGGAGATTTCGTTCTTCACTGAGTCGTAATGGGCGGCGGTGCTCTTGCGGTCATGGACCACCGTGATCTTGCCGCCCGCGATATCGCGCGCGAGGGCGCGGAGGGCGACGGGGTTCACCGCAAGGCCGTGCAGGTTGAAGTGCAGGAGGGCACTGGCGCGATTTTGCAGAAGGGCGGCGGCCTGGGTTGCAAGCGACATGGTCTGTCTCCAATGGATTGGGTCAAAATAGGGTCATGGGCTGTAATGCCGCCGAAACAATGCACGCGCAGGGTGAGTCGGGTCAAACCCGCGTGGCAGGGGCTAGGCAAGCTTGCGGGAAAGCACTATGCGGCCTTCATGCCCCAGAATCCGCCCGCCCTGCGCCCCGACATCGCACCCGCCCCGAAGTTTGGCGAAGCGCCCCGTGAGGGGCAGCCGCGCATCGGCATGGTGTCGCTGGGCTGCCCCAAGGCGCTGGTGGACAGCGAGCGGATTTTGACGCGGCTGCGGGCCGAGGGTTACGGGGTTTCGCCGGATTATTCCGGTGCCGATGCGGTGATCGTGAACACCTGCGGCTTTCTCGACTCGGCCAAGGCGGAGAGCCTCGATGCGATTGGCGAGGCGATGGCGGCCAATGGCCGGGTGATCGTGACCGGCTGCCTTGGGGCGGAGCCGGAGTACATCACCGGGGCGCATCCGAAGGTGCTGGCCGTCACCGGGCCGCATCAATACGAGCAGGTGCTGGATGCGGTGCATGCCGCCGTGCCGCCCGCGCCCGACCCGTTTGTGGACCTGCTGCCTGCGAGCGGCGTGAGCCTGACGCCGCGCCATTACAGCTATCTGAAGATCTCAGAGGGCTGTAACCACAAGTGCAAGTTCTGCATCATCCCCGACATGCGCGGACGGCTGGTGTCGCGGCCCGCCCATGCGGTGGTGCGCGAGGCGGAGCGGCTGGTGGAGGCCGGCGTGCGCGAACTGCTGGTTATCTCGCAGGACACCTCGGCCTATGGGGTGGACATTCGCCATGCCGAGGAGCGTGGCCACCGGGCGCATATCACCGATCTGGCGCGCGACCTCGGCGGGCTTGGGGCCTGGGTGCGGCTGCATTACGTTTATCCCTATCCGCATGTGCGCGAGGTCATTCCGCTGATGGCGGAGGGGCTTGTGCTGCCGTATCTCGACATTCCTTTCCAGCATTCGCACCCTGACACGCTGAAGCGGATGGCCCGGCCTGCGGCGGCGGAGAAGACGCTGGAGCGGATCGCGGAGTGGCGCGGCATCTGCCCGGAGATCACCCTGCGGAGCACGTTCATTGTGGGCTATCCGGGTGAGACCGAGGAAGAGTTCGAGCACCTGCTCGACTGGCTGGACGAGGCGCAGCTTGACCGGGTGGGGTGCTTTCAATACGAGAACGTGGCAGGGGCGCGCTCCAATGCGCTGCCGGATCATGTGCCTGCCGAGGTGAAGCAAGAACGCTGGGCGCGGTTCATGGAGAAGGCGCAAGGCATCAGCGAGGCGAAGCTGGCGGCCAAGGTGGGCACGGTTCGCGAGGTGATCGTGGACGAGATAGACGACGACGGTGTGGCCACCTGCCGGACCAAGGCGGATGCGCCCGAGATCGACGGCAACCTTTTCATCGACGAGAACACCGATGGGCTCTCACCCGGGGATATCGTGACAGTCGAGGTGGACGAGGCCAGCGAATATGACCTTTGGGGGCAGCGGGTTGGTGCGCCATGAATGCGCACCCTACGCGGGTGTTCCCAGGTTTGCAGGCGTTGTGTGAAACATAAAGGGGTCGGTGGCTCCCCAGTCACCGACCCCTTGTGATGCCGGCGGAACGGGGCCCATACCCGTCCCTCTCTCCCTGCCGGCATGTTCTTTTGGCACGTTCAGCGGCTCTGGCGCAGCGCCTCCACGCGGGCGATGGCGCGACCGGCCCTTTCGACTGCCATATCGGAGTCTCTTCGGGCTTTCTCGGACTTCTCGCGCAGCTCAAGGAAGCGGCGCTGGTTGACGCAGGTGGGCGGGCAGGTGGCGCCCTCTTCGATGGCGGTGTCGAGCCATTCGCCGCAGTTCTCGGCCCAACCGCAACTGCGGCAGCGGGTGACCATGCCCGACCATGCCGCATTATCGAGCGCGCCTTCCTCCATGGCCTGTGCGAGGTCCGTGCGGGTGGCCTTGGCCATGCCCATGGCGAGGAGGTAATGGGTGCGTTCGTCTCCGAGGGGCTTCATGACGGCGTGTCCTTGTTCCGGTTCGCGGAACAAGTGTTACAGCGGTTGACGCCGCCTGCTTTGACTCAGGTCAAAGCGGCGTGTGTTTCAGGGCAGGGGTGTGAGCTTTTCCAGCGCCGTGCCCCCCGCCCATGTGCCGTGCAACTCGCCTGAGGGGGTGATGACGTAATAAACCGGCGTCGGATCGCCCCAGCGGACGGTGATGAGCTTGCCCTCCACCGTGCCTGCCCCGGCGTAGTTGCTGCCCGCAACCTGCCAGGTCATGCTGATGGTGTTGGCGTTTTCCACCATCTCGACGGTGCCCTCGTAGCGGCTGCCATCGGGGTTCATGCCCGCGACGGCATTGCGGCCCGAGAGGCCTTCGGCCAGAGCAGGCAGGGCGGTGAGGAGCAGGCTGGCGGCAGCGAGGGCGGCGGGGCGTGTGAACATGGGCTCTATCCTGAAGGCATGAAGATCAATACCCGCGAGAGTGCCCGCGCCGCGCCTCAGAACGCAAGCCCGAGGAGGATGACCAGCCAGGCGAGGCCCACGGCGATGGCGGCGAGCGCCACGGCGGCAGAGGCGGTATCCTTCGCCTGCTTGGCCAGCGGGTGGCGCTCCATCGAGATGTAATCGACGGTGCGCTCGATGGCGGTGTTCAGGCACTCGAAGGCGAACACGAGGATTCCGCCCATCAGCAGCAGCGCCTTCTCGCCCGTGGTGATCGGAAGGATCAGGGCCATCAGCGAGGAGGCGATATAGGTGATGATCCACTGCTTGAGCGAGTGTTCGGTGCTCCAGACGTGGCTGAAGCCTTCCCAGGACCACTTCGTGCGGAGCCAGATCCGCCTCATCTGCTGTTTGAACATGCCCTGCACCCTTCGCCCGCCGCTATACCCCTGCTTTCAGATAGCCGGGTGGGGGCGGCATTTGAAGCCTGCCGGGTGGCAGAGCGCAATACGGTCGGGCGGTGCCGCCGGGAGGTTACATGTTGGCGGCGGTGCGGCGCACGGTTTCGATGCGGGCGTTGTTGGGCGGGTGGGAGCCGAGGAAGACATCGCCCGGATCGGGAATGCGGGTGAAATACTGCGCCCCGCGGACCGGGTTGAAGCCCGCCTTCTTGGCGATGACGGTGCCCAGTGCATCCGCCTCAAGCTCGAACTCCTTGGAGAAGCGCCGCGCGCCGATGCCGGCGCCCACCCGCGTTGCGGCCTCCACGGCGGCATCGCCACCGCCGCCCACGCCCACCAGCGTGCCCAGCACCAGCGCGCCGAAGGTGGCGCTTTCACGGGTGCGGGGGATATGCTCCTTGATGTGGTGCGCGGCCTCGTGGCCGAGGATGAAGGCGAGCTCATCCTCGTTGCGCGCATCGGCGATGAGCGCCAGGGTGAAGGCGATGACGGGGCGGCCCGAGCGATCTTCCGTCTGGTAGGCGTTGGCGGGCTCGCCGCGGCGGTCATCGACGATGATGAGGAAGTCGCAGTTGGCCCGGGGCAGGCGGGCGCGGCACTCACGCTCGGCCACGGGCTCTACCCGGTTGACGACATTCACGAAGTTGCGGGCCGCGCGGGTTGCGCCGACAGCGGGAGGAGCGGAGGCCGTGGGCTGGCTGCCGGGCTCTTCCGGCGCGCTCGGCACTTCGACGCAGGCGGTGAGAGAGGCAAGGGCTGCGAGGGCGAAAAAATGTTTGATCATGGGGCGGTGGCCTGTGGCGTGACTGCTCGTTGCGACAGCAGGTTAGCAGGCCGTAGCGCGGTGATGTAGCCCCCAGACGTTGACGCTGGCGTGATACGCGTTTCGCGGCTGACAGGGCGCGGGCGGCGGGCTAGGCTGGCCCCATGTTTACCATCGAACACGATTTTGACGCGACGGTGATCACCCTCGTCGATGAGCCCGGCAGCCACCTGCAGGAGGATGTCACCATCCAGGCCTTCGATGATTGCGTGACCATCGAGCAACTGGATGCGCGGCAGGACGAGGTGCAGAAGATCACGCTGTCGATGAGCCAGCTGCGCGATCTGGCGGCAGCGCTGGACTTGCCGGAAGGCGTTTATCAGCTGCGGCCCGCGCCGCAGAGCTGACGGGAGGAGGTTGGCATGCGCCTGTTTTCGGCTTTCGGACTGCTGACGGCGGCGCTTGTTGCACTGGCCGCCCCTGGCGCGGCGCAGGAGGTGAAGACCTATGGCGCCTTTCGCCACGCGCCGGAGCTGCCGAATGTGCTGGTGCTCAATGGACGAATCGCGCGGGGTGCAACCTTCGATCTGCGCAAGGCGCTGCGCGAGCATGGCGAGGTGGATACGCTCTTCTTGATCTCATCGGGGGGCGATGTGCACCAGGGGCTGGAGCTTTCGGCGATCATCTTCGACCGGGGGCTTTCCACGGTGATTCCGCCCGAGGCCGATTGCGCCTCGGCCTGTTCCTTCCTGTTCGTGGCGGGCGAGGCGCGGCGGGCCTACGGGCGGCTGGGGGTGCACCAGTTTACCTCGGGCGGCGCGGTGACAGGGCCGGCGGCGGAGGCGGATGCGCAATCGGTGGCGGCGCAGATCTTCGACTACCTCAAGGAATACGACGTGCCGAGCCTGTTCATGGTGCGGATGCTGGAAACCCCGAGTGACCGGATCTACTGGTTTCCGCCCGATGAGCTGCGCGACAGCGGGATCGAGACCTTCTCGACCTTCGGGCCGGAGCTTGAGGGCTATGCCGCGCTGCCTGAGCTGGCCACGCCCCCGCCGCCTGCGGCGGAGCCCGAGCCGCGCGTGCGCGAGCCCGAGCCGAAGGTGGCGGTGGAGCCTGACCCGGCCCCGAAGCCCCAGCCTGATCCGGCCCCGCGCGAGATCACGCGCAAGCCTGACCCGAGTTTCAACTGTGGCTACGCAGGAACGCCCACGGAATTTGCGATTTGCGGAAGCGTCGAGCTGGCCGACATGGACCGGCAGATGGCCTCGATCTTCTATGCCCTGCGCGGGCGGTTGAGCGCGTCGCGCAAGCGCGAGCTGGACGCGGCGCAGAAGGCCTGGCTGGTGCAGCGCAACGGATGCGGCGCAAGCGTGCCCTGCCTGCGCGCGGCCTACGTTCAGCGGATCGATGCGTTGCGGCGCTGAACGGGCATCCCCGGCTCAGGTGAGCAGGCTGAAAAGGTTGTTGCTGCTGACATTGCTGAGGATTGTGAGGGCGGCGCTGCTGCCCCCGCCGGTGCTGGCCTGACCGCTGATTTCTGTGCGCACGAGGTAGGTGCGGATCAGATCTTCGCGCTTGGCTGGATCGGTGAACTGCGACACCTCGCTGGAGCCGAAGAGCGATTGTGCGCGCTCCTTGTAAACGTCGAGCTGCCTGTCGATATCCAGCGCGGAAAAGGCAGTGGGCAGGCCGAAGGCGGCATCGAACACGGCGCGCAGCGGCGAACTGCCCATGATCTTGAACCACATGGTATCGTTGGCATCGTCCGGGTCGGCGGCGAGGTCCGGCAGCTCGCGCTCGAGGTTGAGGGCGATGCGCAGCTCTTGTGCCTGCTCGCCCACCGCCTGCTCGAACTGGCGCGTTGTGTAACCCTGCTTGATCCGGTCGATGAAGCCGGTGAGCTGCTCGGCGGGCCGATCTTCGAAGAGGCCGACGACCTTTTGACGGAGCACCTCGACCTGCGTGGCGTGATTGAGCGCGTCATAGCCTTCGCCGATGTCGAAGGTAGCGCGCATGGCCTCGCGCATGCGCGGCTGACCCATGACCTGCGGCCAGAGATCTTCCACCTCGGCGCGGAGCGCGGCCTGCTCGGGGGCGACATCCTCCTGCCCGGTCAGGTCTGAAAGCTGCTTCAGCCGGTCAACAAGGGTCAGGGCCCGGTCACCGGCGGCCTCGCGCTCCCGTGCAGGCAGCGTATCGGTGCCCGCGCGGATCTGCGCTTCGATCGCGCCGAAAGCGTTGTTGGGGGTATCGTAGGTGCCGAAGCCGAAGGCCTCTGCAAGGTCGCGGTAGCGTGTGTCAGAAAGGCGGCTGGCCAGCGAGCCCTCCGCCGTGCCCTCTTCAAGCACCTTCTGGATGAAGTACTTGTTGCCTATGTCGTCGGCCAGCCCGAAGGCCCCCAAGGCAATCCGCAGGAGGCGGAAATCACTCACCAGATCTTCGGGCGTCTTGACGCTGGCGATGCGCTCTTCGAATTCGGCCATGTCACGCTGGACGGTGGTCGAACTGGCGAGAGTCTGTTGTTGGCTCTCCTGCGTGCGCTGAAGAAACTGCCAGCCGAGCAGGCCGCCAAGGGGCACGATGGGAGTGAACATCAGGATGGCTTCACATCGGGCGGCAGGGCCATGGCGCCCTGTGCCTGGGCCGCAATCAGCCGATCCTCGCGCGGGATGAGCGTGCGCAGGGCCTTCAGCGCCTGGTAATGCTGCCCGTCGCGCACCGCCGTGGTGGCGGCGTCGAGCTGTGTGCGGCTGTCATGATCGGTGAAGACCTGGCTCAACTGTTCGATCCCGCGCATCAGCTGAATGTCGGCGTCGGCCGGGGCGGTATCGCCAGAAAGGACGAGCTGGGCAATGTAGGCCACACGCTTCACCGGCGTCTTGGCCTCCTCCGGGTGGATGGCATCGCGCAGGCGCAGGATATTGGCGCCCGGGGTGACGATGGAGAGCCGCGAGCGGCGGTCGCCGTTCTCGATGACCGCGCCATTGATGAGCACCCGCTCCTTGGGGCTCAGCTTGAGGACGAGACCGCTCATTTTCCCGCTCCGGTCGCTGCGGTGGCCGGCGCCTTGCCTGTGGAGCGCGGGGCGGCGGCAGCCGGGCTGGCCCCGAGGCCGCGCATGACAGCCATGTTGATTTCGATCAGCGGCACCACATTGGCCTTGCGGCGCAGCACCTTGGAGGAATGCCCGGAGGTGAAGCGGGCGAGGTAGAAGATGCGGGCGCGCAGATCGGGGGAGAGGCCGTTTTCGGCGTCTGCCACATCGGCGGCGAGCGCCGTCCAGAGTTGCCGGTTCTCGTGAATCGCGGCGACGAGCGCGTTGAAATTTCGGGGGGATTTCAGGCGGGAAGTGACCCGGCTGAAGGCTGCATATTCGGTGCCGCGATGGGTGCGCAGCGGGGCCTGCTGGCCAGAGGAGTAGGCGCTTTGCGCCAGTTGCACGGAGTTCAAGGCTCTGTCCTTCCACGCGAGGGAAATGAGGTGTGGAGAGCGTGGGCGGGGCGCCGAGGGCCGTTTTGGCCCTCACCATTCGGCGCCCCGCCCGTCAGTGGATTACCGGAACAGCGACAGGATCGACTGCGGCGCCTGGTTGGCGATGGAGAGCGACTGGACACCCAGCTGCTGCTGCACCTGCAGCGCCTGGAGCCGGGCCGAGGCGGCCTCCATGTCGGCGTCCACGAGGCTGCCGATACCGGCGGTGAGGCTGTCGGTGAGGTTCGAGATGAACTCGGACTGCGTCTCGATCCGGCCTTCGACCGAACCGAAGTTCGCCGCCGCCTCGATTGCGCCGTCGATGTAGGTCTCGATGTTGGCCAGAGCCGCCTCGACACCCTCATCGGTGGTCACGTCGATGTCGTCGACACCCGCCAGGCCACCGGTGGCTTCACCATCGGCCAGGCCGTTGACCTGGAGCGCCAGGGCGGAGCCGTCGTTGTCTACCTGGAGAACCCAGGAACCGGTGGTTTCATCCTGGTAGACGTTGGTGGAGATGTCGGCGAGGCCGGAGCCGTCGATCGCGATCTTCAGGCCCTTGGCCACGTCTTCGAAGGTTTCACCCTTGCCGGCGACATAGTCGTAGTTGGTGCCGCCGATCGAGACGCGGTAGCCGTCGCCCTCGCTGACGCCGGAGGTCGCCGAGAAGGTCACCTCGGAGGCGCGCGCCTGGAGGTTGGCCCCGGAGAAGCTGCTGGCGGCTGCGGTTGCGGCGGCCCCTTCCACATCGGCAGAGAACTGCGTGGTCGAAGAGGTGGTATCGCCGTTGATCTCGATGTCGTCGAAGGCGGAGGTCGAGGTGATGGTGATTACCGCACCGGTCACGTCCGCCGAGATATCCTCGATGCCGGCCGCGTTGATCGCCGCGGTCAGACCCGCGGACACATCGTTCAACGTGGTCGAATCAGCGGTGTAGGAGACCGTGGTTCCGTTGATCTGCAGGTTGAAGACATCACCGATGGACTGAGCGGTGCTCATGGTGATTTCCATCTCGTTCCCGGTGTTCGAGAAGTCGCGGGTCGAGCTGTCATCGGCGTTCTGGCCGGCGCCAGCCTGCACGGTGACATTGCCGCCGGTGGCCGCCGCGTCAGCCGCCGTCAGGGCGGAGCCGCCGACGAGCGAGGCACCGGTGCCCATGACGCCGGCATCATAGCTGAGATCCTGGCGGGCGACGGTGATGTCGGAAGCCTCGACCGTGCCGTCGTTGGCGCGGTCGAGCGAGGAGAGCACGTTGACGTCATCGGTGCCCTTGAGAAGGTTCAGACCGTTGAACTGGGCAGCGCCCACAACCGAGCTGATCTGGTCGCTGAGGGCGGTAATGTCGGCCTGCAGCTTCTCGCGGTCGACGTTTTCTTCCTGAGCGCCGACGATCTTCTCCTTCATCTGAACGAGCAGATCGGTGACGGTTTCGGCACCGTTGCGGGCGACGGCGACGGTGCTTTCGCCGAGAGACAGGCTCTCGGAGATGGCCTTGAAGCCGCGCACGTCGGATTCCATCACCTTCGAGATCGCCCAGATGGCCGAGTTGTCGCGAGCGGAGCCCACGGACTTGCCGGTGGAGATCTCAGCCTGGGTTTGCTCGAGGTTCATGTTGATGCCGCGCAGAGTTTGCAGGGCAACCATCGAGCTGGTGTTGGTCAGAATACTGGACATGGTTCTTTTGGTCCTTTTCGGATGAGACGCTTTTGCGCCATTTCGGAATGTCGCCCGTTGGGACGACAGGCTTCCGGTTTCTCCGTCATGCGGACCGATGTTTCGGGCCGCGCCACCCACGAAGGTGCGGATGCGAACCTGACCGAGCGAGTTTAAGGGAGTCCTAATTTGCTCCCGCCTCAGAACTACGCATTTTAGGCGAGTTTTTCGCGGCCAATCTGAATGTGTGGTGAACAAAGTGTTACCGCCACCGGCGCACGCGGCGCATCGGAAGCGTTTGAAACTATGGCAGAAAAGAGGCGCGAGAGAATCAGGCGCGGCGTTCGAAGCTGGTGCGCACGGGGCCCAGATCCTTGCGCTTGCCCTCGTCCGTGTAGGTGTCGAGGTGCTCCGCTGCCCGGCGGGTTTCGCTCAGCCTGCGGGCCACGGCGCGCAGACCGCGCTGGGCGGCATCAAGCAGCCGCTCGTTTCCGCGCGAGCTGGCAGACAGCGCCTCAAGCTGGGACCGCGTGAGCGTATCGGCCTGCGCCTCGATCTGCTTCAGCAGCTCGTGCTTTTCTTCGTAGAGCGCCTCGAGCCGGTTGAAATCGCCGGATTTCAATGCCGCGCGTTCATCCTGTATAAGGCTCTGCGCACGTTCATAAAGTTCGATGTTCTTATCCATGGTTTCGCGCCTTCAGACTTTCAAAGATGTGCTCCGCAAGCCCGATGCCGCCGCTCTGCGCCATCGCTTTCGCCTGCTCCTGCCTCAGAAACGAGGCAAACCCCTCCTCGCCCGCGCCGCCGCCGAAACTTTCGCGCGTGTCGCCAAGCCCGGAATGACCCAGCATCTCGGCCAGGAAGCTCGCCTCAAGCTCGACGGAAAGGTTGCGCAGGTGTTGCTCGCGATCCGGCGCGAGTGGGGCGGACGTGGGGGACGAGATAAGGGGAATCGGCGGCATCTGCGGCCTCTCGAATTGCGACGATTTTGAGGCATTAGGGCAGAAAGCGGTAAAGGATCGGTAACCAACTGCGGGCATTCTGCAGACAACTTGTCAGAAGGATCAGGTTGAGATGCAGAACGCGATGATGTCGGAAACGGCTGTATTTGCGGTGTTCGCCGCCGGCGGGCCAGCCAGGGGCACAGAGAATCGCGGCGGTGGTGAGGCGGCCGCAAAGGGCGAGACCGCCGGGCCGGAGTGGGCCGCGGTCTTCGCCGCGCTGAACGCGGAGGCCACGCAGGCAGAAACCGCAGGCCTCGTGGGCGCAAAGGACGCGCCCGTTGCAGAGGATCCGGCGCAAACGCAGTCGGAAGAGACATCGGAACAGGGCCTCATGCCGCCGATCGTGCCCGAGGGCGCCCCGCGCGAAGAGGTTGGCCCCATGGCAGAGGCCGGTGAGCGCCGTGAAGCGGACGCCTGGGCCATCCCAGAGGATGCCGCAGCCACGCCTGAAGCGGCCTCGGAAGCGGAAGTTCCGTCTGTGCCGCTCACGGAGCGCGTGCGCGCGACGCCTGAGTCTGTCCCGGCCAATGGTCTGAGCCCGGTGGTGCCGGACGCCGGGCCCGCGGCGGACGGACAGGAGGCGCAACAGACGCGGTCGGACGGTCAGGTGGCGCCGATGCTTCGCGAACCAATGGAGCGCGCTGCCGAGGTGTCCGCGCAGGAACCGGTGGTCGCCGGGCCGACCGAGGAGAGCACAGGCGTGCGCCCGGCCTCGGAGAAGTCCGCCCCGCCGGCTTCGGGGCCGCCCAAGAACGCGGGCGCTATTGATGTGACCGCTGTGCCACCTGGTCCCTCAGTTGCACCCAATGTTGAAGCCACCCCTGTCGCCCGGCCTGACCCAATTGCGCTCACGCCGCTGGGTGCCGAGGGCAGGCGGTTGATTCCCTTTGCCGATGTGCCCCGCGCGCCGCGCCCGGAATTGAACGGCACTCTGCGGGAAAAACTGCAAACCCTGACGGGCCGCCCGGGCGTGGCCTCACCCATGGTTGCAGCCGCTGAAACAAGCGCCGGGCCGACGGAGGCGGAGTCAAGCAGTGCCCCATTCCTGCGGACCCTGCCCGGCACAATGAGCGCCAGCCCCGCCTCCACGACTCCACCGCCTGCACCGGCTGTTGCGGCACCACCCGCCGGCGTAGCCGAGACGCTCTCGGCGCTTTCGCCCAATGCGACGGCAGCCGAGGTTTCGCCCCAGTTTTCGGAGCTGCGGAGCCTTGCGCCAACCGCTGGCCAGCACGGACTCGCGCCGTTGCCGCAGCCTCAAGGCAGCCCCGCGATGGCGCAACAGGTCGCCAGCCAGATCGCAGAAATTTCGCGCCCGTTGCCCGATGGCCCGATCGAACTGAGCCTGCAACCCGAGGAACTGGGGCGGCTGAGGCTTTCGTTCAGCGCCGGGGAGACAGGGCTGCAGGTGGTCGTTTCGGCTGAGCGACCGGAAACGCTGGAAATGATGCGCCGCCACATCGATGTGCTGGCACAGGAAATGCGGCGCCTTGGCCACGAGGGCGCGCAATTCAGCTTCACTGGCGGGCAGAACGCGTTCCGGGATCAGGCAACCGGCGAGCAGGGCAACAGCCAGAGGGTGAGTTGGTCTGATGACGATGGGTCGGCGATGACGAACGCTGCCGACCCGGTCGGGCAGGCCCGCCTGACCGTCCGTTCCGTCGGCCTCGACCTTCGCCTTTGAAAGGACCACGAGATGGAAACCACTTCCGCCACCGCGACAACGCCGACCCTGGGCAGCAGCCAGTCAAGCCAGGGTTACATCAACTCTGATTTCGAGACCTTCCTGAAGATGATGACGACGCAGCTTCAGAACCAGGATCCACTGAACCCGCTCGACAGTGCTGATTTCGCCGTGCAGTTGGCCACCTTTTCCAACGTCGAACAACAGGTGCGCACCAACGTGCTGCTCGAAGAGCTGAACGCCCAGATGGGCATGACGGGGATGTCGGAGCTGGCAAACTTCGTCGGCATGGAAACGCGTGTTGCTGCGCCGGCCCGCTTCACCGGGCAGCCCATTGAAATGACCCTTGATCTTGCAAGCGGCGCGGATGCGGGCGTGCTGGTTGTCACCGACGAATTCGGCATCGAACGCCAGCGCCTGATGATCGACTCCAGCGCCCCCTTCCACGTGTGGCAGGGGGTTGATGACGGCGGCAATGTCTTTGCCGATGGCACTTACAGCTTCAGCGTTGAAAGCTACGAGGGCGACGAGCTGATCGACACGCGGCAGGCCGAAGTCTACGCCCGGGTGGAGGAAGCCCGTCTCGAGGATGGTGAAACGATGCTGCTGCTGAACAGCGGTGTCACGGTTCCGGCGTCTGCGGTGACGGCACTGCGGTTTCCCGTAGTCTATGAAGAGAGTGCAGGCGCAAGCGCCAGCATGAGCCGTCAGCAGCTCTCAAGCGCGACCATGCGATAACGCGGCAGGCGGTGGCGCCGGGGGCAGCTTGGCGCCTTGCCGCATCGGCATCGAGCGAAGCGAGGCATCGGAAAATTGCCGAGCGCAGCGATGCCACGAGGAGCCGCCGCGCGCAGCGCGGCCACCTTAAGCCGGTCGGGCGCAAGCCCGGCGACCGGCGGTCAGACACCCTGCGTCAGGGCGACGCCAACCAGGGCAAGGGCCGCGCCGAGCGCGACCCAGGCAAGGCGGCGCCAGAGGGTGCCGCCAGAGAGGCGCGGCGGCGGCGGCGTGGCCTGGGCGATCAGGGCGCGCTCCAGCAGCGCCGGAAGGCGCGGGCCGAAGCGGATCGCGACGCGGGCGGTTTCCTTCAGGTCGTGCAGCAGCGCGGCGGGCCCCACGTTGCGCTTGACGTAATCCTCGACCACGGGCCGCGCCGCCTGCCAGATGTTGATGTTGGGATGGAGTGAGCGGGCCACGCCTTCCACCACCACCATCGTCCGTTGCAGCAAAATCAGCTCGGTGCGCGTTTCCATTCCGAAGCGCTCGGTCACCTCAAAGAGGTAGGAAAGCAGCCGGGCCATCGAGATATGGGTCGCGTCCATGCCGAAGATCGGCTCGCCGACGGCCCGCAGGGCGCGGGCGAACTCGTCCACATCGCGGTCGGCAGGCACATATCCGGCCTCGAAATGCACCTCTGCCACGCGTTTGTAATCCTTGCGGATGAAGCCCATCAGGATTTCGGCATAGACCCGGCGGGTATACTCGTCGATCCGGCCCATGATGCCAAAATCCAGCGCGATGATCTCGCCGCCGGGCGCGACCTTGAGGTTGCCCTGGTGCATATCGGCATGGAACAGCCCGTCGCGCAGGGCATGGCGGAGAAACAGCGACAGGACCCGCTCGCCGAGTGCCACCCGGTCGTGCCCCGCGGCATCCAGCGCGGCCAGGTCGTTGAAGGAGATGCCCTCGGCCCATTCCAGCGTCATCACGTGACGCGCGCTGAGGGGCCAGAACGGGCGGGGCACGATGAAGCCCTCGTCCCCCTCGGTATTCTCCGCGAATTCGGAGGCGGCGGAGGTTTCCAGCCGCATGTCGAGCTCGCCTGCAACCACGCCCTCGAAGTGCTCGATCACGTCGCGGGGCCGGAGCCGCCGGGAGGCGGGCGAGAGCGCTTCGATCATGGCGGCGGCGAAGTAGAAGGCGTCGATATCCCGCGCGAAGGCGCGTTCGATCCCCGGGCGCAGCACCTTCACCGCCACCGGGCGGCCATCGTCCAGCCGCACGGCCCGGTGGACCTGGGCAATGGAGGCGGCGGCGACGGGCTCGGAGAACTCGGAGAAGATTGCCTCAACGGGCTGGCCCAGCTCGGCCTCGACCACCCGCATCGCCTCGGCGCGGGCGAAGGGCGGCAGCTTGTCTTGCAGGACCATGAGCTGCTGTGCCAGCTCGGGGCCGACCACGTCAGGCCGGGTGGAGAGGATCTGGCCGAACTTGATGTAGGCGGGCCCAAGAGCGGTGAGCGCCCGGGTCACCGGCGGCTGGCCCGGGTCGCCCTTGTGGCCGAGCCATTTGAACGGCCAGCCCAGCACGCGGGCGGCCACGCGGAGGGGGCGGGGCGCATCCATGGCCTCCAGCGCCACGCCCATCGCGCCAGTGCGCTCGAAGGTCGCCCCGGTGCGGATCAGCCGCCAGATGTTGTGAGGTCCGCGCATGCCCCCTCAGAGCTTCCAGCCGGAGTGCAGCGCCGCCACGCCCATCGTCAGATTGCGGTACTTCACCTGCTCGAAGCCGGCGGTGCGGATCATCGAGGCGAACTCCTCCTGCGGCGGGAACTTGCGGATGCTCTCCACGAGATACTGGTAGCTGTCACGGTCGCCCGTCACCACCTTGCCCATGGTCGGGATCACGTTGAAGGAATAGGTGTCATAGGCCTTTTGCATCATCGGGTTGGGCAGCTGTGAGAACTCCAGCACCATGAGCCGCCCGCCTGGGCGGAGCACGCGGAAAGCCTCCGACAGGGCGTCGGCGATGCGGGTAACATTCCGGATGCCGAAGCTGATCGTGTAGGTGTCGAAGCTGTTGCTCTCGAACGGCAGCGCCATCGCGTCGCCCACCACCCAATCGAGCCGTTCGGCCATGTCGGCGGCCTCGGCGCGTTTGCGGCCCTCGACCAGCATGGCCTCGGTCATGTCGCAGACGGTGGCGGTGGCGCCTTCGCCCGCGCGGCGCAGGTAGCGGAAGGCCACGTCGCCGGTGCCGCCGGCCACGTCGAGCAGCCGGGTGCCTGCGCGAGGTGCGAGCCAATCCATCATCGCGTCCTTCCAGAGCCGGTGGATGCCGCCGCTCATCAGGTCGTTCATGATGTCGTATTTGGAGGCCACGGAGGAAAAGACGCCGTGCACCTTTCCCGCCTTCTCGGCCTCGGGCACCTCGGTGAAGCCGAAATGCGTGGTTTTTCCGTCGTCTGCCATGGGCTTGCCCAACTTTGTTCGCAAACCGGATATAGGCAATTTCCGACCATTACAAACGCGCCAGATGCGCGCAGGAGGGCGAGGCATGGGCGAACGGGACGAATTTTGGCTGGGGGTGCTTTTGTGGGCGCTCGAAAACCCGATCATCGTGCTGGCGCTTGTCGGGCTCGCAATCGCCACGGTGGTCCTTGGGTATATCCTCGTCTTCTACATCATTCCCGGCGTGCTGATCCGTAGCGGTCTGCGCAAGCTGGAGGACGCGACCGCGCCGAAGGACGCGGCTGGCCGACGGGTTCAGCCGACGATGGGCGCGAGGCTGATGGGCCAGAAGGACATTGCACCGCTTGCCTCGCGCGGGATGGCGCGGGCGGCGGAGGAGTCCCTCGGCACCAAGGTGATGCGGCCCACGTGGGGGATGCGGCTTTCGACCGTGCTGCTGGCCGTGGCCGGTGTTGCCGCGATTTTCCTCGTGGACATGGATCTGGACCCTGCCGCGATGATGGTCTTGCGGCCTGTGGTGGCGGGCTTTGCCCTGCTCGGGCTTGCCCACGTGTTCAGCTTCGAGATGCGTTATGATCGCGATGTGATCATCTCACAGAGCCTGATCCAGTTTCGACGCGAGATTGCATGGCGCGACCTGGTGGACATCAGCGATGAGGGGAATGGCGTCTATCGGCTCACTTCGGCGCAAGGCAAAAAGATGCGGGTGCAGAAATACATGACTGGCATGACAGACTTCCTGACGCAGGCCCATGGCGCGATCGACGGGCGCGGCGCTTTCGCATGAGGGCTTGCGGGGCAGAGCGGGGCCACTAGGTTTGGCGCCTGATCTTCGAGGGAGCCGACATGCCCGAACTGCCCGAGGTGGAGACCGTGCGCCGAGGCCTTTTGCCTGCCATGGAAAACACCGTGATTGCCGAAGCCCGGGTGAACCGCGAGGGGCTGCGCTGGCCGTTTCCGCCACGCATGGCCGAGCGGCTGACGGGCGCGCGGGTGCTGCGCCTGAGGCGGCGGAGCAAGTATATTCTGGCGGATCTGGAGAGCGGCGAGACCCTGCTGGTGCATCTGGGCATGAGTGGCCGGATGCGGGTGAGCGGCGAGGGGCTGGGCCTGTTTCATCATGCTCATCCGGCGCCGGAGAAGCACGACCACGTGGTGCTGGAGATGGCGAACGGCGCGCGGGTGACCTTCAACGACGCCCGCCGTTTCGGGGTGATGGACCTTGTGCCCACGGTTGAGGCCGAGACGCATCGGCTGCTGGCGGGCCTCGGGCCCGAGCCGCTGGGCAACAGCTTCAACGAGGAACATCTCGTTGCGGCCTTCCGGGGCAAGAACACCCCGGTAAAGGCCGCGCTTCTCGATCAGAAGATCGTGGCTGGGCTGGGCAACATCTATGTTTGCGAGGTGCTGCACCGGACCGGGATTTCACCGCTGCGCAAGGCCGGGAAGATCGGCGCGGCGCGGGTGGCCAGCCTTGTTCCGGCGATCCGGACGGTGCTGGGCGAGGCGATTGAGGCAGGTGGCTCCAGCCTGCGTGACCACCGGCAAGCCTCTGGTGAACTTGGCTATTTTCAACATCGCTTTGCGGCTTACGACAGGGAGAGCGCGCCCTGCTCCACCCCAGGTTGCGAGGGCGTGATCCGCCGTATCGTGCAGTCTGGCCGCTCCACCTTCTATTGCGGGACATGTCAAAGATAACTTGCAGAGCGGTTTGACCCTGCTAACAAAGGGGGGCTTGGCATGACCGAAAGGATCGCCATCCCATGGCCTATGAAACCATCGTCGTCGACACCGCCGACCATGTTTGCACCATCCGACTCAACCGCCCCGACGCCCTCAATGCCCTCAACAGCCAGCTCATCGGCGAGCTGGCCGAGGCCATTGGCGAGGCCGATGGCAACAAGGGTGTGCGCTGCATCATCCTGACCGGCTCGGAAAAGGCCTTTGCCGCAGGGGCCGATATTTCGGAGATGGCGGAGAAGGATTATGTCGATGTGTTCATGGGCGACATGTTCGGCAGCCAGATCGACCGAATCCTTGCCTGCCGCAAGCCGATCATCGCCGCCGTCTCTGGCTACGCGCTGGGCGGGGGCTGCGAGCTGGCGATGATGTGCGATTTCATCATTGCCGCCGACACCGCCAAGTTCGGCCAGCCCGAGATCAACCTCGGCGTCATCGCCGGGATCGGCGGCACCCAGCGGCTGACGCATCTCGTAGGCAAGGCCAAGGCGATGGACATGCACCTGACCGGGCGATTCATGGACGCCGAAGAGGCGGAGCGATCCGGCCTCGTCAGCCGCGTGGTGCCCGCCAAAAAGCTGATGGATGAGGCCAATGCGGCGGCCCAGAAGATCGCCGAGAAATCCATGGTGTCGGTGAAGGCGGCGAAAGAGGCCGTGAACCGGGCCTATGAGCTGCCATTGCGCGAGGGGCTGCTGTTTGAGCGCCGCCTGTTCCACGGGCTGTTTGCGACCGAGGACCAGAAGGAGGGCATGAAGGCCTTTCTCGAGAAGCGCGAGCCGCAGTTCCGCGACAAGTGAGCCCTTTTTCGGGGTTTGCCATGAATGCGCAGCCTACGGGCTTGGCAAGTGGCGCGTAACCGTGTAAACGCCCGCCGATACATGCGTGTGAGGCCCGCTCTGGCCAGAATCGCCCGGTTGCGAACCCGGGGTCGGGTCTTCCCGCGCGAACCAGTTTTCAACGCCGTTCTCGCAAGAGGGCGGCCCGACGAGAGAGACACACACCATGGCCAATTCGCCCCAGTCCAAGAAACGCGCCCGCCAGAACGAAGCCCGCTTTGCCGTAAACAAGGCGCGCCGTTCGCGCATCCGCACGCACCTGCGCAAGGTGGAAGAGGCCATTGCCTCGGGTGACAAGGACGCTGCAACCGCCGCCCTGCGCGCCGCCCAGCCCGAGCTGATGCGCGGCGTGACCAAGGGCGTCTATCACAAGAATACCGCAGCGCGCAAAATGTCGCGCCTGAGCGCCCGCGTGAAGGCCATCGGCGCCTGAGTCGTGATCACATAATGAGCCAGGGGCGCCACCTTCGGGTTGGCGCCCCTTTTCGTTCCTATGTGGCGCTATGGCCATAAAAACTAGGGCGTTCAGGGGGGTGGCAGGATTCGTGCGAATTAAAGCGTGAGTCAAGTCAAAAGGTCAGTTGCCGTGTCGCGCGGGCGCTTGCTATCACCAATCCTGCGATTCACGTCGCCTAGGGGGGACATGGTCGTTTCCAGCCAGGTTTCGGAGCTTCAAGGGGAAGCGCTGCACCGAAGCCGCACGCCGGAAACGAGAGTTGTCGAGAGAGCTTGCGAAGGCGGTTGGGAGACCGCCAGCTCAGGGTCTCTGCTGCTGACACATCATGTCCGAAATGATGTCTTTGGCCGATGGGCATAGCTTGCGCCCGTCCGGTCTGCCTTTTGATTGCTCCATGGAGCCGCGCCTGCGCAGTGCTGTGCAGGGCGACGGAAGGTTTTGTCATTACGATCCCAATGGTGCGTGGGCCGCATTTCGGTGCGCCGCCACATTAGGCAGGGGCGGTTTTTGCGTAATGACAAAGAAAAATGGGACAGGATTTGGGAATGCCGCAGACGCGTTGGGGACAGGTCAGTGAATCGCTCAGGACCACGGTTGGACAGAACAACTTCAAGACCTGGATCGAGCCGCTCAAGCTGAACAGCCTGGAAAATGGCGTTGCGCATTTTGAGGTGCCGACCAACTTCTTCGGCAACTGGGTGAGCCGGAACTTCTCGGATACGATCGTTAAGCAGATGAGCCGCGACGGGCTCGAGGTGCGTCGGCTGGAATTTCGCGTGCCGAGTGCCGCGGCGCGAGCGGCGGCCACGGCTCAGGCGGCGCCTGCCGTGCAGGCCGCAGACAGCGGCACCGGCACAGGGCATGGCAGCGCAAGCCGGGGGGCAGGCCGTGGCGGCGCGGGCCAGTCCGGCAGCGGCCAGGACGATGACCTGCCCGGTGCGGCACTGGACGAGCGCTTCACCTTCGACAGCTTCGTGGTGGGCAAGCCCAACCAGCTCGCCTATACGGCCGCGCGCCGTGTGTCCGAAGGTGGGCCGCTCACCTTCAACCCGCTCTTCCTTTATGGCGGCTCCGGCCTCGGCAAGACCCACCTTATGCACGCCATCGCCTGGGCGCTCCAAGAGAACTGCCCGGAGAAGAAGGTGGTTTACCTGTCGTCCGACCAGTTCATGTATCGCTTTGTCCGCGCGCTGCGCGAAGACGGGATGCACGAATTCAAGCAGGCCTTCCGCTCGGTGGATGTGCTGATGGTGGATGACGTGCAGTTCTTCGCCGGCAAGAACAGCACGCAGGAAGAGTTCTTCCACACGTTCAATGCGCTGTCCGACCAGGGCAAGCAGATCGTCATCAGCGCCGACCGTGCGCCGCATGACATCAAGAAGATCGAAGACAGGATCGCCAGCCGTCTCGCATCGGGCCTCGTGGTGGACCTGCACCCGACGGATTACGAGCTGCGGCTGGGCATCCTTCAGCAGAAGGCGGAATTCTACAAGGGCCACTACGGCAACCTCGAGATCGCGCCGCATGTGCTGGAGTTTCTCGCGCACCGGATCACCGGCAACGTCCGCACGCTGGAAGGCGCGCTGACCCGGCTCTTCGCCTTTGGCAACCTCGTGGGCCGGGAAGTTTCGCTGGAGATGGTGCAGGAGTGCCTCGCCGACCTGCTCCGCGCCTCGGAGCGCAAGCTGACGGTGGAAGAGATCCAGCGCCGGGTCTGCGAGCATTACAACGTGCGCATCTCCGACATGACGGGCCCCAAGCGGCACCGGAGCATCGCCCGCCCGCGGCAGGTTGCCATGTTCCTTGCCAAGGGCCTCACCTCGCGGTCGCTGCCCGAAATCGGCCGCCGCTTCGGCAACCGCGATCACACGACGGTGCTCTACGCGGTGCGCAAGATCGAAGAGATGATGCACACAGACAGTGGCCTGGCCGACGATATCGAGCTGTTGAAGCGGATGTTGGAAGCCTAGTCCGGACGGCGGGACAAGCGCCCGCTTGACCTGCTGCCAGGGGTGCCCTTGACGCCCCTGCAAAACTCACGAAACTGCGAGAAACAACTTGCCTGCGGGGGGGATTTGCATAGTCTGCGCCTCCCGGCACCATGGGGGACAGAGCAATGAAATTCTCGATCGAGCGGGCCGTTCTGCTGAAGGCCATCGCGCAGGCGCAATCGGTTGTGGAGCGGCGCAACACGATCCCGATTTTGGCCAATGTGCTGATCGAGGCCGAGGGGGACGGCGTGCAGTTTCGCGCGACCGACCTCGATATCGAGGTTGTCGACAAGGCACCGGCGATGGTCGAGAAGGCGGGCGCGACGACGGTAAGCGCGGTGACGTTGCACGAGATCGTCCGCAAGCTGCCGGATGGGGCGCAGGTTCAGCTTTCGGATGACGTGGCCGCTGGGCGGCTGACGGTGGAGGCCGGGCGCTCCAACTTCCAGCTTGCAACGCTGCCGAAGGAAGATTTTCCGGTGATGGCGTCGAGCGAATACGGCGCGAATTTCAGCGCCGATGCACCCACGCTGCGGCGGCTTTTTGACAAGAGCAAGTTTGCGATTTCCACCGAGGAAACAAGGTATTACCTGAACGGCGTGTACATGCACGTGGCCACCGGCGAGGATGGGCAGGCGCTGCGCTGCGTGGCCACCGATGGCCACCGGCTGGCCCGTGTCGATGCCCCGCTGCCCGAGGGCGCGGAAACGATGCCGGGGGTGATCGTGCCGCGCAAGACGGTGGGTGAACTGCGCAAGCTGCTGGATGACGACGAGGCCAAGATCGCCGTGTCGGTCAGCGAGACCAAGGTGCGCTTTGCAACGCCGGAGATCACCCTGACGAGCAAGGTGATCGACGGCACCTTCCCCGATTACACGCGTGTCATCCCGACCGGGAACACCAAGAAACTGGAGGTGGATGCCGCGGAGTTCGCCAAGGCGGTCGATCTGGTCTCCACCGTGTCTTCCGAGCGCTCCCGCGCGGTGAAGCTCTCGCTCGACGAGGACCGGCTGGTGCTATCTGTCAACTCCCCCGACAGCGGCGCGGGCACCGCGGAGCTGGCGGTGGCCTATGGCGACGAGCATCTGGAGATCGGCTTCAACGCCAAGTATCTCACCGAGATTGCCAGCCAGGTGGACCGCGAGAATGCGGTGTTCATGTTCAACTCCGCCGGTGATCCGACGCTGATGCGCGAAGGCTCCGACACCTCGGCGCTTTATGTCGTGATGCCGATGCGGGTTTGACGGAGCGCGGGCTTTAGCCTGCGCAACAGCCATGCCCCGCCTTGCCCTCACCTCCCTGACGCTCTCACATTTCCGCTCGCATCGCCGGGCGGAGTTGGCTTTGGATGGCCGCCCGGTTGCCCTTTGGGGGCCGAACGGGGCGGGCAAGACCAACGTGCTGGAGGCGGTTTCGCTGCTGTCACCCGGTCGCGGGCTGCGGCGGGCTGCGGCGGAAGAGATGGCGCGGGCGCCGGAGCGGCTGGGCTGGAAGGTGAAAGCCGAGCTGGCCTCGCTGGGGCATTCCCATGAGCTGGAAACATGGGCCGAGGCGGGGGCTTCGGGCCGGGCGGTGAAGATCGACGGGAAAGCTGCCGCGCAGGTGGCGCTGGGGCGGCTGGCGCGGGTTGTCTGGCTGGTGCCCGCGATGGACAGGCTCTGGATCGAGGGGGCGGAGGGGCGGCGGCGATTTCTGGACCGGATCGTGCTGAGCTTTGAGCCAGCCCATGGCGAGGCGGTGCTGGCCTATGAAAAGGCGATGCGCGAGCGCAACCGGCTGCTGAAGGACATGGTGCGCGATGCCCATTGGTACGCGGCGCTGGAGGCGCGGATGGGCGAGGAGGGCGCGCGGATTCATCGCCACCGGGAAGAGGCGCTGATGCGGCTGGCCGATGCGCAGGGTGAGGCGGACGGTGCCTTCCCGGCGGCGGCGCTGGTGCTGACCCATCCAGAGCCTGCCTGCGACGATCCCGGGGATGCGGCGGCGCTGGTGGCCGCGCTCTCGGAGGGGCGCGCGCGCGACCTGGCGGCGACACGAACGCTGACCGGGCCGCACCGTGCCGACCTGGAGGCGACCTATATCGCCAAGGACACGCCTGCGCGGCTGTGCTCGACTGGCGAGCAGAAGGCTCTTCTGCTGTCGCTGATCCTCGCCAATGCCCGCGCTCTGGCGGAGGATTTCGGCGCGCCGCCACTGCTTTTGCTCGACGAGGTGGCCGCCCATCTGGACGCCGACCGCCGCGCGGCGCTTTATGCCGAGATCGAGCGGCTCGGCGCGCAGGCCTTCATGACCGGCACCGGCGCGGAGCTGTTCGAGGAACTGGGCAGCAAGGCGCAGCATTTCGAGGTGACCGAGGCGGCGGGCGTGTCGACGGTGCGTGAGGTGGGGGCATGAAATCGGTTCTGCTATTGCGGGGCATCAACGTGGGTGGTCATGGCAAGCTGCCGATGGCGGAGCTTCGGGCGTTGCTGGAGGGGCTCGGGGCGGAGGATGTGGCCACCTACATCCAGTCGGGCAATGTGGTGATGCGGGGCGCGCCCCGAAGCGATGACATCGCGGATGCGATTGAAGAGCAGTTCGGCTTTCGGCCCACCTGCATGCTGATCGGGGCGGAGGCCTTTGCAGAAGGACTGGCGAACGATCCGTTCAAAGAAGCCCGCGAGACGCCGAAGCTGCTGCACTACTTCTTTTGCGCCGATGAGCCGCATCCGAACCGGCAGAAGCTGGACGCGCTGCTCAGTGGGGCAGAGCGCTATGAGATCATTGGCAAGGTGATGTATTTCCACGCGCCGGACGGGATGGGGCGCTCGAAGTTCGGGGCGCGGGCGGAGAGCCATCTGGGCGTGTCGGCCACGGCGCGCAACCTTAACACCGTGGCGAAGCTGCGCGAGATGCTGGACGCTATATGACGATTACCCCAGCCGATATCGGCCTTTATGCATTCGCGCTGATGATCCTCTTCCTCACCCCCGGCCCGGTGTGGATGGCACTCACCGCGCGGGCGCTCTCGGGCGGGTTCCACGCCGCCTGGCCGCTGGCTTTCGGCGTGGTGGTGGGCGATGTGCTCTGGCCCTTCCTCGCGATCTACGGGATCACCTGGGTGACGACGGTGTTCGCCGGTTTCATGACCGTGCTGAAGTGGGTGGCGGCGGGGATCTTCCTCGTGATGGGCGCGTTGATCCTGCGGAACGCGGGCAAGAGCATCGCGACCGACAGCCGCCTCACCCGCCCGGGCATGTGGGCCGGATTTGCCGCCGGGGTGGCGGTGATCCTCGCCAATCCCAAGGCGATCCTCTTCTACATGGGTGTGTTGCCCGGCTTCTTCGACCTGACCCAGGTGACCTGGGCCGACATTGCCACCATCACGGCGATCTCCGCGGTGGTGCCACTGTTCGGCAATCTCTTCTTTGCCCTGATGATCGACCGGGCGCGGCGGCTTCTAGCCTCGCCGCGCGCGCTCAAGCGGACGAACATCGTGGCCGGGAGCCTGCTGATCCTCGTCGGGCTCATCATCCCCTTCTCCTGAGCGAAATCGTCACTGGCGCTTGTGGGATCGCCGGGTATCCTGCCGGTGATGCGCTTGATCTACGTTGTCTTTCTCTGCCTTGTCGCCCTGCCGGCCCTCGCTGAAAAGCGGGTGGCGCTGGTGATCGGAAATGATCGCTACGAGACGATGCGCCCGCTCAGGAATGCCGCGAACGATGCCGACACGGTGGGCGAGGCGCTGGAGAAGCTGGGCTTCGAAGTGTTCTACGAGCGCGACCGCGACAGGCGGCGGATGGAGCGGGCGCTGGAAGACCTCGAGTATGACGGCGAGGGCGCCGATGTGGCGGTGGTCTACTTCGCCGGGCATGGCTTCGAGGTGGGAGGCGACAACCGCTTGCTGCCGGTGGATGGCGACGGCGAGAGCCTTGAGACGCTGATGGAAACGAGCCTGAGCCTGGGCGACATCCGCGCGCGGGTGGCGAGGATCGCGCCGGTGGCGGTGGTGCTTGTGGATGCCTGCCGGGTGGACCCCTTCGAGGGCGCCGAAGAGGGCCGCGCGGCGGTGGCGCTGAAGGCGGGCGAGGCGCCGGGCTTTGCGGCCGTGCCACGGGCCGAGGGCACGCTCATCGGCTTTTCCACCGCGCCGGGGGCGGTGGCGCTGGACGGGGAGGGCGAGAACTCTCCCTTCGCCGCGGCGCTCGCCCGGCATCTGGAGACGCCGGGGCTGGAGGTGCGCTCGGTGCTGACGCTGGTGCAGCAGGAGGTTTACGACCGGACGCGGGGGGCGCAGCTTCCTTACGTGGAGAGCGCGCTGCCGCGGTTGTTCTTTGCCGCCGGGCAGAGTGACGCTCTGCCAGAGCGGGAGCGTTTGCTGCTGGCGATGGCCGATCTCACGCCAGAGGTGCGCGCCGAGGTGGAGCGGGTGGCCAGCGAGGCGGAGGTGCCGCTGGCGCCGATCTTCGGAGCGCTTCTGGCCAACGATCTCTCCGATGCCTCCCCGAGCGAGCGCGGCACCAAGCTGGCCGAGGCGGCGGCGGCCTTCGTGGCGACCCGGGCGCAGTTGCGGCAGCTTTCGGCGCAGGATGGCGCGGTGGCCGAGGCGCGACAGGCGGCGGAGGCGCGGCTGGAGTTGGGCGACTTCACCGGCGCATTGGGGGCGCTCGACGAAGCCATCGCGCTCGACCGGGCCTCGGGCGATGCGCTGATGGAAAACCTCGTGGCGCGGCGGATGTCGGAGGCCGAGACGTTGCGGCTGAAGGCCGGTGTGGCGCGCACCCGGCTGGATTATGCGCTGGCGATGCAGGTGTTGGCGCAGGCCGGGGCGATCCATGAGGAACTGGTGGCGCTGGACCCGCCGGAAGAGGCGCGGATTGCTCGGATCGAGCTGTTTGCCGAGGCGGGCGAGCTGTTTACCCTGCTGGGCGATCATGCCGCCGCCTTGGGCGCCTATCAGGGGATGCGAAACCTCGCGGGCGCGGAGTTTTCGGCCAACCCCGAGGACGTGCCCGCCCGCCGTCGCCTCTACCTCGCCTTCGTCGGGATCGCCAAGGCGCAGAAGGTGCTGGGCGACACGGGGGCGGTGCGCGAGGCCGCCGAGCTGGCCGGGCGGGCGCTGCGCAAGGGCGAGGGCCCCGAGGCGGAGCGGCAGTATGATCTCGATTTCTGGGAGGTCGTCATGCTGACAGGCGACATCTCGATGCTGCTCGGCCTCTATGGGGATGCGCTGGCCGATTTCGAGTCGGCCACGGAGCGGATGCAGCCCCATGCAGAGGCCAATGGCGCGGATGTGGAGGTGCAGCACCGGCTGGCGGAGTCCTACGAGCGGCAGGGAGATGCGCAGGTGGCTCTGGGCGAGCCGATGCGCGCCTTCGACACCTACTGGAAGGGGCTCGAGATCTACGGCAGGCTGCCGCGCGGCGCGGGCGGGCGCGACGACCTGGCGGTGGGGCGCGCGGCGATGAAGGCGGGCAAGGCTCTCGTCGAGGCCGGAGAGCCGGAGTCGGGGCTGAAATATTTGGAACGGGCCGAGAAATATCTGCGCGAGAAGTTCGAGGCCGACCCGCAACGCGCCGCTCTGCGCCTGGCCCTGGGCCAGACGCTGGCCGGGCAGGCGATGGCGCACAACCGTGTCTTCGCGGTGGAGCCCGCCGAGGCGGCGGCGGGTGAGGCGCTGGAGGTTCTTGCCGGGGCGGCCTCGGATTCGGACGTGCAGTATGCGCGCTACGAGGGGCTATTTCAGCTGGGCCTCACGCTCTCCTTCAAGGGGCGCCAAGCCGAGGCGCTGGACTGGCTGGAGCAGGCCCGCGAGGTGATGGACGTGCTGCGCGAGACCAATCCGACCAATACCGGGTGGATCTATGAAAGCGTCCGGCTCGACAAGCGCATCGCGCATCATCTGTCGCAGGCGGGTGACCGGGAGACGGCGCTGAAGCGACTTCTGGCGGCACGCGACCTTATCGGCATTCTGGTGGACCAGCAGGAAGACAACCTGCGCTGGCGCCAGTTGGAGCTGGACCTGAACCTTGCCATCGAGCAACACGAGATGGCGGCGGGCGGGGACGAGAGCGCGCTGAAGTCGCTGCTTGTCACCCGCAGCCACATCGTGCTCACCCGCATGTGGTTTCTGCTGCGTGACACGGAACTTACCGAAGCGGCCTGGCTGCTGGGGCTCGGCGAGTTGCGAAGGGGCCAGACGCTGTTTGCTTTGGGCGAGGCGGCGGAGTCGGATGAGAGCCTGCGCAACGCCTATGACTGGCTGACCGTTGCTGCCACCAAGATGGACCCATTGGACCCTAACTTGCCGAGCGCCAAGGCTCAACGGGCAGAGGCAGTGGCAACGCTGGGTGAGTTGGAGTTGACCTATGGCAGCGTCGAGAACGCCGTGGCGTGGCATCGTATTGCGGTGGATCTGCGGGCCGAACGGGTGGAGAATGCACCGGACTCCCTGAGCCGCCGCTGGCTGCTCTCGGTCAGCCATGAGCAACTGGGCAACGCGCTGGCGGCGCAGGGGGAACGCGACGAGGCGATTGCCGAGCACGAGACCGCCCGAGACATGCGCCTGGCCCTGCTGAAAGAGGCAAAGATGGATTATGCCATCACATGGGGGCTTTTCGTCAGCTATTATCAGCTTGCCGATCTGGGCGTGGAACCCGAGCAGAATTTTGCCCTAGCGCTGGATGTTCTGGAGCAGATGGAGGCGAAGAACTGGCTGACTGCGGAGCAGGCTGAATATCTTGCCGTGACCCGTGACCGGATTGCCCAAATCGGCGAGGAAAATCAGACAGATACGGGCGCGGCAGAAAGCCCCTGAAAAGGCGCCTAAAATCATGTCATCCGCGTGACATCCCGGCCCCGAACGACTATAAATCCGGCACAACAACAACGGACAGGCGGCATGGCCGAAAACGAACAGGCACCCGAAGAATACGGCGCGGATTCCATCAAGGTTCTCAAGGGCTTGGAGGCGGTGCGAAAACGCCCCGGCATGTATATCGGCGACACCGACGATGGCTCGGGCCTGCACCACATGGTCTATGAGGTCGTCGACAACGGGATCGATGAGGCGCTGGCGGGCCATGCCGACCGGGTGACGGTGACGCTGCATGCCGACAACTCGGTTTCGGTCAGCGACAACGGGCGCGGGATTCCGGTGGATATGCACGCCGAAGAGGGTGTCAGCGCGGCTGAAGTCATCATGACCCAGCTCCACGCGGGCGGAAAGTTCGACCAGAACAGCTACAAAGTGTCGGGCGGCCTTCACGGCGTGGGCGTTTCGGTGGTGAATGCGCTCTCCGACTGGCTGGAGCTGCGCATCTGGCGCAACGGCAAGGAGCACACGGCGCGGTTTGAGCGCGGCGAGACGGCGGAGCACCTGAAGGTGGTGGGCGATGCCGAGGGCCGCAAAGGCACCGAGGTGCGCTTTCTGGCCTCGACCGACACTTTCTCGAATCTCGACTACAGCTTCAAGACGCTGGAAACCCGGCTGCGCGAGCTGGCCTTCCTCAACTCGGGCGTGCGCATCGTGCTGCGCGACGAGCGGCCCGCAGAGGCGCTGGAAAGCGAGCTCTACTACGAGGGCGGCGTGCGCGAGTTCGTCAAGTATCTCGACCGCCACAAGGCCTCGGTGATGGAAGAGCCGATCTTCATGACCGGCGAGAAGGACGGCATCGGCGTGGAAGTGGCGATGTGGTGGAACGACAGCTACCACGAGACGGTGCTGCCCTTCACCAACAACATCCCACAGCGCGACGGCGGCACCCATATGGCGGGCTTCCGGGGCGCGCTGACGCGCACGATCAACCTTTATGCCTCCTCCTCCGGCATCGCCAAGAAGGAGAAGGTGAGCTTTACCGGCGACGACGCCCGCGAGGGGCTGACCTGCGTGCTCTCGGTCAAGGTGCCCGACCCGAAGTTCTCGAGCCAGACCAAGGACAAGCTTGTGTCGTCCGAGGTGCGGCCCGCGGTGGAAGGGCTGGTGAACGAGAAGCTGCAAGAGTGGTTCGAGGAACACCCGAACGAGGCGCGCCAGATCGTTGGCAAGATCGTGGAAGCCGCGCTGGCGCGTGAGGCTGCCCGCAAGGCGCGCGAGTTGACCCGCCGCAAGACGGCGATGGACGTGGCGAGCCTGCCGGGCAAGCTGGCGGATTGCCAGGAGAAGGATCCGAGCAAGTCGGAGCTCTTCATCGTCGAGGGTGACTCCGCCGGTGGCTCGGCCAAGCAGGGCCGGGCGCGGGGCAATCAGGCGGTGCTGCCGCTGCGGGGCAAGATCCTCAACGTCGAGCGGGCGCGGTTTGACCGCATGCTGTCTTCCGAGACGGTGGGCACGCTCATCACCGCGCTTGGCACCGGGATCGGGCGCGACGAGTTCAACATCGAGAAGCTGCGCTACCACAAGATCATCATCATGACCGATGCCGATGTGGACGGTGCGCACATCCGCACCCTGCTGCTGACCTTCTTCTACCGGCAGATGCCGGAGATCATTGAGGGCGGCTATCTCTATATCGCGCAGCCGCCTCTCTACAAGGTTTCGCGTGGGAGGTCAGAGGTTTACCTCAAGGATGTGCCGGCGCTGGAAGATTACCTGATCGCGCAGGGCGTCGAGGGCGCGGTGCTGCGGCTGCCCTCGGGCGAGGAGATTGCCGGGCAGGATCTGGCGCGCGTGGCCGAGGCGGCGCGGAGCTTCCGCCGTATTCTTCAGGCCTTTCCGACGCATTACCCCACGCGCATCCTCGAACAGGCCGCGCTGGCCGGGGCCTTCGAGCCGGGCGCGGCGGACAGCGACCTTCAGGCTGTGGCCGACGCCATTGCCGCCCGGCTGGACCAGGTGGCGGTGGAATACGAGCGCGGCTGGCAGGGGCGGATCACGCAGGATCATGGCATCCGGCTGGCCCGCGTTCTGCGTGGTGTCGAAGAGATCCGCACGCTCGACGGCGCGGTGCTGCGTTCGGGCGAGGCCCGGCGGCTGGCGCAGGTGTCTCGCGAGAGCGGCGACATCTACAAGCAGACCGGCACACTCGCGCGGCGCGACCGGGAGACAGCCATCCACGGCCCGCTCGACCTGCTGGAGGCAATCCTCGAAGAGGGCGAGCGCGGGCTGACGCTGCAGCGCTACAAGGGGCTGGGCGAGATGAACCCCGATCAGCTGTGGGAAACCACGCTGGACCCGGAGGCGCGCACGCTGTTGCAGGTGAAGGTGGAAGACCTCGCCGAGGCCGACGATCTCTTCACCAAGCTGATGGGCGACGTGGTGGAACCCCGCCGCGAGTTCATCCAGCAGAACGCGCTGAGCGTGGAGAACCTGGATTTCTGAGGACCGCATGACGGTTGGCGCCATGGCGGAGTCCGGTTGGACTCCGGCTACATTGCGCCGGGGCATATTGGGTGCCTTGGCGGTCGGGCTCGCGGCTTGTGCTGAAGCGAACCATCTGGGCAATCCGCTCTTGTTGCCTGTCCACGGCGTGGCCACCGGGCTCGAAAACGTTGCCTATGGAAAACGGCGGGCAGCGGTCAAGGCGTGGATCAGCGAGCATGAGGTTGCAATGCGGGCGGAGCGGTTCGAGGGACCGGTGACGGCGGCACTGCTTGCGGAGCTGCCGCAGGGCGCAAGGGCGCAGGTGCAGGCCGATCTCAAGGAGGCCGCGCATTACGGCGATTTCGCCGAGAGGGCGACGGTGGCTTTCATGGTGCATCAGGGCTGAGAGCCCATCTCACGGTGTCGAGCCCTGCAAGGCGGCAGAGGCGGGCAAGTTCGGCTGCCAGTTTCTCGTCGCGCGCCTTTGAAGGGCGCACGCCCTTCTCTGTCCAGCGGTTGAGGACGGTGAGGGTGCCTGCCTTGCGGTCGGCCTTAGCTTCGAGCCGGCCCACGAAGCGTGACCCTTCGAGCAGGGGGAAGACGTAGTAGCCCCACTGCCGTTTCTCGGCGGGGACGAACATTTCTACCGTGTAGTCGAAGCCGAAGAGGCGTTTGAGGCGGATGCGGTCGCGGATGGCCGGGTCGAAGGGGTTGAGGATGCGCAGGCGAGAGGTGGGGGCCTGCAGGGCCGCGATGCGGGCCTCGATGTCGGGGCAGGCCAGCGCCTTGAGCGTGCCGCCGTCGGCGGTTTGGACCTCGACGGGGATCAGGTCGGCCGCTTGATCGGCCCATTGTGCGGTTTCGGCCACGGTGGTGGCGTCCCAGAACTTGCGAATTTCTCCCGGCGTGCCGAAGCCGAGACGGTGCAGGGCGGCGTGGCTGAGCCAGTCGATTTGGGCCGCGTCGGGGAGGTTTTGTTCGCGGAGGCGGGCCGGGAAGATGCGCTCGGCGAGGTCGTAGTGCTTGGTGAAGCCGTCTCGGTGGCAGGTGGCGAGCTCGCCGGAAAACCACAAGAAATCAAGGGCCTTCTTGTGCGGTGGGCGATGCCACATCTCCTTTGGGCCTTCATGGACGTGCTCGAAGTCGCGGGTGCAGAGCGGGCCTTCATCGGCGACGCGGGCCTTTACGGAGGCGAGCAACTCTGGGTCCATCCGGCCCCACCATGCGGAGCGCGAGATCTTCTCGCGCATGCGGCGGAACTGGCGTTGCCACATGGGGAGGAACTCCATCGGCAGGACCGAGGCGTCATGGGTAAAGTGCTCGAAGACGGCGCGCTGCTTGCCCAGGAGCTTGTCCATCACCGGCTCGCGGTAATTGGCGTTGCGCGACCACATGATGTGGTGATGGGCCCGGCTGACGACCTGTATCGAGTCGAGTTGGACGAAGCCGAGGTCGTGAATGATCTTCGGCGCGTCGAGCGTGCCCGTGGGCGGTGTGGCGAGGCCGTGGGTGGAAAGCCAGAGGGCGCGGGCCTGGGTGTTGGTGATGGTGAGCGCGGTCATGGCGTCAGGATTGGGCCGGGGGCGCGGGAGTTGCAATCCGGTTGCTGACATTTGAGGGGCGTTGCGGTTTGGTCGTGCCGAGGACCGGAGGGAGGTTGGCATGGGCAGCGAAGATCGGCGGGCCGGGGTGTTTTATGGCAAGCTCGGGGACTGGAAGGCCGAGATGGAGGCGGTGCGGGCGGTGCTGCTCGCCGGGCCGCTGGAGGAGACATTCAAGTGGCGGCAGGCCTGTTACACCTGGAAGGGGACGAATGTGTGCATGCCGGGTGGCTATGGCGGGCGGGTCCGGTTGTCGTTTTTCCGAGGGGTTCTGCTGGACGATCCGGAGGGGCTGCTAGTGCCGCCGGGGCCGAACTCACGGGCGGCGAGGGTGATGGAGTTTCGGTCTGTGGAGGAGGTCGAGGCGGCGCGGGAGGCGATCGAGGCGTTCGTGGCGCAGGCCGTGCGGCTTGTGGAGGACGGGCGGGAGGTGGACTTGCCGCCGGATGACTTCGATCTGCCGGAGGAGTTGGAAGAGGCGCTGGCGGCTGATGATGCGCTGCGGGAGGCCTGGGAGGCGCTGACGCCGGGGCGGCGGCGGGGCTGGGCGCTGCATTTTGGCGGGGCGAAGCGGGCGGAGACGCGGGAGCGGCGGATCGAGAAGGCGCGGGATGCGATCTTCGGCGGCAAAGGCATGCACGACCGGTAAGGGTGGTGGGCAAATTGCCCACCCTACAGCAGTTGCGCGAGGCCTCTGCGCAGCCTGTCGCTCAGAGGCTTGGGACGGCGGGTTTCGGCATCGACGTAGACGTGGGTGAAGAAGCCCTCGGCGGCGGCCACGTCGCTTTCTCCGGCGAAGAGGCCAACCTCGTAGCGGACGGAGCTGGTGCCGATCCTTGCCACGCGGATTCCGGCCGTGACTGGCGCGGGGAAACGGATTTCGGAGAGGAAGCGGCAACCTGACTCGACCATCACGCCGATCTGGTCGCCGTGGAGGATGTCGAGCAGGCGTTCGTTCACCAGCCAGGCGTTCACCGCGGTGTCGAAGAGCTCGTAATAGGCCACATTGTTCAGGTGGCCGTAGGGGTCCATATCCTTCCAGCGGGTGTCATGCGTGCTGAGCACGGAATAGTCGGCTCGGGTGCCGGGCGGGGTTTTCATGGCCCCGATCAGAGCCCGAGAGCCGCCCGGATGGCAAGGGCCACCAGCCCCAAAGCCAAAACCGACCCACCGTAGAGCGCGAGGAACCAGAGGGCCCGGCGCATCAGTGATAGCCCGTGTCTGCGTCGATCTTGCCACGGAACACCCAATAGGCGAAGGCCGTGTATGCGAGGATGATCGGGATCAGGATGCCTGCGCCGACCAGCATGAAGAGTTGGGATTTCTCGGGTGCGGCGGCCTCCCAGATCGTGACTTCGGTGGGCACGATGTAGGGGAACATCGACACGCCGAGGCCGCCGAAGCAGAGGATGAAGAGGGCGAGCGCGAGCAGGAAGGGCGAGAGCTCGGCAGAGGCCATGCGCAGGCGGGTAAGCAGGCCAAAGAAGGCGGCGGCGGTGAGTACGCCCACAACGCCCGCCAGGCCCCAGCCCCATCCGGTGAACCAGCGGCTGTAGTAGCCTTCCTGCAAGAACGGCGTCCAGAGCGAGACCACGGCGATGAATGCCACGGTGAGCGGCGCGAAGAGCATGGCCCAGCGGCGCATTCGGTTTTGCAGCTCGCCGGTGGTCTTGAGCACCAGCCAGCAGGCACCGAGGAGCATGTAACCCGCCATGACGCCGAGGCCGACGGCGAAGGTAAAGGGGGTGAGCCAATCCCACCAGCCGCCAGAGTAGGCGCGGGCCGCCTTGTCGATCTCGATTCCCTGAAGCAGCGCGCCGAGGATGATGCCTTGCGACAGCGCCGCCAGGGCGGAGCCGCCGATGAAGGCTACGTCCCAGAGCGGCTTCCAGCGTTCGGTACGCCAGCGGAATTCGAAGGCGACGCCGCGGAAGATCAGGGCCAAGAGCATGGCGATCACGGGCACGTAGACCGCCGGAAGGATCAGGGCATAGGCAAGCGGGAAGGCCGCGAAGAGGCCGCCGCCACCCAGAACGAGCCAGGTTTCGTTACCATCCCAGACCGGGGCGACGGAGTTCATCATCACGTCGCGGTCCTCCCGCTTGCGCTCGAGCGCGAAGAGCATGCCGAGGCCAAGGTCGAAGCCGTCGAGGACGACGTAGACGAGAACGGAAAAGGCGATCAGGAAAGCCCAGATCACGGTGAGGTCGAAGGAGATGCCTTCAGCGAGGGGCATGGCTCAGTCCTCCTTGGGGGCGTCGGGCACCGGCGAGCGGCCAGCGGCGCGGGTTGGGCCGGTGGTGACATCTTTCAGGCGCGGCTCAGCCGGGCTCGGCTCATGGCCCATCAGCCGCAGGATATACCATGTGCCGGCCCCGAAGACGGCGAAGTAGACGACGATGAAGGCCATCAGTGAGGCGCCCACGGCCGGCGCGTCGAGCGGCGCGGCACTGTCGGCGGTGCGCAGGAGGCCATAGACGGTGAAGGGCTGGCGGCCCACCTCCGTCGTCACCCAGCCCGCGAGCACCGCGACGAGGCCGGAAGGCCCCATCAGCACGGCGGCGCGGTGGAGCATGGGCCAGTCATAGAGGCGGCCCTTGGCACGGGCGGCGAGCGACCAGAGGCCAAGGCCCAGCATGGCGAAGCCGATCATCACCATGATGCGGAAGGCCCAGAACACTATGAACACCGGGGGCTGGTCCTCGTCCGGCACGGTATCGAGCCCGTCGAGCGGGGCGTTCAGATCATGCTTGAGGATCAGCGACGACAGCTTGGGAATACCCACCGCATAGTCGAGCGTTTGCGTTTCGTCGTTGGGCCAGCCGAAGAGGTAGAGCGGCGCGCCGTCGGGGTGGCTCTCGTAATGGCCTTCCATCGCCATCACTTTCACCGGCTGGTGCTCCAGCGTGTTCAGCCCGTGGGCGTCGCCAAGGAAAATCTGGATGGGCGCCACAATGGCCGCCATCCACATTGCCATGGAGAACATCGTGCGGCTCTCGGCGCTGGCCAGCTCGCCGCGCCTGCGGTGGCGCAGCAGATGCCAGGCGGCGACTCCGCCAACGATGAAGGCGGTGGTGAGGTAGGCCGCGGTGACGGTGTGCATCAACCGGTAGGGGAAGGAGGGGTTGAAGATGATTTGCCAGAAGTCCTCGGGGAGAAACTGGCCTGTCTCCGGGTCGATGCTGAAGCCTGCCGGTGTGTGCATCCAGGAGTTCACCGAGAGAATCCAGAAGGCCGAGATGAAGGTGCCCACGGCGACCATCGCGGTGGCGGCCATGTGCAGGCCGGGCCCCACGCGATCCCGCCCGAAGAGCATGATGCCGAGGAACCCAGCTTCGAGAAAGAAGGCCGAGAGCACCTCATAGGCCATGGGCGCGCCGATCACCGGGCCGGCCTTGTCGGAGAAGACTGACCAGTTGGTGCCGAACTGGTACGACATGACGATGCCCGAAACCACGCCCATGGCGAAGGCCAACGCGAAGATCTTCACCCAGTAACGGAAGAGGTTGAGGAAGCGTTCCTGCTTTGTGGCCAGCCAGAGCGCGTTGAGCACGGCGAGGTAGGAGGCCAGGCCGATGGTGAAGGCCGGGAAGAGAAAGTGGAACGAGACCGTGAAGGCGAATTGGAGGCGGGCGAGGAAAGTGGCGTCGAAGGTTTCGAACATCGGAATCATCGTCTCTGTGTCGTTGCCTCCCTGAGTTAGCCTAAGGGTTGTGCGCGTCGAGCCGAGGTGCCGCTTTGCCGCAGGTGGGAAAATAGGCGCCCGATTTCCGGCTGCGCGGTTTGCGCCATGGCGCTAGGCTTGGGCCATGCTGTTCAGATTGCCAGATGATGACACGCTCTATGCCGCGCTGATGGCGCGGGATGCGAGCTATGAGGGGCGGGCGCTGGTGTGTGTGCGCTCGACCGGCATTTTCTGCCGGTTGACCTGCCCGGCGCGAAAGCCGCTGCGGGAGAATTGCGAATTCAGGGAAACGGCGCAGGCTTGTATCGAGGCAGGCTTTCGGGCGTGCAAGAGGTGCAGGCCGCTCGATGCTCTGACCGATGACCCCACAGTCGCGGCGCTGCTGGAGGCGCTCGCCGCCGACCCTGCGCGGCGCTGGAGCGAGGCGGATGTGACGGCGGAGGGGTATGACCCGTCCACGGTGCGCCGCGCCTTCAAGCGGGCCTTCGGAACGACCTTCCTTGAGATGGCTCGGCAGCGGCGGCTGCTCGCGGGGCTGGATGTGCTTGGTGAGGGGGGCAAGGTGATCGAGGCGCAGGTGGATGCGGGATTCGAGAGCGCCTCGGCCTTCCGCGCCGCCTTTGGGCGGATGCTGGGCATGGTGCCCGGCGCGTTTGATCGCAAGCCGCTGCTCATGGCCGACTGGATCGACACGCCGCTGGGCCCGATGGTGGCGGTGAGCGATGCGCGCGCCCTGCACCTGCTGGAATTCGTGGGCCGCAAGGCTCTGCCGCGCGAGTTGCAGCGGTTGCACGCTGGTGCGAAGGGTGCGCTGGGCTTTGGGCGGCCTGCGCCGACTGAGCAGGTCGCAGCTGAGCTGGGCCGGTTCTTTCGCGGCGAAAGCGCCGACTTCGGCACGCCGCTGGCGCTGCACGGCTCGGAGTTTACACGGGCCGTCTGGGCAGCGTTGCAGGAGATACCGGCGGGCGAGACGCGCAGTTACAGCGAGGTGGCGCAGGCCATAGGCAAGCCGCAGGCGGTGCGCGCGGTGGCGCGGGCCAACGGCGCCAACCAGATTGCGCTGGTGATCCCCTGCCACCGGGTGATCGGCGCCGATGGCAGCCTCACGGGCTACGGCGGCGGGCTCTGGCGCAAGGAGCGGCTGATCGCGCTGGAGCGCGGGTTTGCCGCTCTGCGCCCCGTTGGTCCGAAAAATCTCCAAATTGAAGCAAGTCGTTCGATCGACCCGTCCAGGGCCAGGGTGCCGAAGACTAATTGATTGTTCTGTTAACGGCCTTCTTGAAGTCGCGGTTTGCGACAGTCGAGTCAGTATCGTCGCCTACTTTAGGCGCAGTATTCCATGCCGCGTTGAAACATGCCGAACGCTTCATCAGCTGACTAATCTCGAAAGCGAATTATGTATTTCTTGCCGATCAGAACAGCTTCCACCTTACCTATTTCAGCCGAAAGGTATATTGCCGACTGAAAGTCAGATGCGACAGCTAAATTCTCGCAATCTGACAGATTCAATGGGTTATACCTAAAGGGATGGTACTCAGATAGTCGGCCCGCTTCTTCGTAAGAAACCAGTTCTGCATCAATAACAATTTGACCGTTGAAGGGTTGATGACTACCAGACTCCAGGTCGCAGGACCTCTGCCGTATTAAGTGCCGAACGGAATTTGAATAACCTCCATAATCAAAGCCATCTCGAAGAAGGTGTGAACTGAAAGTAAGTGCAGAAGACTCGTTTAAGTCGATCCAGCATCCAGAACCCAAGTTTGAGAGCACTTCGCGACCATCTTCAAAAGAGCTTTGCAAGACATCGTCTTCTCTGAAAAGCTCAGGATATCGGTCGAGCCATACCGGGTTGAAGCCCTCGAAGTGCGTGGCAAATCCACTTAGGTTGCTTGGTCTGGGATATGAGGCAAATGCACCTTCTACATCCGGCTCACTTCCGCAATGCAGGACAATATCATACTGATCTGAAAGACTCTCCGTTTTTTCTTCGGACCAAGCTCTCGAACTGCAGAATGCAGCGAGAAAGATAGAAATAGCAAAAGTCAGCCGCACCCTCACATGATGCGAAGTCGGCGCGGAATACCCTGTTTGATCTTTCATGACATCATGATCCATGGTTTCGACTTTGAGAACTTGCTGGGACGTTCCCAAGAGGTCACTCTTTTTTCGGACCAATGAATCACGCCAGTCTGACGAACTCAATGCATCTTGATCCTACGGCTGAGGCCCGGCGAGGTCGTTCTTCACCATCCAGCCTGCGAGACGGGAGATCATGATGTCCTGCACCTGCTGCTTGATGGCGCGGGGTAATCGGCCTTCGATCTCGTCGACAAAGGATGTGACGTAATCGGCATGGGCGTCATCCAGCCAGAACATCAGCCGGGTGAAGGGGTTGAAGTTGTCGTGCACCTCGTCGATCTCGTAGCGGGTGCCGCCTGCCTCGGGGATGAAGCGCTGCCGCGCCATGGAGCTTGCGCCGCTTTCGGGCACGATGGCATGGCAGGTGATCTCGCCATCCTCGGCCTCCAAGACCCGCATCTTGTAGCCCATCTCGCGCGCGCAGGGCTCGAAGGTTTCCTGATCGGGGATGTTGGCGGTGAACCAGACGGGGAAAAAGCCTTCATCGTCGGGCTGGCCACAGCGGTGGTGACCCTTGGTTTCGCCGGGCTGCATGATCATCGCCTCCTCCAGCACCTCGGGCGCGACCGGAACCCAGGTGCTTCCGCGCGTCCGGTAGGTGCGCGTGGGCAGCGACATGAGGGCGGTGGGCAGGAGCCAGACGAGCAGGAAGGTGCCCATGACGAAGGTCAGGAACAGGCGGATGATCTGCCATTGTACCTGCTGGTCGGTGAGCGCAGGGGCGGTGGCGTGAAGGGTCATCTCGCCGGTGGTGGCGAGCAGGCCTGTGAACATGACTGCCATGGGCAGCGCCTCGGTCCATCCGCCGGGAAAGGTCGCATGGTGCCAGACCATGAAGCCCGTCCAGAGCGCCATGACGGCGATCAGCGTGGCCGGGTCGGCGAGCGGCGCATCGCCCGGGTGAAGCGCGATGGAGAGCGCAGCCCCAAGCAGCGGCAGGGCCGAGAACGCCACGATACGGCGCCGCAGGCGCGACAGGCGATAGGGCAGGTGGTAGGACCAGAAGCTTTCGTCAGACATCGCAGAACCTCATCAACAGGCCACCTACCTAGCAGCCGGACCGGGCGGGAATGTGGCGCCAGGTCGGCAATTTTGTCTCGCAAGTCCATCGGCTTGGCTTCTTCCGGCTAATGGCAGATAGTCGCGCCCGAGCGAGAGAGGGAGAGCGCCATGGACATGCCGAAGAATGCCTTCAAGGCCGCGATTGCCGAGGGGCGGTTGCAGGTGGGGATCTGGAACACGATCCCCGATCCGGGCGTGGTGGAGCTGCTGGCGGGCACCGGATATGACTGGATCCTGCTCGACAGCGAGCACACTCCCGTGACCATTCCGGGGCTGATGCCGCTGATGCAAGCCGCCGGGGGCTACCCGGTGACCACGATCGCGCGGCCCGGCTGGAACGACATGATCGAAATCAAGCGCCTGCTGGATCAGGGCGCGCAGACGCTGCTCATTCCCTATGTCCAGAGCGTCGAGGAGGCCGAACTGGCGGTGCGGCACGTGCGCTACCCGCCACGCGGCGTGCGCGGCGTGGGCGGCACAACGCGGGCCAGCCGCTATGGCGCGGTGAAGGATTACATCCAGACTGCCGAGCAGGAGATTTGCCTGCTGGTGCAGATCGAGACCGTGGAAGCGATGGCGCAGGCCGAGGAGATTGCGGCGGTGGATGGCGTGGACGGCATCTTCATCGGACCGGCGGATTTTGCCGCGTCGATGGGCTACCCGGGCCAGCCGACCCATCCGGAGGTGAAGGCGGCCATCCTTGATGGCATTCGCCGGATCAAGGCCGCGGGCAAGGCACCGGGCATCCTGACGCTGGACCCGACCTTCCAGAAGGAAGCCGAGGAGGCCGGCGCGGTGTTTGTCGCGGTGACGCTGGATGCTTCGATCCTGCGCGCGGGTGCGATTGCGGCGCGGGAGCGCTTTGCCGGTTAGGCCGGGCAGCTCATCGGCCCTTCGAGGCGTCTTCGCGGCTGCCATGAGCGGGCGAAGCCCCTGAAGAGCGGCCCTCAGCCGATGGTATCCGGGCCGAGTTTGAGGACCACGGGCACCACAAGCTCTTCCTCGTCGGTCAGGTGCCGGTCGAGCAGGCCGCCGAGGCTTTCGAGCGACGCGGCGAAGGGGGCGGCGGCATCCTTTGCATTCCCGCCCTCCGCCAATTTGCCGAGCGTGAGGTTGGCGGCATCGGCAAAGCCCGAAAGGGCCGGGTCGAGCTGCTGGTGGTCGGCCTCCATCAGCTGAAAGCCGCGGGCGATCTCGGGGGCCTTGGCCTCAAGGATTGGGAAGTAATGTGCATCCTCGATCTGGTGGTGCCCATGGAGCTGCTGAAGCAGCATCCCGCCGTAGCGTGGCAAGGTCGAGCCGAAGCGGGCTGGGTCGCCACCATCGAGCAGGCTCTCGGTTTCCTGGTTCAGCAGGTCCAGCAGGCGGCGGAACATCAGGTGCCGGTCAAGCCAGAACTCCACCAGCCCGGCAAAATGCGGGTGCGCCTCCCATGTTTCGCGCGGGTAGTCGGCCAGCAGGACGCGGAGGGCGTCGGGCAGCGCGGCGCGGGTTTGAAGATCCAACCCGTTCATTCGGCTGAGCTAGCCCGTGCGCGGGCCAGTGCAAGCTGGCGCTGGCGTTCGCGGAAGCGGGCGCGGTCTTCCTCGGAATACTCGCCCACGCAGGCGGGGCATTGCACGCCTTCCTCATAGTCCGGCGCGGCGCGATCTGCGGCAGACACCGGCCGCCCGCAGGCGTGGCAAAGCTGGTAGTCGCCAGGCTTCAGCCCATGGCCAACCGACACGCGCTGGTCGAACACATAGCACTCGCCCTCCCAGCGGCTTGTCGATTCCGGCACCTCCTCCAGATACTTCAGAATACCGCCCTGTAGGTGATACACTTCCTCAACGCCCTGCGATTTCAGGTAGTTGGTCGACTTCTCGCAGCGAATGCCCCCGGTGCAGAACATCGCCACCCGCTTGTTGTGAAACCGGTCCTTGTTGGCCTCCCACCAGGCCGGAAACTCGCCGAAGCTCGCCGTTCCCGGGTTCACCGCGCCCTCGAATGTGCCGATGGCGACCTCGTAATCATTCCGGGTGTCGATCACCGCCACGTCGGGGGCCTCGATCAGCGCGTTCCATTCGGCGGGGGGCACGTAGGTGCCGACCGAAGCCCTCGGGTCCACCCCTTCGACGCCGAGGGTGACGATCTCGCGCTTGAGGCGCACCTTCATGCGGCGGAAGGGCCTTTCGGCGGCCTCGCTTTCCTTCCACTCCAGATCGGCGCAGCCGGGCAGGCCCTTGATGTGGGCGATCAGCCGGTCGATGCCCGCGCGCGGCCCTGCGACGGTGCCGTTGATTCCCTCGGGGGCCAGCAGCAGCGAGCCGCAAAGCCCCTCGGCCTCGCACAGTGCCTTCAACGGCTCCCGCAAGGCGGCAGGGTCGGGGAAGGGAGCGAACTTGTAGAGCGCTGCGACGGTGAACATGGGGTGCGGCATACCTGCACCTGCGCCGCCGGGCAAGATTGACCCTCTGACTGCGAGTGTTACCTTCTCCCCGAAAAACAAGGAGATCGCCCATGCCCGACAGCGCCCTGATCGTCATCGACGTGCAGAATGACTTCTGCCCCGGAGGAGCGCTGGCGGTCGAAGGCGGCGACCAGATCGTGCGCGGGATCAACGACCTGATGAGTGATTTCCCTGCCGTGGTGCTGACGCAGGATTGGCACCCGGAGGGGCATTCGTCCTTCGCGTCGGGCCACCCGGAGGCCGAGCCTTTCTCCATGATCGACATGCCCTACGGCCCGCAGGTGCTGTGGCCGGATCACTGCATTCAGGGCAGCGCGGGGGCCGAGTTTCATGCCGATCTCGACACCACGCGCGCCGACCTGATCGTACGTAAGGGTTACAACCCGCGGATCGACAGCTATTCGGCCTTCTTCGAGAACGACCACGAAACGCCCACCGGGCTGGAGGGTTACCTGCGCACGCGCGGCATCGAGAAGCTCACCCTGGTGGGGCTGGCGACGGACTACTGCGTGAACTTCTCCGCCGTGGACGCCGCCAAGCTGGGCTTCACCGTGACCGTGCGCACCGACCTGTGCCGCGCGATCGACCTTGACGGGTCGCTGAAGGCGGCGATGGAAGGGATGCGCGGCGCGGGCGTGGTGGTGGACTGAGCCGTGCGCCCTAGGTAGGGCAGCACCGAGCTTTTAACACCGCCGAAGAGGCCCCATGACCGATACGCCCCAGATTGACGAGGCCAGCTTTCGCGCGCCCGATCCTGAGCAACTGTTCCCGACGCGGCAGAGCACCCATCCGGCGCGTATTCTGCTGCTCTACGGCTCGTTGAGGGAGGTGGCCTATTCGCGCCTGATGGTGGAAGAGGCGGCGCGGGTGCTGGAGAAACTGGGCTGCGAGGCCCGCATCTATGACCCCTCCGGCCTGCCGCTGCCCGACGACGCGCCCGCCGACCATCCCAAGGTGGCCGAGCTGCGCGACCTGGTGATGTGGTGCGAAGGCATGGTGTGGTCGTCGCCAGAGCGGCACGGCGCGATGACTGGCATCATGAAAACGCAGATCGACTGGATCCCGCTCTCACCCATCGGCGGCGTGCGCCCGACGCAGGGCAAGACGCTGGCGCTGATGCAGGTGTCGGGCGGCAGCCAGAGCTTCAACTCGGTGAACCAGATGCGGATTCTGGGCCGCTGGATGCGGCTGCTGACCATCCCCAATCAAAGCTCGGTGGCGCGGGCGTGGAACGAATTCGAGGACGGGCGCATGAAGCCCTCGCCGTTCTATAACAGGATGGTCGACGTGATGGAGGAACTGGCCCGCTTCACACTGCTGACCCGCGACATCAAAGATCACCTCGTGGATCGCTACTCGGAGCGGGTGGAAACCCGCGAAGAGCTCTCGGCGCGGGTGAACCTGAAGGATGCAACTTAAACGCCTCGATGCCGTCCATCATCACCGCAAGTGTCGTTCACATGGTCAACGGAGGTATCGCCTCTTTCAGACGTTCCGGTTCCAAGCGCTCTTCAGCAGCCTTCCGCGCGCGTCGAGCCCGCCTCAGGTGGCGAGTTAGCGGACGTTGCAAGGCGTGACGTCGTTAAAGGGGCCAAGAAGGAACTCACCTTCATTCCCCATGAGCAGGCAAGCGTTGGTGCGGGTAATTGGGCGGCTGTTCCCAGGCTCGCTTCTTCGACCTCCTCATCCCAGGAAGCGCGACTAAAAGGTTAAACGGTTAATCATTACAATTCGCTGAGTTTTCGAGCAAATCGCTGTGAAATCGGGGATTTTCGCCCACTTCGGCTTCCGGTGACACAAAGCGCGTTAACCGTTGTGGCCAATGTGTTAATGCACAAAAGGCTCCTTTGGCTCATAAGGAGTCGCGGGGGAGTTGAGACCGGTTTCATCCGGACGGCGAGGCGTGGTGTGAAAGTTCTCATCGTGGAGAGCGACGAGGAGCTCGGAACAGTCTGGGCTCGGCATCTGGAGCGGCAAGGCTGCCAGGTGACGGTGGCACGCGGCCAGGCCGAAGCCGTCGATGCGCTGCGCCACGGCGAGGTTCAGGTGATCGTGCTCAACCTGATACTGCGGGAAGGCAGCGCGCTGGCGGTGGCCGATTTTGCCTCCTATCGCCATCCGGACACCAAGGTGATCTTCGTGACCGATACCACCTTCTTCTCCGATGGGTCCATCTTTGCACTCGCCCCCAATGCCTGCGCCTTCCTGCGCACCGGCACGCCAGTCGACGACCTGGCGGCGATGGTGGAGTATCACGGCGGAGGATATCGCCCGGAGGTTGCCGAAGGCCGTGCCGGGGTGCGGCACTGATCGAGAATTGCCTCTTTGCCGCGCGCAAGGCTTGCCCGTGCGGAGCGAATGGCACAGGCTGGGGCGAATCTCCGGGGCCCCGTAATGAAGACCGTCGTGCCGCTGAAAACACCTAGACCTGCCGCGAAACCTCGTTCCGCTGACCTGCGCCATGGCGGGCAGGTGCTTGTTGACCAGCTGCGCATTCGCGGCGTGGAGCGGGTGTTTTCGGTGCCGGGCGAGAGCTTTTTGCCGGTGCTCGACGGGCTGGTGGACTCTGGCATCACCAACATCGTCTGCCGCCAGGAGGGCGGTGCGGCGATGATGGCGGAGGCGGAGGGCAAGATGACAGGCGAGCCCGGCGTGCTCTTCGTCACGCGCGGGCCGGGGGCGGCCAATGCCTCGGCGGGCCTGCATGTGGCCAAGCATGATAGCACGCCGATGGTGGTCTTCGTCGGCCAGGTGCCGCGCGAGCAGCGCGACCGCGACGCCTTTCAGGAGGTGGACATGCGGGCCTTCCTGGCCCCCGTCGCCAAGTGGACGGCGGAGGTGGATGACGCCGCGCGCCTGCCGGAATACATCGACCGTGCCTTCCGCCTGGCCTGCGCCGGGCGGCCCGGGCCGGTGGTGCTCTCGCTCCCCGAAGACATGCTGCATGACAAGGTGGATGTGGCCGACCGCGCGGATGACGCCTTTTTCACCTCGCCCGAAGGCTCAAACTTCGCCGAGCTGGTGACCCATCAGATCGAGCGCTCTCACCGCCCGCTTGTGATCGCAGGCGGGCCGGGCTGGAGCGCGGAGGCCTCCACCAACCTCGCCCGTTTCGCCGAGGCGCTGGACCTGCCGGTGGCGGTGCCCTTCCGGCGTCAGGACTACATGGACAACCGGCACCCCAATTACATCGGTGATCTCGGCGTGGGGATGAACCCCGCGTTGGGGGACGCGGTGCGCCAGGCCGACCTGATCGTGGCGTTGGGCACCCGGCTGGGCGATGTGACGATGGGTGGCTACAGGCTGCTCGATGTGGCCGCGCCGGGCAAGCGGATCATCCACGTGCACCCAGACCCGGACGAAATCGGCAAGGTCTACCCGGTGCAGCTGCCCTTCGTCGCCGAGGCGCCGGTGGTGCTGGCCAAGCTGGCCCGCTCGGTGCGCCCCCGCAACGACAAGCGCCAGTGGACCGCCGACTACCGCGCTGCCTATGAGAAGTGGACCCGTCCAAAGGAAACACCGGGCGCTTTGAAGCTTGAGCAGGTGATCCGCTGGCTGTCGGACAATCTGCCCGAGGATGCAATCCTCACCAATGGTGCGGGCAATTACGCGGCCTGGCTGCACCGCTACTACCGGTTCAAGCGGTACGGCACCCAGCTTGCGCCCACCAGCGGCTCCATGGGCTACGGCCTGCCCGCAGCCATCGCCGCCAAGCTGCGCCACCCCGAGCGGGTGGTGGTGGCTATGGCCGGGGACGGCTGCTTTCAGATGACCTGCAACGAGCTGTCAACGGCGGCGCAGCACGGTGCCGCGCCGATCGTTCTGGTGGTGAACAACGGGCGCTATGGCACCATCCGGATGCACCAGGAAAAGACATTCCCCGGCCGGGTCTCGGGCACCGATCTCGCCAACCCCGATTTCACCGCGCTGGCCCGCGCCTATGGCGGCTTCGGCGAACGGGTGGAGCGGACGGAAGACTTTGCCGGGGCCTTCGTGCGTGCCCAGGCCAGCGGGAGGCTCGCCGTGCTGGAGCTGGTGGTGGACCCCGAAGCGCTCTCTGCCGGGATGACCCTGAGCGAAACCCGCGAGGTTGGCGAGAAGCGCTGACGCGCCCGCGCCGGGTGCCGGTGGCCGCGCCTGCGACGAGATTTTCCGGCGCGCGTGCTCGGTCCTTTCCGCAGTCGCATTGCGCCTGTGGCACAGCTTTTGGCCTCAGCTGTCCTGCCGGACGATGTCGATGATCAGCACATCCGTCAGCGTCGCGCCCAGCACCTTGCGCCCCACCTCTTCGAGCGCCTCCGAGAGGTGCCGCATCTTGGTGCCGGTGGTGAAGTTGCCCGAAAATCCGCCCGAGTTGGCGTGGTCGAATAGCACTTGCAGGAAGCTGTCGCGCAACTTGGGCTCGCGGGCATAGACGGTTTCACGCTGGCCGATGTCGACCTCGAGGCTGAGGCTGAGGACCACCATCGACACCACCCGCCCCTCCTCGACGATGGGGACGATGAACTGGTTGTTCAGCTTCACGTATTCCCGCGTCGGATCGGCCTCGTCGCCTGTGGTGTCTTCGGCCTCGGGCGCGGCCTCGGGGTGGCTTTCCACCATCTCGCCGCCCTCTTCGCCGCAGGGGTTCATCACCACTTCGGGCGGTGGCGGGCGGAGCATCATGCCCGCGCCCGCGCCCGCGCCGATGCCGAGGGCGGCAAGGATCAGGATGAGGAGGATGGACTTCATGGCGAGGGTCTCCGCTGGCGGGTCCGGTCAGAAGGGCAGGACGATGTCGGCCACCTGCTGGCCGTAGCGGGGCTGCTGCACATCGGTGATCTGGCCGCGCCCGCCGTAAGAGATGCGCGCTCCGGCGATCTTGTCATAGGTGATCTCGTTCTGGCGGGTGATATCCTCGGGGCGGACGTAGCCAGTGACCAGAAGTTCGCGCAGCTCGAAGTTCACCCGCACCTCCTGGCTGCCCTGAATGCGCAGGATGCCGTTGGACATTTCCTCCACGATGGTCGCCGCAATCCGCAACTCGAGCTGTTCGTTGCGGCTGACGGAGCCGTTGCCGTTGAAGGTGGAGGACGAATTGGTGGAGACGGCATCGGCGGTGCTGGCGCCTTCGGGCAGGCGCTCGTCGATCCGCTGTGGGATGCCGAAGAGCGAGGGCACGCCCATGCTCTCGGAGCCGTTGCGGCTTCGACCTGTGGCGTTGGAGATGCTGGCGCTGTCGTCGATCTCGATCACCACGGTGAGGATATCGCCGCGCCGCACGGCCCGCCGGTCGCCCAGCAGCGACTTTCGGTTGCGGCTCCAGAGCGAGGCCTGCTCGGCGCCGCGCTTCCTATCGAGCACGTCGGGCAGGGACACGGTGGCCATGGCGCGATATTCGTAGGTCTCTTCGGTGGGCTCGAAGGCGGGCGCCTTGCCCACGTTCTGGAGCCGGGAGCAGCCGGTAAGCGCCAGCAGGGCGGCGGCGAGGATGAGGGCGGTGCGGGTCATCAGAAGTCCTCCAGGTCTTTCAGCAAACGGGCGCTCGGGCCCACGATGACGCGCCCCGCCTCGTCGACCTGTCCGGTGACGGTGCTGCGGGATGCGAGGTTCATGACTTTCAGCATGTCGCCGACGCCGCCGCGCCCCAGCGCCCGCGCCTCGGTGGCGATCAGGAGGCCGGAGCGGCGGTAGACGAGGGTGACGATCTGGTTGCGCTCGATCAGCGCGGGCGGGCCGAGATCGGCGGCGCGGATCGGGCGCCCGGGGTAGAGCACGACACGTGCTTCCAGCCCCGCCGCCGCACTCACAGCCTCCACAGCCCCGGCGGCGCTGCCCTCGCGCAGCAGCACATCGCGCGGCTCCAGCACGGTGCCGGCCGGGATCATCCGGGCGGCCACGAGCATATCGGCCCGAAGTGGCGCGGCGAGGAGGCAGAGAAGGGCGGCGAGGCGGAACATCATCAGCGGATCTGGGTGGTGGCGCCGAGCATCTGATCGGCGGCGGTGATGACCTTGGCGTTCAGCTCATAGCCACGCTGGGCGGTGATCAGGTCGGTGATCTCCTTCACCGCATCCACCGAGCTATCTTCGAGATAGCCCTGCCGCAGCGTGCCCAGCCCCTGCTCGCCAGGGGTGGCGACCAGCGGCGGGCCGGAGGCCTCGGTTTCAAGGAAGAGGTTGGAGCCCATCGCCTCCAGCCCCTTCACGTTGGAGAAATCGGCGAGGGTGAATTGGCCGAGAAGCTGCGGTGCGACCTGATCGTTGAAATAGGCATAGACCTCGCCATCGGCGTTGATGGAAATTGCGCGCGCATCCTCCGGGATGGTGATATCGGGCACCACGCCGTAACCGTCAGCCGTGACAATCAGCCCATCCGCCGAGCGCTTCAGCGCGCCGTCCCGGGTGTAGGCGGAGATGCCGGAAGGAAGGGTGACCTCGAAATAGCCGTTACCCTCGATCGCCACGTCAAGGTCGCCCCCGGTGGCGCCGAGCGAGCCCTGCTGCACGTTCATCGAGACGGCGGAGGGCCGGACGCCGAGGCCGATCTGCACGCCGGTGGGCAGGACGGTGCCATCGTTGGCGTTGATCGCGCCGGGCCGTGCAAGCTGGCGGTAGTGCAGATCGGCGAAGTCGGCGCGGCGGGCGTTGTAGCCCGTGGTGCTCATGTTCGCGAGGTTGTTGGAGATGACATCGACGCGCATCTGCTGCGCGCTCATGCCGGTGGCGGCGATTTTCAGGGCCTGCATGGGCTTGCCTCCTTATCGTGTCAGGGTCTGGATGACGGAGTCCTTGCGCTCGGACTCCTTCTCCAGAAATTTCTGGCCCAGCTCATAGGTGCGCTGGACCTCGATCATCCGGGCGATCTCGAGGATCGGGTCGACGTTGCTCTCTTCGACGAAGCCTTGCAGCACGCGGGCGTTCTCTGCCGGAAGCACCGCGCCGCCGGGATCGAAGAGGGTGCCGCCCTGCCGGGTCATGGCGGTGTAGTCCTCGGGCACCACCACGCCGATCTGGGTCAGCGGGGTGCCATCAGCGGAGAGCGTGCCGTCGGGCGAGAGGCTGATGCTCTGCACGCCGGGCGGGGCGAACACCGGCGCGCCGCCGGCATCGAGCAGGAAGTGGCCATCACCGTTCACCAGCTCGCCGGCGGGGCCGGGGGTGTAGCTGCCGGCGCGGGTGAGGCGCGGGCCCTCGGGCGTTTCGACCTGAAAGAAGCCCTCGCCCTCGATGGCGAAATCGAAGGTGCCGCCGGTCTGGCTGAGGACGCCTTGGGAAAGGTCGGTGTTGCGCACCCGGGCGGTGCCCATCGAGACCGAGCCCGACGGGCCATCGGCGGCGCGAACCCATTCGGAGAAGATCACCCCCTCGCGGCGGAAGCCGGTGGTGGAGAGGTTGGCGAGGTTGTTGGCCACCGCGCGCATCTCGTTCATCAGCCCGGTCTGGCGGGCGAGGGTCACGTATCCGGTACTCATGGGTTCATCCTCCGGCGATCAGCGGGACGAGGGTGGATTGGAAGAAGCTGACGAGGCTCTCTGTCATGAAGCCCATTGTCAGCCAGAAGACGGCGAGGATGGCGGCGAGCTTGGGCACGAAGGTGAGGGTCATTTCCTGAACCGACGTCAGTGCCTGGACGAGGCCGATGGCCACGCCCGCGACAAGCGCCACGGTGAGGATGGGCAGGGCGATGATGACGCCCACCCAGAGCCCCTCGCGGAGCGTGTCGTAAAAGCCCGCCGCCTCCATCGCTTACACAGGCATCCGCAGGATTTCCTGGTAGGCCTCCACGACCTTGTCGCGCACCGTGACGGCGGTTTCGACCGCCAGCTCGGTTTCGGCCAATGCCTGCACGAGGGCGTGAGGATCGGCTTTGCCGACCATCGCGTCCATCGCCACCTGCTCCGCGTTCGAGAGCATGGAGGCAAAGTCCTCGGCCACGCGGGCGAAGCCTTCGCCGCCCGTCTGGGTGCCCTCGTTCGGGGCGGTGGCCGGCCTGGCCCCTTCGTAGAGCCGGGCCACCTGGGACAGTTTGATATCCATTCTGGATCTCCTTAAACCTGCTATTTCCGCAGTATTTCCAACAGGCTCCTGGTCATCTGCCGGGCCTGGTCGAACATCTTGAGGTTGGCTTCGTAGCTGCGCTGGGCCTCGCGCGCGTCGGCGATTTCGATCACCAGATCGACGTTGGAGCCGAGGTAGAAGCCGGCTTCGTCGGCCATGGGGTGGGAGGGGTCGAAGACCTCGGGCAGCTCGGTGTCATCAAGCTGCACGGGTGCCGCCTCGACCGCGCCGGTCATCCGGCCGCCCTGCATCACCTCGCGGAACGGGGTGAGCTTGCGGTGGTAGCCGGGGGTATCGGCGTTGGCGATGTTTTCCGACACATGGCGCAGGCGCGAGCTTTGCGCAGCCATCCCCGAGGCGGAAACCGAGAAGCTTTGGAACAGATCGCTCATGACGCCCCCTTACCCGCGGCCCAGCGTGGCGCGCATGAGGCCCAGCGTGGTGCGGTAGATCGACAGGGCCATCTCGTGGCGCGTCTGGATTTCGGCGGATTTCACCATCTGGCTTTCGATGGAAACGGTGTTGCCGTTCGGATCGCCATCTATGCCGCGCTCCACGAAAGGGCGCAGCGCCTCGGGGGGCACATCGCTGGAGAGGTGGCCTGCCCGCGTCTGGCGCAGGTCGAGGCCGGGGCCGGTTTGATAGACTTCGCCGAAACTGGCGATATCGCGGGCTTTGTAGCCAGCCGTATCGGACTGGGCGAGGTTTTGCGCCACCACTTGCTGGCGGGCGGCGGAATGCGCGGCAAGGCCACGCGCCATTGAAAGGATCTCGAGCTGATCGAACATCGGGGTTTCTCCCACGGGCTTCAACCTCGGCTTAACCGTGATTCCTTTAGAAAGGGTTTCAGGCGCCGGGTTCGCGGCGCGGAATGTGGAGAATCCCATGTCTGACTCGACCCTGGCGCAGCTCACCGCTGAAATCGCCGCGCTCAAGCCCTCGGCCTCGGTGGGCCGGATCAGCGCCGTGGGGCGCGGTGCGGTGGAGCTGACCGGCCTTTCGGAAATCGCGGCGCTGGGCGACCAGGTGTGGCTTGGCACCCGCACGGGGAGGCTGCGCGGGGAGATCGTGCATATCGACCGCGAGCGCGCGATGGCCCTGCCCGATGGCCCCGCCGATGGCATCCGGCTGGGCGACAAGGTTACGCTTCAGGGCGGTGACGGGCTCTTCCCCGACCTAAGCTGGCAGGGCCGGGTGATCGACCCCTACGGCAACCCGTTGGACGGCCGCCCCCTAGCGCGCGGCCCCGAGTTGCGCCCGCTGCGCCCCGCCGCGCCGCCCGCGACCCAGCGCAAGCGGCTGGGCAAGCGGCTCGCTACCGGGCTTTCGGTCTTTGACACGCTGCTGCCGATCGTGCGCGGCCAGCGGCTGGGCCTCTTCGCGGGCTCGGGCGTGGGCAAATCCTCGCTGCTGGGTGCGCTGGGCCGGGGACTTCAGGCCGACCGGGCGGTGATTGCGCTGGTCGGCGAGCGGGGCCGGGAGCTGCGGCATTTCATCGAGGATGTGCTCGGGCCGGAGGGCATGGCGCGCTCGGTGATCGTGGCGGCCACCTCCGACCAGTCGGCCATTGCCCGCCGCCGCTGCCTGTGGACGGCGATGGCGGTGGCCGAGCACCTTCGCGACGAGGGCAACCATGTGCTCTTCCTTGCCGACTCGGTGACCCGCTTTGCCGAGGCGCATCGCGAAGTGGCGCTGGCCGCCGGGGAGCCTGCCTCGCTTAGGGGCTACCCGCCCTCGACGGCGCATATGATCATGTCACTCGCCGAGCGCGCGGGGCCGGGGGTGGAAGCTGTGGGCGACATCACGGCGATCTTCTCGGTGCTCGTTGCAGGCTCGGACATGGAAGAGCCGGTGGCCGACATCCTGCGCGGCGTGCTCGATGGCCATGTGGTGCTGGCCCGTGAGATTGCCGAACGTGGGCGCTTTCCCGCCGTCGATCTCCTGCGCTCCACCTCGCGCTCACTGCCGGAAGCCGCGACGCCTGAAGAGAACGCACTGATCGGCAAGGCCCGCAGGCGGCTGGGCGCCTATGATCGGGCGGAGCTGATGATTCAGTCCGGGCTCTACACCGGCGGATCGGACCCGGAGATTGACGCGGCCATCAAGGTCTATGGCCCGCTCGACACCTTTCTCGCGGAAGAAAGCAAAGCGCCCGAAGCGGCTTTCGCGCGGTTGAAAGGGGTGCTGGCACGGGGGTGAGGCCGGAACATTGGTGCGGGCCGCTGGTTGGGCTGGCAAAGCCACGTGACAGATAGGGAGCCCGACATGTCTGACAAAACCTCCGCCCCGCCCACCACCACCGATGCCGGCATTCCGGTGCAAAGCGATGAGCATTCGCTGACCGTCGGGCGCGACGGTCCGATCGTGCTGAACGATCATTACCTGCTGGAGCAGATGGCCAACTTCAACCGCGAGCGCATCCCCGAGCGCCAGCCCCATGCCAAGGGCGGCGGCGCCTTCGGGCATTTCGAGGTGACCGGCGACGTTTCGAAATACACCAAGGCCAAGGTGTTTCAGCCCGGTGCCAAGACCGACGTGCTGGTGCGCTTTTCCACCGTCGCGGGCGAGCGCGGCAGCCCCGACACCTGGCGCGACCCGCGCGGCTTCGCGGTGAAGTTCTACACCGACGAGGGCAACTTCGACATGGTGGGCAACAACACGCCCATTTTCTTCATCCGTGACCCGATGAAGTTTCAGCACTTCATCCGCAGCCAGAAGCGCCGCGCCGACAACGGGTTGCGCGACCATGACATGCAGTGGGACTTCTGGACCCTCAGCCCCGAAAGCGCGCACCAGGTGGCCTACCTGATGGGCGACCGGGGCATTCCGCGGACGTGGCGCGAGATGAACGGCTACTCGTCGCACACCTATTCTTTGGTGAACGCCGAGGGTGAGCGGTTTTGGGTGAAGTTCCACTTCCACACCGACCAGGGCGACGGCAATGCGCACCTTACGCAAGAGGAGGCCGACCGGCTGGCGGGCACGGATGGCGACTATCACCGGGCCGACCTGTTCAACCAGATCCGCGAGGGCAACCACCCGAGCTGGACGCTGAAATGGCAGGTGATGCCGTGGGACGATGCCAAGACCTACCGGATCAACCCCTTCGATCTCACCAAGGTCTGGCCGCATGCCGACTATCCGCTCATCGAAGTGGGCAAGATGGTGCTGGACCGCAACCCGACCGACTTTCACACCCAGATCGAGCAGGCGGCTTTCGAGCCGAACAACATGGTGCCGGGCGTGGGCCTCTCGCCCGACAAGATGCTGTTGGCGCGTGGCTTTTCCTATGCCGATGCCCACCGCGCACGGCTTGGGGTGAACTACAAGGAGATTCCAGTCAACAAGGCGCAATCGCCGGTGCACAGCTACACCAAGGATGGCGCGGGGCGGACGGTGCCGGTGAGTGACCCGGTCTATGCGCCCAACTCCTACGGCGGGCCGGAGGCCCAGCCGCATGAGCACGAAGCCGGCCTTTGGCACGCCGATGGCGAGATGGTGCGCCAGGCCTATACACTGCGCGAGGATGACGACGATTGGAGCCAGGCCGGAACGCTGGTGCGCGAGGTGATGGACGACGCAGGCCGCGAGCGGCTGGTGAACAATGTGACCGGCCACCTCAGCAATGGCGTCAGCGAGAAGGTGTTGGTGCGGGCATTCGAATACTGGCGCAACATCGACGGCGACGTTGGCGAGCGGATCGAGAAGAGCGTACGCGACAAGATCGGCGGCACCTCGAAGGCGGAGGGTATGGCCTCGGCCAAGAGCATCTCGAGCTGATACAGATGAAAAAGCCCTCCGCCGCGTGAATGCGCGGGGAGGGCTCTGGCAGTGACGGAGGGGCGGGGAGAGCGCCCTGCCGTCGGCTGCGCGCAGGGGCGCTTACTCGGCGTCGATCACGCTGAACACGTTCTCGGCAACCGGGTTGCTCACGGCGCGGGAGGCTTCGGTGCCGGTGTAGGCACTGGTGCCATTGCGCTGCTCGGCTTCCTGCTCTGCGAAGATCTCCTGAGCGGTGCCGTTGGCGGGGGTGGCGGCGCCCAGATAGACGCGGCCCTCGGTATCGCCTTCAAGCCCTTTCAGCTGCACGAGCTGCTCGACGGAGTAGACGCCGGGCTCGACGCCAACGGAACCGGCGAGGTTGTCAGTTGCGGCCAGCGCAGGGGTTGCGACGGTGAGGGCGAGGGCGGCAAGGATGGTGTTTTTCATGGTACTGTCTCTGTTGTTCTGCCCCGTGGGGCGTGGGATGCAACATGCTGCGTTGCGATGATCCGGATATGTGTTTCGTTCAGTACGAAGTAAACATTCCAAACAAAATTATTTGCCATGAATCTATTAGGTAGTTGAAAAATAACAATTTAAATTTCTGCGCAGTCTGTGGTTGAGCGCGCGGAGGCCCGCAAAACTGGACATTAAGTTCGTTTTAGCTTATCTGAACTCTCGAAGGACGACGCTTTCCTGGCCTTAGCGAGGCCGCCCGGGAGACATCAGACCCATGGAACAGACAGTTGAGACGGCCCGCAGCGAGTTTATCGAAAAACTGGGACTCATCATGCAGACCGAAGGCCTCCCGCGCACGGCGGGGCGGATCATGGGGCTGTTGGTATGGGAGGGGACGCCGGTGGCGTTTTGCGACCTTGCCACTGAGCTTCAGATCAGCCGCGGCAGTGTCAGTACGGCCACGCGCCTGCTCGAGGACAAGTTCATGATCAAGCGGGTGACCAAGGCCGGCGAGCGGCAGGATTACTTCCAGCTTGCGCCCAAATCCTACGAAACCATGGTGAGCGACCTCAGCCGCCAGTTTCGCCGCAAGAGCGACGACCTGCGCTCCACCCTCGACGACGTGCCGGAATGCGCCGCCGACATCCGCGCCCGCGTGAATGGCTACGCCGACATGCTGTCGTCTTTGTCGGAAAAGATCGGGGAACTCGCGCGCGAGATGGACTGACGCGCCCGCCGCGATCAGGCGACCAGCGCCTCGGCCTTCTTCAGGTCGACCGAGACGAGCTGGCTCACGCCCTGCTCCTGCATGGTGACGCCGAAGAGCCTGTCCATCCGGCTCATCGTCACCGCGTGGTGGGTGATGATGAGGAAGCGGGTATCGGTGCGGCGCGTCATCTCGTCGAGCAGGTCGCAGAAGCGGGTGACGTTGGCATCGTCGAGCGGCGCGTCCACCTCGTCGAGCACGCAGATCGGGGCGGGGTTGGCGAGGAAGACGGCGAAGATGAGGGCAAGCGCCGTGAGCGTTTGTTCACCGCCTGAGAGCAGCGAAAGCGTGGAGAGCTTCTTGCCCGGCGGCATGCACATGATCTCAAGCCCGGCCTCCAGCGGATCGTCCGATTCCACCAGTTGAAGCGAAGCCTCGCCGCCGCCGAAGAGGTGCTTGAAGAGAAGCGAGAAGTTGGAATTGACCTGCTCGAAGGCGGTCAGAAGGCGCTCGCGGCCCTCCTTGTTCAGCCCGGCGATGCCGTTGCGCAGAGCGCGGATGGCCTCTTCGAGATCGGCCTTTTCCTTCACCAGCTCGTCATGCTCTGTCTGCACTTCTTTGGCGTCTTCCTCGGCGCGCAGGTTTACCGCACCGAGGGCATCGCGCTGGCGGCGCAGGCGGGATAGGTCGTTTTCGAGACTGTCCACGCCGGGCATGTTCTCGGGGTCTGCCTGAAGCGTTTCGAGCAGCTCTGCGGGGGCGCATTCCAGCTCTTCGTGGATGCGCTCTTCGGCCAGCTTGCGGGCCTCCTGCGCGGCCTCCATCCGGGCCTGCGCGGCAGCGCGGCCCTCGCGCAGTTCACCGGCGATCCGGGTCGCCTCACGCTCCTCGGACTGGGCGTCGCGCCAGGCGCTCTCGCCCTCGGCCAGCTTGTCGGCGGCCTCCTTGCGGCGCGCCTCGGCCTTCTCCAGACCGTCCATCAGCTTGGCTTCGCGCGCCTCGATCTCGTCCGGGGCGGCTTCGGCCTTCTCCAGCTCGGCCTCGGTGGCCTCCCTGCGCTCGGCCAGCTCGTTCGACCGGGTTTCGGCATTGGCCAGCCGCTCGCGCCAGCTCGCCACCTCGCGGGCGATCTCTTGCAACCGGCGCACGCGGGCCTCGCCCATGCGGCGGATCTCGTCCTGCACGGCGCGGCGGGAGAGCATATCCTGCCGGGCGTTCTCGACGAGGCTCTTGGCGGCCTCGACATTGCCGCGCGCTTCCTCCAGATCGCCCAGCTGAGCCAGCGCCGCCTCGGCCTCTGCCAGCCGTTTGCGCGCCTCGGTGGCCTCCTCTTCGTGGCGCTTCACCGCCATCTCGGCGGCCTCGGCGCGGGTGGCGGCCATGGCGGCGTCGCTCTCGGCGCGGGACAGCGCGCGAGAGGCATCGGCCACGGCGCTGTCGGCCTCGCGGCGGGCCTGGCGCGCGGCACGGTCGGCCTCGGTGATGCGGGCGAGCTCTTCGGACAGCGCCTTGTGGGCCTGGCGGGCGCCATCGGCCCGGGCCTCGGCCTCGTTGAGATCGAGCTTCAGCTCTTCCAGCCGGTTGATCTGCTCGAGCCGCAGAGCGGCGGCTGAGGGGGCATCCTCGGCGGCGGCGCGGTAGCCGTCCCAGCGCCAGAGGTCACCTTCGCGGCTGACAAGGCGCTGCCCCGGCTTCAGCTCGGCTTGCCGCGCGGCCCCCTCCTCGGGGCCAGACACCAGCCCGACCTCGCCCATCCGGCGGCGCAGCACGTCGGGCACATGCATGTAATCGGCCAGCGGATGCAGCCCACCGGGCAGGCCCTGCGGCGCGGGGTAGTCGGGCAGGGCGGCCCAGCCTGAAGGCGCATCGGCCTCGACGGCGGGCGCGCGCAGATCATCGGCCAGCGCGGCGCCAAGGGCCTTCTCGTAACCCTTGTCGACCGAGAGCATGTCGAGCACCTGCGCGCCCTCAGTGCCCTCGCGGTCCACCAGCCGGGCGAGCGCGTGCATCTCGGCGGAGAGCGTCTTGGTTTCGCCCTCGGCGGCGGAGGCGGCGGCGCGGGCCTCGGCCTCGCGCCCGGCGATCTCGGCGCGGGCGGCATCGGCGGCTTCAAGCGCCTTCTCGGCCTCTTCGGCCTTGGCGGTGGCCGCCGTGCTGGCCGCCTGCGCCGTGCGCATCGCCTCTTCTGCGCTTGCCTTGCGGCTCCGCGCCTCCTCGGCCACGCCGCGGGCCTTGGCGGCCTCGGCCTCGTTGCGATCCACCGAATTGCGGGCGTCGGACTGCATCCGCTGGGCCGATTGGTGGCGGGCGGCGAGGCGGGCAACATCCTCTGTCTGCTCGGCCAGCCGTTCTTCGATATCCGACAGCACCGACGCGGCCTTGCGGGCGGCTTCGGTCGCCTCTTCAAGCTTTTCCTCGTGGCCCTCGCCTGCCTTCTGAAGCTCGGCCTCCTCCCAGCCCAGCCGCTCCACCGTCTGGCCCGCGTCCCGGTTCAGACCCTCTTCGCGCTCCATGTCGCGGGTGAGCTGCGCCAGCCGGCTTTTCAGGGTGTCGATGGTGGCCTCGGCCCGGGTGGCTTCCTCGCGCAGGCCGCCCCGCTCGACCTGAAGCCGCTGAAGCACCGCCGCGGCGATCGCCTCCTCCTCGCGCAGGGCGGGCAGGGCGGCGTCGGTTTCGCTGCGGCGTTTTTCGGCGGTGAGCACGGCGCGCTCGGCGGCGGAGGCGGCGGCGACGGTTTCGCCGTGGGCCTGGCCCGCGCTGGCGACGGCCTCATCGGCCTCCTTCCAGCGGCGATAGAGCAGCAGCCCCTCGACCTGTCGCAACTCGGTGCCGATATCGCGGTAGCGTGCCGCCTGCCGGGCCTGGCGCGCAAGCTGCGAAAGTTGGGCGGCCAGCTGCTCGATCACGTCATCGACGCGGGCGAGGTTCTGCTCGGCGCCGTTCAACTTCAGCTCGGCTTCGTGGCGACGCTGGTAGAGGCCGGAAATTCCTGCCGCCTCTTCGAGGATGCGGCGGCGGTTCTTGGGCTTGGCGTTGATCAGCTCGGAAATCTGCCCCTGGCGCACCAGCGCCGGGCTGTGCGAGCCGGTGGAGGCATCGGCGAAGAGCATCTGGATGTCGCGCGCCCGCACATCCTTGGTGTTCGCCTTGTAGGCGGAGCCGGCATCGCGGGTGATGCGGCGGACGATTTCGAGCACGTCCTGATCGTTGAAGCCGGCGGGCGCCAGCCGCTCGCCATTGTCGATATGGATCGACACCTCTGCGAAGTTGCGCGCGGGGCGGGAGGCGGCACCGGCGAAGATCACGTCTTCCATGCCGCCGCCGCGCATCGCGGTGGGGCGGTTTTCGCCCATGACCCAGCGAAGCGCCTCCAGCAGGTTGGACTTGCCACAGCCATTAGGGCCGACAACGCCTGTCAGCCCGTCGGCGATGACCAGGTCGGTCGGGTCGACGAAGCTCTTGAAGCCATTCAGTCTGAGCCGTGTGAAACGCACGCTGCCTGCTGCCCCGGTTGTTGTCCCCATGCCCCGTGAGGGCGATTCCCCGGGGCTGGCCCATGTTTGGGGGGCGGTTGGCGTCTGTCAATCAGCATCTGGGCGGGTTTTTGCGGTTATCCACAAGATATGGAGCGCTTGACGAAAGGTGAAGGCCGGGGAGGATGGCCAAATGAGCGAAATCATCGTCGAGCGGGCAGACCCGCGCCACCCCGAGGCCGAGGCCCTGCTGAAGCAGAGCCACGCGCTGATGCAAAGCCTCTTCCCGCCGGAAGACAACTTCTTCCTCGACATCGACGCGCTGGCCGCGCCGGGCATCCTGTTCTTCACGGCCAAGGCGGAGGGCCGGGTGGTGGGCACCGGGGCGCTGGCGGTGAAGGCGGGCTACGGCGAGGTGAAGTCCATGTTCACCGCCGAGGCCGCGCGGGGCCGGGGCGTGGCCGGAAAGGTGCTGGCGGCGTTGGAGGCCGAGGCGCGGGCGCTTGGGCTCGGCTGGCTGCGGCTGGAAACGGGCAATTCGCTGGAGGCGGCGCATCGGGTGTATCGCGCGGCGGGCTTCCTGGAGCGCGGGCCATTCGGCGACTACCCAGAGGCGGCCTCCTCGATCTTCATGGAAAAGCGACTCTCTTAGCCTGCCTGTCACAGCTTTCTGGCCAGCTCACGGCTTGCCTGCATCTGCCCGAAAGACCGGGCGAGCGCCCTGCGCGCGGCCGCGGAGGCAGCGCGGGCGCGGGCCAGGTCGCGGTTGAGCACGGTCTTGCGCGCATCGGTCCAGCGCAGCCAGACATTGGTGGCCCGCGCATGGGATGGGCTGAAGTGAATCGGGTCGGCGGCATCGGCCATGGCCTTGCGGCGGGCCTCCTCGAGATCGGCGATGGCGGCGGCGAGCCGGGCCTCCTCCGCGAGCCGCTGTTTGAGCGTGCCCTGACCGGCCATGAAACGCGCTTCCATCAGGCCCGAGAGTTGCTGCATCTGGCCCTTCTTCAGGCTCATCCGCCCGGCCTTCCGGCATAGCTCGCCTTCGCCTTGCGCCGCATTGCCTCGGCAAAGCGGATGGCGGCGGCGACTGGGGCGTAGTGATCTGGGCGGATCTCGTCGCCGATGTCCACCGTGGCGTGAAGCGCCCGGGCGGTGGGCGGATCGCGGTGGATCGGCACGCCCGCCTCCTGCGCCTTGGCCCGGATGCGGGCGGCCACCTCATCCACCCCCTTGGCCACGCAAACGGGCGCGCCGGGGCTGAGGCGGTTCCACTTCAGGGCGACGGCATAGTGCTGCGGGTTGACGATAACCACATCAGCCTTTGGCACCTCGCCCATCATCTGGGCCGAGGCGATCTCCACCGCCTTCTGGCGGCGCTGCTGGCGGATGTGCGGATCGCCCTCGCTGTCCTTGTGCTCGTCCTTCAGCTCCTGGTGGCTCATTCGGTTCTTGCGCAAGTGCTCGGCCCGCTGCCACAGAAAATCGACCGTCGCGATGGCGGCCATGATGAGGGTGACGATGAGCAGGAAGTCGAGGCAGAGCCGCCCCAGCAGCGCCCCCACCTGCCGGGGTTCAAGCGCGGCGGCGGCAAGCATCTCGGGCAGGCGGCGGTCGAGGTAGGCAAAAAGCACCACCGAGATGATGGTGAGCTTGAGGAAGCTCTTGAAGAACTCGAACAGCCCGCCCCGGCCGAACTTGTTCTTGGCATTGGAGATCGGCGAGATGCGGGAGAGCTTGAACTGCAGCTTCTCGGGCGCGAAGGTGACGGCCCGCTGGGCGATGAGCGAAAGCATGCAGGCTAGCGCCGGGATGAGAAACCACGGCGCGATGGCACTGGCGACCTTGCCAATCAGCCCGCCCGACAGGGTGGCAAAGCCCGGCCCCGTCATCAGCGGGGCGAGCCTTTCGGCCTGGCCCAGCAGCTGGATGCCGGTGCTGCCGAGCGTGCCCACGCTGGCGGCCCCGGCGGTGACACCGGCCAGCAGCAGGCCACCATAGGCCGTGGCGGTGGTGACATCGGTGGAGCGCGGCACCTCGCCCTTCTTGCGGGCGTCTTCCAGCCGCTTCTGGGTTGGTTCGTGTTGCTTCTCGCCTTCGTCCTGCTGCCCCGCCATGGCCTAACCCCCGAGCGGCGTGGCCATGTACCGCTGCAGCGCGTCGAGCCAGAGCGAGAGCAGGTAGGGCGCGGAGAAGAACAGCAGGATCAGCCCGCCCGCGGTGATTGCGGGGGCGCCGACGAAGGCCACCATGAGCTGCGGCATGGCGCGGTTGATGACGCCGAGCGCGATGTTGTAGATCAGCGCGGCGATGATGAAGGGGGCGGCGAGCGAGAAGGCCATGCCGAAGGCGGCCGACACCCGGGCCACGCCCCAGTCCAGCGCTGCGCCGGAGCCCAGAACGGCGCCGACCGGCAGCACCTCGTAGCTTTGGACGAACCCCAGCGCGACCTGCACATGAAGGCCCGACATGGCGGCGAGCGCGAGGCCGGAGACCACCAGCAGGTGGCCGATGGCGGGCTGCGGATCGACATTGTTATTGGCGCCGAAGATCTGCGCCAGCGAGGTGGATTGCGCTGCCATGGAGCCCGCGACCTGCAGCGCATGGATGAAGAGCCGCAGCCCGAAGCCGAAGACGAGGCCGATGACGACTTCACTGACAAGGGTGAGCGAGAGGGCGACCTCGGTGAGGGAGGCGGCGGGTGGCACCTCGATCAGCGGCGCGACGATGGCGGTGAAGGCCAGCGCGGCGGCCAGCCGGATGCGGGCGGGCACCCCGGCCTCCCCGAAGGCCGGGATCATCATCATCGCCGATCCGACCCGCAGGAACACGGTGAAGCCGGTGACGAGCGCGGCCTGCGAGAAGCCGAGCAGCTGCGCCAGCGCTTCGATCATGCGGAGCGGCTCATGCGGCGATCACCCCGAGGAGGGCAGGGCGGGCATCCATCCCGATCTCCTCGAAGGAGAGCACCGGCGCGCCGATGCCCTTGGCGGTGAGCACCGTCTTGAGGAAGCGGCGGCGGCGGGAGGTGGTGACCAGCGCCGGGGAGATCCCGCTTTCGGCCACCTTCGAGAGTTTCTCGGCCACCCCGCCCGCGAGCTTTGAAAAGGCCTCGGGCGGCAGGGCGATATCCTCGGTGCCATTGCCGCCGTCGACCTGGTGGGCCAAAAACTTCTCTTCCCACTCGGGGGCCAGTTGCAGCAGCGGCAGGGAGCCGTCTTCGCGCCTGAGTTCGGACACCAGCTGGAAACCGAGACGCTGGCGCACGTGCTCGCAAATCGCCTCGGGCGATGAATAGGTGCCGCGCGCCTCGGAGATCGCCTCCAGAATGAGCGGAAGGTTGCGGACAGACACCTGCTCATCGAGCAGCAGCCTCATGACGGCGAGCAGCAGTTCGATCGGCACCTTGTCGGGCACCAGCTCGTCGATCAGCCGCCGGTTGGCCTCGGCGCGAACCGGGTCGGAAAGGTTGGAAAGCTCTTCCAGCAGGCGGCGCAGGGCCTTCATGGTGAGCAGCCGTGCGAAGTTGCGCTTGAGCACTTCCAGCAGGTGGGTGGCGAGCACTTCGGCAGCGGTGACGACGGTGGAGCCCTGCAACGCGGCCTCCTCCCTGTCATTCTCTGAGATCCACCGGGCGGGCGCGCCATAGACAGGCTCGCTGCAGTCCTCGCCGGGCGGCAGAAGCTCGGGCGTGTCGCCCGCAAGGGCGAGCACCTTGTCTGGGTGCAGAACGTTGGTGGCCTGCTCCACCCCGTGGATGCGGATCGCGTAGGTTTCCGGGCGGAGCGCGGCGTTGTCGGTCAGCCGGATCTCGGGAAGGATCAGCCCGTAGGCCCCGGCGACATGGGCGCGCATGTTCTCGATCCGTGCATCGAGTCCGGTGGCCGGATCGAGCACCATCGCCACGAGATCGGGCGAAAATTCGACGTGGATATCGTCGAGATCGAGCATGTCTCCAATGCTCTTGCGGGCCGGCGCCGTGGCTTCCGGCTCTGGCCGCGCGGCGGCACGCGCCTCGGCCTTCAGCACCTTCTGACGGCGCCAGGCAAAGAGACCGAGCGCGGCGGCGCCGGCAAAGAAGGGCAGCATCGGCAGGCCGGGTACGAGGCCGAAGAGCGCCATCAGGATTGCCACCGTGGCAATTGCGGTGGGGTGCTTGCCCAGCTGCCCGACGAGCGCCAGATCGGTGGCCCCCTTCTCGCCGCCCCGGGCCAGAAGCAGGGCGGAGGCGATCGAGATGATGACGGCGGGGATCTGGGTTACCAGCCCGTCGCCCACGGTAAGAATGGCATAGGTTTCAAAGGCCTGGCCAATCGGCAGCCCATGCACCGCCGCACCCATGACAAGCCCCATCACGAGGTTCAGCAGGGTGATGAGCAGCCCCGCCACCGCATCGCCCTTCACGAACTTCGAGGCCCCGTCGAGCGAGCCGAAGAAGGTGGTTTCGGCCTGTTCCAGCTCGCGCCGGGCCTTGGCCTCGGCATGGTCGATCGCGCCTGCCGACATATCGGAATCGATGGCAAGCTGCTTGCCCGGCATCCCGTCGAGCGCAAAGCGCGCGCCCACCTCGGCCATGCGCGCAGCGCCCTTGGTGATGACCATGAAGTTCACGATCAGCAGCACCCCGAAGACGACGAGACCGAGGAAGACGGAGCCGCCCATGACGAACATGGCGAACCCCTCGATCACCGTGCCCGCGGCCCGGGTGCCGGTGTGACCCTCGCCGATGATCAGCTTGGTGGAGCTGACGTTGAGCGAGAGCCGGAGCATCAGCGAGGCCAGCAGGATCGTCGGGAAGGAGGAGAAATCCAGCGGACGCTCGATGAACAGCGTCACCGTGAAGATCAGGATCGCAAGGGCGAAGGAGGCGGCCAGCCCGATGTCGAGCACCCAGGACGGCATCGGCAGAATCATCATCGTGATGACGCCCATTAATGCGAGCGCCAGCAGGATGGTCGGTCTGAAGAGGTCGCCGGCGGCGAGCGGCATGTCTCAGAGGCCTTCGGCAGAAGGGAATATCCCCGCGCCGGCAGCGGGCGGGCCGACCGGCACTAGCGAGCCCATCACCTGCGCCGCTCCGGTATCGACCAGCAGCGGGTAGGTATTGAGCCGGCGCCCTTCGGGGGTGGAACCGCCGTCGGCAAGGTCGGCCATGGCGAGGTGATCTTCATGGCGCAGCGCATCGCGGTGACGGTAGAAGGTGGCGAGCCATCGCTCCTCTTCCGCCGGATCGAGCGATTGGAAGGCCGCCACGGCTGCGCCCCAGCCGCCGGTTTGCGCCTGCAGGGAGACGAGCAGCGAGGCGGCGAATTCGGCGTTGATCCGTGGCGTCAGCATGTCTTCGAGCGAGGCAAACTCCGCGCCATACTTGGCATAGTCCACCTGGAAGCAACCGAGCCCCAGCGCCGCCTGCCCGGCCTTGAGTTGCTGGTAGGCGTAGGCGCGCGCATCGTCGGCGGTTTCGAACCAGACGCGCTGCCCGTCCGCCCCAACCGTCCAGGGCCAGGGCACGAGGCCTGTGTCGCTCTTGCGCCCGCTCACGGTGAGCATGATCGCGCGGAGCACCGAGAGTGGTACTCCGGTTTTCTCGGCGGCTTCGCGGGCGGCGGCCTCGCAGAGCGCGGGGCGGGAGGGGTTCGCAAGGGC
>NZ_QTNQ01000170.1 GCF_018424695.1 Vannielia litorea
GCCCTCAGACCATCGCACTACGGCTGGTCATCTTGCCGCTGTCGGGGTCAACCTGCCAGCCGTCCTCCCGCGTCCAGACAAAACCGCGCCCGCCCTGTCCCTGGTCATCCACCGGCGGCGACAGGTGGCGAGCGGTGCGCGCGCGGCCCTGAGGCGCCTGCACCGGGCTGCCCTCCTTGGGGGTGAGCCGGGGCCGCAAGAGCGCCATCGGATGCGCCCTCAGGCTCAGGCGCATCGCCACGTAATCCTCCACCACCTCCTCCCCGAGGCTCATCTCGGGCAGCACCGCCGCCGCCTCGGCAATCCCCTCGCCCTCCAGCGCGCCCGCGAAGAGCGGCAGCGGCGCATCACCCTTCAGCGCCTTGGCCGCCCAGAGCGCCTCACGCCGGCTCACACCCAGCGTGGCGAACACATCGGCCTCCGCCAGCGCCTCCACCATCTGCGGCGCCACCCCCGCGCGCCGCCACACCGCCGCCACGTCGCGATAGCCATTGCCCCGCGCGGCGCAAAGCCAGTGCGCCTCCTCTTCGCGCATCGCCTTGATCTGGCGAAACCCCAGGCGAAGCGCCAGCCCGCCCTCGCCGTCGGGCTCCATCGTGTTGTCCCAGAAGCTGGCGTTGATATCGACGGGCCGCACCTCTACCCCATGTTCCCGCGCATCCCGCACGATCTGGGCGGGGGCATAGAAGCCCATCGGCTGGCTGTTGAGCAGCGCACAGGCAAAGATGCCGGGGTGGTGCCGCTTCAGCCAGGCCGAGGCATAGACCAGCAGCGCAAAGCTCGCCGCGTGGCTCTCGGGAAAGCCGTAGGAGCCGAAGCCCTCGATCTGGCTGAAGCAGCGCGCGGCGAAATCGGCGTCATAGCCGTTCTTCAGCATGCCACGCATGAACCGCCCCTCGAAGTCGCTCACCCGCCCCAGCTTCTTGAAGGTGGCAAGCGCCCGGCGCAGCTGATCGGCTTCGTCGGGGCTGAACCCCGCGCCGATGATCGCGATCTGCATCGCCTGCTCCTGAAACAACGGCACGCCGAGCGTCTTGGCCAGAACCTCGCCCAATTCGTCGGAGGGAAATTCCACCTGCTCCTCCCCGTTCCGCCGCCGCAGGAAGGGGTGCACCATGTCGCCCTGAATCGGCCCGGGCCGGATGATCGCCACCTCGATCACCAGGTCATAGAAGCACCGGGGCCGCATCCGGGGCAGGAAGTTCATCTGTGCCCGGCTTTCCACCTGGAACACGCCGAGGGAATCCGCCTTGCAGAGCATGTCATACACCGCCGGGTCTTCGGGGGGCAGGCTGGCAAGGTCGAGCCGCTGGCCGTGGTGCTCGGCCAGGAGGTCGAAGGCCTTGCGGATGCAACTCAGCATCCCCAGCGCCAGCACGTCCACCTTCAGGATCCCCAGCGTGTCGATGTCATCCTTGTCCCACGGAATGACCGTGCGATCTTCCATCGTCGCATTCTCCACCGGCACCAGCTCATCCAGCCTCCCTTCGGTGATGATGAACCCGCCCACGTGCTGCGAAAGGTGCCGCGGAAAGCCCTGGATCTCCTCGATCAGGCTCAGCGTCAGCGCCAGCCGCTTGTCGGCGGGGTCCAGCCCGATCTCGCGCAGCCGGCTGTCCATCATCTGGCCAGAGACAGAGCCCCAGCCCCAGATCTGCGAAGACATCGCCGAGAGCGTATCGTCCGAAAGCCCCATCGCCCGGCCGACCTCCCGCGTGGCCCGCTTGCCGCGATAGTGGATGACGGTAGCGCAGAGCCCGGCCCGGTGGCGGCCGTAGCGCTCGTAGATGTGCTGGATCACCTCCTCGCGCCGCTCGTGCTCGAAGTCCACGTCAATGTCGGGCGGCTCGTCACGGGCCTCGCTGACGAAACGCTCGAACACCATGGTTCCGATCTCTGGGCTCACAGAAGTCACCCCGAGGCAGAAGCACACCACCGAATTGGCCGCCGAGCCGCGCCCCTGGCAGAGGATGCCGCGCGCGCGGGCAAACTCCACCACGTCATGCACGGTCAGGAAATAGGGTTCATAGCCCAGCTTCCCGATCAGCTCCAACTCATGCTCAAGCATGGCGCTCACCTTCCCGGGGGCGCCCGAAGGGTAGCGCCAGCGCAGGCCCGCGCGGGCCAGCCGGGCCAGCCGCTCGCTCGCGCTCTCACCGCCCGTCACCTCCGAGGGGTATTCATAGCGCAGCTCATCGAGCGAAAACGCACAGCGCGCCGCCACCTCGCCCGCCCGCGCCACCGCCGCCTCATGGCCCGCAAAAAGCCGCAGCATCTCTGCCTCGCTGCGCAGCCGCTGCTCGCCATTGGCCAGCGCGGCGCGGCCCAGCTCATCCACCCGGCAGCCCTGCCGGATCGCGGTGAGCACATCCGCCATCCGCCGTCGTGCGCCGTGGTGCATGAGCGGGCGGGCCGAGGCCACCAGTGGCACCCCGAGCCGCGCCGCCTCCCGCGCCAGCCGCGCGATCCGCCCCGCATCGCGCCCGTCATAGCGCGGCGCAGCACAGAGGCTCACCGCCCCGCCGAAGCGCTTCAGCAACCGGCGCGTCACCGCCTGCCAATCGCCCACAGGGTGCACCAGAATCTCCAGCCCCGCGCACCATTCCACCAGATCACCCAGATGCAGCAGGCAGGCCCCCTTCTCCGCCCTCAACCGCCCGAGCGACAACAGTCGGCACAGCCGCCCCCAGCCCGCCCGATCGCGCGGCAGAACCGTCGCCTGAAACCCGCAACTCAGCACCAGCCGCGCGCCCGGCAAAAGGCGCGGCACACAATCCACATCCAGCGAAGGCCCGCGCACCGCGCCCTTCGGGGCAGGCGGGCCAATCTCCCCATCCGCCTCAATCACCGCCCGACGCGCCGCGACCGAACGCGCAATCTCGCGACACCGTTGATGCGCCCGCACGATCCCCGCCACCGAGTTCTCATCGGCAATCGCCACCGCGCCCAGCCCCATCAAACCGGCACGCTCCATCATCTCCTCGGGGTGCGACGCCCCGGTGAGGAAGGTGAAGTTGGAAGTGGCAGAGAGTTCGGCAAACACGGGCGATTCCTTCGCCTCATATTTTCACGTTTTGTTCTCACGCTCAACGTCTGCCGAAAACACGGCCAAACCACATTTTCTTGCTGAAAATACTCAATCCCACTGCCCCCACCCGCACCAGCGCCCGAAATCGCAGACGCGCGCGGGGCGAGCGGGGTGGGTG
>NZ_QTNQ01000171.1 GCF_018424695.1 Vannielia litorea
CCCGCTGGCCCCCGCCGCCGCCCCGTGGCATGTAATCCGCAACGCATTCGGGAGGCCCACACCATGGCATTCGGCAAAGGCTGCCACCTTCACCTGATCGACGGCTCGGCCTTCATCTTTCGCGCCTACCACGCGCTGCCGCCGCTCACTCGCAAGTCCGATGGCCTGCCCATCGGTGCTGTCGCGGGGTTCTGCAACATGCTCCACAAATATATCGAGGCCAACACCGGCCCCGATGCCCCCACCCATGCGGCGGTGATCTTCGACTACTCCGGAAAGAGCTTCCGCAACGAGATCTATGACAAGTACAAGGCCAACCGCCCGCCCGCGCCGGAAGACCTGGTGCCGCAGTTTCCGCTGACCCGCGAAGCCACACGCGCCTTCAACGTCGCCTGCGAGGAGATCGAGGGCTACGAGGCCGATGACATCATCGCCACCCTCTCCTGCCAAGCCCGCGATGCGGGCGGGCGTGTCACCATCATCTCGTCGGACAAGGACCTGATGCAGCTCGTCGGTGACGGGGTCGAGATGCTCGATGCGATGAAGAACAAGCGCATCGACGTGGACGGGGTGATCGAGAAGTTCGGCGTGAAGCCCGAGCGCGTGGTCGACGTGCAGGCGCTCGCGGGCGACAGTACTGATAACGTGCCCGGCGCGCCGGGCATCGGCATCAAAACGGCCGCACTTCTCATCAACGAATACGGCGACCTCGACACGCTGCTGGAGCGGGCCGACGAGATCAAGCAGCCCAAGCGGCGCGAGAGCCTGCAAGACAACGCCGAGCTGATCCGCATTTCCCAACGCCTCGTCCAGCTCGATTGCAACACCCCGCTCGATTTCACGCTGGATGACCTGGAGGTGAAAGACCCGGACCCGGAGGCGCTGCTCGCCTTCCTCGCGCAGATGGAGTTCCGCACCCTGGCCAAGCGGGTGGCGGAGCAGTTCAAGGTTGAGCCTCCGGTGATTGACGATACGCCGGGCAACGCGGGCGGCTCCGATGGGGCGGACGCCTCCGACATGCCCGATCCGACGGCGAGCGAAATCCCATTCGATCACACCAAGTACGAGCATGTCGCCACCCGCGAGGCGCTGGACGACTGGCTCATGCGCATCGCGCAGGCGGGCTACGTGGCGGTGGACACCGAAACCACAGGCCTCAACGAGATGACTGCCGATCTGGTGGGCATCTCCCTTTCCGTCACCCCCGGCGAGGCCTGCTATATCCCGCTCGCCCATATCAAGGGCGGCGGCGATGACCTCTTCGCGGATGACACGCCTGCCGAAGGCCAGCTTCCGCTGAACGAGGCGCTCGACGCGCTGAAGCCGATGCTCGAAGACCCGTCGATCCTGAAGATCGGCCAGAACATCAAGTATGACGCCAAGATCTTCCATCGCTACGGCATTCAGGTGGCCCCCTTCGACGACACCATGCTGCTCAGCTATGCCATGCACGGCGGGCTGCACGGCCACGGGATGGATGCGCTTTCGGAGCGTTACCTCGGGCACAACCCGATCCCGATCAAGGAGCTGATCGGCTCGGGCAAGAGCGCGATCACCTTCGACAAGGTGCCGCTGGAGGAGGCGGTGAAATATGCCGCCGAGGATGCGGATATCACCCTGCGGCTCTGGCAGACCTTCAAGCCCCGGTTGCACCGCGCTCGGGTCACGACCGTCTATGAAACGCTCGAGCGCCCGCTGGTGCCGGTGCTGGCCCAGATGGAGCGCCACGGCGTGAAGGTGGACCGTGACACGCTCTCCCGCATGTCCAACGCCTTCGCCCAGAAGATGGCCGGGCTGGAGGCCGAAATCCACGAGCTTGCGGGCGAAAGCTTCAACGTCGGCTCCCCGGCGCAGCTTGGCGAGATCCTCTTCGAGAAGATGGGGCTGGAGGGCGGCAAGAAGGGCAAGAGCGGCAAATACAGCACCCCCGCCGATGTGCTGGAAGACCTCGCCACCGAGCATAACCTGCCCGCGCGGGTGCTCGACTGGCGCCAGCTCTCCAAACTCAAGTCCACCTACACCGACGCGCTGCAGACCCACATCAATGCCGAGACGGGGCGGGTGCATACCAGCTACGCCATCACCGGCGCCAACACCGGCCGCCTCGCCTCGACCGACCCCAACCTGCAAAACATCCCCGTGCGCACCGAGGAGGGCCGCCGCATCCGCGAGGCCTTCGTCGCCGAAAAGGGCAACAAGCTGGTGTCGCTCGACTATTCCCAGATCGAGCTGCGCATCCTCGCCCATATCGCCAACATCGAAGAGCTGAAGCAGGCCTTTCGCGAGGGGCAGGACATTCACGCGCTGACCGCGTCCGAAATGTTCAACGTGCCGCTCGACGAGATGACACCCGAGATCCGCCGCCAGGCCAAGGCCATCAACTTCGGGGTGATCTACGGGATTTCCGGCTTCGGGCTGGCGCGCAACCTGCGCATCCCCCGCGCCGAGGCGCAGGCCTTCATCGACCGCTACTTCGAGCGCTTCCCCGGCATCCGCGCCTACATGGACGATACGGTGGGATTTGCGAAGGAACACGGCTACGTGCAAACCCTCTTCGGCCGCAGGATCCACACCCCCGAGATCAACGCCAAGGGCCCCGGCGCGGGCTTTGCCAAACGCGCCGCGATCAACGCGCCGATTCAGGGCACGGCAGCCGACGTGATCCGCCGCGCGATGATCCGCATGCCCGAGGCGATAGAAGGCTTGCCCGCGAAGATGTTGCTGCAAGTCCACGACGAGTTGATCTTCGAGGTCGAAGAAGCCGCCATCGACGACACCATCGCGGCGGTGAAGAAAGTCATGGAAGGCGCCGCCAACCCGGCAGTTCATCTCGACGTGCCGCTGGAGGTGGACGCAGGCCAGGGCATGAGCTGGGCCGAGGCGCATTAGCCGCCCCACCCCCGCC
>NZ_QTNQ01000172.1 GCF_018424695.1 Vannielia litorea
ATCCTCGGGTCAGGCCCGAGGATGACGAGGGGCCATCTGGCCGGTGCGGGGCAGGGTCAACGGGTGCAGGCGAGCAACCAGCTGTTGGTGTAGTGGCTGCCCTGGGCGGTGAGGGTGGCTTTGAATGCGCCTTCACGGTCGATCTCGTCTGCCGGGCGGGGCGGCAGGACGAGGAGGTTGACGCCGGTGCGGCCTTCGCGCTCGGCGATGGTGTCGAGCATCTCGCGGCGGGTGACGGTGTAGGTGGCGGTGTAACCCTCGAAATCGGCGGAGCGCATGGTGAGGGTCACACTGTTGCCCTCGGGGGTGAGCTCGTAGGTCTTGCGCTGGTTGGCCTCGATGAAGGCGGTGTCGCTCTGCGAGAAGGTGGTGAAGGCCGAGACGGTGCAGGCGTAGGTTTCGGCGAGGGCCGGGGCGGCGGTGAGCATGAGGGCGGCGGTGAGGAGGCGCATGTCGGGGCTTTCGGCGTGCGGGGTGGTGGGCAGATTGCCCACCCTACGGGCGGGATTTTTCGCGCAGCCAGCGGGCGAGGTCGATATCGTCGAGCTTGCGCTGGGCGAGGGCGATGATCTTGTCGCCGGCCTCGGTATGGTTCCAGGTGATCTGGACGCCGTTGAGGTCGAGGCAGACATCCATCGACTGGTGGGCGGTGCGCTTGTTGGCATCGTTGAAGCAGTGGCCGCAGGCGATGGCCTGGGCGTAGGCGGCGGCAAGGTCGAAGATGTCTTCGATCATGCCGTAATAGAGGCGGTTGTCGACGCGAGCGAGGGCGCCGTCGAGCGACTTGTCGAGGGCGCGGCCCGGGAGTTCGCCGGGGTTCAGAACCTTGTCGTGGATGGCTTCGACGATTTCGGCGTCGAGCAGCAGGTAGGTCATTTGTCTTTCAGGTAGTCGAGGACCGGCTGGTTGACGTCATGGCGGCGCGCGAGCGACTCCATCACCTCGTCCATCGTCGCCACGCGGGGCTCCTCCTCGGGCGTGGCGGCTTCGGGGACGAGGTAGCCGACGACGCGGGAGTTTTTCATGATGGCGACGGGCTTGCCGTTGGCGCGGTCGAGCACCTTCTGCGGCTCGCGCAGCTCGGTCATGGTGCAGGTTTGGCTGGCGAAGATACGGTTCATGGCGGTGCGCTCCTGAGTGTGCATTGAAATGTACACTTTGGTGGGTGAAATTTCAAGCAGCGCGGTGGTGGGCAGATTGCCCAGCCTAGAGGGCGGTCAACCAGCGCCAGACCGGGGCGAGGCGCTCGAAGGCGTCGGTGGCGATCTCGTCGACCGGGCGGGGATCGTCCGGGTCGAGATCGAGCCAGGCGGAGAAGCCCTTGTGGCGCAGAAGCTGGGCGCGGGGATGGTCGGCGGGATAGGGCGCGGGGACGCGCTTCAGCTCGGGGTCGCGGAGGCGGAAGGGGGCGATGAGCGCGGCGAGCTTTTCGCCCTCGGGGCCGGCGACTGCGGCGCGCCAGCGCTCCAGTTGGGGCTTGGCGAAGCCGAACTGGCCGGTGCCGGCGGTGAGAGCGCCCGGGTCTATGCCGAGGAAGAAGGCGGGTGTGTCGCGGTCTCCGCTCTCCGACCAGAGCATGTGGAGGTGCGCCTTGTAGGGGCTCTTGTCTTTGGAAAAGCGGATGTCGCGGTTTTGACGGAAGATCTTGGGGCGCATCTCGTGGCCCGTGAGCGCGGTGAGGCGGGCGGAGAGCGCCTCGGCCAGGGCCTTGCCGGGGGTGGCGACTTTGGCGTCGTAGCTGTCTTTGTGGGCCAGGAACCAGTCGCGGCTGTTGTTGGCGGCCAGATCTGTGAAGAAGGCGCGGGCGTTGGGGAGGAGGGTTGAGAACATGGGCGGGCTCCGGATTTGGGGTGAATGGTTGGCGCCGGGCGGCGCTGCGTCAAGCCGGGCAGGCAAGGCTGCTGACAGGGCGCGGCTTTGAGCGGTGTCAAAGCGCGGAAGGGCGGCAGGGGGTAGACTCGGGGGCAGGACAGAGAAGGAGAGAGCCATGCCCGAGGACGTCGCCCCGAAATCCACCCTTGCCGCGGATGCCGCGCCGCTCCCCAGCCCCGAGCCCGACGCGCTGCGGCAGGCCTTCGAGCGCGGGGTCTACCCCTACGAAAAGCGGCTTTCGCGCCGCAGCTACGAGCACCAGAAGGCGGAGCTTCAGGCCGAGTTGCTGAAGGTGCAGAAATGGGTGGCCGAGACGGGCCAGAAGATGGTTGTGCTCTTCGAGGGACGTGACGCGGCAGGCAAGGGCGGCACGATCAAGCGGTTCATGGAGCACCTGAACCCGCGCGAGGCGCGCATCGTTGCGCTGAACAAGCCCTCGGAGAAGGAGAAGGGGGAGTGGTTTTTTCAGCGCTACATCGAGCATCTGCCGACGGCGGGTGAAATGGTGTTCTACGACCGCTCCTGGTACAACCGGGCGGGCGTGGAGCGGGTGATGGGGTTTTGCAGCCCCAACGATTACCTCGAGTTCATGCGCCAGACGCCGGAACTGGAGCGGATGCTGGTGCGCTCTGGGATCAGGCTGTTCAAATACTGGTTTTCGGTCACGCGGGAGGAGCAGCGGGCGCGTTTTGCGGCGCGTGAGACCGACCCGTTGAAGCGCTGGAAGCTCAGCCCCATCGACAAGGCGAGCCTCGATCTGTGGGACGATTACACCGAGGCGAAGGAGGCGATGTTCTTCTACACCGACACCGCCGATGCCCCGTGGACGATCGTGAAGAGCGCCGACAAGAAGCGGGCGCGGCTGGCCTGCATGCGGCATTTCCTCGCGAGCCTCGAGTATCCGGGGCGCGACATGAAAATCGTAAAGGGGCCGGACCCGAAGCTGGTGAGTTCGGGCGCGCATGTGGTGCATGGGGCGGATCATATCCTTGGGGCGGCTTTGCATCCGGAGATGCGGCGGG
>NZ_QTNQ01000173.1 GCF_018424695.1 Vannielia litorea
GTTCCGCCACCCACGGCCCCCCCACACGCGCCTCAACGCTTCTTCACAAACTCCGTGCGCAGCACCAACCCCTTGATGCTCTCATGCCGACAGTCGATCTCCTCGGGGTTCCCCGTCAGCCGGATCGAGCGGATCACCGTGCCCTGCTTCAGGGTCTGGCCCGCGCCCTTCACCTTCAGGTCCTTCACCAGCACCACCGCATCGCCATCGGCCAGCCGGTTGCCCGCCGCGTCGAACACCGCCTCGGCCTCCGCCGCCCGCGCCGCCAACTCCGAAGCGGGCAGCCATTCGCCGCTGGCCTCGTCATATACATAGTCCTCGTCGTCGTCGCTCATCGCGCCTCTCGTCCTTTTCTCCACCCTCGGCGGGCGGTTGCCCGGCCTAACGCGGCCTAATGTTCTCGCTGTAGGATTTGGTCACCCCGTCAGGCCACGCCCGCACCCAGCTCCCCGAGAAATAGCCCGTGGGGCGCTTCACCACGAAGCTGCCCATCTCGATCGCGGCCATCTGCACCTGGTAGGGCGCATTCACATGCACGCCAGTCGCCTTCGCCAGTTTCACCATGAACTGGTGGCCAATGCCCTTCTTCTCGATCCCGGTGTCGTTGAACAGCGAATATCCCAGCGCCGCCATGGTGCCGTATTCACCTTCAACCTTCCGGGTTTCAAGGTTGATGCCAGCCGCCGCCACATTGCAGGCATGCACATCTATACCGTTGTGATTCTTGGCGAAATGACCCTTCAATAGGCCAAGGTCATCCACCGTGCTGAACGAAATCTTCTTGCCCAGCTTGATCTCCCCCGGCCCCCCATGGGAGTTGATGACGATACCGCCAATCTTCGCTCCCTCCTTGGCGCACTTGGCCACGATCGCCTTTGCCAACTCCTTCGCCGACATGGTCTTCTTGATCGTCCAGTGCAGCACGCTCCAGCCACTCGGCGGATCCTGATCCACCTTGAAGGTCACGCCCGCGCCCGGCACATCGTGCCCGTGCAAATAGAAAATGATCGCGCTGTCCGCCACGCCTCGGCCTCGTTTCTCTTCGGCGCGCGTCTGCGCGCTCAATGACTTCGGGTTCAATGGGCGCAGAACTCCACGGCCAGCGCCGCCCAGTCAACCTGGCAAGATCAGCAACCCATCCCGGCACGCGCCCGTAACGTCACGTCCGACCGTGACAACCCCTGCACCACAGGCCACTCTGCGCGCCAGGAGGACGCCACGAATGACAAGCTACCCGCACCTGCTCGCCCCGCTCGATCTCGGCCACGTGACCCTGCCAAACCGGGTGCTCATGGGCTCCATGCATACCGGGCTGGAAGAAACCGGCGATTGGGCCCGCGTCGCCGCCTTCTACGCTGCCCGCGCCTCCGCCGGGCTGATCGTCACCGGCGGCATGGCCCCCAACCGTGAGGGCGGCGTGTTTCCCGGCGCGGCAGGCCTCTACACGCCCGAAGACATCGCCAACCACCGCATCGTCACCGATGCCGTCCACGCCGCAGGCGGCCGCATCGCCATGCAGATCCTCCACGCCGGCCGCTACGCCTACAGCCCCGATTGCGTCTCCGCCTCCCCGATCAAATCCCCCATCTCCCCTTTCCCGCCGAAGGAGCTGGACGAAGAGGGCATCGAAAAGCAGATCGCCGACATCGCCACCGCCGCCGCACGTGCCCGCGAAGCCGGGTATGATGGCGTCGAGGTCATGGGCTCCGAGGGCTATTTCCTCAACCAGTTCATCGTTCGCCACACCAACAAGCGGGAAGACCGCTGGGGCGGCCCTTACGAAAACCGCATTCGCCTGCCCATCGAGGTGGTCAAACGCGTCCGCGAAGCCGTTGGCCCCGACTTCATCGTGATCTACCGCCTTTCGATGATCGACCTCGTGCCGCAAGGCTCCACCACCGAAGAGGTCATCCAGCTCGCGAAAGAAATCGAGGCCGCAGGCGCCTCCATCCTCAATACCGGCATTGGCTGGCACGAGGCCCGCGTGCCCACCATCGCCACCTCCGTCCCCCGCCGCGCCTTCGCCTGGGTGACGCAAAAGCTGATGGGCCACGTCTCGATCCCCATCATCACCTCCAACCGGATCAACACGCCGGAGGTGGCCGAATCCGTCCTCGCCGAGGGCTGCGCAAACATGGTCTCCATGGCCCGCCCCTTCCTCGCCGACGCCGATTTCGTGACCAAGGCCGCGCAGGGCGAGGCCGAAACCATCGCCCCCTGCATCGCCTGCAACCAGGCCTGCCTCGATCACACCTTCTCCGGCAAACTCACCTCCTGCCTCGTCAACCCGCGCGCCTGCTCCGAAACCGAGCTGCAAATCACCCCCACCGACACGCCGAAAAACATCGCTGTCGTCGGCGCCGGCCCCGCCGGCCTCGCCGCCGCCCTCACGGCGGACGAGCGCGGCCACGCCGTCACTCTCTTCGACAAGGCCCCCGAGTTGGGCGGCCAGCTCAACATGGCCAAGACGATCCCCGGCAAGGAAGAGTTCCATGGGCTGGTGGACTGGTATCAAACCACGGTCGCCCGCTCCAACATCACCCTCCGGCTCTCCACCGAGGCCACGCCAGAGGCCCTCGCCCCCTTCGACGAGGTCATCCTCGCCACCGGCGTCACCCCGCGCGATCCCGAGATCCCCGGCCAGACAAGCCCCAACGTGCTCAGCTACATCGACGTGCTCCGCCACAAGGCTCCCGTCGGCAAAAGCGTCGCCATCGTCGGCGCGGGCGGCATCGGCTTCGACGTGGCCGAATTTCTCGCCCACACCGGCGAAAGCCCGACCGAGCACCTGCCCGAATGGATGGAGATGTGGGGCGTCACCGACCCGGCAGAGCACCGCGGCGGCCTCGCCCCCGAAGGCCCCCAGCCTGTCTC
>NZ_QTNQ01000174.1 GCF_018424695.1 Vannielia litorea
ATTCATCGCGGTCCTGCTGGGGCTCATGACCCTTGTGACCTTTGCCAACGTCGTGCTGCGTTATGGCTTCAACGACTCGCTGATCTGGGGGCAGGAGGTTGTGCTGATCCTCTTCGCCTGGCTGGTGAGGCGCGGGACGGCGCGTTGCGTTGCCTGGATATGCCGACTGCGGCGGGATCGTTTTGGGCCGGTCGTCAGGCCTTTGTCCGGCGTTTGCGGACGGGCATGGGGCGGACCGAGCGCTCTATGGTTTCGTAGAGCTTTTCGGTGATGTTCTTCTTGCTGGCGGTTTCGATGCCCTCAAGCCCCGGCGAACTGTTCACCTCGAGCACCTTGGGGCCGGTTTCGGAGCGCAGCAGATCGACCCCGGCGAGGCCGAGATCGAAGGCGCGGGCGGCGCGGACGGCGGTTTCGCGCTCTTCCTTGGTGATCCGGACCGATTTGGCCGAGCCGCCCCGGTGCAGGTTGGAGCGGAAATCGCCCTCCGCGCCGGTGCGCTTCATCGAGGCGACGACCTTGTTGCCGATCACGAGGCAGCGGATGTCTTCGCCCGCGGCCTCCTTGACGAAGTGCTGCACGAGGAAGTTGGCCTTGAGGCCGCGGAAGGCGTCGATCACCGACTCGGCGGCCTTCTTGGTTTCGGCCAGCACAACGCCCTTGCCCTGGGTGCTCTCCAGCAGCTTGACGATCAGCGGCGCGTTGCCCGCCAGGGCGATCAGGTTGCCGGTGTCCTTGGGGGAGGCGGCAAAGGCGGTGTCGGGCATGGGCACCTTGGCGCGGGCCATGATCTGGTGGGCGTAGAGCTTGTCGCGCGAGGCGGTGATGCCGCGCGAGGGGTTCACCGAGTAGATGCCGATGGTTTCGAACTGGCGGACAATGGCGGTGCCGTAGGGGGTGATGGAGGCGCCGATGCGGGGGATCACCGCGTCATAGCGGGGCAGGCGCTTGCCATCGTAATGCACCTCGGGGGCGAGCGTGTTGATGGCCATGTAGCAGCGGGTGGTGTCGATCACCTCCACCGTGTGGCCGCGCTTTTCGCCCTCTTCCACGAGGCGGCGGGTGGAATAATTGTCTTCCCGGCTCAGCACGGCGATGCGCAGGGCGCGGGAGGGCTGGGCCTGCCGCACCTTGGAGCTGTGGTAGACATCATAGGACAGCTCGGGCTGGCAGAACCGGTCGGTGGCGACGATGGAGATGTGGTTCTTCATCGCCTGCCGCCCCAGCAGCATGCGGGAGTTCATGGTGGAGCGGTCGGTGAGCGTGACCTCGATGGGCCAGCTTTGCCCGGCGACTTCAAGCGTGGTTTCGATAACGTAGCGCAACTCCTTCTCGCCGTTGGAGGAGGTGACCTCGCGGCGGTCGCTGATGGGGGCGGAGCAGGGGATCACCAGATCATCCCGCCCGGGGATGGGATGGACGGTAAAGCGCACCTTGGGGCGGGCGGAGGGGCCGAAGGTTTCGATGTCGAAGGCGTGCAGCGCCGAGGTGCGGGCACCGGTATCGACCTTGGCGCGCAGAGCGGGAACGCCGAGGCCGGGCAGCGAGATCCACTCTTCCCAGCCGAACTGGAGCATTTCGGGGTCTGACATTGGGCCTCCTTGGCATTTTGCGCGAACTGCGGGATATGGAAGGCCCGACCGATGAGAGCCCCGATGACAACACGCGTGACATACGAACTCAAGGCGAAGGACGGCAAGGCCCGTTTGGGCAGCCTGAAAACGCCGCGCGGCGAGATCCGCACGCCGGCCTTCATGCCCGTGGGCACGGCGGCGACGGTGAAGGCGATGCTGCCCGAGAGCGTGGCGGCGACAGGGGCCGATATTCTGCTCGGCAACACCTATCACCTGATGCTGCGGCCCGGTGCGGAGCGGGTGGCCCGGCTGGGCGGGCTTCGCAAGTTCATGAACTGGGACAAGCCCATTCTGACCGACTCGGGGGGCTTTCAGGTGATGAGCCTCGCCGAGTTGAGGAAGCTGACCGAGGAGGGGGTGACCTTTCGCTCTCACGTGGATGGCTCGAAGCATTTTCTGAGCCCCGAAACCTCGATGGAGATTCAGCGGCTGCTCGGCTCGGACATCGTGATGGCCTTCGATGAGTGCCCGGCCTTGCCCGCGACGGAGGAGGCGGTGGCCGAGAGCATGCGGCTGAGCATGCGCTGGGCGGCGCGCTCGCGGGAGGCCTTTGGCGACCGGCCCGGACATGCGCTCTTCGGCATTCAGCAGGGCGGCGTGACCGAGGCGCTGCGCGGCGAGAGTGCGGAGGCTTTGAAGGCGATCGGCTTCGATGGTTATGCGATTGGCGGGCTTGCGGTGGGCGAGGGGCAGGAGGCGATGTTCGGCGTGCTGGATTATGCGCCCGGCATGCTGCCCGAGGACAAGCCGCGCTACCTGATGGGCGTGGGCAAGCCCGATGACATCGTGGGTGCGGTGAAGCGCGGTGTGGACATGATGGACTGCGTGCTGCCGTCGCGGAGCGGGCGCACCGGGCAGGCCTGGACGCGGCGGGGGCAGGTGAACCTGAAGAACGCCCGCCATGCCGACGACCCGCGCCCGCTGGATGAGGACTGCAGCTGCCCGGCCTGCCGGGGCTATTCGCGGGCCTACCTGCACCATGTGTACCGCGCGGGCGAGATGATCGCAGGGATGCTGCTGACCTGGCACAACCTGCATTACTATCAGGAGCTGATGGCCGGGATGCGGGCGGCGATTGCCGAGGGGCGGTTTGCCGAATTCGAGGCGGGATTCCACGCGCTGCGGGCCGAAGGCGATATTCCGCCGCTGTGAGGGTTTTGCGGGCGGGGCCGGGCATGGCACGGCGCCCACCCTGTCTCTTATACCCATCTGACGC
>NZ_QTNQ01000175.1 GCF_018424695.1 Vannielia litorea
GCCGCCACGATCTCATCCCTGAGTTGGCGAAACCACGCCGCCGCCCGCGCCTTCTCGTCTTCCATCACAGCAGCCATGGCCTGCCTCCCCCTTATTCGTGATTTGGCGAATCCGCGCCGCGAGCCTAAACAGGGGGCCAAGCCATTGAAAGGACGCCCGATGCGGCATTTTCTGCCCCTTCTGCTCCTCCCCCTCCTGGCCGCCTGCGCCACGCCCCGAGAAGCCTGCGAAGCCCGCGCCACCAAGGACCTGCGGGTGATGAACAAGCTCATCGCCGAAACCCGCGCCAACGTCGACCGCGGCTATGCCATCGAGCGCGAGGCCTATGTGACGACCGGCCTGCAAATGTGCGTGGGATCGGCCAAGGAAAACGTCGGCGTCCGCTGGTGCCACCGCCCCGAAACCCGCTACCGCACCAAACAGGTCGCCATCGACCCGGGCGCAGAGCAACGCAAGCTGCGCAACATGATCATCAAACGCGACCAGCTCCAGCGCGAGGCACAAGCCCAGGTCGCCGCCTGCAAGCGGGCCTACCCGGAAGGCTAGATGTCATCGCGCGGAATGCGCAGCACCTGGCCCGGAAAGATCAGGTTCGGATTGGCCAGCACATGCTGGTTCGCCTCGAAAATCGGGCCGAAATCGGCGCTGCCATACTGCGCCTGCGCGATCGAGGTCAGCGTATCCCCCGCCTGAACCGTGTAGGGCTGCCAACCCTTGTAACCGGGCAGGATCAAGGGGCCGAAGAGCACCGGGATCACCACCGAAGGCCCGGTCTCGCTGCCGGTGTCGTCCGCCAGGGTCAGGAACAGCCGGGTCAGCTGAAAGCTGGTGGTGGCCGGAATCTCGATGCTCCCCTGAAACTGCCGCAACCCGAGCGACCCCACCGTGGTGAACCCCGTCACCTCGTCATGCCCCTCGCTCACGTTGATCGTCAACGTGCCCTCGAAGGCCGTGGCGTTTCCGGCAATCAGGATCGTCTGGCCAACGAGGTCGAAGGGCTGCGGCTGCTGAATATCGAGGGTGGGGGTCATGGCACTGGCTCCTCCGGCAATAGCCGGGACAAGGCGCAAGCTCACCGGCAAGCCTACCACAGATCGCGCAAACCCGCGACCACGGGGTTTGACGGCCCGCGCCAAATGCCGCTTCATCGCCGCAGACCCGCCCCGAAAGGCCCGGCATGGACCCCTACCTCACCCTCAAGTGGCTGCACATCCTGTCTTCCACAGTGCTCTTCGGCACCGGCATCGGCACGGCGTTTCAAATGGTCATGGCCATGCGCACCGGCAACGCCCAGAGCATCGCCCACACCGCCCACCACGTGGTGATCGCCGACTGGATCTTCACCACACCCGCAGGCATCGCGCAGCCGCTCACCGGACTGCTGCTGATCCACACCCTCGGCTATGACCTCACCGAACCCTGGCTGCTCGTCACCTACGCGCTCTATGCGCTCGCCTTCGCCTGCTGGGCCCCCGTGGTGCACCTGCAAATCCGCATCCGCACCCTCGCCCGCACCGCCGCCGCCAGCGGCACTGCCCTGCCCGCCGAGGCCCTGCGCGCCTACCGCATCTGGTTCGCCCTCGGCTGGCCCGCCTTCGCCGCGCTCACCGGCATCTTCTGGCTCATGGTCGCCCGCCCGCAACTCTGGTGACCCCTGTTCATCCTGCGCCACGACCGTTACCAATGGCCCGACCGACACGGGAGAAAACCATGAACCGCACCATCCTCGCCGCCGCCCTCTGCGTCGCCACCACCGCCCCCGCCTTTTCCGAGGCCTATATGATGGGCACCGGACGCTGGACCTGCGAGCGCGCCCGCGCCGCCTTCGTCACCCAGAACGTGACCGACCAGGCCCAGGTCGCAGGCTGGGTTCTCGGCTACTGGTCCCACGCCTCCATCGACAAGCCCAAGCCCTTCCTCGACAAGATGCAGGAAGTAGGCGGCAACAAGATCGTCGAGATCACCCTCGCCCAGTGCCAGCAAAACCCCAACGCCATGCTCTTCCAGGTGACACAGGCGATCCTCCAGAACTCGCTGGCCGAGCAGGAGGAAGGCGCAGAGCCCGCCTCCGAGTAAGTGCATGAAATCCGTCGCCGACTACATCCGCACAATCGCCGACTTCCCCCACGAGGGGATCATGTTTCGCGATGTCACCACCCTTTTCGCCAGCCCGCGCGGCATGCGGCTCTGCGTCGACCAGATGCTGCACCCCTATGCGGGCGAGCCGATCGACAAGGTGGTGGGGCTGGAGGCGCGCGGCTTCATCCTCGGCGGGGCCATCGCCCACCAGCTGGGCACCGGCTTCGTGCCGATCCGCAAAAAGGGCAAGCTGCCCGGCACGGTGATCTCCGAGGCCTATACGCTGGAATACGGCGAGGCGGTGATGGAGGTGCATGACGATGCCATCGCGGCAGGCGAGCGCATCCTGCTGGTCGATGACCTGCTGGCCACCGGCGGCACCGCCGAAGCCGGGATCAAGCTGGTCGAACGCCTCGGCGGCGTGATCATGGGCTGCGCCTTCATCGTCGACTTGCCCGACCTCGGCGGCCGCAAGCGGCTCGAAGCCCTCGGCATGGATGTCCACGCGCTGGTGGCCTACGAGGGCGCGTAGGGCGGAACCTGCCCCGCCACGCAAACCCAAGCCCCGCGTAGGGTGGGCAATCTGCCCACCACCCC
>NZ_QTNQ01000176.1 GCF_018424695.1 Vannielia litorea
CCCCCGGCCCCCGCGCCGACCGCCGCAAGGCAGTGGAAGAGGCGCTGGAAGACGTGGGCCTGCCCGGCTTCGGCCCGCGTGATCCGGCCACCCTCTCGGGCGGCGAGCAGGCCCGGGTCGCGCTCATGCGCACCCTGCTGGCCGAGCCGCGCGCGCTGCTGCTCGACGAGCCCTTCTCCCGCCTCGACGCCGCCCGCCGCGAAGAGGTGCGGCGGCTGGTCTTCGACCGGGCCCGCAGGCGTGGCCTGCCGGTTCTGCTCGTGACCCATGACGCCGAAGACGCCCGCGCCGCCGCCGGCCCCGTGGCCAAGGCCCTGCCGGGGCGCATCGCCACCGCCCGCTGACCCGCACGCCACAGTTGGCGGCCCGCTGCGGCGGCTCCAGCGCCCTTCCGCTTGTGAGTGGGCGGCCCCTCGCCTATTCAGGGGGCAAGACATCAAGCGGGGCAGGATGCGCATACTCATCACCAACGACGACGGTATCAACGCACCGGGGCTGGAGGTTCTGGAGCAGATCGCAACCGAGCTGGCCGGGCCCTCCGGCGAGGTCTGGGTCGTGGCCCCGGCCTTCGAGCAATCCGGCGTCGGCCATTGCATCAGCTACACCCACCCCACGATGATCGCCAAGCTGGGCGAGCGCCGCTTCGCCGCCGAGGGCAGCCCCGCCGATTGCGTGCTGGCCGGCCTCTATGACGTGCTGGAGGGCGAGCGCCCCGATCTTGTGCTCTCGGGCGTGAACCGTGGCAACAACGCCGCCGAGAACACGCTCTACTCCGGCACCATCGGCGGCGCCATGGAAGGCGCGCTGCAAGGGGTGCGCTCCGTCGCGCTCTCGCAGTTCTTCGGCCCCGGCAACGTGGAGCTGGACAACCCCTTCGAAGCCGCCGCCGCCCATGGCGCAAGCACCCTCCGCTGGCTGCTGGAGCATGGCGAATGGGAGGGCGAACGCTACAACACCTTCTACAACGTCAACTTCCCGCCCTGCGCCGCCGCCGATGCAGGCGAGATGAAGATCACCACGCAAGGCCGCAGAACCAAAACAAATTTCTCGGTCGAGCCCCACATCGCCCCCTCCGGCCGAAGGTTCCTCTGGATCAAGGGCGGCCCCCAGCACGAAAGCACCGGCCCGGGCACAGATGTGGCCGCCAACCTCGCCAACCACACATCGATCACCCCCATGCGCGCCGATCTCACGGCCCATGACGCGGTGGCGCGGCTTCAGGAGAAACTCGGATGAGCGACAGCTCCGAAGCGGAACGCAAGATGCAGTTCCTCTTCGCCCTGCGCTCCCGGGGCGTGACCGACAAGGCGGTTCTCTCCGCGATGGAAAAAATCGACCGCGGTCAATTCGTCCAGGGCCTCTTCTCCGAACGCGCCTATGACGACACCCCCCTGCCCATCGCTTGCGGCCAGACGATCTCGCAACCCTCCATCGTCGGCCTGATGACCCAGGCGCTCCAGCTCACCCCGCGCGACAAGGTGCTGGAGGTCGGCACCGGCTCGGGCTACCAGGCCGCCGTCCTCGCCCTGCTCGCCCGCCGGGTCTACACGGTTGACCGCTTCCGCCGCCTCACCCGCACCGCCGAGGCGCTGTTCCAGGAGCTGGGGCTGACCAATGTCACCACCTTCACCGCCGATGGCTCCCACGGCCTTCCCGAACATGCGCCCTTCGACAAGATCATCGTGACAGCCGCCGCAGAAGACCCGCCCGGCCCGCTCTTGGCCCAGCTACGCATTGGGGGTATCATGGTGGTGCCCGTTGGCCAGTCGGACGCGGTGCAAAGCCTTATCCGGGTGCGCCGGACAGAAGAAGGCCTGCACTACGACGAGCTGCGAGACGTGCGTTTCGTTCCGCTCCTCGAGGGGCTGGGCAAGGAGTAGTCAGGGAGGCCGCCCGCCAGAGGGGCCCCCGCCAGATTGAGGGAACGAGCACCATGCGTCTCACCGCAGCACTCGTCGCATCCGTAAGCCTGTTGGGGCTTGCCGCCTGTGAAGATTTCGATAGCGATTTCCGCGGCTTCGGCGGCGGCTTTAACACCACCTCCGCAGCCCAGAAAGCCACCGAGGCCCGCCCCCGCCCGGATGATCGCGGCATTCTCTCCTATCCCGGCTACCAGGTTGCCGTGGCCCGGCGTGGCGATACGGTCAGCACCGTCGCGGCCCGCATCGGCCTGCCCGAAAGCGAGCTGGCCGCCCGCAATGCGGTGCCCCCGGGCGCGCCGCTCAATGCCGGGGCCGTGCTGCTTCTGCCGCGCCGCGTGGCCGAGCCTTCGCCCGCCACCGGCGCCATCACCACCGGCCCGATCCGCCCGGCCGAGCAGGTGGACGTCGCCGTCCTGGCCGACACCGCGATCTCCCGTGCCGAGGGCACGATTACCCCCGCGCAACCGGCCCGCAAACCGCAAACCGGGCAAGAGCCCATCCGCCACGTCGTAAAGCCGGGTGAAACGGCCTACTCCGTCTCCCGGCTCTATGGCGTCTCGGTCAAGGCGCTGGACGAGTGGAACGGGCTGGATGACAAGCTGACCCTGCGCGTCGGCCAGACCCTCCTGATCCCGCCGGAAGCCGCCACACCGCCCAAGCGCACCACGGTCAACAAG
>NZ_QTNQ01000177.1 GCF_018424695.1 Vannielia litorea
CACACACCTGTTGCTCCTGCCCGAAACGGCGCAGCCCCTCGCACGCCCACCGCTACAAGATGTGGCCCCCGGCCTCACCCGCACCCGCCCCGAGGGCGGCACGGGCATCGCCCGGCTCACCCGCAGCTTTCACCTCAACCTCACCGCCTTCGGCATGCTCTCCTTCGCGGTTGGCCTCTTTATCGCCCACGGCGCCATCGGGCTTGCCTTCGAGCAACGCCGCCCGATGTTCCGCACCCTGCGCGCCCTCGGCGTCTCCACCCGCCTGCTCGCTGCGCTCACCCTCGCCGAGCTCACCCTCTTTGCCCTCGTCGCGGGCAGTCTCGGCCTCGCCCTCGGCCATCTGACCGCAGCGCTGCTCCTGCCGGATGTCTCGGCCTCGCTCCGAGGCCTCTATGGCGCCGCGCTGCCCGGCCAGCTCACCTTCCGCCCCGCCTGGGCGGCCACCGGCCTCGCCATCGCCCTTGCGGGCACGCTGGCGGCTGGCACCGGCGCCCTCCTTGCGCTGGCCCGCCTGCCCATCCTCGCCTCCGCCAAGCCCCGCGCCTGGGCCCGCGCCACCACGCGCCCGCTTCTGCTGCAAGCCGCCGCCGGGGGGCTTCTCGCCGCAGCGGGCGCCGCCGCCGTTCCGCTCCTCGGTGGCCTGCCCGGCGGCTTCGCCCTGCTCGGCGGCATGCTCCTCGGCGCAGCCCTGATGCTCCCGGCCCTGCTGGCCGGCCTCCTCGCGCTGGCCCAATCCTTCGCGCGCCGCCCGCTGGCCCAATGGCTCTGGGCCGACGCCCGCCAGCAACTTCCCGGCCTCCGCCTTGCGCTCATGGCCCTGCTGCTGGCCCTGGCCACCAACATCGGCGTCGGCACCATGGTGTCGTCCTTCCGCCTCACCTTCACCGGCTTCCTCGACCAGCGCCTCGTCTCCGAACTCTACGTCACTGCCCGCTCGGAGGAAGACGCCACCCGCCTGCGCACCTGGCTCGCCACCCGCCCCGAGGTGGAGGCTGTGCTGCCCATCTGGCACGTCGAGATCCCGCTCGCGGATCAGGGCACCGGCGAGCTTTACGGTGTCGCCGATCACGCCACCTACCGCGAGAACTGGCCCCTGCTCAGCGCTTCGCCCAACGCCTGGGACCGCCTCGCCACGGGCGAAGCGGTGATGATCAACGAGCAACTCGCCCGCCGCGCGGGCCTCGCCCCCGGCGATACGCTCCCCCTCACACCCGACTGGCAGCCCGAAATCACCGCAACCTATTCCGACTACGGCAACCCCGGCCCCCAGGCCATCGTCGCCACACCGGCTCTCACCAGGCACTTCCCCGAGCTCTCCAAGCTCCGCCACGGCCTCCGCGTCGCACCTGAGAACGTCGAGGCCCTCACCACCGCACTCACCGAGGACTACGGGCTGCCGCCCACCGCCCTCGTGCCCAATGCCGAGATCAAGGCCTATTCGCTCGCCATCTTCGAGCGCACCTTCGCCGTCACCGCCGCGCTCAACGCGCTCACCCTCGGCGTGGCCGCACTCGCCATCCTCACCGCCATGCTGACCCTCTCCACCATGCGCCTGCCCCAGATCGCCCCGGTCTGGGCGATGGGCACCACCCGTGCCCGCCTCGCCCGGCTCGAGGCCCTGCGCACCCTCGCCCTTGCCGCCTTCACCGCCCTCTTCGCCCTGCCCCTCGGCCTCGCCCTGGCCTGGGCGCTGCTGGCGGTCGTCAACACCGAGGCCTTCGGCTGGCGCCTGCCGATGTTCCTCTTCCCCGGCCAATGGGCGCTGCTCTTCGCCGCAGCCATCGGGGCCGCCGCACTGGCCTGCGCCTGGCCCGTCCTCAAGCTCCGCCGCACCCAGCCCGCCGCATTTCTCAAAACCTTCGCGAGCGAAAGATGAACCTCACCCGCCGTACCCTCCTCGCCGCCCTCGCCGCCGCGCCGCTCTCCGCCCGCGCGCAAGGCTTCGCCGGTCTGGGCACCGACGCCTCCGGCTTCGCCCTGCCCTCCCGCGACACCCGGCTCACATTCCCGGCCGATCACGGCGCCCATCCCGATTTCCGCATCGAATGGTGGTATCTCACCGCCACGCTCGAAGGCCCCGGCGGCACCCCCTATGGCATCCAATGGACGCTCTTTCGCTCAGCCCTCGCCCCCGGCGAGGCCGAAGGCTGGTCCTCCCCCCAGATCTGGATGGCCCACGCCGCCCTCACCACGCCAACCTCCCACCACTCCACCGAACGCCGCGCCCGCGGCGGCATCGGGCAGGCCGGGGTCACCGCCGCGCCCTTCGCCGCCTGGATCGACGATTGGCAGATGACCTCCACCGCCGCCTCGGGCGACCAGTTCGACGCGCTCCGCCTCACCGCCTCCGCCCCCGATTTCGCCTACGATCTCGCGCTCACCGCCACCGGCCCCCTCGTCCTCCACGGCGACGCGGGCTACTCGGTCAAATCCCCAACCGGCCAGGCCAGCCACTACTACTCTCAGC
>NZ_QTNQ01000178.1 GCF_018424695.1 Vannielia litorea
GGTCCGCCCCCGAGCGGGTGAACTCGTCGGTGTGGCAGATCCCCGTCGCCTTGATCTCGACCAGAACCTCCCCGGCCTTCGGCCCCTCAAGCTCAACCTCCATGATCTCAAGCGGTTGGCCGGCTTCTAGAGCGACTGCGGCACGCGTTTTCATTTTTCGAAACTCCCGTTAATCTGTCGTGCGGAACCGTGGGGGCAACTCCGCGTTCATTCAACCGGATATGGGAAGACGCACGTGATGAAAACCCTGAAGGCCCTGATTCTGCTGACCGCGCTTGCCGCCTGCCAGCCGCCCGTTGAAGAGCTGCCCCCCAACGATGCGCCGATTCAGGACAACGTGGACAGCGGTTTGGTGGAACGTGAGCCCGACATCTGCGGCGCCTCTGCCTATCGCGAGCGTGCCATCGGCCAGCCCGCAAGCGTGATCCCCACACTCGGTGTCACCCGGCAGACCCGCGTCGTGCCCCACGGCGGGATCGTGACGCAGGAGTACAACCCCTACCGGATGAACTTCTACCTCGATCCGAACGGCATGATCTCCCGCATCACCTGCGGCTGAGGCGGCTCATTCCTTGTAGTGCTCATGGCGTGACCGGCAGGCCTTGCCGAGCCGGGTAAAGCTGGCCTTGAGCGCTTCTGGCGTGGAGCCATCAAACCCCGTGGCCGCCCGCTCCAGGGCGGCTGCCTCGGCCTCGAACTGCGAAAACTCGCTCCAGATGAGGGGGTTGGCCTCTGATTTCGGGTCGTCTGCCTCGGGCGTGAAGCTCGGAACGACGCGCGGTGCGGCAGCGCGGATCACCTCTGCCGCTGCCTCGGCTTCGGCCGGATCGAAGGGACGCGCGCCCTTCACCATCTCGCCCATCACCTTCACCCCCGACTGGATTTCCTTCATCACCGCCATGCGTTTCTTGACCGCCGGGTTCTGCACACCGTCATGGGCGGTCGCGGCAAAGGGGGCGAAGATCAGAAGGGCGGCGGCGGTCAGTCGGCGGTGTGTCATTGGAGGACCAAAGCGGTTCGCGCCCGGGGTGGCAACCCGCGACGGATAGGAATTTTGTGAACGCCGCGCCGACTCGACTCCACGCGGTCTGGCGGGTAGCTTGGAACAAACAATGAACATTCATGCTGCCCCATGCCCAACCGCCGGATTCTCTCGCTGTGGTTCCCTCGGCTTGCCGCCGAGCGGCTGATCCGCGCCGCGCCCGCGCTGGCCGAGGTGCCGCTGGCGGTGGTGCGCGAGCAGGGCAACCTGGCAAGCCTGGTGTCGCTCTCCACCGCCGCCTCTGCTGCCGGTCTGCGCCCTGGCCAGCCGCTGCGCGATGCGCAGGCGGTTTGCCCCGAGCTCGTCACCCGGCTGGAGCGGCCCGCGCTGGAGGGTGATTTTCTCACCGTGCTGCGTCGCTGGGCGGGCAAGTTCTCACCCTGGATCCGCGAGGCGCCGCCGGACGGGCTGGTGGTGGATATCTCGGGCTGCGCGCATCTCTTCGGCGGTGAGGCGGAGCTGATGGCCGAGGCCGAGGCCGATTGCGCCCACCTCGGGCTGACTGTTTGCGCCGGCGTCGCCGACACCGTCGGCGCGGCCTGGGCGCTGGCGCGGTTTGCAGGCCAGGGGGCGGGCGCGCTGCGCTCGGGCGATGCGATCGACCAGGAGGCCTATGCCACCCGCGCCCGCGCGGTGAAGCGGCGGCATTGGGAGCGCGGCGGGGCGCCGCCGATGGGCGCGGGCCGGCTCTCGCCCGAGGGCCGCATCGCCGCGCCCGGTCACGCCCGCGAGGCGCTGGCCCCGCTGCCGCTGGCCGCCCTGCGCCTGCCGCCCAAGCTGGTGCAGCAGCTCGCCCGGCTGGGCCTCAAGCGGGTGGAAGAGCTGGCCGCCCAGCCCCGCGCCGCCCTCGCCCGCCGCTTCGGCAAGGATCTGGTGCTGCGGCTCGACCAGGCCTTCGGCGCCGCGCCCGAGCCCGTCTCCCCCGCCCGGCCCGCGCCGATCTATGCGGTGCGCCTCACCCTGCCCGAGCCGATCGGGCTGGAAGTGGATGTGGCCGAGGCCATCGACCGGCTGTTGCCCGCGCTGGAGGTGCGGCTCAGGGCGCAAGGCATGGGCGCGCGGCGGCTTCGGCTGCACCTGATGCGCTGCGACCACACCAGCCAGAACATCGAGCTGGGCCTCGCCCGCCCTTCCGCCGAGCCCGACAGGCTGCGCCCGCTGATCCGGATGAAGCTGGGCGAGGTGGATGCGGGCGACGGGATAGATGCCATCCGCCTCATCGCCACCGTCACCGAGCCGGTTCATGCCGTGCAGCACCGGGGCCACGCGGGCGCCAGCGCCGATGCCGCCGCCCGGCTGAAGAATGACACCGCGCTGGATGACCTGATCGGGCGGCTTGGCGCGCGGGTGGGGCTGGAGCAGATCCACCGGCTCTATCCCGGTGACAGCCACCTGCCCGAGAAGGGCACCCAGGTGCGG
>NZ_QTNQ01000179.1 GCF_018424695.1 Vannielia litorea
GGAGAATTTTAATCGAATTTTCTGGGTTTCAGGCCACGGCGGCGGCGGGCTTGCCGTTTAGCAGGCGGTGGGTGGCCATGGCGGCGAGCCACATGGCGGTTAGGGCCAGCCAGGCGGTGGAGCTGAGGGCGGAGCCGCCGGAGACGCCTGCCCCGACCGCGCAGCCCCCGGCGAGCATGGCGCCGAATCCCATGAGGGCGCCGCCGACAAGGTAACGCTCCATAGGAGCGTCGGGCTGAAAGCGCTGGAGCGCGAAGTCTCCGGCGAGGGCGGAGGCGGCAAAGGAGCCGAGGAAGACGCCGGGCACGAGACCGACGCCGAAGGAGAGCGGCAGGGCGGGGGTACCGACGAGGCCCATCAGGGTGTCGGTTGCGGGGCCGGTGAAGCTTATGGAGCTGACGGAGACGGGCTCGAAGGCGACCTGGGCCGCGTGGTAGGTGACGAACCAGCCTGCGGCGACCGCCAGGCCGACCAGCGCCGAAGCGAGAATCTGGCCCGGGCTTTTGCGGGCGGCCAGCGCGGCCCATGCGAGGGCGGCGGCGACGGCGGCAAGGGCAAGCGTGGCGCTGAGCACGGGCGTGAGACCGAGCAGCGCGCCGAGGTCGCGCGCCGGGCCGGGCGGCACCGTCCAGAGCGAGAAGAGCCAGAGCCGCGCCGGGCCGAGGATGCCCGAGAGTGAGGCTTGCGCCACGAGGGTGAGCACGAGGCCGGTGATGAGCGCGCGAAGGTTTCCGGTGGCCGAGAGCACCAGCAGGCGGGAGGCGCAGCCGCGCGCAAGGATCATGCCCGTGCCGAACATCACCCCGCCGATCACCGCGCCCGAGATGGAGCCGGGTTGAGCAAACTGCCGGGCCTCGGAAAGATCGAGCCAACCCAGCGCGATGCCGCCCTGCACCAGCGCAAGTGCGGTCGTGAACACGATGAGCCAAGTCGCGAGCTTGGGGCCGGGCCTGAGCGTGGCGACCTCGATGGTGGCCGCGCGCAGGCAGAAGGACGAGCGCTGCGCCGCCGCGCCGAAGAGCAGCCCCACCAGGAGGCCCAGAAGGGCGATGGCGGGGGCTTCGCCGAGGGTGTCGAAGAGCCAGATCATGGGACGGTGTCTCCGGTTTTCACCGGGGTATCACGCCCCCGTGCGGGGGGCGTTGATCGGGATCAAGCGAGCCGGGCGTCAGCCGCCCATGGCCTCGGCAATGATGCCTTCCAGCAGATCTTCGACGGCGTCCATCGGGCCCTCGGGATAGTCGCGGTGGCCGATCTGCACCTTGCCGTCTTTCTCGGTGACGAAGATGCCGTAGGGGCAGTGCTGGATATTCATCGGGTCGGCCTCCATCACCTGCCGCGAGACCACGGCAGAGCAGAAGAGGAAGATGTCGGCGGCATCGAAGACCTTCACATCCGAACCGACATCTTCGCCGGTGCGGTTCAGCATATCGCCTACATGGGAGGTGTAGTCGATCACCAGGCCCTGGCCGACGATGGCGCTTTCGACGGCGAAGGTCGCGTCATCGAAGCTTCCGTCGAAGTCGTGCAGCACGGGGCCTTCCGCCAGCGCGGGCGTGGCGAGGGCAAATGCGGCGGCGAGTGCGATGTGTTTCATTGGGGTCTCCTCCGTGGGTTCGCCTTTAGAGTGGAGATGGTGCGGCGGGGCGCCATGACTCAGGTCAAGCGCCCCGCCGGCTTTTGTCAGCCGAACATGTCTGTGGTGATGCCCGAGTACCAGCCGATGCTTTCCTCGTAGGTGGCCTTGCGCAGCGCTGCATCCTCGCCGGTTTGCGAGATGAAGCTGTCGGTGCTGGCGATCTTCTCGTCGGTGGGCTCGTAGGAGGCCCCCACCTTCACCCCGTCGTCGGCGGCGATGAGCGACCAGCAGGTGTTGGAGAACTTCGCCGGGAACACCCGGCTATCGGTAAGCGCGCCGCGGATAGCGTTGGCTGCCACCTTGGCCTGGCTGTTGGCCGAGAAGCCGGATTTGGGCATGTCGCCCTGTGCCGAGGCGTCACCCAGTACATGGATGTTTTCGTCCATCTTTGAGCTCATGTCGGTTGGGTTCACCGGAGCCCAATTGCCGTCGGTCAGCCCGGCGGCATCGGCGATGTGGCCGGCCTTCTGGGCGGGGATGACGTTGCAGACATCGACCTTTTCCACCGCACCATCGATACTCACCGTCATTTCGTCGGGGTTCACCTCGACGTTGGTGCCGCCGAAGTCGGGGCCGATGCGCTCGATCATGCCGGTGTAGTGTTTTTGCCAGCCCTCCTCGAAGAGCGCCTGTTTGGAGAACTTTTCCTTGGGGTCGACGATGAGGATCTTCGCTGTCGGGTTCTCGGCCTTGAGCTTGTGGGCGACCATAGAGATGCGTTCGTAGGGGCCGGGCGGGCAGCGGTAGGGG
>NZ_QTNQ01000017.1 GCF_018424695.1 Vannielia litorea
GGTGTAGACGCAGACAATCTCGTGCCCGGCGGCATGGAGCGCATCCAGCGCGGGCACCGAAAAATCGGGCGTTCCCATGAAGATGATCCGCATCGCTGCCTCCCTCGTGCGGGCCTCAGCCCCGCTTGGCCGCCTTCTTCAACAGCATCTGCCGCTTGGTCCGGCTCAGCCGGTCAAAGAACATCCGGCCCTCCAGGTGGTCGATCTGGTGCTGCACACTCGTCGCCCAGAGGCCTTCAAACTTCTTCTCCACCCGCGCGCCGCTCTCGTCGGTATAGGCCACCGCCACCCGCGACGGGCGCGAGAGCTTTGCCGAAATGCCCGGCACATTGGGGCTCGCCTCTTCCCAGTCGAACAGCTCTTCGCCGACCATGGTGATCTCGGGGTCGGCCAGCCGCACCGCCTGCCCGCGCTCTTTCGAGCAATCCACCACCGCGAGCCGCAGCATCACGCCGATCTGCGGCGCGGCGAGGCCGTAGCCGGGCATGGCCTCCATGGTGTCCACCATGTCATCCCAGATCGCGCGGATCTCGTTGGTGATCTCGCCCACCGGGGCGGCGGGGGTTTGCAGGCGCTTGTCGGGCCAGGGGATGAAGGGGCGGGGGCTCATGCGCCCACCTCTTCGAGCCCGTCGATGATGAGCTTGCCGTCGAGATGGTCGGCCTCGTGCTGGGCAATCGCCGCCTCGGCGCCCTCCAGCTCCACGCTCTGCGCCGCGCCGCCAAGATCGAAGTAATCGAGCCGGATGCGCGCAGGGCGTGTCATCTCCACCGGGCGCCCGGGGATCGAGAGGCAGCCCTCTTCCATCGTGGCCATCTCTTCGCCCAGTGGCGTGATCACCGGATCGAGGCACACCCGAGGGGTTGCCTCGCCTTCCTTCCAGCCCGCATCCATCACGAAAATCCGCCGCAGCACGCCCACCTGCGGCCCGGCAAGGCCCCGGCCCGGCGCGGCATACATGGTCTCCAGCATGTCGGTGGCGAGCGCCCCCATGTCGAGGCAGCCCACAGGCGCGCAGGTGGCCTTCAGCCGCTCATCCGGCCAGAGGACGATCGGCAGCACGCTCAAGCGCGGGCCTTCTCGCGCTTCAGCTTCTGCATCTTGCGGGTGATCATCTGCCGCTTCATCGGGCCGAGATAATCAATGAAGAGCTTGCCGTTCAGATGGTCGATCTCATGCTGCACGCAGGTCGCCCAGAGGCCGCTGAACTGCTCTTCCGTCTCCGCCCCGTCGAGTCCCTGCCAGCGCACCTTCACCTCCGCCGGGCGGGTGACATCGGCATATTGCTCGGGGATCGAAAGGCAGCCCTCTTCATAGGTGTTCTTCTCCTCCGAGGTCCACACCACCTCGGGGTTGATCAGCACCATCGGTCGCGGCTCCTCGGCATCGTCCTTGATGCAATCCATCACCAGCAGGCGCCGCATCTCGCCGATCTGCGGCGCCGCCAGCCCGATGCCGGGGGCGTCATACATGGTTTCCAGCATGTCATCGGCCAGCCGCTGAAGCTCACGGTCGAATTCCGTGACCGGGTCGGCAGGCTTTTTGAGCCGCGGGTCGGGGTGGATGAGGATATCGCGCAGGGACATGACGATGGATTTAGGACAGGCGCGGGCGCGGTGCAACAAGGGTTGCACCCGCCGCCCCCTGCGTTAGCTTCGCGCCGAAGCAAGGAGTGCCCCATGACATTCGACAAGATCGGTCCCCGCTTCGGCGGCCACACGCAAAAGTTCGACGGAATGCCGGAGCGCACCGGAGTCACTTCCGCAGACGGAATCCCGATGTGGGTGGCCGATATGGACTTTGACGCCCCCGACTGCGTGCGTGATGCCCTCCGGGCCGACATCGACCGGGGCTACCTGGGCTATTACGCTGATACGTCCACCAATACGGCCGCAATCTGCCGCTGGCTGCGTGAGCGCCACGGCTGGGAGGCGCAGCCGGAGTGGATCGGCTTCACCCATGGCGTCATCGCCGGTTTCGGAATGGCACTCGACGCGTTTTCCGAGCCTGGAGATAACATCATCCTTTTCACGCCCGTCTATCATGCCTTCTTCGGCAAGGCGAAGGCGATGGAGCGGGGGGTGCTGCAATCGCCAATGGTGCTGCGCAATGGGCGTTACGAGATGGATCTCGAAACGCTGGCGAGCCAGTTGACCGGGAAGGAGAAGGTCCTGGTGCTCTGCTCGCCGCACAACCCGGGCGGTCGGCTGTGGAGTGCCGAGGAGATCAAGGCGGTGGCCGCCTTCTGCGAGGCGCACGACCTGATCCTTCTCTCGGATGAGATTCACATGGACCTCACCTTTCCCGGCGTGCGGCACCTGCCCACCGCCGTTGCCGCGCCGGAAGCCCTGCCGCGCCTTGTGGTCATCACCGCGGCTTCGAAGAGTTTCAACCTCGCCGGGCTCGAAACCGGCTACTGGGTCGTGCCCGACGACGACCTGCGCCAGCGGTTCGACAAGGTGGCGAAGAACCGTGGAGGCTCGCCCAACCGTCTTGGCATGATCGCCATGGAGGCGGCGCTGACGCAGGGGGCGGATTGGCTTGATGCCGTGCGTGACTACATCGCCGCCAATTACGCGCTCTTCACCGATCGCATTCGCCGGTTGCCGGGCATCGAGGTAATGGAGATGCAAAGCACCTATCTTGCCTGGGTCGATTTCACAGACACCGGCCTTTCACCGGAAGAGATAGAGGCCCGTCTGCGTGACCGTGCTGGCATTGCAGCGAGCCCCGGTCCCGCCTTCGGGCAAGGCGGTGAGCACTGCATGCGGTTCAACCTTGCCCTCCCCAAGGCGAAGCTCGAAGAGGCGATCCTGCGGATGGAGCGGGTGTTCTCGAATTCCTGACGGGTTTCGGCGTCAGAGGCTGGTGATGTAGCCCACCGGCGCATCGCTGGCCCGCTCGAAATCGAGCGGCGCCGTGTCACTCGCCGCCGTGTTGCGCTTGAACTCGTAAATCCGCTCACCGGCCTCTTCGCGGCTCGTCACGATGAGGCACTGGTAGAGATGGCGCTCACCGTCGAAAAGGTCGACAAGCCCGCGCAGGTTTGGTGCCGGGTCGGCGGCCAAGGCAAAGCCCTTCGACCAGAAGCGCAGCACCGGGTAGCTCTGCTCCCCGTCGCGGACCTTTAGGCGGCTCTTGCGACGTTCCGCGTCGCGGCGTGCGGCTTCAAGTCCTTCGCGGACCGATTGCGGCAGGAAATCAGACATTTGGCAGCTCCACTCCTTGGCCGAGAGCATTGTGACCGAATCGGGTGACGTCAAGGTTAACGTTGTCGCGCGACGCCCACGCGACACTGTGGCAACACGCGAAGGCCCTGTTTGGTTGCGTGCGAAAATGCACAAAAACAACTACATTCGTGCCGGTATCGCGCCATATGCACAGGGGCTATATTGGTGCCAGACAGCAGAAGGAGAGCCCCATGGGACGCCTGGTGAATGGCGAGTGGAAAGACGAGTGGTATGACACCGAAAAGAGCGGCGGCAAGTTCGTGCGCTCCACCTCTGCTTTCCGCAACTGGATCACCGCCGACGGCAGCGCCGGCCCCTCCGGTGAAGGCGGCTTCGAGGCCGAGAGCGGGCGCTATCACCTCTACGTGTCGCTCGCCTGCCCTTGGGCGCACCGGGCGCTGGTGTTTCGCGCGCTCAAGGGCCTCGAAGAGCATATCTCCGTCTCCGTTGTGCATCCCGACATGCTCGAAAACGGCTGGGAGTTTCGCACCGATTTCCCCGGCGCCACGGGCGATGCGCTCTTCGGCAAGGACTACCTCTGGCAGGTCTACACCCACGTCGATCCCGAGATGTCAGGCCGTGTCACCGTGCCGGTGCTCTACGACACCAAGCGCGATACCATCGTGAGCAACGAAAGCTCCGAAATCATCCGCATGTTCAACTCTGCCTTCGACGGGATCACCGGCAACACCGATGATTACTGGCCCGAAGAGCTGCGCGACGACATCGAAGAGGTGAACGCGCGTGTCTATGACACGGTGAACAACGGCGTCTACAAATCCGGCTTCGCCACCTCGCAGGAGGCCTATGACGAGGCGGTGCATCCGCTGTTCGACAGCCTCGACTGGCTGGAGGATCGCCTGTCGCGCAATCGCTACCTTATGGGCGACCGCCTGACCGAGGCCGACTGGCGGCTGTTCACCACGCTGGTGCGCTTTGACGAGGTTTATCACACCCATTTCAAGTGCAACCGCAACTTCCTGCGCGAAATGCCCAACCTCTGGGCCTATGCGCGCGAGCTTTTCCAGGTGCCCGGCGTCGCCAGCACCTGCGTGCCCGCGCATTACATCCGCCACTACCATTACAGCCACGACACGGTGAACCCGCATCGCATCATCCCGCTGAACCCGGTGCTGGACTGGACGGCCCCGCATGGGCGCGAGCGGCTGAAGGCGGCCTGAGGGCCCGGGGCGGCTACTCGGTCTCGATCACGTCGAGATCGAGCGCCTCATAGCTGCCGTCGGCGGCCTCGCTGCACAGGGTGAGCGCCTCGCCCGGCTTCAGAGGGCGGCTGCCCCGAGCGCGCGTGAGCCGTATCATCAGCATCGCCTTCTCCCGGGCCGCCGACCCTTCACCGCGTCCGAATATGGTCGCGGTTCCGATCGGCTCGGCCTCCGGCCCGTCGTCCTGCCGGAACGCATGAACGATGTAGCTCTCCTCCGGGATGCGCCGCAGCCAGACGCGCAGGATGCCCTCTTCGGCGGCCTTGGGCGTGAGGGTGATGTCCATGCGGTCTCCGTTTCCGGGTCAGGTCTTGGCGTAGGTGCGCAACGCGCAGCCGGCGTATCTCACGGTTTCAGGCGGCATCACCTGCCCGCTCTCATCCAGAACCAGCAGATAGAGGTTGAGTTCCGGCACAGTGTGCTTGCGCCCGATATAACGGCGCAGGCCCCGGGTGCAGTCAATCGTATAGCGCGTGTGCCGGTAGCGCAGCGGGTGCTTGGCGCGCCGGTCATAGGCATCGCGCGCCGCCAGCGCCGGGTTGCAGTGGCCCGGCGCGCCATGGCACTGGCCATGGCCAAAAAGGAAGAGCCGCCCGGCGAAGCTGTCATCCTCGTAGCCGGTCTCCTCGGTGCAATGAGGGTTCTCGATATAGGCCCTGATCTCATAGCTGTCTTTCGGCGGGCGCAGCTGGAGGAACTCGATCTGCGCCCGCGCGAAGCCCGCCTCCACCAGCCCCAGCCGGATCTCCTTGCAGGGCGTCGCTGCAGCCGAGAGCGGGCCGGTCACACCGCCGTCCACGGTTCCGGTGGCCGCATCGGCGGCTTCCACCGAGTCGTTGGTGTAGATGTAGCGCAACTCGGCCTCATGGTTGATGAGATCGCCCCCGATCCGCCCGTCAAAAACCACGGTATCCAGCACATGGTCGGGTACATTGGCATTGGGGTGCAACTCCTGCCAATCGGCCCAGACCTTGTCGACCATGCTGTGATGCAGCCAGAAGAGCGGATCGTAGGCCGCCGACAGCACCCGTGACATATCTCCCGCCTGGCCCGGCAGCGGCGAGGCGGCGCCACGCCCGCCCACATCCACATGGATCGCACCATGGGCGCCGAAGTTGAAATCCTGCTGGAAGACCATGAAGTTCGGGTTGTCCATGTAGCGGTCCACCTCGTCCTTCAGCATGGGAATGTCATTGCGCAGCCGGTCGGGGAACCGCTGGGTGAACACATCAGGCCCGGTCAGCCCCTGCGAGAGCGCCCGGTAAAGGCTTGGCGCGGCGAAGAGCGGGTTCGGCACGGTCTCGCCCGCAGCGTTCACATAGTCCGCCTCGTCGAGGATCTTCGGCAGGCCGTTGGGTGCATGGGTGTCGTTGCGCGCCTGGGTCCAGTCCCAAAAGGGCAGGGTAAGCTCCAGCTCGTCGTCGTCGCGCTTCCACTGCAAAGCTGTGTTGAGCGCCTTTTCGAAGGAATAAACGTAGGAGCGATGCCAGGTCAGGAACACCCGGTCATCGTCGTGGCAGAGGTCCTGATCGTAGCCGTGGCCACGGGCCAGCGCCATGTAGCCACGGCGGTCGCCGATGGCGATCTCGGAAATTTCATACATCGCCGCATAGGCATCGCGAAGATCCTGCACGTCCTCCGGGTTCAGCTTGACGAGATCGAACCGCATGAGAGGCAGGCCGGCCTGTTTGCGGCGGTAATTCAGCTTGGCAATCGTGGTCATGGTGCAAATCCTCCGAGTAATTCCGGTTGTTGGAAATGCCCGCCATTCTACCACGAATTGCGCGCGCGGGCGAGGACGTTGACCTAGCGTAGGCAGGCCGCGCGGTTCGGTGCTCAGCTGTCGCCCGCCGCTCCTGGCCTCGGGTAGTTGCGCAGGTAGTTCGTCATTTGCCGACGTATCAGCGCGTTGGCATCATGCACCTCGTAGGCCACCCCGTCGCCTCCGCGACGCGGCGCACCTGAAGCTCGAACTGGTCTTCCTTGCCATCGGTGTCGATCATCACCACCTTCGGCGCCTTGCCGGTGACCGAGGCCGCGAAAATTGCTTGGTGCACGCTGTCGATCGAGCTTCGCTTGTCGAGCCCAAGCTCGATCACCTGGCCCTCCGTCTCGCAGTCCACCCGGATGAAGTGCATGTCGTAGCCCACGTTGTAGGGGTGGCGCACCTCCGCCTCGCCATGAGCGAAGAAGCTGCAATAGATCAGGGCAAGGGCAAGCTCGGACATCCGGCGACAGATTAGAGAGGCGTTAACCTTTTGTTAACACTTTTTGGAAAGCCCGGCTTAGCGGGCCGCGCCCTAAAGGCTGTCTTCCACCCGGAAGCCATCGGGGATCGCGTCGCTGCCGTCCAGCACCAGATCGGCCATCACCCGCGCCACCCCCGGCGCCATCCCGAAGCCGATCTTGAAGCCGCCGTTGGCCACGAAATGCCCCTCCCGCCCGGGCCACGGCCCCAGCATCGGCGCGCGGGAGCGGGCGCGCGGGCGCAGCCCGGCCCAGCGTTTAAGCACCTGTGCTCCGTGGAGCAGCGGCACCAGCGCGCAGGCCTTCTCCAGCAGCACATCGAGCTGCCCATCGGTGCCCAGCCCGTCGAAGTCGCGCTCCGATGTAGAGCCGATGGCCACCGTGCCATCGGCATGGGGCACGACATGGAGACCATCGGCAAAGAGCTGCGCCGCCTCCGGGGCCTCGAAATGCAGCAGCGCGGCCTGCCCCTTGATCGGCACGCCCACCGTCCGGCCCACGTCTTCCGACAACGCCGCCAGCCCCGCCGCGCCCGTGGCCCAGACAACCGGCCCCCGCGCCTCCGCCTCGCCAATCACCACTTCGGCGCCTGCCGCCTCGAGCGCGGCCACAAGGGCGGTGCAGGCGCGGGCCGGGTGCAGCCGGGCGGTGACCGTGTCGTGGACATATAGCCCGGTCGCCGAGACGGGCCGGAAGGCCGGGGCCTCCTCCACCCCGATCACGCGCCACTCCGCGCGGCCCTGCCAGAGTGCCTTGGCGCCCTCGGCCCGCGCCCGCGCCAGTGCCTCGCCGCCGGGCGCCACCGGCTGCACCCGGCCCGTGCGGGCATAGCCCGGATCAACCCCGCCGGCAGCCTTTACCCCGGCCCAGAACTGCTCTGCCGCCAGCAGGCTCTCCAATTGAAACGCCTTCTTCGGGTTCCAGTTTTCCGGCACATGCGGTGCGAGCGCGCCGACCACGCCGCCCGACGAGCCTGCGCCCACGCCCTCGCGCTCGATCACCCGCACCTTCGCCCCGCGCCGCGCGCATTCCCACGCGATGGACAGACCAAACACCCCGGCTCCGCGCACCGTCACCTCTGCCATGGACATCCCTCCGCGCCGCCGCCATTCTCCGCCGCGACTCATAGGCTATCCCCCGATGCACCACCATCCCGCCCGCCTCGCATGGCGCGACAACGGCACCCCCGTCTCGACCCGTTTTGACGACCCGTACTTCTCGCTCGAGAACGGGCTGGCCGAAACGCGCCATACCTTCCTCGCAGGCAACGGCCTGCCCGAGCGGCTGCGCGAGGGCTTTCACGTGGCCGAGCTGGGCTTTGGCACCGGGCTCAACCTGCTCGCGCTCTGGCACATGGCGCGCGCGGCGGGCGTGGCGGTGCGTTACACCGGGTTCGAGGCCTTTCCGATGGCGGCAGAAGACGCCGCGCGGGCGCTGGAGCCCTTCGCCCCGGCCTTTCCCGATCTGGTGGCGGCGCTGGCCGCGCAATGGCCCGAGGGCGGCGGCACGATCACCGCGCCGGGCCTTTCGGCGGAGGTGATCGTGGGCGACGCGCGGGCGACGCTGCCCGCGTGGCAGGGCCGGGCGGATGCGTGGTTTCTCGACGGCTTTTCGCCCGCCAAGAACCCCGAACTCTGGGAAGCCTCGCTGATGGCCGAGGTGGCCCGCCACACGGCGCCGGGCGGCAGCTTTGCCACCTACACGGCAGCGGGCCACGTGCGCCGGGCGCTGGCGGAGGCGGGCTTTGCCGTGGCCCGCCAGCCGGGTTACGGGCGCAAGCGCCACATGAGCACGGGAACCCTCGCATGAAGCCCCGCAGCGCGCAGGCCAACGGCATCCTGCTGATGATCGCCACTACTTTCATCTTCGCGGTGCAGGATGGCCTCTCGCGGCACTTGGCCGAGGCCTATCCGGTGATGATGGTGGTGATGATCCGCTACTGGTTCTTTGCCGCCTTCGTGCTCACCATCGCCGCGCGCGCGCCCGGCGGGCTCAGGGCGGCGACCCGCTCGAAGAAGCCGCTGCTCCAGATCTTCCGGGGCGTGCTGCTGGCCGCCGAGATTTGCGTGGCGGTGCAGGCCTTCGTGCTGCTCGGGCTGGTCGAGGCCCATGCGATCTTTGCCTGCTACCCGCTGATCATCGCCGCTCTTTCCGGGCCGGTGCTGGGCGAGAAGGTCGGCTGGCGGCGCTGGGCCGCCATCGGCGTGGGGTTCTGCGGCATCCTCGTGATCCTGCGGCCCGGCTTCGGCGTCTTTGCGCCCGCCGCCGTTGTGCCGCTGGTGGCTGCGGGCATGTTCGCGCTTTACGGGCTGCTGACCCGCGCGGTCTCCCGGCATGACAGCTCGGCCACCTCCTTCTTCTATACCGGCACCGCAGGCGCGGTGGTGATGACGGCGGCGGCGCTCTGGCAGTGGGTGCCGATGACAGCGCCCGACTGGGGCTGGATGGCCATGCTCTGCCTCACCGGCGCGCTGGGGCACTGGACGCTGATCAAGTGCTACGAATTTGCCGAGGCCAGCGCGGTGCAGCCATTCGCCTATTTCCAGCTGGTCTTCGCCTCTGCGGTGGGCGTGATCTTCTGGGGCGACATCCTGCCGCCGGCCACCATCCTCGGCGCGGCCATCGTTGTCGGGGCAGGGCTGTTCACGCTCTGGCGCGAACGGCAGGCCTGACCGCCCGGCGCTGCTGTCAGCCGCCCGAGGGCGTGTCGGCGTTCTCTTCGGTGGTGGCCTCTTCTTCGGCGGGGGCGCTGGCGCGGGTCAGAATGCCCTTCTCCCACTCGCCGCTCTCCACCTCGCCGGTGGCGTAGGTCATGGTGCCCATGCCCTGCCGCTTGCCCTCGGCAAAGAGGCCCTCGTAGACGTCGCCGTTGGCATAGGTGGCCACGCCCTTGCCGTCGATCTCGCCCGCGGCCCAGCCGCCCTCGTAGGTGAAGCCGTCCGCCATCGTGATCTTGCCCTGCCCGTCGCGCATCCCGGCCTTGAAGCCGCCCTCGTAGGTGGTGCCATCGGCATAGGTCGCTACGCCCTGCCCATCGCGCAGCCCGTCCTTCCACGCGCCAACGTATTTGTAGCCATCGGGGGAGGTCATGGTGCCCTGGCCGTGGTTCTTGGCGTCCTTGAAGCCGCCCTCGTATACCATGCCACCCGCATAGCGCGCCACGCCCTCGCCCTCGATCACGCCTTCCACCCAGCCGCCGGTGTAAACCGAGCCGTCCGGGTAGGTGATCGTGCCCTGCCCATGGGCCAGATCATCGACGAAATCGCCCTCGTAAACCGAGCCGTCAGGGTAGGTTACCTTGCCCTTGCCGTGAATGCGGCCCTCTTTCCAGTCGCCGGTGTACTTGTAGCCGTCCGAGCCGGTGAAGCTGCCTTGCCCATCGCGCTGATCGGCCTTGAACTCGCCGTCGTAAACATCGCCGTTGGCATAGGTCACCTTGCCGCTGCCATGGCGCTGCCCGTTGACGAGCAGGCCGGTGTAAACGTCGCCGTTGGGCTGGGTCAGCGTGCCGAGCCCGTTGATCTGGCCCGCCTTCCACGCCCCGTTGTAGGTCAGCCCGTCGGGCATCGTCAGCACGCCCTGGCCGGCGCGCTGGTTGCGGCTGAAGTGGCCGTCGTAAACCGAGCCGTCGGCGTAAGACATCTTGCCCTTGCCTTCCTTCACCCCGGCCACCCAGGCGCCCTCGTAAACCGAGCCGCCCGGCGAGGTCATCGTGCCCTGGCCTTCGTGGCGGCCGTTCGCGAAAGACCCCTCGTAGCGCCGCCCGTCAGCATAAACGGCCACGCCCTCGCCGGTCATCTGGCCGTTCTTCCAGTCGCCCTCGTAGGTGCCGCCATCGGCAAAGGTGATCTTGCCCTGGCCCTCGGGTTTGCCCTTGGCAAAGGCGCCCTGGTAGACTGAGCCGTTGGGGTAGCGTGCCACGCCCTGGCCGAGAATCTCGCCCTCCACCCAGTCGCCCACGTACTCGTAGCCGTTGGGCAGGGTGTAGCTGCCCTTGCCGTGCTGAAGCCCGTTCTTGAAGGTGCCCTCGTAGACACCGCCGTTCTCGTATTGCTTGATCTGCTTGTCCTGCGCCGCCAGCGGTGTGGCCAGCGCCAGAGTGGCTGCCAGTGCGATATGTCCTGCCCGGATCATTGGGATTGTCCTTTTGGCTGCCCCTTGCCCTCTTGTCGCGGGGGCTCTGCCCGCGCGGCCCCGAGGGTAAGGCTCGCTGCGCCGGGTCGCAACGCTTTTTGGGCGGCCCACCTTTCACTTCAGCGTCAATCTGCTAAGTCGGATCGCATCAAGGAGAGGCACGCGCATGGCCGACAGGTTTCGCATCACCCTGGCACAGCTGAACCCCACGCTGGGCGACATGGACGGCAATGCCGCCAAGGCCCGCGCGGCCTGGGCCGAGGGCAAGGCGGCGGGCGCCAACCTGGTGGCCTTCACCGAGATGTTCATCTGCGGCTACAACGCGCAGGATCTGGTAGATCGCCCAGCCTTCGCCGCCGATGCGGTGGCCCATGTCGAGGCGCTGGCGAAGGACTGCGCCGACGGCCCCGCCATCGCCATCGGCTGCCCCTGGCCGGAGGATGGCAAGCTCTTCAACGCCTATTTCATCCTCAAGGACGGCAAGGTGATGACCCGGTTGCTTAAGCACCACCTGCCCAACGAGACGGTGTTTGACGAGGTGCGCATCTACGATGCCGGCCCGCTCGGCGGCCCCTATGCGGTGGGCAACGTGCGCATCGGCTCGCCGATCTGCGAAGACGCCTGGCATGAAGACGTGGCCGAAACGCTGGCCGAAACCGGCGCCGAGTTCCTGCTCGTGCCCAACGGCTCGCCCTACTATCGCGGCAAGATGGAGACCCGGCTCAACCTGATGGTGCAGCGCGTCGTCGAAACCGGCCTACCGCTGATCTATCTCAACATGGTGGGCGGTCAGGATGACCAGGTGTTTGACGGTGGCTCCTTCGTGCTGAACCCCGGCGGGGCGCTGGCCTTGCAGATGCCGGTCTTCGACGAGGCGGTGGCGCACCTCGACCTTGAGCGCACCCCGGAGGGCTGGCGCGCCGTGGAGGGCGAGAAGGCCGCGCTGCCCGACGACTGGGAGCAGGACTATCGCTGCATGGTCCAATCGGTGCGCGACTACTTTGCCAAGACCGGCTTCAAACAGGCCCTGCTCGGCCTCTCCGGCGGGGTCGATTCCGCTCTGGTCGCCGCCATTGCCGCCGATGCGCTGGGCCCGGAGAACGTGCGCTGCGTCATGCTGCCCTCGGAATACACCTCCGAGCACTCGCTGGAGGATGCCAAGGCCGTGGCCGAGCGCCTCGGCTGCCGGTACGACTTCGTGCCGATCTCTGGCACGAGGGCGGCGGTGACGGAGGCGCTTGCCCCGCTCTTCGAGGGCACCGAGCCGGGCCTGACGGAAGAAAACATCCAGAGTCGCCTGCGCGGGTTGCTGCTGATGGCGCTCTCCAACAAGTTCGGCGAAATGCTCCTGACCACCGGCAACAAGAGCGAGGTGGCGGTGGGCTACGCCACCATCTACGGCGACATGGCAGGCGGCTATAACCCGCTGAAAGACCTTTATAAAACCCGCGTCTTCGAAACCTGCCGCTGGCGCAACGCCAATCACCGGCCCTGGATGCTGGCGCCGGGCGGCGAGGTCATCCCCCCCCGCGTGATCGACAAGCCCCCTTCAGCGGAGCTGCGCGAAGACCAGAAGGACGAAGACAGCCTCCCCCCCTACGAGGATCTCGACCGCATCCTCGAAATGCTGGTCGATGAAGAGGCCGCTGTGGCCGAGGTGGTGGCCGAGGGGTTTGAACGCGAGGTGGTAAAAAAGGTCGAACGCCTGATCTTCCTCAGCGAATACAAGCGCTTCCAGTCCGCACCGGGCACGCGCCTCACCAAGGCCGCCTTCTGGCTCGACAGGCGGTACCCTGTCGTCAACCGCTGGCGCGACCCCTCGTAGCGCCATGCGCCCCATCCTCACCCTTACCCCCAACCCGGCGCTGGATCTCTCGGCGTCGGCGCCCTCGGTGCGCCCCAACGTGAAGCTGCGCTGTAGCCCTGCCACGGTGGAGCCGGGGGGCGGCGGAGTGAACGTAAGCCGCGCGGTGCACCAGTTGGGCGGCACCTCGTGCTGCCTCGTTGCGCTGGGCGGGGCGACGGGGGCGGCGCTGGAGACCGGGCTGACGGCGCGCGGGCTCGATGTGCTGCGCGTCGAGGCCCCGGGCGACACCCGCCAGAGCCTCGCAGTCACCAGCGAGGACAGCGGCGACCAGTTTCGCTTTTCGCTGGCTGCGGCTGACTGGGCGGAGGCGGATTGCGCCCGTTTCATCGATGCGGTGAAAGCGGCGGTGGCGCCCGGCGCCCTCATCGTCCTCTCCGGCTCCCTGCCGCCCGGGATGGCGCCGGAGTGGCTGGCCCCGCTCGGCGCCATCGTGGCGCAGGCCGGGGCCGAACTGGTGGCTGATACCTCGGGCGCAAGTCTGAAGCTGCTCGCCGCCGAAGGCGGCGCCCACACCCTCCGCATGGATCACGCCGAAGCCCGCTTCCTCTCCGGCACCCAGCTCGCCGACGTGGCCGAGGTTCGTGCCTTTGCTGCCACGCTCACCCGCGCCACCCCCCGCGTGATCGTCGCCATGGGCGCGGCAGGCTCGGTGATGGCCAGCGCCGACGGCAGCGCGTGGCACGCCGCCGGGGCCGATGTGCCGGTGGTCAGCAAGGTCGGCGCGGGCGACAGCTTCGTGGGCGGCTTCGCCCTCGCGCTGGCCCGAGGCGCGCCGCCCGAGCAGGCGCTGCAATCCGGCATGGCGGCGGCCTCCGCAGCGGTGATGACGGCAGGCACCGAGCTGTGCCGTCTTGAAGATTACGACCGCGTTCTCCCGGACTGCACGCTGACGCGGCTCTGATCACAGCAGCTCATCGGCCCTCGCGGTCCTCTTCGCAGCCGCCCCGTCAATGCGATGAGTGGCCGACAGGCCTCGAAGAGCGGCCCCGGCCTCAGCGCAGCTTCGGCGGCTTGTCCGGGTTCGAGCCCGGTGCCTCCGGTTTCCACGCTTCCCGGACCTCCGGCTCGGGCAGGTCAAATCGCATACCCTGCCGCGCCATCGCCTGGGCCAGCGGCGTGCCGTCGTCGAGGAAGGCCACATCCAGCGCGCCGCTCTCCAGCCCGGAAAACTTCAGCGCCTCGTTTGCCGCGCCCGCCAGCGCGTGCTCGGCACCCTCCCGCGCGTCGACGAAGGCCAGGAGGTGGCCCTCCGCGCCGGAACGGTAGCTGGCCTTCACCAGCAGGGCCGCCTTCGCCAGCCCCGCCGCCGTGGCGAGCTTTGCGTCCAGCGCCACCAGCAGCGCCTGCGGCAGGGCAGGGGCCGCTACCTCCACCGGGATCTCCTCGGCGGCCTCCGGCCCGTGGCCCAGCGTCTCCGCCAGCCAGTCGATTGCGGCGGCAGGCAGCACCATGGCCGAGGGGGCCTCAAGGTTCAGCCCCAGCCCAAGGCCCTGGCCCGCCATCATCGCCACCAGCCCCCGGCCCGACAGCGCGGCAAAGGCCGCCTCGCCCTGGGTGAAGCCCACCAGCCGCTCTTCGCTGTCGAAGGCCAGCAGCAATTCGCCCTCGCCGGTCTCCACCGAGCGGGGCGAAATCACCTCGCCCTCCGGCTCGCCTTCCAGCAGCAGGAACAGCTGGCTGTCGGCCAGCCGGGCATAAAAGGCGAGCCGCTCGGCCTCTCCGCCAGCCTCCATCGCCGCATGGGCTTCATCGAGCGTGGTCATAGAACCTCCTTCACCCGGGCGCGCAGGGCCGGGAGCAACTCGGCCTCGAACCAGGGGTTTTTCTTCAGCCACCCCGTATTGCGCCAGGAGGGGTGGGGCAAGGGGAAGACCCCGGGCGCATGGTCGCGCCAGCCTGCCACCATGCGGGTGACGCCTGCGCGCTTCGCCTCCGGGCCGAGGTGCCATCCCTGCGCGTAGCCGCCCACCAACAGGGTGAGCGGGGCGGGTCCGATGTGCGCCAGCGCCGCCTCGCGCCATGTCTCGGCGCAGATCGCGGGCGGCGGCAGATCACCGCCCTTGGCGTCATAGCCCGGAAAGCAGAAGGCCATCGGCAGGATCGCCACGCGGGCGGTGTCGTAGAAGGTGTCGCGGTCGATGCTCAACCAGTCGCGCAGCCGGTCGCCGGAGCGGTCGTTGAAGGGCAGGCCGGTTTCATGCACGCGCATTCCCGGCGCCTGCCCCACGATCAGCAGCCGCGCCCCCGCCGCGAACCATGGCACCGGGCGCGGCGCATGGCGGGTGGCGGTAGCGGCAAAGCGGGCGGCGCAGAGGCGGCAGGCGCGGATGTCGTTAGGCAGCGGCATGGCCGGAGTGTAGCCCGCAGCGCGCGGCTTGCCACGCCACCGGCGGGGCAGGGGGCTCAGGCCTATTCGCCTGCCACCTCGCTCTCCTGCTTCTTCCGCTTGGCGGCGATCTCCTGCAGCTTGGCCTTGAGCTGGCCCTTGCGGCGTTGCTGGTAGGCGGTGATCAACGGAACCGAGATGTAATAACAGACGGTGGCGCAGATCACGCCGGGGATGATCCCGCCCACGAGGTAGGGCAGGAACACATCTTCATAGAACCCCGCGAGCTTGCCCCAATGGGCCGTTTCCGGGGTGAAGATGGCGCGCACATTGTGCCACAGGTCTGAAACCGCCCCCGAAAACGCTTTCGCCAGCCCGTGGCTGTCATCGGGGTTGGGATTGCGGCCAAAGACCGGGCGGGTGCCCAGCATTGCGTGGCCCAGTCTGAGCGAGAGGGCCGCGATGATCGGGAAAGTGATCGGGTTGCCGAAGAAGGTGCCCAGAATCGCGGCAAGGATATTGCCGCGCATCACCTTTGCCACGATGAAAGCCGACAGGAAGTGCAGCCCGTAGAACGGCGTGAAACTCACGAAGACCCCGGCCCAGATGCCCCGCGCAATCCGGTTGGGGGCGTCGGGCAGGCGGCGCAGCCTGTGGCGGACGTATTGCGCTGCCCGGTACCAGCCGCCGCGCGGATAGAAGAACTCGAGCACGATACGCGCCCAGCTTCGCCTGTCCCTGCGCCTGAATACCAAGCCTCTTCCCCTGCTGCCCGGCCCCCTCTTCAGGGCCGGTGGTTCATGGTTTGCGGTCCGTGTTCTTGACCCGGGCAATCTCGGCCACGTCGCTGTCGGCCTCGAGTGCGGTCTGCACCATGTGCAGGTGCTCCACGTCACGCAAGTCAACATCTATCAGCAGACGATAAAAATCCTGTTTCCTGTCGATAAAATGCAGATCCGAGATGTTTGCCTTCTGCTCGCCAATCAGCGTGCAGATGCGCCCCAGGATGCCCGCGTCGTTCGAGATGGTAAGCTCGATGGTCACGGTGTTCACCGCGCCGTGCTGGCCGGAGTGCCACTGAAGGTCCACCCAGCGCTCCGGCTCGTCGTCGAACTCCACCAGCACGGGGCAGTCGATGGCATGCACGATCACGCCCTTGCCGCGATAGGTGATTCCCACGATCCGTTCGCCCGGCACCGGCTGGCAGCATTGCGCCCGGGTCGAGATCTGCCCCTCGGGCAGGCCCACAACCGAGCGGGCCTCGTCCACCACCTCGCCGTGGTGGGCATCGGCGAGGTCAGGGTAAAGCGCGCTCACCACGTCGCGGGCGGTGAGCTCGGCAGAGCCGAGCCGCGCCAGAAGCTCTTCATGGCCGGGCAGCCCCAGCGTGCGCGCCGCCGTCGTCAGCGCCTTCTCGGTGGCCCGCTTGCCGATGTGCTCAAAGGCCACGCGGGCCAGCTCGCGGCCCAGCTTGATGAAGCGCTCGCGGTCTTCCTCCCGCAAGCTGCGGCGGATCGCGCTCTTGGCCCGGCCCGTCACCACAATATCCAGCCAGGTCGGCTGCGGGCGCTGGCCCTCGGCGGTGATGATCTCCACCTGCTGGCCATTCTTCAGCCGGGTCCAGAGCGGCACCCGCAGCCCGTCGATCTTGGCGCCCACGCAGCTGTCGCCGATGCGGGTGTGAATGCCATAGGCATAGTCGATCGGCGTAGCCCCGCGCGGCAGCTTGATCACCTCGCCCTTTGGGGTGAAGCAGAACACCTGGTCCTGGTACATCTCCAGCTTCACGTGTTCGAGAAACTCGTCGTGGTCTTCCACGTCGAGCCTGTCGGTCAGCGAGCGGATCCATTGCGCCGGGTCCACGGCAAAGCGGTTTTCGGCGCGCACCCCGTCGCGGTAGCTCCAATGCGCGGCCACCCCGGCCTCGGCAACATCGTGCATCTCGCGGGTGCGGATCTGCACCTCCACCTGCTTGCCATCCCGGCCCGCCACGGTGGTGTGGATCGAGCGGTAGCCGTTGTTCTTGGGCGCGGAGATGTAATCCTTGAAGCGGCCCGGCACCGCAGTCCAGCGCGCATGGATGGCTCCCAGTACGCGATAGCAATCCTCTTCAGTGCCAACAATCACCCGAAAGCCATAGATGTCGGCCAGCCGCGAAAAGCTTTTCTGCTTTTCCTGCATCTTGCGCCAGACCGAGAAGGGCTTCTTGGCGCGGCCCAGCACCTCGCCCTTGATGGCCGACTTCTTCAGCACCTTCTGAATGTCGCGGGTGATGCTGTCGATCACATCGCCGCTTTCGCGCTGAAGCATGATGAAACGGCGGATGATCGAGTTGCGGGCCTCCGGGTTCAGCACCTTGAAGGCCAGGTCTTCCAGCTCCTCGCGCATCCACTGCATGCCCATTCGGCCGGCGAGCGGGGCAAAGATATCCATCGTCTCGCGCGCCTTCTGGGCCTGCTTCTCCGGGCGCTGAAACTTGATGGTGCGCATGTTGTGCAGCCGGTCGGCCAGCTTGACGAGCAGCACCCGCGGATCACGGCTGACGGCCATGATAAGCTTGCGGAAGTTCTCGGCCTGCTTTGTCTCGGAGGAGTTGAGCTGAAGGTTCGTCAGCTTGGTGACGCCATCCACCAGCTCGGCCACCTCGGCCCCGAACAGGCGCGACACGTCGGAGTAGCTGGCCATCGTGTCTTCGATGGTGTCATGCAGCAGCGCAGTGATGATCGTGTCATCATCCAGCATCTGCCGGGCCAGCAGCTCGGCCACGGCGACGGGATGGGTGAAGTAGGGCTCGCCCGATTGCCGCTTCTGGCCCTCGTGCATCTTCTCGCCAAAGGCAAAGGCCCCGGCGATCCGCTCGGCGTTGCAGTTCGGGTTGTAGGAGGAAACGAGGGCGACGAGACCGTCAGCGTCCATGCCTGTCGCCCTTGGTTCGGGGTTACTTCTGTTCCTGCGCTTCCATCAGGGCGCGAAGGAGCTTCTCTTCCGACATGTCGTCGTCGGCGGGCTTGTCCTGCTCGGCACCCATCAGCAGCGCCATCGCGTCATCCTCGGGCTCGTCCACCTCGATCTGGGTCTGGTAGCTCTCGATCATCCGCTCGCGCAGATCCTCGGCCTGCTGGGTCTCCTCGGCGATCTCGCGCAGGCTCACGACGGGGTTCTTGTCGTTGTCGCGGTCCACGGTGATGTCGCCGCCCGAGGCAATCTCGCGGGCCCGGTGCGCAGCAAGCATGACAAGCTCGAAGCGGTTGGGGACTTTATCGACGCAATCTTCAACGGTGACGCGGGCCATGGAGGTCTCCTGCAGGGAGGGTTGGGCAGTGAAGGCCGCTATGTAGCGGGGGCCGGGGCGGATGGCAAGGGGGCGGGGGCCGGTTTTGCAGGGGATTGCGGCACTATGACAGGGGTCTGACCTCTGCGCGGGCAGCCTCGGGCAGGGCCGCCGCCATTTCCGCCACCGTGAGGCCCGTGACCGGGTGCGCCCAGTCCGGCGCCACCTCGGCCAGCGGCACCAGTACGAAGGCCCGTTCGGCAAGGCGCGGATGGGGCAGGATCAGCTCGCGCGGCGTCTCCTGCGCGGCGCTCTGCGCCGAGAGCCCGGCCCAGCGCCGCCACGTGGGCCTGTCGGGGCACACCGCATCGCCCCAGGCGATCAGGTCCAGGTCCAGCGTGCGCGGCCCCCAGCGTCGCTCCCGCACCCGCCCGTGGGCCGCCTCCACCTCGTGCAGCCGTTCCAGCACCGCCTCTGGCGTCAGTGTGGTTTCCACCAGCGCCGCCGCGTTCACGAAGTCAGGGCCGTTGCCGGGCGGAAAGGCGGGGGTCTCAAAGAGGCGACTTTTTGCCACTATGGAAAATGATTCGCCTTCAAGGGCGGAAAATGCAGAAACCACCGTTACATTTGGGGAACCAAACGGTGACGCTGCGTTTGACCCCGCGGCAATAAGTGCTTTTGTGACCGTCATATGACATTTGGAGGGTTGCGACCGACTTTTTTCACACTATTTTCCCCCACGCTCTCGGGGCAAGTCCACTCTTTCCCTCCCGCCACCACCACATATCGGGGGAGCTCCGGGGCCATATATAGAAAGGGTATTTGATGTTCTACCGTGATGAGCGCCTCGCTCTGTTTATTGACGGGTCAAATTTGTACGCTGCGGCCAAGGCTCTTGGCTTCGATATCGACTACAAGCTGCTCCGTCAGGAATTCATGCGCCGCGGCAAGCTGCTGCGGGCGTTCTACTACACCGCGCTGCTGGAGAACGATGAGTATTCGCCGATCCGCCCGCTGGTGGACTGGCTGCACTACAACGGCTTCTCGATGGTGACCAAGCCGGCCAAGGAATACGTCGACAGCCAGGGCCGCCGGAAGGTGAAGGGCAACATGGACATCGAACTGACGGTCGATGCTATGGAGCTGGCCCCGCACGTCGACCACATCGTGCTCTTCTCCGGCGACGGTGATTTCCGCCCGCTGGTCGAGTCTCTGCAACGGCAGGGCGTGCGCGTGTCGGTGGTCAGCACCATCCGCAGCCAGCCCCCGATGATCGCCGACGAGCTGCGCCGCCAGGCCGACAACTTCATTGAGCTGGATGAGCTGAAAGAGGTCATCGGCCGCCCCCCGCGTGAGCCGCGCCCCGAGCCTGCGGGTGCCGAAGAATTGACGCGCGACTGATCGCGGATCGCAGCGGTGGGCGCAGATTGCCCACCCTGCCTTGAGAGGCCTGCCGTTACGGCGGGCCTCTTCAGTTACGGGTCGCCTCGAACTGCGCGTTCATCCCGTTGTGGGCCTCGATGATCTCGGCGGGCCATGTGCTTTTGATATAGGCGAGCGTCGCGAGGATTTCCTCGTCGCTCAGCACACCCTCGAAGCCCATCATGTTGCTCTGGTAGCCCTGCCCCACGACCGCCTCGGTGCCGTATTTGGTGATGGCAAAGAGCATTGCATCGGGGTGGTGCCAGGTGTGGCCGCTCTCGTCATGCGGCGGGGCAGGCATCATGCCGTCTGCATCCCTCTCGCGCCAGTTTGCCACCTGCCCCTCAAGCGCGGCACCATGGCAGGCGGCGCAATTCTCGGCATAGAGCGTTTCGCCAAGGGCCACGGCCTCCGCATCCGAATATGGCAGCATCCCGGCCGATGTCTCGGCCTGCCCCGGCAGTGCCAGCCAGCCCAGCCCGGCCACCAGCGCCAGCCCGCTCATCCCCATGATCGCCTTCTTCATCCGCTCGTCTCCTCATCGCATCGGCGGCGAACCTCGCACCTTCCAGTAGGGGGAAGGCAAGCCCCCGCATCTCACGCCTGCGTCAACGCCCCGCGCTTTACGAGGCCGCCGCGAGGCACTACCTCTCTCCCCATGGAAAAGCCGCCCCTCACCCTCCTTCTCGCCGCCCCGCGCGGTTTTTGCGCCGGTGTCGACCGGGCGATCAAGATCGTCGAAATGGCGCTTGAGAAATGGGGCGCCCCCGTCTACGTGCGCCACGAGATCGTCCACAACAAATACGTGGTGGACGGGCTGCGCGAAAAGGGCGCGGTGTTCGTGGAGGAGCTGGAGGAATGCCCGGACGACCGGCCGGTGATCTTTTCGGCCCACGGGGTGCCCAAGGCGGTGCCCGCCGAGGCCGCCAAGCGCGAAATGGTCTATGTCGATGCCACCTGCCCGCTCGTCAGCAAGGTGCATATCGAGGCCGAGCGCCACGCGGCAAACGGCTTGCAAATGGTGATGATCGGCCATGCCGGCCATCCCGAGACCGTGGGCACCATGGGCCAGCTGCCCGAGGGCGAGGTGCTGCTGGTGGAAGTGCCCGAGGATGTGGCCGGCCTTGAAGTGCGCGACCCCGAGAAGCTGGCCTTCGTTACCCAGACCACGCTTTCGGTGGATGACACCGCCGAGATCGTCGCCGCGCTCAAGGCTCGCTTTCCCGCCATCGTCGGGCCGCACAAGGAAGACATCTGCTATGCCACCACCAACCGGCAAGAGGCGGTGAAGGCCATCGCGCCGCGCGCCGATGCGCTGCTGGTGGTGGGCGCGCCGAACTCGTCCAACTCGCGCCGCCTGGTCGAGGTGGCGCGCCGTGCGGGCTGCTCCTATGCCCAGCTTGTGCAGCGCGCGGGCGAGATCGACTGGCGCGCGCTCGAGGGCATTTCCAGCGTTGGCGTCACCGCCGGGGCCTCCGCCCCCGAGGTGCTGATCGAAGAGGTGATCGACGCCTTTCGCAGCCGCTATGACGTGAGCGTGGAGATGGTGGAAACGGCGCAGGAAAGGGTGGAGTTCAAAGTGCCCCGCGTGCTGCGCGAACCCGCCTGAACGCCCGCCGCCATGCGATTTGTCAGGTGACAACACACCTTTGCTCAAGCAGGGTGCCTGCATGACACGCTGCCTGCTTCCGACCGCCCTGCTTCTCGCCACCGCCGCCTGTGTTCAGGCCGAGCCGGACGGGCCGCAAGGCGAGGTTTTTGCCACATACGGCTATGACAACGGCAGCCTGCCCCCGCCTTACCGCGAGGAATTTCGGGCTGCGTTCAGCCGTGAGGGGCAGGTGCGGCTGACGGCCTGCCGGGGCTATGGCGAAGAGGGCTGCGTGAGCCTTGACGCCGCAACGAAGCCCGGCGCGGCAGAACGGATCGCGGCAGCAGCGCGGGCCTCGGGGCTGGCGCAGACGCCCGCCGAGAAAGACCCGGAGCCGCCCATCGGTGGCGGGCTGAAATGGGGCGAGGTGGTGCTGGGGGGCGCGACCTATGCGGCCATCGCCCTGCCTGTCCGGGCGGATGCTGCGCGAGTGGACGCCCTGCTCGCGGCGCTTGACGCGGAAGTGCCCGAGGCGGCCCGCAAGGCAGTGAACGCCGAAGCGGACAAGAAAGCCGGGAAGTAGGGATTTTTCTTTTCACATCGCGCGGGCTGGGGCAGGGTTGGCCATGGCCTGTTTTCGTTTGTTCCTTTGCCTCCTCCTTCTCGCACCCGTCGCGGCCCTCGCCGAGGCCCCCGCCTTGGTCGCCAGATACCTGCATGAAAATACCAGACCGACCGAACCCGGCTTCAAGGGTTTCTACTTCGAGGTCTACTCGGATTCGAGCGTGATGCTCATGGCTTGCCGGGGCCCGGATGAGGACGATTGCGTGACGCGCTATGCCAAGGCCGACCATGAGAAGGTGTATGCCATTGACGCCGCGGTTGAGCGCAGCGATTTTGCGGCGCGGCCCCCGCGTGCGTTGCCCGCCCCCAAACGCTATGGCGAGGCGCGGGCCGGTTGGGTTTGGGGCGTGGGCAACGACGGGCTGAAGCTGCCGCCCTTCGTCAGCCCTGCCGATGCCGCCCGGATGAAGCCAATCTACGACGCGATCCGCGCCGCCGTGCCGATCCGTGATTTTCGTCGCGTGAACCGCGATGCCGACAAGCTGTTGAAACGAAAGTAGCCTTCATGACCCTTGCCTTCCTCGTCACCGCCTTCCTCGTCTGCCTCGCACCGGGCATCGGGGTGGTCTACACCATGTCGATGACGCTGGGCGGCGGCTGGCGTGCGGGGGCCTTCGCGGTGATCGGCTGCACGCTGGCCACCGTGGTGCACCTTGCCGCCGCCATGGCCGGGCTGGCCGCCGTGCTGCACACCTCCGCGCTGCTCTTCCAGGCGATCAAATGGGCCGGCGTGGCCTACCTGCTGTGGATGGCCTGGGGCACGCTGAACGGCAAGGGCACGCTCGACGTGAAGGCCGAAACGCCCGGCGCGGCGCTGCGCATCGTGCGGCGCGGCATCACGCTCAACATCCTCAATCCCAAGATCCCGATCTTCTTCGTGGCCTTCCTCCCGCAGTTCATCACCCCCGGCGCCAATGCCACCGCGCAACTGGTGCAGCTTGGCCTCGCCTTCGTGGTGATGACCTTCGCCGTCTTCGCGCTCTACGCGGTGCTGGCGGGCACCATGCGCGCCCGGGTGCTCGCCTCCGAGCGGGCAATGGCCTGGCTGCGCCGCGCCTTTGCGGCCTCCTTCGCGGCGCTGGGCCTCAAGCTGGCCTTCGAGCGGGCATGAACCCCGAAGACACGCTCGCTGTCTACGACGCGCGGGTGGAGGACTACGTGGCGATGAGCGCGGCGGTGAAGGAGCGCAAGGATCTGGAGGCCTTCCTGTCGCACCTGCCGCCCGGTGCCCGTGTGCTCGATCTGGGCTGCGGCCCCGGTGCCTCCGCCGCGGTCATGGCCGAACAGGGCTTCGAGGTCGAAGCATTGGACGGCTCTTCGGAGATGGTCGCGCGGGCCGAGGCAATTCCGGGCGTCACCGCGCGGCAGGCCCGCTTCGAAGACGTTGATGGCCGCGCCGTCTACGATGGCATCTGGGCCAATTTTTCCCTGCTCCACGCCCCGCGTGCCGAATTCCCCGGCCACCTGGCTCGCCTGCACACGGCACTTAAGCCGGATGGCTGGCTGCACCTCGGCATGAAGCTGGGCGAGGGCGAAGGGCCAGACAGCATCGGGCGGTTCTATTGCTACTACGGCGAGGCCGAGCTGGACGGGCTGCTGGCTGCGGCAGGCTTTGTTCCGCGGGCGCGGCGGGTCTCGCGCGGCAAGGGGCTTTCGGGGCAGGTGGATGACTTCATCTGCATCCTCGCGCAGGCCATTCCCGGCGGGGCAACAAAGGGTTAACCTCCGCGGCATGGACAAGCTCACCACCGCCGCCCGCGCCTTCGCCGCCAAGACCATGGGCCACGCCATCGTGTTCTTCGCCTGGCTGGTCACCGCCGTGCGGGGCATCTGGGAGGGCTGCGAGCCGGTGCCGGTGCAGCGCGTCTACTTCGCCAATCACACCTCCAACGGGGATTTCGTGCTGATCTGGACGGCCCTGCCCTCGCGCCTGCGCCGCCGCACCCGTGCGGTGGCCGCCGCCGACTACTGGCTCACCAACGGCTGGCGCAGCTTCATCGGGCGCGACGTGTTCAACACCGTGCTGATCTATCGCGGCGAAGAGGGGCGCGATGTGAACCCGATGGAGAAGATCCTGGAGGCGGTGGATGCGGGCGACAGCCTCATCATCTTCCCCGAGGGCAAGCGCAACATGGATCCGGACGTGCCGCTGCTGCCGCTGAAATCGGGGATCTACAACATCTCGTCGCAGCGCGACGAGGTCGAGATGGTGCCGGTCTGGATCGAAAACCTCAACCGGGTGCTCCCCAAGGGCAAACTGGTGCCGGTGCCGCTGCTCTGCACGGTCAGCTTCGGCACCCCGATGCGGGTGCGCCCGGACGAGAGCCGGGAAGCGTTCCTCGAGCGGGCCAGCTCGGCGCTGCTGGCGCTGAAGCCCGCCACCGGGCCGCAGGCAACATCGGGCGAAGCCCCGGAGGGCAGCGCATGAGTGCCGCGAGTGCCGACCTCCTGAAGCTGCTCTTCGGCACCCTCTGCGTGCTGGTGCTGGCCACCTTCATCGGCCGGGTGTTGCGGGCCTACGTGGCGCCCGACCGCTCCAACCCCGGCATCGAAAACCTCAACGCGCGGATCGACGCCTGGTGGGGCATGGCGGCACTTCTCGGCCTCGCCTTCCTCGCGGGCAAGACCGGGGTGATCGTGCTCTTCGCCCTCATCGCCTTTGCCGCGCTGCGCGAGGTGCTCACCCTCACCACCAAGCGGGCCGCCGATCACTGGGCGCTGTTCGGAGCCTTCTTCGTGGTGCTGCCGGTGCAGTTCTGGCTGGTAAGGGACGAGTGGTATGGCTTCTATTCAATCTTCGTGCCGGTCTATGCCTTCCTTCTGCTGCCGGTCGTCGCGGTGCTGCATGGCGACACGCGCGACGTGTTCATCCGCATCGCAGAGACCCAATGGGCGCTGATGATCTGCGTCTATTGCGTCAGCCACGTGCCCGCCCTGCTGACGCTCAGGATTGAGGGCTACGAAGGGCGCGAGGTGCTGCTGATCGCCTGGCTGGTGATCGTGGTGCAGATCTCGGATGTGCTGCAATACACCTGGGGCAAGCTGGTCGGGCGCACCAAGGTGGCGCCCACCGTCTCGCCCTCCAAGACATGGGAAGGGCTGGTGGGGGGCGTGGTCTCGGCCTCGCTGCTCGGCACCGCGCTCTACTGGATCACCCCGTTTTCGCCGTGGCAGGCGCTCGGCATGGCGCTGGCCGTCACGCTCATGGGCTTCTTCGGCGGGCTGGTGCTGTCGGCTATCAAGCGCGACCGGGGGGTGAAGGACTGGGGCCACCTGATTGCCGGCCACGGCGGCTTCATCGACCGGATGGATTCGGTCGTCTTTGCCGCGCCGATCTTCTTTCATCTGGTGCGCTACTTCTGGTCGGTGGTCTGATGGGCGTGCTCGACTCGTCGCTGGCCCACACGGCGGCGGGGGCCGCGCTGATGGGCGGCTGGGCGTTTTACGCCAATTCCGGCCACCCGATGCCCACGCCGCTCTGGGCGGCGCTGGTGCAGGGCGCGATGACGGCCGCCATCACCTACGGGCTGAAGCAGGTGCAGGAGGCACTGGTGCCGCGCCTGCCGGGGGCGGCCGGGCTGGTCGGGCCGCCGCTGGTCTGCGGCGCGATGTCCTTCCTGCTGCTCTTCACCATCCATTCGCTTGCGGGCACGCCGGAGGTGCTGGCAACTCTGGCCGTGCCAACCACCGTGGCGACGCTCTATGCCTGCGCCTACACATACAGGCTCTGGTCCCGTGGCTGAGCGCCGCCCCATTGCCGCCCGGGGCTCGGGCTGGGCACAGGCGGCAGCGCGGCGCCTCGCGGCCTCCTCGGTGACGCCCAACCAGATTTCCGCGAGCTCCATGGGCTTCGCCGCACTCGCCTTCGCCTGCTTCTGGCTCACCCGCCCCGCCGGGCCGCTCCTCGAAGCGCTGCTTCTCGTCGCAGCCGCGCTGTTCTGCCAACTCCGCCTCATCGCCAACCTGCTTGATGGCATGGTGGCGCTGGAGGGCGGCAAGGGCGGGCCGACCGGGCCGTTCTGGAACGAGGCGCCCGACCGGGTGGCCGATGTGCTCATCCTCGCCGGTCTGGGGCTGGCCTGCGGGCTGTTCTGGCTGGGGTGTCTTGCGGGTGCGCTGGCCGTGGGCACGGCCTATGTGCGCGAGTTGGGCCGGGCCGAGGGGCTGGCGGCCGACTTTTGCGGGCCAATGGCCAAGCCGCACCGGATGGCGGCGGTGACGGCGGGCTGCGTGGCGGGTGCGGTGGAGGCGCTGGCCACCGGCACCCAATGGGCGCTCCTCGCCACCCTGTGCCTAGTTGCTCTGGGCACCGCCGCCACCGCGCTGCGCCGGTCGGTTCGGCTCATTCGGGCCTTGTCTCTGCGCGCCTGAAGCGGCAGACAGCGGCCATGCCAGACCTCTTTGCCTATACCGACGGAGCCTGCTCCGGAAATCCCGGCCCCGGCGGCTGGGGCGTGCTGCTGCAAGCCAAGGAGGGCGATGCGGTGGTGAAGGAACGTGAGCTTTCCGGCGGCGAGGCGCAGACCACCAACAACCGGATGGAGCTGATTGCGGCGATTTCGGCGCTGGAATCGCTGAACCGCGATACAGAGATCACCGTCGTGACCGACTCGGCCTATGTGAAGAACGGCGTCACCGGCTGGATCCACGGCTGGAAGCGCAATGGCTGGAAGACCGCCTCGAAGAAGCCGGTGAAGAACGTGGAGCTGTGGCAACGGCTCGACGAGGCGAACCGGCGGCACCGGGTAACGTGGCAATGGGTCAAGGGCCATGCCGGGCACCCCGAGAACGAGCGCGCCGACGAGCTGGCGCGGGCCGGGATGAAACCCTTCAAGTAGGCGCGGGTGGCCAGCGGCCGGGGGTTTCACACCCCCGGACCCCCGTGGGATTTTCGCAGAGCAATGAGAAGCAGGGCGGCGCCCGGGGCACCGCCCGGCCCGGGTTGCGTCAGGCGGCGACCTGTTCGCGCAGCACCGAGGCGGTGAGCGAGATCATCAGGTAGATGCCGGCAAAGATCAGCAGCGCCAGCGCGGTGTTCTCGAAGGCGCGCGGATAGGTGGCCTCGTCGGGGGCGATGGGCGCCACGCCGAGCGAGAGGTAGCGCACCTGCCGGTTGGCCTCGATCCGCGCGGTCTCAAGCTGGGCCGCGGCCTGCTGGAGCAGCAACTGCCGGGTCGCCAGATCGGCCTCTGCGATGCGCAACTCGCCCGAGATCCTGGCCAGGGAGGCGCCGTTATCGGTTGACTGGGTCATCGAGTTGCGCAGCTCGGCTACCAGGGCCTTCAGCCGCGATATCTCGCCCTCCAACGCCCGCACCCGGGCCTGGTTCGGGCGGGCGTTGGAAAGCTGCTGCTGAAGGTCCAGTTCCTTCTGGCGCAGTTCCACCTCGAACTGGGTGATCTGGCTCATCAGCGAGCCGGATTCGCTCACCGGATCGAGCACGCCGAGCTTTTCCTGCAGCTCCAGAACGCGCTTCTGCGCGGCAAGCACCTTGGCTTCGGCTTCCTCGAAACTGCCTCGTGCGCCCTTCATCTGGTCTTCCCGCAGGCGTTGGGTCAGCTGGTCCACCTGCTCTTCGGCGTAGCTCAGAAGCGCTTCCGAGAACTCCTGGCTCTTCTCGGGAGTCGCGGCGATGACCTCCATCTTCAGGATGCCTTCCGACGGGTCATAGCCGATCTTCACGTTGCGCTGATACAGCCGGTAGGCCGCCTCGTCGGTGGCGCCCACCTCGAGCCGCTGGATCGGGTCGATGAAGTCCTGTTCGAAATGCGCCTTGAAGCCATGTTCCGCATCCAGCCGCTTCATCGCGGCCCGGCTCGACAGGTAGCTCTGCACCGTTGTGCTGTCTTGCTGGGTTGCAAGGCTGGTGCCCTGGAACAGTCCGCCAAGGCCGGCGGCTGCGGTGGGCTCCGCCTGCTGGATCAGGAATTCGGACTTGGTGGCATAGAGCGGCGTCGCCAGCACGTAGTAGTACCAGCCCGCGATGAAGGCGGGCAGAAGCACGAAGAAGGCCAGCCGGGTGAACAGCAGCAGCGACTTGCGGCGGCGCCGGCGGGCGATGTCCTGCTGGATGCGGCCGATCTCGGTGGCGCGCTGCTCGGCGGAGTTCAGCGCCGGTCCGGGCACGGGCGCTTCCTGCGGCACAGCCACGCTGGTGCCGGGCCCCGCCTGGCGGGCAACCTGCGGCAGGTTGGGCGAGGCGCCCCCGCCCTTGCCCTGCGCCTTGGCGTTGTTCTGCACCAGTTCCAGCATCGCAGAGCGCTGGAACGGGTCGATCCCCCGATCCCGCAGCTGCTTGACCGCGTCGAAATCGGAGGTCGGGGTGAGCCCGTGCTTCTGGGCCACCCGCCGCGCCATCCGCAGCTGGCGGCCGGTCAGGCCTTCCTTGCGGATGTCGGCAATTGTCTGCTCGCTGCGCGCACTCTCGGCCGAGGCAACATCACCGCTCTGCACGGCACCCTTGCCCCGCGCCGCGGCTGCCGCCGTGGGCATCATGTCGGGGCCAAAGCCGTCATCGTGCATATCGGGCGAGGCGGCCTCCATCATGGCCACGTTTTCGTCCTTCGCCGTGCTGGGCTCGCGCAGCGTCACGTCCTCCGCCTTTGCTTCGGGCGCGGGCTGCTGTTCCACCGGCGGCGGGGCCACCTTGCGGGCCGTCGCCCCCTCGGTGGCCGCCATGGCCTGGCCGGGCGTCAGAGGCCCGTCCCGCCGGATGCGGAACTTTCTAGCCTTGGGCTTGGTAGTCATAGAGCCTCTTCGCCTCTTCCAGCGTTTCAAACATGTGGAACTGCCCGTCCCGCAGCACCGCCGCCGAGCGGCAGAACTTTTCCAGCGTCCCCGGCTGGTGGGACACGATGATGACGGTGGTATCCTTCAGCCGCTCCCGCAGGATGGACCCCGCCTTGCGGTTGAACTCCACATCCGTTGTCGAGGGCATGCCCTCGTCGATCAGGTAGATATCGAAATCGAGTGCCAGCATCAGCGAAAAACAGAACCGCGACCGCATGCCCTGGCTGTAGGTGCCCACCGGCATGTCGAAGTATTCCTCGATCCCGCAGAGCCAGCGGCAGAAGGCCTCCACGTAATCCGGGTCCAGCCCGTAGAGCCGGGCGATGTAACGGGCGTTCTCGGTTCCCGTGTGCTTGTTGACCACGCCGCCCATGAAGCCGAGCGGAAAGGAGATGCGGCAACCGCGGCGAATTTCGCCCTCGTCGGGCTTTTCCAGCCCGGCCATCATGTTGATGAGGGTCGTCTTGCCGGTGCCGTTGGGCGCAAGGATGCCAAGCGAGTTGCCAAGCTCCACGCTGAAAGTCACGCGATCAAGGATCACCTTGCGCTGCTTCCCGGTCCAGAAGGACTTGCTGACGTTGGAAAATTCCAGCATCCGTCGCCTTTGCCACTGCTCGTTTCTACACCTTAGACGGTGTTTGGTTAATACATTGGTATAGTTTGGCAGTTGGGCAGCAATATGTCGCCCTTTACCCCAGGTTTACAACGGTTTCAGGGGCAACTTGGGCCTGATTGTGGCCGTTTCCGCGCCAAACCTTGGTGTCCCAGGCAAATTGTGCCGCTGCCGTCACCAGCAGGCCTGTCACGCGGGGCGAAGGCGCTGCTGCATCCCGGTTTCGGTGGTCGGCGCGGGCAGCAGGCTTTGTAGCGCCGCGCCCAGGCCGCTGCCCCGTGTCAGCCGTCCTGCTTCTCTACCCGGGTCATCTTGCCCGCCATGATCGAGAGCACCGCAGCGCCAAAGCTGAAGAGAGCCCCCATCTTGGCCGCGTCCTGCACCATTCCGGGTTCGAAGGCCACCGAGGCCACGAAGAGCGAGACGGTAAAGCCGATGGCGGCAACGAAGCCGATCACCACAAGGTCGATTGAGCGCATGCCGGCGGGCAGGCCCAGCTTCAGCGGATAGGCGGCGATCCAGCCCATCAGGAAGATCCCGACCGGCTTGCCGATGATCAGCCCCGCCAGCACCAGCCATGTCGCGTCGCCGATGGCGTTGAACTCCACACCCGCGTTCAGCAGGCCGAAGAAGAACAGGATCACCTCGACCGGGTGCTTCAGCATGTGCTCGGCCTTGTTGAGCAGGTCGCTGAGATACTGTTCGGCCTCCGAGAAGATGCCGAAAGCACGGTCGGCGTGGGGCAGTGTCGGCACGATGGGCAACAAGCCCAGCGCCGGGTGGATGCCCGCTTCCTGGAAGCCATACCAGCTCACGCAGCCCGCCAGCAGGTAGGGCCAGACGCCGAGGGTGGAGGCCATCCAGGTGGAATGGGGCCGGTCCTGGTTGCCCGCGTCGCGCTTGCGGGGCAGCCAGTTGCACAGGATGAAGACGGCCAGTGCCGCGCCCACCGAAAGCAGCAGCCACTCGGGCGCAAGCTCGCCGGAGGGGTAGAAAATGGCCAGAATGATGAGGCCCGCCGCATCGTCGGCAATCGCCAGCAGCAGCAGGAAGCGCACCGCCGGGTGGCCCGCACCAAAGACCATGCGGCCCACCAGATAGGAGAAGGCGATGTCGGTGGCGGTCGGGATGGCCCAGCCGTTGGCAACGGCGCTATAGGTCTCTGAACCAAGGAAATAGGCGATACCGAGGTAAACCGAGATCGGCCCGACCATGCCGCCCACGGTGGCGATCAGCGGCGTGGCAGCTTTCTTGCCGCGCAGGCTGCCGTTTTCCAGAATCACGGCTTCCCAGACTTCCTTGGCCGCGATCGCGAAGAAGAAGGCCATGAGCACGTCGTTGACGAGGTAGTGCAGTGTCAGGGTGCGATGGCCATCATGCAGATTGCCGATGGGCGCGTGATCCCAGATCACGAATTCCACGAAGTGGTGGTAGCTGTCGGCGTCAATATTGGCCCAGATCAGTGCGATGATCGCGCCGGCGATCAGCAGCAGCGAGTAGTTGGTGACGAAATTCCAGACCCGATACATGCCTCACCCCTCTGTCAGCGCGTTCTCCCCAGATACGCAAATCGCGGGGCGGGGGCAACCGGGGGTGACGATGCGGTGCGTCGGGCCCCACGGGCGCGTCGGCGTCAGGCAAAGGCCTCCCAGGCGAAGCCTGCGAGAACGGCCCCGACAAAGGCGAAGCCGAGATAGGCGGCAAAGACCCGGGGCTTGACCAGCGCCCAGACGGCCACCGCCGCCGGGATGCAGGAGACGCCGCCCGCGATGACGAAGGCCATGGCCGCGCCCTGGGTCATGCCCTGCGCGATCAGCGCATCGACCAGCGGCACCGCGGCATAGCCGTTGAGGTAGGCAGGTGCCCCCACCAGCGCGGCGATGAGCACCGGGGCCACCCCTTCGCCGCCCACGACGGAGGCAATCGCCTCGGCAGGGACATAGCTGAGCATGAGGCTTTCCAGCAGGTAGGCCAGCAGCAGCCATTTGATGAGGAAAAGCCCGTTTTCAACGGCGTTCTCACGGAAGGTTTCGCGGCGCGCGGACTCGCCCCAGAAGCGCCAGACAGGCTTGTCCTCGAAGGGCGATTTGGCCGAGCAGCAGGAGCCGCAGGTCTTCTTCGGGCGGAGCGGGTCGGCAAAGACCGGCGAGCGGGCCAGCGCCATGGTCACAAGCCCGCCCATGAGGCCGAGGCCGACGGCGGCGGCGGTCTTGGCAATGGCGAACTCAAAGCCCAGCGTGCCGGCGGTGATCGAGAACATCGCCGGGTCCATCAGCGGCGAGGCGAGCCAGAAGGCCATCACAGGGGCCAGCGGCACCCCGAGCGCGAGCAGCGCGGCAATGAACGGGATCACCTGGCAGGAGCAGAAGGGCGAAAGTCCGCCAAGCAGCGCCGCCATGACGATCATGTGTGTCTGCTGCCCGGTGAAGGCCTTGGCCAGCAGCGCCTCGGCGCCCGTGGCCTTGAGCCAGGCCACGGCGAGCACGGCAAAGGCGATGTAGGGCGCGGTCTGTAGCAGGGCTTGCAGGGCAAAGCTGGCGGTGGGCCAGAGCTGCGCGGGATCGAAGAGGGCGAGGGCGGCGAGGATCAGCGCCGAGGCGATCCAGGCCTTGGGCGCCCGGTCCCAGAGATCACGGGCGGAGGGGCGAGGGGTCTGAGTGAGGTCAGCCATGGTCTTGCTCTCCATCGGGCGCGTCGGCGCAGCATTCGGCAAGGAGGAAATCGGTGAGGGCGCGGATCTCGGCATAGGCCACGGCGGCGCAGATGATGCTGCGGCCCTGCTTTTCCTGCCGGACGAGGCCTGCCGCCGCCAGGATCTTCATGTGGTGGGTGAGGGTGGAGCCGGTCACGCCGGTGCGCGCGCCCAACTCCCCGATCCGCAGTCCGCCGGGCCCGGCCCGCACCAGAACGCGCAGCACCGCGAGGCGTTGTTCAGAGCCAAGCGCCGCGAAGGTCGAGGCGGCGGTGGCGAGGGAAAGATCGTCCGGCTGATTCATTTTCATAGTTCTAGAAATATCGAAGGGATTGCCCGCCTGCAAGACATTTCGACAATCATGAAACAATCCCGCCCCACGCGATCAGACGGAGGCGCACATCCTCCCCCTTCCAACCGGCCCCAAGCCGCCATAAGGTCCGCCCCGGAAAGGGCCCTCAGAATGACAGATACACTCCGCCTCGGCGTCAACATCGACCACGTCGCCACCGTCCGCAACGCCCGCGGCTCGGCCTATCCCGACCCGCTCCGCGCCGCCAAACTGGCCGAGGAGGCGGGGGCCGACGGCATCACCGCCCACCTGCGCGAAGACCGTCGCCATATCTCGGACGGCGACATCGAGGCGCTGATGGAGGCGCTCACCGTGCCGCTCAACTTCGAGATGGCCGCCACCACCGAGATGCAGGCCATCGCCCTGCGCCACAAGCCCCACGCCGTCTGCATCGTCCCCGAAAAGCGCGAAGAGCGCACCACCGAGGGCGGGCTTGAGGTCGCGCGGGAAGAGAACAAGCTGGCCCATTTCATCGCCCCGCTGGCCGAGGCGGGCTGCCGCGTGTCGATCTTCATCGCCGCCGACGCCCGCCAGATCGAGGCGGCCCACCGGATCGGCGCGGCCGTCGTCGAGCTGCACACCGGCGCCTATTGCGACGCCCACGCCGAGGGCCGGTTCGACGAGCGCGACGCGGAGCTCGAGCGCCTGTGCGAGATGTCCACCTTCGCCCATTCCCTCGGGCTCGAAGTCCACGCGGGCCACGGCCTGACCTATGACACGGTGCAGCCCATCGCCGCCTTCCCCGAAGTGCGCGAGCTGAACATCGGCCACTTCATCATCGGCGAAGCAATCTTCCGCGGCCTCACCCCCGCCATCCAAGAAATGCGCCGCCTGATGGACGAGGCCCGCAGCTAATAGAATTTTCCCGAAGATCTTTCTCGGCCCAAATTTCTTCAGGAAGGATTTTCAGGGGGCGGACCCGCCCAACCCCTCCGCCGCAATCGCACCCTTCAGCCACCGCCGAAACAGCCGCGCCGGGTTGGAGAGGCTTCGCCCTTCAGCGTGCAGCAGCCAATAGCTGTGCTCTGTGGTCCGCCAGCGGGGCAGGGGGGCCACCACCTGGCCGCGCGCCAGCGGATCACGCGCCAGCACCTCGAAGGCGAGAAACAGCCCTTGCCCGGCCATCGCCGCATCGAAGCACAGCGACGCTTCCGAAAACTCCGGCCCGCCACCCAGCTTCAGCTCGGCACCCTCTGGCCCGAGCCAGGCCTCCCAGCCGAACATCGCGCTGCTGTCGCGGATGATCGGACGCCCGGCGAAGTCTTCCGGCCCTGCGATTCCCGCGGCCATCTCGGCGGAACAGACAGGCACGATCCGCTGGTCGAAAAGCTTCTCGCAAGCCACGCCCTTGTAGCCGCCAGGGCCGATCCGAACCGCGAGGTCGATGTCGGAGGTTCCAAAGTCGATCAGCCCCACCGCGCTGTCGATGCGCACCTGAATGTCGGGATGGGCGCGGGTGAAATCGGCCAGCCGCCAGATCAGGAAGCGCGCCGCGAAGATCGGCGCGACCGACACCGTGAGCACGTGGGCCTTGTCCCGCCGCGCCGCCTCTGCGGCGCGGGTCAAGGCCGCGAAACCCTCCGCGAGCCCGGCGAAAACCTCCTCGGTGCCCTCGAGCGGCACCATCCCGCCGGGCCGCCGCTCGAACAGGGCTCGCCCCAGCGCCGCTTCGGCCCGCGCCACCTGCTGGCTCACCGCGCCGGGCGAAACCTCAAGCGCGGCGCCCGCCTTCGAGAGCGAGCCCAGCCGGGCCACAGCCTCGGCGGCGCGCAGGGCATTGAGGGGAATGTGATTCAGGGCCACCATATAGATATCCTATATTCACATCCAGATCCGGAACAATATTTCAGCGCACAAGGGCGGATTATATTCAGTCTAACTGAAAGGACATACGATGATCCACTTCCTCCGTCGCCTCTTCCCCACGCAACCCAAACCCGACCCGGAAGACCCCTTCACCCACCCCGCAGTGCGCACCATGTCCGCCCGCGAGCTGGCCGACCTTCCCCTGCCGCGCCCCACTCGCTAGTCTCTGCGCAAACAGGTCAACGGGCGGAGACAGCTGACATGCGGGCCAACCTTTTCCGATACGCGGGCGTCTACATCGCGGTTGCGCTGACCCTCTCCCTCGTCACATGGCTTCTCGCGGCCTTCGCCGGCTTCAGCTTGCCCACCGGCCTCTCCACCGTCTTGCCGCCGATCCTGGCGGCCCTGGTTGAGGGGCAATGCGTTGCCCGGGCCACGCGTGCGCCTCTGGTCGGAAGCGAAGCATGGGGCACCGCGCTGCGGATGACGGCCGTGGTGGCCGCAATCAACCTTGTTGTCCTGATCGGTGCCTTGCTCTTCTCGCCCGAGCTCAACAACCCGCAGGCACTGGGCATCATCGGAGGCGTCTTCGTCGTGCTGCTCGTGCTGGTCCTCCTGGTCAACCGCGTCTTCTACGCCATGGGCGTGAAGAGCCAGTTGAAGGCGCTGGAGGCGGGCAAATGATGCGCGCTGCGCTCGCTCTGCTGGCCTTCACGCTTCCCGCCGCCGCGCAGGAGGTGTCTGACTGCGGCGACTGGCGCACCCAGGCCCGCAACATCCCCGAGCCCTGGGAGGCCAGCACCCGTACCTTCGCCAACGGCGACGTGCGCCTCGTTCTGCTCGACACCATCGAACCCGCCGCCGCCCCCTATCACCTGATGATCCTCTCGCCCCCCTATGACGAGGTGGGCGGGCGCCAGTGCAAGGTGCTGTCCCGGGAGAACCAGTCAGGCTGGGCGGGGATGCAGTTCGAAATCCTCGAAGCGGGCTATGACCCGGCCAAGGGCCTCACCTTCACTCTCCCGGCGATGATCTGGCTGCCCGAGAAAAACTTCGTCAACTCCACAGTGCTGTCGATCACCCTCAACCAGTCCACGGGCGAGATCACCGTCACCCAACAGCTCGGCAACGAATGATCCGCCGATGATTCTGGGCATCGGCACCGACCTGGCGAACATCGAACGTATCGCCGCGACGCTGGAGCGCTTCGGCGACCGTTTTCGCAATCGCGTCTTCACCGAGATCGAACAGCGCAAGGCCGAGCGGCGGGCAGACACGCCCGGCACCTACGCAAAGCGCTGGGCGGCGAAAGAGGCCTGCTCCAAGGCGCTTGGCACCGGGCTGCGGATGGGCATCGCCTGGAAGGATATGTCGGTGCGCAACCTGCATACTGGCCAGCCGGTGATGGAGGTCACGGGCTGGGCCGCCGAGCGGTTAGCCTCGATGACGCCGGCGGGGCATGAGGCGGTGATCCACGTCACGCTTACCGACGATCACCCCTGGGCGCAGGCCTTCGTGGTGATCGAAGCCCTGCCGCAACGCACCTAGGGGCAGGAAATGGCGCGCCCGCAATCATGTCGGATGACATGTGCATGGGATGTGCATCGGTTCTGCATCACTTGTGTGCCCCATCTTCCCCCGTCCCCCGGCGGCGTTAACCAGCCGGAACGTCACTGTGAGCCCTGCTTGACACCACCGCGCCCCCCGGCCATGTAGCGTCGCGGGCGCAGCGACAGGCGAGGGAGCCGAATGGCCGAGAAAACCAAAGCCGGCGACGGCATCATGGAGACGATCAAAACCGTCTTCTGGGCGCTCATCATCGCCGGTGTCTTCCGCACCCTGTTCTTCCAGCCTTTCTGGATCCCGACAGGCTCGATGAAAGACACGCTGCTGATCGGCGATTTCCTCTTCGTCAACAAGATGGCCTACGGCTACTCCCGCCATTCCTGCCCCTTCTCGGCCTGCCCCATCTCGGGCCGGATCTGGGCCGGCGAGCCGGAGCGCGGCGATGTCGTGGTGTTCCGCCACCCGGTGAGCGGCGCCGATTTTGTCAAGCGCCTCATCGGTTTGCCGGGGGACCGCGTTCAGGTGACCAATGGCCAGCTCATCGTGAATGACGTGCCCTACAAACAGGAAGACGGTGGCCTCTTCACCGAGATCAAGGAGCCGCAGGGCAGCCAGGGCACCGAGCCCGCCTGCTCCAACGCCCCGGTCGGCCAGGGCGGCACCTGTGAGAAACAGCGCCTCATCGAAACCGATCTGAACGGCAAGAGCTACGACACCCTCGATGTCCGCTACCTGCCCAACCGCCACCAGGATGAAACCAGCGTCTACGTGGTGCCCGAGGGCCAGTACTTCTTCATGGGCGACAACCGCGACAACAGCCAGGACAGCCGGGTCTCGCAGCAGCTTGGCGGGGTGGGCTTCGTCCCCTTCGAAAACCTCATCGGTCGCGTGGATCGGGTGATGTTCTCCTCCGCAGGCCGCTCGCTCTTCTACTTCTGGACATGGCGGGGCGACCGCTTCTTCCACAAGGTCGAGTAATCCGGTGCGCCGGGTTTTCTACTGGCTTTTCATCGGCTTCGGCGCGGCCCTCGTCTTCGGCCTGCCCGCCGCCGCCCTCGTACTCCGCCTGATCTGGGCACCGTTCTACATCCCCGCAGGCTCGATGAAGCCCACCCTGTTGGTGGGCGACTATTTCTTCGTGAACGAGCGCCTGCCGCGCCCCGTCGAGCGCGGCGATGTGGTGGTGTTCGACCACCCCGTCACAGGGGCCGATTTCGTCAAACGGGTCATCGCGCTGGAGGGCGACACCATCGCCGTGCAGGGCGGCGTGCCGGTGCTCAACGGCGCGCCGCTGGCGCAGGAGCCTGTGGGTGATTTCGAGGAGGTCATGGAAGGGCAGGGGCCGCGCCGCAACCGCCCGCGCTGCGCCAATGAACCGGTGGGGGAGGGGGCGATCTGCCTCAAGTCCCTGCTGCGAGAGACCTTCCCCTCCGGGCGCAGCCACCACGTGCTCAACCTCTCCGATGGCGGACCGATGGATACCACGTCCGAGGTTACCGTGCCGCCCGGCCATATGTTCGTGATGGGCGACAATCGCGACAACAGCCTCGACAGCCGCGTGCCCCAGCCGCAAGGCGGCCTCGGTTTTGTCCCGCTCGAAAGCGTCCGCGGCCATGCCGACAGGGTGATCTTTTCAGCCGCCGGGTCGTGGCTTTATGATTTTCGTAACTGGCGGTCGGATAGATACGGGAAAGTGATCGAATGAAGCTCTCGGCAGATGTTCAGGCCTTCGCCGCCCGGCTCGGCCACGGGTTCACCGATCCGGCGCTGCTGATCCGGGCGCTCACCCACCCCTCCTTCACCACCACGGGGCAGGAGAACAACCAGCGCCTCGAGTTTCTGGGCGACCGCGTGCTCGGCCTCGTGATCGCAGAGGCGCTGATGGAGGCAGACCCCCACGCGCCCGAAGGCCAGCTTTCGCCCCGGTTTCACGTGCTGGTCAACAAGGAGACCTGCGCCGAGGTCGCCCGCGAGATCGCGCTGGGCGATGTACTCAAGCTTGGCCGCTCCGAGATGCAATCGGGCGGGCGCCGCAAGGAGGCGCTGTTGGGCGATGCGATGGAGGCGGTCATTGCCGCCGTCTACCGCGATGCGGGCTTTGACGCCGCCCGTACGGTGGTGCGCAGGCACTGGCTGGGTCGGGTGAAGGCCGTGGAGGCCGATGCGAAAGACGCCAAGACCGCGCTTCAGGAATGGGCGCAGGCGCGTGGGTTGCCGCCGCCCAGCTACGAGCTGCGCAAGCAGGAAGGCGATGGCCACGAGTTCATCTTCCACATGGCCGCCGTGCTGGCCAATGGCGAAGAGGCCACGGGCAAGGCCCGCCGAAAGAAGCTGGCCGAGCATGAGGCCGCCCGCGCGCTTCTGACCCGGCTCGAAGCCTGATGCGCCTGACCTGCCTCAACGCCTGGGGCGGGCGGATGCACGCCGAGCTCTCCGGCTGGCTTGCGCAAAACGATCCGGATATCCTTTGTATTCAAGAGGTTGTCCACGTTCCGGGCAGCCCTGCGCCGTGGCTCGATTACCGCGACGATGGCCGCAACCTGCCCCAACGGGCCGACATGCTGGCTGACCTTGCCACAGCCCTCCCCACCCATGACATCACCTTCTGCCCCGCCGCCCGCGGCCGGCTCTGGCACGGAGAGGCGCAGGTGTGGTCCCAATGGGGCCTCGCAACGCTCACCCGCAGGGGCCTGCCCGTGACCCATCAGGCGCAGGGCTTCGTCCACGGTGAGTTCGGTGCGCAAGGCTTCGGCGCCCATCCACGCTCCCGCACCGGCCACGCAATTCGCCTGTGGCGGCCCGAGGGGGCGGTCGTTATTGCCCACATGCACGGGCTGCGCGACCCCGAGCAGGGCAAGGCCGATACCCCCGCCCGCGCCGCCCAGGCCGCCCGCCTCGCCGCACTTGTCGAGACCATCCGTCAACCCGGCGATGAGGTGGTTATCTGCGGCGATTTCAATGTGTTGCCCGGCAGCGAAACTCTGCGCACCCTGTCCCGCCTCGCCTCCCGCGAGCTGGTCACCGAGGGCGACCATCCCGGCACCCGCAACAGCCTCTACACCAAGCCCGAGCGCCACGCGGATTACATGATGGTGAGCGCGGGCCTGAGCGTGTCGCACTTCGACGTGGTGCACGAGCCCGAGGTCTCCGACCATTGCCCGCTTGTGCTGACCCTCGCCTGACCCTATGGAAGCGCCTTCGCCCGCAGGCTAGACTCGCCCCAATGAAAGGCCACGCCCCATGACCACACGCGCCGGTTTCGTCGCCCTGATCGGAGAGCCCAACGCGGGCAAGTCGACGTTGACCAACCGCATGGTCGGCGCCAAGGTGAGCATCGTCACCCACAAGGTGCAAACCACCCGCGCCCGTATCAGGGGCGTCGCCATCGAAGGCGAAAGCCAGCTTACCTTCGTCGACACGCCGGGCCTCTTTCGCCCGCGCCGCCGGCTGGACCGGGCGATGGTGGCCGCGGCCTGGGGCGGAGCGGCGGATGCCGATATCGTGGTGCTGCTGGTCGAGGCGCACCGGGGGCTGACCGAGGGTGTGCAGGCCATCCTCGATGCGCTGAAGGAGCGCAGCCCCGAGGGCCAGACGGTGGCGCTCGCGATCAACAAGATCGACCGGGTGAAATCGGAAGTGCTGCTGGCGCTGACCGCGAAGCTGACAGAAGCCTATGAATTTGCAGAGGTTTTCATGATCTCCGCCGAAAAGGGCCATGGCGTGGACGACCTGCGCAAATGGCTCGCCGCCGAGCTGCCCGAGGGCCCGTGGCTCTACCCCGAAGACCAGATCGCCGACCTGCCCCTGCGCATGATCGCCGCCGAGATGACCCGCGAAAAGCTGACCCTGCGGTTGCATCAGGAGCTGCCCTACCAGCTCACCGTCGAGACGGAAGCCTGGGAAAACCGCAAGGACGGTTCGGCGAAGATCGACCAGATCGTCTATGTCATGCGCGATGGCCACAAGGGCATTGTGCTGGGCAACCGGGGCGAGACGATCAAGGCCGTGGGCAAGGCCGCCCGCGAGGAGCTGGAGGAGTTCCTCGGCCACAAGGTCCACCTCTTCCTGCAGGTGAAGGTCCGGCCCAACTGGCTGGAGGAGAGCGAGCGGTATGACGAGATGGGCCTTGATTTCAAGGACGGCAACGCTTGACGCGGCTCACAAGCGGCTTCTGGGTGCAGGCCTACCTCACCCGCCTGCGGCTGGCCGACATCCCCGCTTTCGTGGTGGCCAGGGGCGATGAAACGGCGGGGAACATCCTCATCAAGCAAAGCCCGCTCGACGGCACCGCACGCGCCTTCCAGCGCATCATGGCGATGGACGGCTCCCGCCCCTGGGATGTGCTGGCCGAAGGCCCCGAGGCCGAGGTCGATGCCGCCCTGCGCGACCAGCGCCGCTTCGATCCCGACCTCTGGCTGATCGAGGTGGAAGACCGCGCGGGGCGGCACCTGCTCGACGAGGAAGGGCTCGACTGATGGAGTGGCGGGAGGAAGGCGTGTTGCTGACCGTCCGGCCTCATGGTGAGAACGCCGCGATCATAGAGGTCTTCACAGCCGGTCACGGTCGTCACGCGGGCGTGGTTCGGGGTGGCACCGGCCGCCGGATGTCTCCCATCCTGCAACCCGGCGCCCAGCTCGATCTGACATGGCGCGCCCGGCTGGAGGACCATCTCGGGGCCTTCACCGTCGAACCGATCCGGGCGCGGGCTGCCGGTGTTCTGGGCGACCGCCGGGCACTGGCGGGGCTGGGTGCGGTGACGGCGCTGCTGTCTTTCGTTCTGCCCGAGCGGGCCGCTTATCCGGGGCTCTATACCCGCAGCCTCACCGTGCTCGACCTCATCGAAGAGGCCTCGCCGCACTGGCCGCTCGCCTACCTGCGCTGGGAGCTGGCGCTGCTCGACGAAATGGGCTTCGGCCTCGATCTCACCTGTTGCGCCGCCACCGGGGCCACCGAAGGGCTGGTCTACGTTTCGCCCAAGACGGGCCGCGCGGTGAGCGCCGAAGGGGCAGGGGAGTGGGCGCCCAAGCTGCTGCCGCTGCCGCCCTGCCTCATGGGCGAGCCGCCAGAAAGCCCCGGAGAACTGATGCAGGGGTTTGAAACCACGGGGTATTTTCTTGAGCACCAGCTGCGGGCCTCGCTGGGCGACAAGCCGCTGCCCGGCGCACGCGGACGTCTGCTGCGGGTGCTGGCGAAGGGTTGAGCCGTCACTCCTCCAGCCGGAACACCATTTCCCGGCCCGCCTCGTTCGACAGGATCAGCACCGGCCCCGAGGCTTCGGCCAGCGTCATCTCTCCCAGCGCCTCGAAGAACGCCGCTTCGCCGTTCATGTGCAGGCAGGCCATCCGGGTGGCGGCGATCGGGCCGGGCTGGAACCAGGGGTAGGGCGCTTCCTGAGCCGCCGAGTAGCGGTTGCACGGAGCCTGCCCGGCGATGCGCCCCTCCTCCGTCAGGTCCAGTGTGGCGCCCCACTCGAAGCGGGTGCCGTCAATCTCTTCCAGCCGATACACGCCCGAGGCGTAGCCGGTGAGGGTTTCATCCGCGCAGGCCGTGGCCAGAGGCGGAACAGCGAGGAGGGCGGCAAGGGCAATCGGTTTCATGCCTCACAGCTACGGTGTCCGGCGGCTGCCGCCAAGGGGCCACGTTGCTGCCACACCGTCAGGCGAGACTTTGCACATGCTGAAGCGCTCCACCCTGTTTGCCGCCGTCGCGGCGATTGCGGCCCTCTCCGTCACGGCGGTATCCGGCCTTGTGCGCGACGACCTGGCCGTTCCGCTCGCCGTGGTGCACGGCCCAACGCCGGAAGAGTTGGCGACGGCGCATCCGCAGGCCTGGGCCATGCACAAGGCCTATGGCGAGTTTCTCGCCGGCCCGGCCTGGCACGGGGCCTTCGCGGTGGGGGCTGGCGGGGCGTTCGGCGCGGTGTCGGGCTATGCCGACCGTGGGGTAACCAGGGCCGATGCGCTGGCCCATTGCGCGGCCTGGGCCGAGAATTGCCGGATCGTTGCCGAGATCCTGCCCGCCACGCCGCTCTCCCGTGCCGCACCGCCGGTATCCGGCCCTCAGGCCGAAGCGCTGATTGACTTGCAGCGCAGCCGCGCGGGCCAGCGCGCCTTTGCCGTCGATGCCCGAGGCTACTGGGGCAGCGCCTGGGGCTTTGCGGCCCGCAAGGGCGCCGAGGCCAAGGCGATGGCAGAATGTCGCGCCGCGCAGACTCGAGGCCACGCGCCGGGGCGTCCGGGCTTTGCCTGCAAGCTGGTCTGGGTCGGCCGCTGAGGCCCCGTCAGAGAGGCCAGCCGTCGCCGATCAAGCCGCCCGTCAGCCCAGCAGCCGCCGTGCGATCACCTGCGCCTGAATTTCGGCGGCCCCTTCGAAGATGTTCAGGATCCGCGCATCGCAAAGCACCCGGCTGATCTTGTATTCCATCGCAAAGCCGTTGCCGCCGTGAATCTGCAACCCGTTGTCCGCCGCGGCCCAGGCCACGCGCGCGCCGAGCAACTTGGCCATGCCCGCCTCGACATCGCAGCGCACACCGTTGTCCTTTTCCCATGCGGAGAAATAGGTGAGCTGGCGGGCGATCATGATTTCCACCGCCATCATCGCCAGCTTGGAGGCGACGCGGGGAAAGGCGATGAGTGATTTGCCAAACTGCTTGCGGTCCTGCGCGTATTGCATCGAGATATCGAGAGCCGATTGCGCCACGCCAATGGCGCGCGCCGCCGTCTGGATGCGGGCGCTCTCGAAGGTCTCCATCAGCTGTTTGAAGCCCTTGCCCTCTTCACCGCCGAGCAGGTTCTCGGCTTTCACCTTGAAGCCGTCGAAACCCAGCTCGTATTCCTTCATGCCGCGATAGCCCAGCACCTCGATCTCGCCGCCGGTCATGCCGGGAGTGGGGAAGGGGGTCTCGTCGGTGCCCGGCGTCTTCTCGGCCAGAAACATCGACAAGCCCTTGTAATCGCTGGTCGCGGGGTCGGTGCGGGCCAGCAACGTCATCACATGGGCGCGGGCGGCGTGGGTGATCCAGGTCTTGTTGCCGGTCACCTTGTAGCTGTCGCCCTCCTTCACCGCGCGGGTGCGCAAGCTCCCGAGGTCGGAGCCTGTGTTGGGCTCGGTGAAAACGGCCGTCGGCAGGATCTCGGCGCTGGAGATGCGCGGCAGCCAGCTTTCCTTCTGCTCTTCGGTGCCGCCGCAAAGGATCAGCTCGGCGGCGATCTCGGAGCGGGTGCCAAGGCTGCCCACGCCGATGTAGCCGCGCGAAAGTTCTTCGGACACCACCACCATCGAGGCCTTCGAAAGGCCGAAGCCGCCGTATTCCTCCGGAATGGTCAGGCCGAAGACGCCCATCTCGGCCAGTTCCTCGATGATCTCCATCGGGATCAGCTCGTCCTTCAGGTGCCACTCGTGGGCGTGTGGCTCCACCCTGTCCATCGCGAAGCGGCGGAACTGCTCGCGGATCATCTCCAACTCGTCGTCGAGGCCCGAGGCCCCCACCGTGATCTCGGCGGCGCGCTCCTGCATCAGCTCCACCAGCCGCAGACGGGCGGCCTGGCTGTTTCCGCTGTTGCAGAGGGTCATGACCTCGGGCGCCATCAGAGCGCGCTGCTCGTCCTGGCCAAGGCCGATGTCTTGCAGGCGAATGATCTCACCCTGGCTCATCGGGATGCCGCCGTAGATCTGCCAGAGATACTCGCCGAAAGCGATCTGGTGGATGAGTTGCTCCACCTCGCCGAACTTGCCCTCGCCATCCAGCTTCTTGGCCCAGGCCTGCATCTGCTTCAGCGCTTGCACGTAGGTCGCCAGCCACGCCAGACCATGGGCCGCCGTCTGGTTTGCCTCCACCGCCGCGCCCGACACGCGCCCGCCTTCGGAGAGCGTCTCTTTCAGATGTGCGGTGGCCTTTGCCAGCACCGCCTCGGCAGGGGCCACGGCGGCCCCGGTCAGGCTGAGGAGATCGGGGAGAAGGATGGTTTGGGCGGTCATGTCCTGTCCGTCATGGGGCATGGATTCGGTCCTCTCTGTCGTGCTCGGGTCGGGATAATCCTTTCGCAGGTGCAGCGCAACTTAATTTCGCTGAACGCTACTTTGGTGCATAAAAATGTCGCGGTCGATTGAAGGTGCAGCAGCGCGAGCGGCGCGTTATGAGGCAACATGACCTTTCTGCCCGATCTCCTCACCCCCGGCCTCATCGTCTTCGCCCTCGGCGTTACGCTTCTGGCGGGCGTGGTGAAGGGCGCGGTGGGCTTTGCCATGCCGCTCATCATGATCTCGGGCATGGGTATCCTGCTGGACCCCAAGCTGGTGGTCGCGGGCATCATCCTGCCCATCGTCGTCTCCAATGCCTTGCAGGTCGCCCGCTGCGGCTGGGAAGAGGCGAAGGCGGCGGTGCGGGATTACTGGGTTTATACCCTCATCGTCTGCGTGATGATCCTGCTCTCCGCCCAACTCGTCACCGTGATCCCCGACAATGTGATGTATCTGGTGCTGGGCGTGCCCGTCACGCTGCTCTGCGCCATCCAGCTCGCCGGGCTGAAGCTGTCGATTCCCGAAGATCGCAGGCCGGTGGCCTCGGTTGTGGCGGGCTTTCTCTCGGGGCTGCTCGGGGGCCTTGCGGGCACTTGGGGGCCGACGACGGTGCTCTACCTCGTGGCCATCGACACGCCCAAGGCGCGGCAGATCGTGGTACAGGGCGTCATCTACGGGCTCGGGTCGGTCATGCTGCTGGCCGGGCACCTCAAGAGCGGGGTGATGAACGGTGAGACGGTCTGGTTTTCTGCCTTCCTGCTGTTGCCGGCGCTGGTGGGCATGTGGCTGGGCTTCAAGCTGCATGACCGGATTGACCAAGCCACATTCCGCAAAGCCACGCTGGCGGTGCTCTTGATCGCCGGTCTCAACCTCATCCGCCGCGGGCTGATGGGCTAGCCATCGGGCCTACTCGCTGCGCGGCACCCCGGCGCATTGGCGCGCGATTTCCGGATCGGCCTCCGCCGCTCCGAGAATGAAGCTCACGCGGTAAAGCTCGCGTCCTGCGTGGCTTGCCGTCAGCACCCATTCCCCGGCCACCATCTCCGAGTCGCGCTCGATGCGATAGGCGGAGTAAACGTCGCCATCCGGGTAAAGCCGGTTCTCAAAGCTCTGGTTGCTGGTGCCGTTCTCGAAGGGCGGGTGGCTCCAGGTGATGGTGACAGGGTCGAAGGTTTCGCTAGCCGAGCGAGCGCGCACGCCAAAGGTCACCTCTCGCACCAGCGGCACTTCGGTCGTCGTCCATGTGTTCCGGGGGATGTCGCCCCCGGTTTCGATGCTGCCCTCTTCCGTACCGGGCGCGGCGACGGGCTCACCGCGCGGCGCCTCGCAGACCACGAAGGGCTCCACCTCCGCAACAGCCGCATCCTTGAAAACCTGGCTGCTCGCAGGGGCGGCAGGAAGCAGGAGAGCGAAAAGGTAAAAAGCCTTCACCCGGGCGCACCCTCGGCCTCGGGCAGGGGGGCGAAGCTCAGCAGGCTCTCCGGGTCGCAGAGCGTGGCGGCGCCGGGATAGGCCTCTGGCGGGACCACTGTGAAGGGGATGCGATAGAGCGTTTCGCCCTCGTAGGTCGCATGCATCACCCATGTGCCTGTGACCGCCTCATAGGGAAAGTCGAAGCGGTAGAGATGGGTCGAAAAGGCACTGTCGCTATAGCTGGCCCGCCAGCTCTGGGTGGTGGTGCCCCGGCCCGGGAAGGGCGGGTGATGCACGGTGAAGGTCGCGCCGGTTATCGTCACCCCGTCCGCCGCGCGGGCGCGCACGCCGAAGCCCAGCCCCAACAGCGCAGGCACAACCTGGCCCAGCGGCGACAGTTCGGGGGGCGTGTCGAACACATCCACCTGCCCCCGGTCGGTGTCCGGGGCCTCCATGGAGCCTGTGATCTCGACGGCGCAATTGAGGCCATAGCTGACCTCGGCCACCAGCGCGGTGTTGATGTAGAGCTCGGCAGAGGTCTCCTGCGCCTCGGCGGCAGGCGCGGCGATGGAGAGTGCGAGCAGGAAGGTGAGGCGCATGTGTTTCATATCTGTGGGGAATATGGGGCCTTGAGCGGCAGAACCCAAGGGCCCGGATCACGTGTAACGGGTTTCGTCACCCGCCCGGCTCAGGCGGCGGGCGTCCCGGCGGGGCGCGGGGCCTCGCCCAGCAGGTCCAGGTGCTCACAGTCCAGCGGCGGGCCGCTGTAGGCCTCGGGCGGGACCACCTTGAAAGAGACCGAGTAGATCATCCTGCCACCCGCCAGCGCCTGAAGCTGCCACAGCCCCGGCGTGGCCTCATGCGGCAGGTCGAAGGTGAAGACATGGGTCATCGGGGCGTTCGGCCCGAGATGCGAGGTAAAGCTCTGGCTGGTGGTGCCGGTGCCGGGGAAGGCCGGATGCAGGCTGCGGATGGTGATGCGTGTGGGCGCGGCATCCGGGCGCGCCCAGGCCTTCACACCAAAGCCCACGCCCAGAACGGCAGGCACCTGCTGGTGGCTGTCAACGAACCGCACCTCGCCTTCAAAGATGTCCACGCGCCCGTTCTCGGTGCCCGGCGCGTCTTCGGAGGAGACGATGGGCAGAGGGCAGGTCAGCCCGAATTCCAGCCGTTCGATCACGGCTGAGTCCGCCTGCACGCGCGGCTCTGCTCCCCCCGCAGCGGCAGACAGCAAAAGGGCGGCAAGGGCCAGCCCGGCCCCTACCGCCCCTGATATCGTGCGCTCGAAGCTCACCCGATGGCGACGGCCTTCACGTCGTCGTCGATGTAGGCGTCATACTGGGCGAAGTTCTCGGCGAACATGTCCACCAGCTTCTTTGCCTGCGCGTCATAGGCGTCCTTGTCGGCCCAGGTCGAGCGCGGGTCGAGCAGGGCGGCATCGACGCCGTGCACCGTGACCGGCACCTGGAAGCCGAAGTTCTCGTCCTTGCGGAAGGTGGCCTCGTGCAGCGAGCCGTCGAGTGCGGCGGTGAGCAGGGCGCGGGTGGCCTTGATCGGCATCCGCGAGCCGGTGCCATAGGCGCCGCCGGTCCAGCCGGTGTTGACCAGCCAGCAGGTGGCGCCGTGGGTGTCGATCTTCTCGCGCAGCAGGTTGCCGTAAACCTCGGGGCGGCGCGGCATGAAGGGCGCGCCGAAGCAGGTGGAAAAGGTGGGCTCGGGCTCGGTCACGCCGCGCTCGGTGCCCGCCACTTTGGAGGTGAAGCCCGAAAGGAAGTGATACATCGCCTGCGCGGGCGTAAGCCGGGCGATCGGGGGCAGCACGCCAAAGGCGTCGCAGGTGAGCATGATGATGTTCTTGGGGTGCCCGCCCAGCGCCGTTTCGGAGGCGTTCGAGATGTAATGCAGCGGGTAAGCGCAGCGCATGTTGGCCGTGAGGCTGTCATCCTCGAAGTCCAGATCCTTTGTTTCGGGATCGTAGACCATGTTTTCGATCACGGTGCCGAACATCTCGGTCGTGGCGTAGATCTCGGGCTCGGCCTTGGCGCTGAGGTTGATCGTCTTGGCGTAGCAGCCGCCCTCGAAGTTGAAGGTGCCGCGATCCGACCAGCCGTGCTCGTCATCGCCAATCAGTACGCGGTTCGGGTCGGCCGAAAGGGTGGTCTTGCCGGTGCCGGAAAGGCCGAAGAACACGGCCGCATCCACCGGGTTGCCCGCGGCGTGGTTGGCCGAGCAGTGCATCGGCATGATGCCGCGCTCGGGCAGCAGGTAGTTGAGCAGGGTGAATACGGATTTCTTGTTTTCGCCCGCGTATTCGGTGCCGCCGATCAGGATCAGCTTCTTGTCGAGGTTCAGCGCGATGACGGTCTCGCTGCGGCAGTCATGTTTGGCCGGGTCGGCCTGGAAGCTGGGGCAGTTGATGACGGTGAATTCGGGCTCGAAGCTGTCGAGCTCGTCGCGCGACGGGCGGCGCAGCATGTGGCGAATGAAGAGCGAGTGCCAGGCCAGCTCGGTGACCATGCGCACATCCAGCCGCTGGGCCGGGTCGGCACCGCCGAAGAGATCCTGCACGAAGTAGTCGCGGCCCTTCATGTGCTCCAGCATGTCGGCGTAGAGCGCATCGAAGCCGGCTTCCGACATCGGCGCGTTGTTGTCCCACCAGATGGTGTTTTCGGTCGCCGCCGAGCGCACCACGTGTTTGTCCTTGGGCGAACGCCCGGTGAACTTGCCGGTGGAGCACAGAAACGCGCCGCCCTTGCCCAGCTCACCCTCGCCACGCTTGATGGCTTCTTCGATGATGGCCGGCTCGATGAGGTTGTAATAGACGTTCCCCAGGCCGTTAATCCCTTGATCTTCCAGGCGTTTGGCGGGGTTGACGCGTCCGATGGTCATCGTTTTCTTGTGCTCCTGAGGCAAGCTCTGATCTGGTAGCCTGTCCCGTGCCATCCCGGCCCGGAACGCCTCCCCGAGCATGGGGAAGTTCCGCCCCTATAGCATGACATTTTTTCAAAGGAACCGGCGCAGGCGCGGCGTTAGCGCAACCAGCGGCAGTTTAACGCAAACATCCGCCGAGGGGCGCAAAATGCGGCGGTGAGGTGATGCAAATTAGCCATTCGTTCTCACTTTTGCGGTTCATTGTGGGGCAGTAGCGCCGGTGATTCGCACTTAGTAGTTGATTCCAAAGGTGCGATTCGGGATGTTGAGGCAAAACAAGGCAACGAGCACAAACAATAAGGAATGCAGGCATGTCGAGAATTGCCCTCGTCGATGACGACCGGAATATCCTCACTTCTGTTTCGATGACTCTGGAGGCCGAAGGCTTCGAGGTCGAAACCTATAACGATGGTCAGACCGCGCTGGACGCGTTCAACAAGAAACTCCCCGACATGGCCGTGCTGGACATCAAGATGCCCCGGATGGACGGGATGGATCTGCTTCAGCGGCTCCGGACCAAGACCACCATGCCGGTGATCTTCCTCACCTCCAAGGATGACGAGATCGACGAGGTGCTCGGTCTGCGCATGGGCGCCGACGACTACGTGAAGAAGCCCTTCTCCCAGCGTCTGCTGGTGGAGCGCATCCGCGCCCTGCTGCGCCGCCAGGAGGTGATCGCCGGTGACGGCCCGACCGAGGCGGAAACCGCCCAGGTGATGGTGCGCGGCGAGCTGGTGATGGATCCGCTGCGCCACGCCGTGACCTGGAAAGGCCTCGACGTGTCGCTTACCGTCACCGAGTTTCTGCTGCTCCAGGCGCTCGCCCAGCGCCCCGGCTTCGTGAAGAGCCGCGACCAGCTGATGGACGTTGCCTACGACGATCAGGTCTATGTCGACGACCGCACCATCGACAGCCACATCAAGCGCCTGCGCAAGAAGATGCGCTCGGTGGACGATGAGTTCTCCGCGATCGAAACCCTCTATGGCATCGGGTATCGCTACAACGAGGAGTGAGGCGCAGCGGGCAGGAGGTGGCCCCGGTGCGGGACACAGGCCGGACATATGAAGCGGATGTCGTCCTCGGCGAAGACTGGGAAAGCCCCCAGAGCGCCGACTACGCCATGCAGCAAAAGCGTGCGCGTCGGGGCTTCCTGACGCTCAACCGCTCGCCGCTTGCCCGCAAGATCATTACCTTCAACCTGCTCGGCCTGCTGCTTCTGGTGGCGGGCGTGTTCTATCTCAACCCGTTCCGTGACAGCCTCGCGCTGCAACGGGAGGCCGGGCTTCAGGCCGAGGCCCAGCTCATCGCCGATGTGTTCGAGGTGCAGCTCGATGGCGCGCCGGTGGCGCTCGACGCCAGTGGTGTCGACGTGCAGGCCGTGGTCGACGGGCTCGACCTCTCTTCGGGGGTCGAGGTCTTCGTGTTCGGCGCGCAGGAAACGATCCTGGGCTCCACCGTCGGCAGCGATGCCATCAGCGCCGTGACCCAGGCCCAAAAAGAGCGGCGCACCGTTATCACTGACTTCCTCAACGCGATCTGGGAGGGGATGTCTTCCATCTTCTCCTCGCAGCGCACCGACATCCCCGATGTCGACCCAGAGGGGCTGGCCCGCGCCATGGTGGCCGATGCCGCAACCGGGCGCACCACGGTGCGCACCGGGTCCAACGCTGCCGGCGGCACGATCTTCTCAGTGGCGACGCCGGTGATCGCGGGAAACCAGGTGGTTGGCGTGGTGGCCATCACCTCGGCCCAGGGCGAGATCGACACGCTGGTGCGCTCCGAGCGCGAGCAGGTGCTGCAGATGTTCGTCATCGCCATCCTCGTTTCCATCGGCCTGTCGCTGCTGCTGGCCTCCACCATTGCCAACCCGATTGCCGACCTTGCCTCTGCCGCCGAGATCGGGCGCGAGAAGGGCGAGCAGAAGATGAGCCCCAGCAGGGTCCGCATCCCCGATCTCACCGGCCGCCCCGACGAGATCGGCCGCCTTTCGGGCGCGCTCAGGGGCATGGTGGCCGCGCTCTATGACAGGATCGACGCGAACGAACAGTTTGCCGCCGACGTGAGCCACGAAATCAAGAACCCGCTCGCCAGCCTGCGCTCTGCCGTCAGCTCGATGCGGGTGGCCAAGCGCGACGACCAGCGCCAGAAGCTGCTCGACGTGATCGAGCATGACGTGCGCCGCCTCGATCGCCTCGTCTCCGACATTTCCAACGCCTCCCGGCTCGACAGCGAGCTGGTGAAGGAAGAGGAAGAGAGCTTCGACTTGCTGAAGATGCTGGGCAACCTGACCGAGTATCTCGGCGGTGAGGCGCAGCGGAAGGGCGTGGAGTTCATCACCGACGTGCCCCGCCAGCCGATCCGCATCACCGGGCTCGAAGCGCGGCTGGCTCAGGTGTTCGTCAACCTCATCACCAACGCGCTTTCGTTCTGCGAAGAGGGCGATGCGGTGCGCGTCTGGGTGCGCCGTCGCGAAAACCGCGTGCTGGTGGTGGTCGAGGATACCGGCCCGGGCATCCCCGAGCAGGCGCTGACCAAGGTCTTCAACCGTTTCTACTCCGAGCGGCCCGAGGGCCAGTTCGGAGACCACTCCGGCCTCGGCCTCGCGATCTCCAAGCAGATCATCGAGGCCCATGGCGGCGTGATCTGGGCCGAAAACATCCGGCCCACCGAAGATGACATCACCTCCGAGCCACTCGGCGCCCGTTTCGTGGTCGGCCTGCCGGTCTGACGACGTGCCGCGCACCGGCCGCGCGGAGGCCAGCGCAGGATGAGCCAGACGATGGCCGGGCAGGACAAGACCCACGACGACTTCTTCCATGCCACCGCAATCGCCTTCGGCGCGCGCGGCGTCCTCATTCTCGGGCCCTCCGGGGCTGGAAAATCATCTTTGGCTGTCGAGCTGATTTCGCGCGGCGCCCGGTTGGTGGGGGACGACCGGCTGATGCTCTCGGGCGAGGGCGGCAGGCTTCTGGCCCGGCCCCGCCCGGGATTCGAAGGCCGGATCGAGTGCCGGGGCGTCGGCCTGCTCACCGTTCCCGCCGTGGCGGAGGCTGAAATCGCCTTGGTGATCGACGCTGGCCGCGAAGAGCGTGACAGGCTGCCGCCACCGCGCGAAATTCTCCTCTTCGGGTGCAGTCTCCCCTTGCTTCACCGGTCGCCAGAGGCTCAGTTTCCGGCAGCGGTGCTGCTGATGATGACGGGCGGTGCCCATGACGCTGCCAATGACCCGACAGATGACTGACACACCGCATACCCCGCCCGCCGTCGAGGCGCTGCCCCTGACCACCGCCGTGCAACGGCTGGTGCTGGTCACGGGCCCGGCGGGCGCGGGCCGCAGCTCTGCCGTGCGGGTGCTCGAAGACCTCGGCTACGAGGCGATCGACAACCTGCCCCTCTCGCTGGTGCCCCGCCTGCTGGAGGGCGCGCCGCGCGGCGGGGCGCTGGCGCTCGGCATCGACAGCCGCAACCGTGAGTTCGACCCGCCGCACCTGCTCGATCTGCTCTCGCAGCTCGATGCCCGCCCCGACATCTCGCACGAGGTGCTCTACCTCGATTGCCAGCCCGAGGTGCTGCTGCGCCGCTACTCCGAAACCCGCCGCCGCCATCCGCTGGCCCCCTCCGAAAGCCCGGAAGAGGGCATCCGGCGCGATTTCGAGCTGCTCGCAGGCATCCGCGAGCGCGCCGATGTGCTCATCGACACATCGGACCTCTCCGTGCACGACCTGCGCGAAGAGCTCGACCGGCTGTTCGCTCTCGAAGCAACGGTGCGCCTCGGCGTCTCGATCCAGAGCTTCTCCTACAAGCGCGGCCTGCCCCACGGGCTCGACATGGTGTTCGACTGCCGCTTCCTGAACAACCCGCACTGGCAGCCCGACCTGCGCCCGCTCGATGGCCGCGAGGCCGCTGTGGTGGCCTATGTGGAGGCCGACCCGCGCTTCGCGGAGTTTCACAACCGCGTGCGGGGTCTTGTCGATATGCTACTGCCCGCCTTTGTAGAGGAGGGCAAATCCCACCTGTCGATCGGCTTCGGCTGCACCGGCGGTAAGCACCGCTCCGTTGCCCTCACGGAACGGTTCGGGAAAGAGCTTGCAGGGGCCGGATGGCGGGTGTCTATTCGGCATCGGGAAATCGAACGGCGGGCTGGGGCACGGGCGGCAGAGCCGCCTGCCGCAGCTTTGGGGAAGAAAGCTTGATCGGAATCGTGATCGTGGCACATGGCGGGCTGGCGAAGGAATATCTCGCCGCAGTCGAGCATGTCGTGGGCCGACAGGATGGCATTCGCGCCATCACCATAGCAGCCGATTGTGACAGATCGCGCAAGCAGGCCGAAATCTGCGATGCCGCCGACGCGGTGGATGATGGCTCGGGCGTGGTGGTGGTGACCGACATGTTCGGCGGCTCCCCCTCCAACCTCTCGCTGCTCGCCTGCCGCCCCGACGATCGCAAGATTCTCTACGGCGCGAACCTCCCCATGCTGGTCAAACTCGCGAAATCCCGCCACCTCAAGGTGGAGGATGCGGTGGGTTGTGCCATGGCGGCGGGCCGGAAGTACATCAACAGCTACGATGGTGGCGTGGTCTGACACGGAGGGGGCATGTCGGTGCAACGTCTGGAAATCGTGAATGAAAAGGGGCTGCACGCCCGCGCTTCTGCGAAGTTCGTGGAATGTGTTGAGCAGTTCGACGCCGAGGCCGACGTATCCAAGGACGGCCTCAGCACAGGGGGCGACAGCATCATGGGGCTTTTGATGTTGGCAGCGTCCAAGGGAACCTTTATTGAAGTCGAAACCCGCGGAGCCCAGGCAGAAGAGCTGGCAACCGCCCTTGCAGAGCTGGTGGCCGACAAGTTCGGCGAAGGCATCTGAGAGACGAGAGCAGGGAGGCACGGCCCTCTTGGTGGAAAGTTACCAACCTAAGACGATGACCCTCCGGCGCGCGCGCCGTGGGCTTGAGCTGCCTGTCAGCGGCCCGGTTACGCAGCCCGAGTCCGAGGCGCTGAACGATGTGCCCTATGATCGCCGCCGCCTGAGCTACGCGAATACCTTTCCCAACCCGCTTCAGGCCAATTTCATCCGGGTGATGGAATGGGCCACGGCCAAGCTGCGGCTTCTGCGCCTGATCCGCCGGTTCGAGGCGCTGGGTGTGCCCCACGGCCAGGGCTTCTGGGCGCAGGCCCTCGGCGTGATGGGCATCAAGCTCACGACGCCGCAGGAGCAGATCGACAACATCCCCGAAACCGGCCCGCTGGTGATCGTGGCCAACCACCCTCACGGGCTGGTCGACGGCATGGTGCTGGCCGAACTGATCGGGCGCCGCCGCACCGATTACAAGATCCTTACGCGCTCGCTGTTGACGGGCGTGGCCGAGATTGACGATTTCATGATTCCGGTGCCCTTCCCGCATGAGCCCGACGCGCTCGAGCGGAACCTTGAGATGCGCAAGAAGGCCAACGAGCACCTGAAATCGGGCGGCTGCGTTGTGCTGTTTCCGGCGGGTGAGGTGGCCTCGGCCAAAACCTGGTTCGGTCCCGCGATTGAGAAAGAATGGCACGCCTTCACCGCCAAGATGGTGCTGCGCTCCGAGGCGCAGGTGCTGCCGATCTACTTCCAGGGCCAGAACAGCCGCTGGTACCAGATCGCCAACAAGCTCTCTGCCGTGCTGCGCCAGAGCCTGCTGCTCTACGAGGTGCGCCACGCGCTGAACAAGCCGCAGGCCCCCGTGGTCGGTACGCCCATCGGCCGCGACGAAATCGACGCCCGCAAGGACAACCCGCGCGGCTTCATCACCTGGCTGCGCGAACAAACACTGGCCCTTAAGCCGCGCGCCTGAGCCGCCGCCACGAATTATCGTACGAAAATTCGTGCGCCCGCGTCAGCGGGTCGGCACCGGCTCCTCGCCGCGATAATCGTAGAACCCGCGCTGGGTCTTGCGGCCAAGCCAGCCGGCCTCGACATATTTGGTCAGCAGCGGGCAGGGGCGATACTTGGTGTCGGCCAGCCCGTCGTGCAGCACGTTCATGATGGCAAGGCAGGTGTCGAGCCCGATGAAGTCGGCCAGCTCCAGCGGGCCCATCGGGTGGTTGGCACCCAGCTTCATCGCCATGTCGATCGACTTCACGTTGCCCACGCCCTCGTAGAGCACGTAAACCGCCTCGTTGATCATCGGCATCAGGATGCGGTTGACGATGAAGGCGGGGAAGTCCTCGGCAGAGGAGGCCGTCTTGCCCAGTTTCTCGACCACCTTTGCGCAGGCCTTGTAGGTGGGTTCGTCGGTGGCAATGCCGCGGATCAGCTCGACAAGCTGCATCACCGGCACCGGGTTCATGAAATGAAAGCCCATGAACTTCTCGGGCCGGTCGGTGCGTGAGGCGAGCCGGGTGATCGAGATCGACGATGTGTTGGACGACAGGATCGTGTTGGGCGCAAGGTGCGGCACGAGATCTTCGAAGATGGCCGTCTTGATCGTTTCGCGCTCGGTCGCGGCCTCAATGATCAGGTCGGAAGGGCCGAGATCGGTCAGCGTGAGCGTCGACGAGATCCGCCCCAGCGCCGCATCGCGCTCTTCCGCGCTGATCTTGTCGCGGCTGACCTGGCGATCCATGTTCTTGCGGATGGTCTCCATCGCCTTGTCGATGGCGTCCTGCTTGATGTCGTTCAGCTTTACGTCATAGCCCGCGAGCGCCAGCACATGGGCAATGCCGTTGCCCATCTGTCCCGCGCCGACAACGCCGATGGTCTGGATATCCATGTGATGCACTCCGCTTGGCTGGTTGCGGCGAGATTAGGGGGGCGATGCAGCCGCAGCAAGAGCCGGAGACCAAAGAAATATCGGTCGAATTCGAAACTTTAGCGAAATCGAAAGGGGGTTCCGTCAGGTTGCCTCCCGGGTGAAGAAAATCTGTGTGAGGTGTGGGAATGACCTTTGAGACAACGGGTCAAAGTGCCCTTGACTATCTGCATTGCCGTTACGGCAAGTCGCGTCTGTTGTTCCGGGGGCCGCGGCGCAAGCTGGATGGCAAGTATGTCGCCTTCTTCGGGGGCACCGAGACCTATGGCAAGTTCGTGGAGCTTCCGTTTCCGACGCTGGTGGAAGAGCAGACGGGGCGGCGCTGCGTCAACTTCGGCTGCCTGAATGCAGGCGCCGACCTTTATGTGAACGATCCAACGCTGATCGATGCCGCCTCGCGCGCTGCGGTGACTGTGGTGCAGGTGATGGGGGCTCAGAACATGTCCAACCGGTTCTACGCCGTTCACCCGCGCCGTAACGATCGCTTCCTGCGCGCCTCCAGCCTGATGAAAACGGTATTCCGAGAGGTGGATTTCACCGAGTTCAACTTCACCCGCCACATGCTCTCCACGCTGCACCGCGTCAGCGAAGAGAAATACCTGATGGTGGTCGAAGAGCTCAAATCGGCCTGGGTCGCCCGGATGCAAACGATGCTGGCAAAGATACCGGGGGCCGTCGTGCTCCTGTGGGTGCGTGACGGGCGCGACCCCTGCCGGGACGATGCGCATGACTCCCTTGGAAACGATCCGCTCTACGTTGACGACGAGATGGTCGATCTGCTGCGCCCGCAACTGGCGGGCGTGCTGGAGGTGATTCCAAGCGCCGAGGCGTGGGGCGAGGGCACCAGGGGCATGGTTTTCAACGAGGTGGAGGCCCCCGCCGCAGCCGAGATGCCGGGCCCCCGCGTGCACATGGAAATCGCCCAGGCCGTAGCGCCACGCATTACCGAGCTGGTGAGGCCATGAAAAAGGCCCGCCGTTCGTGGCGGGCCTTTCTGCATTCTCCGGTCGGGCCATCGGGCCCGGCCACGCCTCAGAGTTTTTCGATCAGCTCCGGAACGGCGGTGAAGAGGTCGGCCACGAGGCCGTAGTCCGCGACCTGGAAGATCGGGGCTTCTTCGTCCTTGTTGATCGCGACGATCACCTTGGAGTCCTTCATGCCCGCGAGGTGCTGGATGGCGCCCGAGATGCCCACGGCAACGTAGAGCTCGGGCGCAACGACCTTGCCGGTCTGGCCCACCTGCCAGTCGTTCGGGGCGAAGCCCGAGTCGACGGCGGCACGCGAGGCACCGACGGCAGCGCCGAGCTTGTCGGCCAGCTTCTCGATCAGCTCGAAGTCCTCTTCCGAGCCCACGCCACGGCCGCCGGATACGACGATGCCGGCAGAGGTCAGCTCGGGGCGGTCGCTCTCGGCCACCTTGTCCTCGACCCATTCGGAGAGGCCCGGGTTGTCGGCCGCAGAGGTGTTTTCCACCGCGGCCGAACCACCCTCGCCAGCGGCGTCGAAGGTGGAAGTCCGGAAGGTGATAACCTTCTTTTCGTCCTTCGATTTCACCGTCTGGATCGCGTTGCCCGCGTAGATCGGGCGCTCGAAGGTGTCGGCATCGACCACGCCCGAGACGTCCGAAAGGATCATCACGTCGAGCAGGGCAGCGACGCGGGGCATCACGTTCTTCGCGTCCGTCGTGGCGGGCGCGCAGATGTGGCTGTAGTCGCCCGCGAGGCTGACGATCAGCGCGGCGGTTGGCTCGGCAAGGCGGTGGCCCAGCGAGGCATCCTCGGCCACCAGCACCTTCGCCACGCCATCAATCTTGGCGGCGGCCTCACCGGCGGCAGAGGCCGAGGCCCCGGCGCAGAGCAGGGTCACGTCGCCCAGCGATTTGGCGGCGGAAACGGCCTTGGCGGTGGCGTCCATCGCCAGTTCGCCATCGGTCACTTCGGCAAGAAGCAGAACAGCCATTACACGACCCCCTTTTCTTTGAGTTTGGCCACCAGCGTGTCGACGTCGGGCACGATCTCACCAGCCTGGCGGGTTTCGGGCTCGGAGGTCTTCACCACTTCGAGGCGCGGGCTGACGTCGACGCCGTAATCTTCGGCGGTCTTCTCATTCAGCGGCTTCTTCTTGGCCTTCATGATGTTGGGCAGCGAGGCATAGCGCGGCTCGTTCAGGCGCAGGTCGACGGTGACGATGGCCGGCATCTTCACCTTGATGGTCTGCAACCCGCCGTCCACTTCGCGGGTCACCACGGCGCTGTCGCCCTCGACCTTCACCTCGGAGGCAAAGGTCGCCTGCGACCAGCCCAGAAGTGCCGAAAGCATCTGGCCGGTGGCGTTCATGTCGTTGTCGATCGCCTGCTTGCCGGCCAGCACGAGGCCCGGCTGTTCCTCCTCGACGACCTTGGCGAGGATCTTGGCCACCGCCAGCGGCTCGATGTCCTGGTGCACGTCATCCGCGGCCACCACGAGGATCGCCCGGTCGGCGCCCATGGCGAGGGCGGTGCGGAGCGTCTCCTGCGCCTGCTTCACGCCGATGGACACCGCAACTACCTCGTCGGCGGTCCCGGCCTCCTTCAGCCGGATCGCCTCTTCCACGGCGATCTCGTCGAAGGGGTTCATCGACATCTTCACGTTGGCAAGATCGACACCGGAACCGTCCGACTTCACCCGGACCTTCACGTTATAGTCGATCACCCGTTTCACAGGCACTAGCACCTTCATGGGGTCTCTCTCCTCGCGTCAGGGGCGGCTTGGCCGCCCGGATTGGGGCATGTGTTAGCGGAGTGCGCGGCCCGCTTACAGGGCAAAATCGACGCAATCCGCCGTGCCGACGCCGCGTTTTGCGACGTTAGCGCAAACGTTTGCGGCCTCAGCGGCTTTGCCCGGGCACCCAGAGCACATCCTCGCCGCCGTTGGCGATGCGCGCGGCGACGAAAAACCAGTCGCTGAGGCGGTTGAGGTAGCGGATGGCATGGGTATTCACATCATCGGGCTCGGCCTCGGCTAACTCAGTTGCAAGCCGCTCGGCGCGGCGGCAGGTGGTGCGGGCAAGGTGCAGATGTGCGGCCAACGGGGTGCCGCCGGGCAGGATGAAGCTGCGCAGCGCCTCCAGCCCCGCGTTCATCTCGTCAATCTCCCGCTCCAGCCGGGTCACCTGGCTTTCGACCATGCGCAGCGGCGTGTATTCCGCCTTGTCGTCCTCGGCGAGGCCCGGTCGGCAGAGATCGGCGCCAAGGTCGAAAAGATCGTTCTGGATCGCGGCGAGCCGCGCGTCCATCTCTCCCTCGGCATGCAGACGGGCCATGCCGACAACCGAGTTCAGCTCGTCGGAGGTGCCATAGGCTGTCACCCGGGCCGAGTGCTTGGCCACCCGGTTGCCGTTGCCCAGCGCAGTGTCTCCCTTGTCGCCCGTGCGGGTGTAGATCTTGTTCAGAACAACCATGTCAGCCTCCCCGGCGCAGCCAGACGAACAGCAGGATCAGAGCAATCGCCACCGCCTGCGCCCCGATCCGCCAGCGCATCACCTTGTTGGCGTGCTTCTTGTTGAAATCCCCGCCCTTCGCAAAGCCGCCGATGCCGAACAGCAGGATGCCCACCACCACGAGGCAGGCGAAGGCGACAAGCAGGAAAAGCGGGTCTTGTGTCATCAGGGTCTCCGGCGTTTCGCCTCATGTAGCCTGTGTGAGCGGGATTGCGAAGGCGACAGCCTGCCTCAGACCTTCCGAATCGCCCAGTCCTGCACCCGCTGTGGCAGAAGCCGCTTGGCGATGGCCATGATATGGGTGGGTGTAGTGATCCGATAGCGCGCGGCGGGGCGGCGGGCGGTGAGGGCCTTCAGCACGGCCTTGGTGACGGCTTCCGGCCCCAGCTCGAAGGGGTCGGGCTTGTCCTGCCGCTTGTAGAGCTGGTCGAGCAGCTCACTCTCGTATTGCGCGCGGCGGGGCGAGGCTTTCCAGTCGATCCATTGCTCGAACTTGGCGATGGCATTGCGCCGAAACTCGGTGCGGATCGGGCCGGGCTCGATCAGCACCACGTTGATGTTGGCGTCCGACATCTCCAGCCGCAGCACGTCGCTCAACCCCTCCAGCGCGAACTTCGAGGCCACGTAGGGCCCACGCCAGCGCATCGCCATGAAGCCCAGCACCGAGGAGCAGTTGAGGATGCGCCCGTGTCCCTGCGCCCGCATCGCCGGCAGCACCAGCCGCGTCAGGGTATGGTAGCCGAAGAAGTTGCTCTCGAAGAGGTCGCGCAGCCCGTCGGTGGGCACATCTTCCAGCGGTCCGACGAGGCCATAAGCGCCATTGTTGAAGAGCGCATCGAGCGTGCCTCCGGTGGCCTCCAGCACCTCTGCCACCGCGGCCTCCATGCTGGCCTCGTCCTGGTGGTCAAGCCGCAGGCTCTCGAAACCCTCGCCGCGCAGGCGGTCCACGTCCTTCTGCTGGCGGCAGGTGGCAAACACACGCCAACCCGCATCACGCAGCCCGTGGGCGGCGTCATAGCCGATGCCGGTGGAACAGCCGGTGATGAGAATGGATTTCTGGCTCATGGCGCCCGAAATGCCCGGGCAAGGGGCCGGGCGCAAGAGCGGGCGTCAGCCCTGCGGCACTTCGCGGATGAAATCGCCCGACATATAGCCTTCTTCGCCGTTCAGCAGGATGCGGGCCCAGCCGTTCTCGGCATAGCCCAAAATTTCCACTTCCTGATCTTCCACGACCTGCCCGATCACACCGTTGCGGGTGGAGGGCCCGGAGCGCACGTTTACCCGCTGGCCCAGCACCACGCCAACGGTGGTGAGCCCGATGGGGTCGGCGGCGGCGGTTTCAGGGTCGGTCAGAGCGGGTTCGGTGGGCTCGGCAGAGGCCAGCGCGGCTTCAACGGCGGCTTCGGTCGCATTTCCGAGGGCAGCTTCGCGCACGGGCTCCGGCTCTTCGGCAACCGGTGCAGGCTCGGCCTGCGCGGCAGCGAGCACCACGGGCGACTCGTCGGCCTTGGTCACGGCGTCCTCTACGGGGGGCTCCAGCGCGGCCAGCTCTTCGGCGGTCAGCTCCGGCGAGTCGGACCCCATGGCCACCTCTGGCCCTTCGCCCACAAGCACCATCGATCCGAAGATCAGCGCCAGCAGCGCCACAACCATTTTCAGCAATCCGCGTGCACCCATTGCACCCTCCAAAGACCTCGCACCAAATTCAATGCTCGTGAACCAACTTTACTATATCGCGCAGGGTTCCATTCGCCCACCTCCCGCGCGGTTTTTTAACGGTGCGTTGCATTGCCGTTTCACTTTACCGCCCCACACGGCTTGGGTATCACAGCATCTATGAATGACGAGGCAGACACCCCCAATATCGAGCCGAACGAGAGGGCAGAACCCCTCCGCCGTGCTATCGGCGAGCGCTACCTGACCTATGCGCTCTCCACCATCATGCACCGCGCGCTGCCCGATGCGCGCGACGGGCTGAAGCCGGTTCACCGGCGAATCCTTTACGCGATGCGCCGTCTTCGGCTGTCGGCAACCGGCGGCTTCCTGAAGTCGGCCAAGATCAGCGGCGACACGATGGGGGACTTTCACCCCCACGGCGATCAGGCGATCTACGATGCCATGGCACGCCTCGCGCAGGATTTCGCGGTGCGCTATCCGCTGGTGGACGGGCAGGGCAACTTCGGCAACATCGACGGTGATGGCCCCGCCGCCTCGCGCTACACCGAAGCGCGGATGACCGTGGGGGCCGAGGCCCTGCTGGAAGGGCTCGACGAGAACACCGTCAACTTCCGTGACAACTACGATGGCCGCTTGCAGGAGCCCGAGGTTCTGCCCGCCGCCTTCCCCAACCTGCTGGCCAATGGCTCCAGCGGTATTGCCGTGGGCATGGCGACGAACATTCCGCCGCATAACATCGACGAGTTGGTGCAGGCCTGTCTGCACCTGCTGAAAACTCCCGACGCCCGCGACGACACGCTGCTGAACTACGTGAAAGGCCCTGATTTCCCGACCGGCGGGGTGATCGTGGAGCCGCCCGAGAGCATCGCCGAAACCTACCGCACGGGCCGGGGTGCGGTGCGTCTGCGGTGCCGCTACGAGGTGGAAGACCTGGGGCGTGGTCAGTGGCAGATCGTTGTCACCGAGATCCCGTACCAGGTGCAAAAGTCCAAGCTGATCGAGAAGATCGCCGAGCTGATCCAGCTGAAAAAGCTGCCGATCCTGGGCGACGTGCGGGACGAGAGCGCCGAGGATATCCGGCTGGTGATCGAGCCGCGCTCCAAGAACGTCGATCCCGAGATCCTGATGGGCATGCTGTTCCGCAACTCCGACCTCGAAGTGCGGTTCAGCCTCAACATGAACGTGCTGATCGACGGGCGCACGCCCAAGGTCTGCTCGCTGAAAGAGCTGTTGCGCGCCTTCCTCGACCACCGCCGCGATGTGCTGGAGCGCCGGTCGCGCCATCGGCTCGAAAAGATCGACCATCGCCTTGAGGTGCTCGAAGGCCTGATGGTGGCCTTCCTCAACCTCGACCGGGTGATCGACATCATCCGCTACGACGACGAGCCCAAGCGCGCCCTGATGGCCGAGGACTGGTCGATCACGCGGGCACGGGCGACCGACGAGCGCGACTATATCAGCCCCATCGGCCCCGACACCCCGGAAGAGCCGCAGGACGGGCTGACAGAGGTGCAGACCGAGGCGATCCTCAACATGCGGCTGCGCAGCTTGCGCCGGCTCGAGGAGATGGAGCTGAAGGCCGAGCAGGACAAGCTGATGCGCGAGCGTGAGGCCCTGCAAGACCTGCTGGAAAGCCCCGATCTGCAATGGGCCCGCATCAGCGACGAGCTGAAAGAGGTGCGCGAGAAGTTCGGCGCCAAGTCCGAGGGCGGCGCGCGGCGCACCAGCTTTGCCGAGGCGGGCGAGGTCGAGGATGTGCCCATCGAGGCGATGATCGACCGCGAGCCGATCACCGTCGTCTGCTCGCAGATGGGCTGGATCCGGGCGATGAAGGGCCATATCGACCTGAGCCAGGAACTGAAATTCAAGGATGGCGACGGCCCGCGCTTTGCCTTCCACGCCGAGACGACCGACAAGCTGCTGCTGCTCGGGGCCAACGGGCGCTTCTACACGCTGCCCGGCGCCCAGCTTCCCGGCGGGCGCGGCATGGGCGAGCCGGTGCGTCTGATGGTCGATCTGCCGAACGATGCCGAGATCGTGGCCCTGTTTTCCCACGTGCCGGGGCAAAAGCTTCTGCTGGCCTCCTCGGCGGGCGACGGCTTTGTGGTCAACTCCGACGAGGTGGTGGCCCAGACCCGCGCGGGCAAGCAATCGCTCAACGTCAAGGATGGCGTCGTGGCCCGCGTCTGCCGGCCGGTGACCGGCGATCACGTGGCCGCGGTGGGCGAAAACCGCAAGGTGCTGGTCTTCGCGCTCGACGAGCTGCCGGAGATGGCACGCGGCAAGGGCGTGCGGCTTCAGAAGTACAAAGACGGCGGGCTCAGCGATGCCGTCACTTTCGCACTCGAAGAGGGCCTGAGCTGGAAAGACCCGGCCGGCCGCACCCGTACCGAAACCGATCTTGCGGAATGGGTCGGCAAACGCGCGTCTTCTGGTAGAATGGCACCACGAGGCTTTCCGAGAGACAACAAATTTACCGACTGAATGTCATGATTTCGCCCGACGCGTCCCCGTAAGAGGGCAGGGCATTGATACGAGGGATGAGCAATGGCTTACACTGACGCGCCGATCGTCGAGGATGACGTGCTGCATGGCGCTTACCGTGGTGAGGGAGGGCGGCTCTTCTGGCTCGCACTCGGCACCGGGGTTCTGACCCTGCTGACGCTGGGCATCTACCGCTTCTGGGCCAAGGCTCGCATTCGGCGCTACCTCTGGAGCGCCACCGCGCCCGGCGGCAACCCGTTTGAATACACAGGCACGGGGCTTGAGAAGTTCCTCGGCTTCCTCGTCGCCGTGGTCATCCTCGCGGCCTACCTCGGCATTCTCAACGTGGTGCTTCTGTTCCTCGGTTTTTCCGTCATCACCGGCGGCGATCCCAACGATCCGATGGTGATGTTTCAGCAGGTTCTGGTGCTTTACATCAACCTCTTTGCGCTGATCCCGCTGATCTTCTTCGCCCAGTATCGCGCGCGCCGCTATCTTCTCAGCCGCACCCGCTGGCGCGGCGTCCGCTTCGGCGCGGAGAAGGGCGCCTGGGGTTACACGTGGCGCGGCTGCCTGCTGTCGATCCTCAGCGGCATAACCTTGGGCCTGCTCAGCCCGCTCCAGACCTTCAAGCTTGAGAAATACACCTGGGATCGCACCTGGTATGGCGATGCAAAGTTCACCCAGGGCGGCAAGTGGACAAGCCTCTACCGCGCGATGATCCATGTGGTGATCGGTGTGCTGCTCTTTATCGGGGCCGCTGTTCTCATGGCCGTCGACCCACAGCTGGGGCTGCTGGGCATGGTGCTGTTTTTCGTGGGATACATCTGGCTGATCATCGGCTTCATCTACTACCAGGTGCATGCGTGGCGCATCCTCGCAGCCTACAAGGTGTTGGGTGAGAACATCCGCTTTCGGTCTCTGCCGCGCACCGGCACCATCATCGGCACCTACATCGTGGGCACCATCGCGGTCTCGTTGCTGACCGCACTTGCGCTGATCCCTGTCGGCTTTCTGATGGCCGGTCTGGCCACCTTCATGGACGGCGCGAACCCCAACGGTCTCTTCGGCAGCCCGCAGGGCATCGCCTTTATCGCGATCATCGCCTTCGCCTATATCTTCGCCATCATCTTCGCCGGGGCGCTCTCGATGGTCTTCATCACCCAGCCGATCCTGCGGCACTATGTCGAGGAAACCACGGTGCTGAATGCCTCCGGCCTTGATGCCATCCGCCAGCGTGTTGGCGACGAGGTGGTGGATGCGGAGGGCTTCGCCGATGCACTCGATGTGGGCGCGGCCTTCTAGGCCGCCCCGCCAAACAACAAGGAGCCGCCCATGAGCGACCCCACACCGCCCATCCCCGCCTTCGCCATCGCGGCCCGTTTCTTCGACGGGCAGAGCGCGGGCGAGACGGTGGTGCGCGGGGTGGCCGACCAGCTCAAGGGGCGGCTCCAGATTTTTGACGAAGAGAGCGGCCGCCTGCTGGCCGAGTGGCCGCTTGAGGAAATCCGGATGATCCGCGATCCCGGATTTGGCGACGGCATAGTGTTCTTCCGCGAGGGCCATGACGAAGCCCGCCTCAACGTGGGCTCGGCCGAGGATGCCGCCGCGCTGGGCGGGGTGACGCCGAACCACCGCAAGGTGAAGGTGGCCAAGGGGACCGCCCGCAAGGTGCTGTTCTGGACAGGCGGGGCCGTGGCGGCGCTGCTGCTCATCCTCTTCGTGATCCTGCCCACCCTCTCCGACACGCTTGCGGGCATGATCTCGCCCGAGCAGGAGGAGCAGATCGGCCTTACAGTCGTGGGGCAGATGGAGGGCATGCTGGGCAGCCGCAACGGCTCGGGCTTTTGCACCGAAGAGGCCGGCCAGGCGGCGCTGGAAAAGATGGGCGACCGGCTCACCGCACATATCGAGCTGCCCTATCCGCTGAAGCTCAAGGTGATCCGCCATCCGATGATCAACGCCTTCGCCGCGCCGGGCGGGCATGTGGTGATCGTCTCGGGGCTGCTCGACAAGGCCTATAGCGCCGAAGAAGTGGCCGGGGTGCTGGCCCATGAAATCGGCCATGTCTACAACCGTGACCCCCTCCGCATCACCATGCGCACCGCAGGCTCAGCGGGGATCCTTTCGATGATTCTTGGCGATTTCGCTGGCGGTGCGCTGGTGCTGGCGATCTCGCAGCAGCTGATGCAGGCCAGCTTCTCGCGTGAGGCCGAAGCGGCGGCCGATGTCTTTGCCTTCGAGGCGCTGGAGCAATCCGGCCTGCCGACCGAGGGCATCGCCCGGTTTTTCGAGAAGCTGCGCGACCGCTACGGCGACAGTGAAGGTGCGATGGAATATCTCGCCTCCCACCCCAACCTCGCCAGCCGGGCGCTGGCCGCCCGTGCCGCCGAAACCCGCACCAGGGGCGATTTCGAGCCGGTTCTGACCGACGCCGAATGGGATGCGCTGAAGGCAATCTGCAAGTGAGGCTGGCCCTGGCGTTCACGGCGCTTCTCGCGGGCTGCTCCGCCACCGCCGACATGGAGGGCCCGGTGGAGCCCATCGGCGCCTTCAGCCTCGGCCATGCGGTCGTGGTGGCCGAAGGGGCCCAAAAGGTGCCCCCCTCGCGGGAGGCGACGCCCGAAGAGTGGCAGGCGGCGCTCGAGGCCGCCCTGACCCAACGCTTTGGCCGGTTTGACGGCGCACAGCTGTATCACCTCGCGTTGAAGGTCGATGCCTATGCCCTGGCGGTGCCCGGAGTGCCGGTGGTGCTGGCCCCCAAGTCGATTCTGCGAATCCAGGTGTCGGTCTGGGATGATGCGGCGGGCGGCAAGCTGAATGCCGAGCCGCGCGTCTTCACTGTGTTCGAGCGGCTCTCGAGTGAAACCGTGGTCGGCTCGGGGCTTACCCGCAGCCGCAAAGAGCAGATCGAACAGCTCTCGGCCAATGCCGCCCGGCTCATCGAGACCTGGCTGCGCGAAAACCCCGCCTGGTTCGCCCCGCGCGGTGCCGGGGCGCCCGCGCCCCAGGTCACACCCCCCGCAGCAAGCCCTGTG
>NZ_QTNQ01000180.1 GCF_018424695.1 Vannielia litorea
AGGCCGACGAGGGGGTTGCCGTCGGGGGCGAAGGTGAAGGGGCCGTGGATCACGCGTTTGACGCCGGCGCGTTCGAGCACGGGGAAGCGGTGGTAGGCCATTTCGACGCTGTCGGAGACCTTGTCGAGATTGTCGGGCAGCAGCTCGTGGCCGAATTCCCAGGGGGTTCCGTCAAGTGCCCAGGGCTCACAGGGCTGTTCGTAGAAGCCGATGCAGAGGCCGCGGCCCTCTTGCCGGAAATAGGATTCACCCGCCGGATCAAGGACATGGGGAAACTCGGCATCGCGTTCGTAAATCTCGGGGATGTCATCCGTCACCAGGTACTGGTGGGCCATTGGCAGTAGCGGCAGGTAGACGCCTGCCATCGCGCCAACCTCGCGCGCCCAGAGGCCTGCGGCGTTGACAACATGCTCGGTGTGGATGGTGCCCTTGTTGGTGACCACGTCCCATGATCCATTGGGGCGTTGCTGGAGGTCTTCGACCTTGCAGTGCAGCTCGATCTCGGCGCCGGCCATCTTTGCGGCGCGGGCGTAGGCGTGGGTGGTCCCTGACGGGTCGAGGTGGCCATCGAGCGGGTCATAGAGGCCGCCGAGGATGCCATCGAGGTTTACCAGCTCGGCCAGCTCGGCGATTTCTTCCGGGCTGACGATCCGGGTGTCGAGCCCCATGTACCGGTGTTTGGCGCGCTCGGCCTTGAGCAGGTCGAAGCGCTCGGGGGTTTCGGCGAGGGTGATTCCGCCGACGTGGTGCAGCCCGCAGGACAGGCCGGTGATCTCTTCCAATTCTTTATAGAGACCAATGGTATAGCCCTGAAGCGCGGCCATGTTGGTATCGGAGTTCATGGTGTGAAAGCCGCCTGCGGCATGCCAGGTTGAGCCGCTTGTCAGCTCGCTCCGCTCCAGCAGCATCACGTCGGACCAGCCCAGCTTGGTCATGTGGTAGAGCACAGAGCAGCCGACGACGCCGCCGCCGATCACGCAGACGCGGGTGGTGGTTTTCATGGACGGACTCCTTTGGCTGTTGGCCCGAGACTGTGGGCCAAAACCGGCCTGTGCTGGCCGTTCTGCGACATGTCGTGTCGGTTTCGAGGTGCGTCCGGGCGGGTTAACGGGTGTTCTGAGGCGCATGAGGGCAGAGGGGCACAACCCATGCACAAGTGATGCACATCCTATGCATACGCGATTTTAGGGCCGCTTGTGGTGGCGGGGAATGTTAACGCAAGGGCCGGTGGGTGTGGATCACAGGCCGTGGAGATCCTCGGGTCGGGCCCGAGGATGACCGTGCACCGGATCACCGCTCGGGGATCAGCCCGCGTGGCGAAAAACGGAGCACCAGCAGCAGCACCACGCCCATGGTCAGCAGGCGCATATATTGGGCGCTGTCGAGCAGGTGGCCCTTGAGCCAGCTGCCCTCAGGGAGCGGCCATGTGATGCCTTCCATGAAGAGGCGGCCCAGAGGCTCGACCTGAATCCAGAGCCACCAGACCAGCAGCCCGCCGAGCAGCGCCCCGAGGTTGTTGCCGGAGCCGCCGACGATGACCATGACCCATATGAGGAAGGTGAAGCGCAGCGGCTGATAAGTGCCGGGGACCAGGAGGCCATCGAGCGTGGTCATCATCGCGCCAGCCATGCCGCATATGGCGGAGCCGAGGATGAAGACCTGGAGGTGGCGGCGGGTGACATCCTTGCCCATGGCGCGGGCGGCGGTTTCGTTGTCGCGGATGGCGCGCATCATCCGGCCCCAGGGCGATTTGAGCGCGAGTTGCAGGGCGACGATGATGAGCACGAGCGCCACGGCGAAGAGGCAGCCGTAGAGCAGCTTGACGGTGAGGGTGGAGGCGGTTTCCGGCGCGATGCCGAGGGAGGCGGCGCGGGAGGTGAAGGCCTCGCTCTGTTGCAGGTCGATCTCGTAGGGCACGGGGCGGGGGATGCCGTTGACGTTCTTCACGCCGCGCGCCAGCCAATCTTCGTTTTTCATCACCGCGATGATGATCTCGGCGATGCCGAGGGTGGCGATGGCGAGGTAATCCGAGCGCAGGCCGAGGGCGGTTTTGCCGACGATCCATGCGGCCCCGGCGGCGAGCAAGCCGCCCGCTGGCCAGGCGAGGATGACGGGCAGGCCGAGGCCGCCGAGGTAGCCCGTAGCGGCGGGATTGATGGCCTCGACAGCATCGCGCGCTGGGTCGAAAGCCAGCCGGTAGAGCACGAAGCCCAGCCGATCCGCGCCCCGGCTGCCATGGGGCGGGCCTGCAAGGGCCCATGGTTGGCAGCCGATCCGGGCGATCCCCGAGGGGACATATGCAGCTTGTCCGCGTGGTGTGAGCCACGCGGACATCTGCGTTT
>NZ_QTNQ01000181.1 GCF_018424695.1 Vannielia litorea
GGCTACCCCGCCCCCATGCGCCTCCTTCTCACCTTCGCGCCGCTCCTCGCCTCCGTCGCCCTTCTCCAGCTCTCCACCGGGGGCCTCGGGCCGATGGATGCGCTCTCCGGCCTGACCCTCGGCTTCACCACCTCCGAGATCGGCCTGCTGGGCTCGGCCCATTTCACCGGCTTCTTCCTCGGCTGCTGGTGGGCACCCAGACTGATGGGGTCGGTCGGGCACGCCCGCGCCTTCGCCGCCTTCACCGCGCTGGGGGCAATGGGGCTGCTGGGGCACATGCTGCTCACCACGCCCTGGGCCTGGGCCGGGATGCGGGTGGCCTCGGGGCTCTGCATCGCCGGGTGCTACACCGTGATCGAAGCCTGGCTCCAGTCGCGGGTCACCAATGCCACAAGGGGCCGCGCGATGGGCAGCTACCGGCTGGTCGACATGGGCGGCTCGCTGCTGGCCCAGCTCCTGGTCGGCGCGCTCGCGCCGGCCAGCTATGCCGCCTATACCCTGCTGGCGATCCTCTGCTGCGCCGCGCTGCTGCCGATGGCGCTCACCACCGCCGCCCAGCCCGCCACGCCAGAGGCCCCGCGCCTGCGCCCGGCCCTCACCTTCGCCCGCTCGCCGCTGGCGGGCGCCGCCGTGCTGGTGGCGGGCCTCACCTCAGGCAGCTTCCGCACCGTGGGCCCGGTCTATGGCCAGGCCGTCGGCCTCGGCCCCGAGCAGATTGGCCTCTTCCTCGCCATCTGGATCGGAGGCGGCGCGCTGGCGCAGTTCCCCGTGGGCTGGCTGGCCGACCGCTATGACCGCCGCTGGGTGCTTATCGGCCTCTCGGTCGCCTCCACCATCGCCTGCGCGCTGACGCTGGCAACCTCCGGCTCCACCACCGCCGTGCTCGCCTGCGCCGCCGTCTTCGGGCTCACCAGCTTTCCGATCTACTCGGTCGCCGCCGCCCATGCGCATGACTGGGCCTCCGACGAAGAGCGGGTGGAGCTTTCGGCCTCGATGATGTTCGCCTTCGCCGCCGGGGCCATCGCCGCGCCCCTCACCGCCTCATGGCTGATGCAGGCCACCGGCCCCGGCGCGCTCTTCACGCTCATCGCGCTGGCCCATGTGGCGCTGGCCGTCATCGGCACGATCCGGATGCGCGCCCGGCCCACCGCCACCGCGCGCACCCGCTACATCTACGCCCCGCGCACCAGCTTCCTCATCGGGCGGCTGACCGGCAGGCAGCGCAAGGGGCCCTAGGCGCGACAGCTTCAGCCGGAAATCGCCAGCGCCCCCCGCGCCCGCCGCCGCCAGAGCACGACCGAAAGCAACGCCAGCATCCCGACCTCAGCCAGCGGCGGCGCCAGCCAGAGGCCCGGCTCACCCGCCACCAGCGGCAAAAGCAAGGTGAGCGGGATCACCAGCAGATAGGGCCGCGCCAGCCCCAGCAGGGCCGCCCGCCGGGCATCGCCCACCGCCTGGAAGGCTGTCGAAACCATGTTGATCGGCCCGACCACGGCATAAAGGGCCAGCAGCATCGGCAGAATGCGCACCAGCGCCGCCTGCACCGCCGCATCCTCGGTGAAGACCCCGCCCAGCGCATGCCGCGCCGCGATCAGCGCCAATTGCACCGTGGCCGTGTAGAGCAGGGCCACCCCCATCGCCCGCTTCAGCGCCGCGTTGGCCCGCGGGTGCAGCCCGGCACCGTGGCAACTTCCCACGATGGCCTGAAGCGCCTGCCCCAGCCCGAGCAATCCGAGGAAGGCGAAGGCCATGACCCGCAGGTAAATGCCATAGGCCGCCACCAGTGCTTCGCCATCGGGCACATCGAGCACGCGCAGCATGGTCACCAACGCCGCGCTGATCAGCGCGATGCCCAGAAAGCTCAGGCTCTGCGGCGCGCCCAGCGCCAGCATCTCGCCCCAGCGCGCCCACATGGGCCGCGGCAGCGCCAGCACCAGCCGCCCCCGCACCCTGAGCCAAAGCACCACCCCCACCGCCGCGCCCTGTGCGGCAAGCGTGGCCAGCGCCGAGCCCGCCACGCCCCAGCCGAAGACGGCGATGAAGAGCCAATCCAAGGCGCCATTGCCAAGCGAAACCGTGAGCGACATCGCCGCCATGAAGGGCACCCGCCCCTCGACCCGCAGCGCATCCGTCTGGAGCGTCAGCACGAGGCCAAGCAGGCCGCCGCCGCCAAGGATCGCGATGTAGCGCCAGCCCATCCCGGCCAGCGTGGCGTCTCCATCCGCCAAGAACCGCACCAGCCCCGGCCCGGCCACCGCGCCAACGGCACAGA
>NZ_QTNQ01000182.1 GCF_018424695.1 Vannielia litorea
AGAGGTGTATAAGAGACAGTTTTCAACGGGGGGCTGCTTGCCCGGGTGCCCGACCGGGCGCCGAACGGGTGGAACAATGAAGCGGGTTGCGGGATTGGTTTGCAGGCGACACCGGGCCGCGCGCCGTGCTATCCAAGCCTCTTCACAGGCCGACCGTCCTTTCATCGTGGCGTATCGCCGGACAACAGGAGAGCCGCCATGCTGATCCGCTTCGGGTTCGAGATTGAAGTCGAATGCGCCTCCGAGGTGCCGATGCTGCTTTCACTCTCGACCCACCCGGACGCCGCGGGGCGGTTGATTGGAGAAGACAGGGTGCGGGCGGAGCCCGCTTGCGCGCTGTCGGTCTACCATGACCGGTTCTCCAACAGGATCACCCGGGTGGTGGCACCGGAGGGCAAGACCAAGTTCTGGTCGGACGGGGTGATGGAGCAGGACGGGCAGGCCGACCGGCAATCTCCCGAGGCGGTGCAGCACCAGATTGCCGATCTGCCCGACGAGGTGTTGAGCTACCTGCTGCCGAGCCGCTACTGCGACAGCGACAGCCTCATCACGGAAGCCTGGGAGACCTTCGGGACGGGGCCGGCCGGCTGGCCGCTGGTGCAGGCGATCACCGGGTTCGTCCACCGGCACGTGACCTTCGGCTACCAGTTCGGACGGGCGGACAAGACCGCCTCGCAGGTGTGGCGCGAGAAGACCGGTGTGTGCCGTGACTTCGCCCATCTGGCCATCGCGCTGTGCCGGGCAATGAACATTCCCGCACGCTATGCCAGTGGATATCTCGGTGACATCGGCGTGCCTTACTCGGGGCCGGGAGATTTTTGCGCGTGGTTCGAGGTGTATCTGGGCGGGCGCTGGCACACCTTCGATGCGCGCTACAACGTGCCCCGCGTGGGGCGGATCCTGATGGTTCGGGGATGCGATGCCTCCGATTGCGCGATGATCACCTCCTTTGGCGCGCATGAGCTGAAGTATTTCAGGGTCTGGACCGATCAGCTCGACGACGGGATGGAGGAGGCCGACGTGATGGAGCTTCTGGCCCGGCGGCCTGCGGGAGAGCCGCTGGTGTTTCCGTCTTCGGCGCGGGTGGCCTAGGGGTTACGTGCGTCCAGGGCCTTCGCCAGCAAGGCTTTGAGTTTGCGTCCGCGCGGCGGGTTGAGCCGTGCGGCCCAGTCGAGCCTGCCGATGAGCTGGGCCTGGAAGGCGGCGTCGGTCAGGCGCGTGTCCTCCGGCTTGCCGCAAGCGTGGATGATGGCTTTCAGCTCGTCGAAGGTTTCGCGGCGCAGGTTCAGGTGCTGGTTGACGACGATGCCGGTGACCGTCTGGCGGGAGGTCCTGGCGTTGATCCGGGTCTTGGCCGGGTTGAGCCGGAAGCCCTCGTCGGCGACGATCTCGGGGACGGCGCGCAGCAGCGCGGCGGCGATGGCCCGGTCACCGGAAAAGCTGAGATCGTCGGCATAGCGGCCGTAATTGGCCCCGAGGCTGCGGGCGAGGCCTGCGAGGCGGCGGTCGAGCTTGTAGGCCGCGTGATTGGCCAGCGCGGGCGAGGTGGGCGCACCCTGGGGCAGGTGGGGGCTGCGGTAGAGCAGGCGCTCGGGCGGCGCGAGGCGGCCCTGGACGCGCGAAGGGGTGACGTTGGTGCAGAGTGCCGCGAGGTGGTCGGAGACCGCCTGCGGATAGCCGAGGCTACGAAACAGCCCGCGAATGCGGGGGCGGCGGATCGAGGGGAAGAAGTTGGCGAGGTCGAAACAGAGCACGAGGTCTTCGCCGGTGTGGCGGTTGGCGGCCTCGAGGCAGTTGCGGGATGGCGCGAAGCCGAAGGCGGCGTCGTGGGGGGGGCACGCGGTTGAGCAGGCCGCTGAGGATCTGGCGTTGAACGGCCTTCAGCTGCTGTTTCGGGGCCTCGATCACGCGGAGGCCCCCGCCCTTTTTGGGTTTCAGGTGGTAGTGGTAGTGATTGACCGGGGTTTCGCCGTGCTCCTCGTGGCGGTCGTGGATGTCGGCGAGATACTCCAGCCGCTCGGGCGGCAGCATCAGCCAGTCGGCGAGCGCGGCAAGCGTGGGGAGTTGGGGCAGGTCCAGCCCGGCGA
>NZ_QTNQ01000183.1 GCF_018424695.1 Vannielia litorea
CATGTGCGTAGGTGGGAAAATGCCTCCCAAGGCTCCCATGCCTCCCATCACGCCGCACAAACCACGGAAATGGAAGGATAATCCCCCCGCACCCCTGCCGGGCCGCCCCTCCCACGGGGTGCGGGGTGCCTCCCATGCCTCCCGTCATTGCTCGGCCTCGGTGAAGAGCCCGAGCACCTTGCCGCTTGCATCGCGCGGGGCGTTCTTGAAGCGATGGCCGAAATCATCGGCGAGGCGGAGGCCATCGTAGCGGCTGACGCTGGCCTTGACGGCATGGAAGCCGAGCCCGGTGGCCGGGTGGCGCCATGAGCGCGACTTGTCCTTCAGGTGCTTTGCGACCGTCTGCGGTTGCCATTGGCTGTCGCCGTTCTCGGCCCGGAAATAGTTGAAGGCGGCCACCAGGTCGCGCGCGAGGATGGTCTCGCCAGCATCGCCCGTCACCACCGTGCAGCGGGTGAGGAAGGTGCCCACGGGGTCGCTGTCTTCGCGATATTCGCGGGTGGCATCGAGCACCTTCTGCGGCGGATCGAGGCCACGCTCCAGATAATCGCACAGCCCCTCGATGAGCCAATTCAGGATGCCCGGCCCTTCGGCGAAGAGCTTGTCCCCCAGCTTGGCATCGCGCTCGGCCTCGGGGATCTGCACCTCGAAGGGCACCAAAAGAACCCGGCGCCAGATGCCATCATCGGTGCCCCGGATCTCGGGCTTGTGGTTGCCGCTCATCGTGAGCTTGAACTTCGGGTGAACCTCGAAGAAGTCGCCGTGGAGCGCCCGCACGTTGATCGGCTCGCCCCCGGTCAACTCCTTGATGAGGCCCTCTTGCAGGCGCTGCCCCTCGTCGGGCTCGCTGGTGCGCACCATGCGCGCCCCGACCAGCGGGATGAGATCAGGCGTTGCGTCGCCCCCGCCCCGGCGATTGGAGCCCGTGAGGCTCTCGATGCGGGCCGTGGCGGCATAGGCGCCGAGGATCCGCGCCACGGTATCGACCAGCACGGATTTTCCGTTGGCCCCGACGCCGTAGAGGAAGAGAAAGGCCTGGATCGTCACCCCGGTCATCGAGAGGCCGAAGAAGCGCTGAAGGAACTCGCGATCCTCCCGATCGGGCAGGATGCGCAGCAGGAACTTCTCCCACTCGGGTGCCCGAGCCCCCGGCTTGTAATCCACCGGCATGATCTTGGTCATTCGGGCGGCCCGGGCGTCGGGATTGGCCTCGTGGGGCAAAAAGGTCTGCACCGCTGTCCCATGCTCGACGCCGAATTTCAGAATGCCGTTCTGGGCGCAGATCGAGAGTGGGTCAGCATCGAGCGCATCGACCGGCACCGCCAGCGCAGTCTGGCTTTCCTCCAGCATGTGAGTCAGCGGGCCGCTGTTGCCGGCGTTCTTGGCGTGGGTCAGCCGCTTTCCGATGGCGTCGGTGCGGCGCTTCATCTGGGGCTCCAGAAGGCGGAGGCGGGAAAGCACCTCATCGCGCTCCAACTTCAGGGGGGCCTTGGCCTCTTCAGGGAGGCCCGGCTTTGCCAGCTCATCCAGCAGGTCCGAATATCGCCCTTCGAGCTGCGCGCATTCCTCGATCAGCTCGCCTGTCACGCCGCGCACCCGGATGTGGGCGGTTTCCTTCTCGATCAATTCGGCCAGCTTCTGGGCGCGGGAGCGCACGGCAAGCCCGTCCGGATCCGCCGCCCAATGGGTGCCCGCCCAGGTAAACCACCCGACGCGCGGCACCCACATGACATCCTCGCCGAAATGGATGATGAACCGCTGCCCGTTGCCGAAATCGTTCAGCGGCAGCCCGGCGGCGCGCTCGATGGGAGATTTGGGAGGCTCGCCGCCTTCAGGGCCATCGGGGGGTGGGGGGGCAGCGGGCGG
>NZ_QTNQ01000184.1 GCF_018424695.1 Vannielia litorea
GCGTTGAGGCGGGGCAGCAGGGAGGCGTCGGAGAGGGCGGCGCGGTAGAGCGAGAAGACGCCGGGCGCGAGGTAGGTGGAGCCGTGGCAGATGCGCCGCGCAGGCGGGCCGACCGGGTGACCGAGGCGCGAAAGCGCGGCGCGGGTGGCGGGGCAGGAGAGGGGCAGATCGGTCCAGCGGGGCAGGGTGCCCATGCCCCGGCCCATGGCGGGGCGGCCGGGCCGAGCGGGGGCGAGCGCATATTCCAGCAGCAGGTCGAAGGGGCGGTTTTGCGCGGAGGTCACGTTGAGGAAGTCGGCGGCCTCGCCCGCCGGGCAGGCAGCGGCGCGGGCGGCGCGGTGGCGGAACTCGGCGGCAGCCAGCAGGATGGCGCGCCGTGCGGCGCCGGGGCTCAGGTGCGGCAGGGCCTGAAGCGCGACACGCGCGCCAAGCGAGTGGGCGACCAGGCTAATCCGGCGCGCGGGGGCCAGGGTGGCGGCGAGGTCGACCAACTCGGCCAGCGCCCGCCCCGCGCGGGCGGCGCGGTGGTAAGCCGCCCAGATCGAGCCGCGACTCTCCCAGCCGAAGCCGAGGCAGATCGGGGCCCCTTCCTCGCCGAGGCCGAGGCGCGCGGGCCAGCTCCAGCTTCCGCCCAGCCCGAAGAGCGAGCTGTGCGGGCTGCGGGCCGGATCGCGGGGGGAATACTGGAAGCCATGGACGAGCACGGCGATGGGCGCCTCGGGCGCGGCCTCGGCCAGCGCAGAGCGCAGGCGGGCGGTGGTGCCGGCGGGATCGGCCAGCCTCTCACCATCGGCATTGGCATGGGTCAGGGGCATCGGGGCATTCCCACTGCAACTGGGGCCACAACATCTGGGGGTTTGATGCCCAGAGTTTACAACGGCAGCATTAAGCGCCGGTTACAGATGCGTGACAGGGCAGAGGGATCGGGCAGGGATTTCACAGGGAACGCGCCGTGGTGCCCGCGCGTTCGGCTTGCATGATCGGCACGGCACAGGCACGCCGGCGGGTGGCCCGCTGGCTCAGGGACAACGTTGAACTGCGCGCTCTCATTGGCCTTGTGCTGGTGATTGGCGCAGGCTGGGGCTTTGCCGAACTGGCCGATGAGGTTATCGAAGGCGAAACCCGTGATCTCGACACCGCCCTGCTCATGCTCCTGCGCGCGCCCGGTGACCCGCAAACGCCGCTCGGGCCGCTCTGGCTTCAGGAAATGGGCCGTGACTTCACCGCTTTGGGCGGCGTGCTGGTGCTGACCCTGGCGACGGCGGCGGTGGCCGGGTTTTTCCTGATGCGGCGGCAGGTTGGCTCGGCGGTCTATCTGCTCTCTTCGGTGGGCGGGGGCATCCTGCTTTCGACCCTGGCGAAAGAGCTGTTCTCGCGCCCACGCCCTGACCTCGTGCCCCATGGCTCCATCGTGATGACCTCCAGCTTCCCCTCGGGCCATTCGATGATGGCCGCCGTGACCTACCTGACACTGGGCGTGCTTGTCGCCCGCGTGTTGCCGGAGCGGCGGCTGAAGGTCTACGTGCTGGGGCTGGCGGTGGTGGTGACCGTGATGGTCGGGGTGAGCCGGGTGTATCTTGGCGTGCATTGGCCGACGGATGTGCTGGCGGGCTGGCTCGCCGGGGCGGGCTGGGCGATGG
>NZ_QTNQ01000185.1 GCF_018424695.1 Vannielia litorea
CCCCCACACCCCCGGAGATATTTGCAGCAAGAAAATGTACAGGGGGGAGCGCGTTAACCTTAATGCGGGGTCAACGTCACCTGCGGGGCTTTTGGATCGATTTCCGGGGGGTGGCATGGCATGACGGCGCCTAACCCGCGAGGTGGGAGGCGGTGCGCAAGCGCGTGCAGAGCCATCAGACGGCAGGACGAGTTGAGATGCTGCATGCCTCCACGCGATTCCCTTAGTTCTTTGTGATGACCTATCTGGCGCTCTGCGTCGGCGGCCTGATCGCGGTGCCGCTCACGCTGCCCCTTCTTTTCTTCACGTTCTGGCTCGGCTTCCCCTTCATCCCGCTTACACTCTACCTGGGTGCATTCTTTTACCCAGCCTTCGTGACGCCTGCCATTTTCAGCGGGCTGATTTACGGCGCGCTCGTTCTCATTTCATACCGCCGCGTGCATGCGGGCTGGGCTGTGCCGCTGATTGCGGCCGGCTCGGTGCTTGTTGCCTATGTCGTCTTTGCGAGCAGCGCGGAACTGAACTGGCGGTGGCTGATGGCACGAGAGGCGGACAGGAGCGGGCTTGAGAATGTGGATGCGAAGGACGTCCTGGCGGTGCGGTTCTGGCGCGCCAACCTCGCGCTGCACTCGGATGAGCGGATGTATCATACGCCCCATGCCACGGCGAGAACGGACGGCACCACGTATATCTGGTCCTTCAACGAGTCGCGCTTCGTTGCGTGGCCGGGCCATCGCCGGATGCCGTAGGCGGCCTGGCAACGATGAGATCTGCCCAAACGGCCGGGGCGTGAGACCGGCTCAGAACGTCGCCCGCCCGCCCGACTGGTCGAAGCAGGCGCCGGTGGTGAAGCTTGCTTCGGCGGAGGCGAGCCAGCAGATCATGGCGGCGATCTCCTCAGGGGTGCCGAAGCGGTTCATCGGGATCTTGCTCTTCATGAAGGCGATGAACTCGGGCGTCATCTGCTCGAATATCGGGGATTCGACCGCCGCCGGGGCGATGCAATTGACGGTGACGGCGGTGTCGGCCAGCTCCTTTCCGAGCGACTTGGTGAGGCCGATCACGGCGGCCTTGGTGGCGGAATAGGCGGGGGCATTGGGGTTGCCCTCCTTGCCCGCGACGGAGGCCATGTTGATGATGCGGCCATAGCCTGCCGCCTTCATCAACGGCGCGGCAACGCGATTGCAATAGAAGACGCCGTGGAAGTTGAGGGTGGTGACGGCGTGCCAGTCATCGAGCGGATACTCCCAGGTGGGCACATTGGGGCCGGTGATGCCGGCGGAGCAGATGAGGATGTCGAACCCGCCCATGGACTGGGCGGCGCTGTGCATCGCGGCTTCGACGCCTTCCGGGTTGGTCACATCGACCAGCGCGGGGGTCAGGCCCTGCGTTTCGGCTGCGGCGAGGGCGGCTTCGTTCACGTCCCAGACGGTGACGGTGGCGCCTTCGGCCTGCATCCTGAGCGCGGCGGCCAGCCCGATGCCGGAGGCACCGCCGGTGATGATGGCTTTGCGGTCAGCGAAGCGGTTCGGGAAGATCTCAGCCATGTTTTGCAGCCACCGTCTTGAGAGTTGAAAACCCGTAGAGCGCCTCGAAGCCCTTTTCGCGCCCGTGGCCGGAGCGGCCCACCCCGCCGAAG
>NZ_QTNQ01000186.1 GCF_018424695.1 Vannielia litorea
GGCTCCAGCGGGGCCTCGCCCTCGGGCATTTCGGCCTCCTCGCCCTCTTCGGTCTCGGCCATGTCATCCATGCTGACGGTTGCCTCGGAGGGATCGTCGGTCTGCTCCTGGTCCTGCTCGGGGTTGGCCTCGGTCTCTTCGTCTTCCTGGCTGTCGTCCTGCCCGGTGTTGTCGGCCTCTTCCTCGTCCTGCTCGGCCTCGTCGCCCTCGGCCTCGTCATCCTCGGTATCAGGATCATCGCCAAGCTGATCGCCATAGCCGAGGTCTTCGATCACCTGGCGGGTGAACTTGGCGAAGGCCTGCTGGTCGGCGAGCACATCGTTCAGGCCATCCAGCGTGCCGGCGGCGGAGCCTTCGAGGTGGTCGCGCCAGAGGTCGAGCACGTTCTGGGCGCTGTCGGGCAACTGCCGCCCGGTGGCGAGGTTGCGCACGAGGTAGCCTGCCGCCTCGGCCAGCGGGGCCTCGGACATGTTGGTCAGGTTGCCATAGCCGCGCCGGTCGGCCTCGGCGCCGATCTTGGCGTCGATGTTCTTGGCGGTGCCGGGCATGACGCGGGCGCCCACCGCCTCGCAGCGGGCGGTTTCCATCGCCGCGTAGATATCGCGCGCCAGCTGGCCCTGCGGCGCATAGCGGGCGGCGGTGCCCTCATCGTGATACTTGTGGCGCAGCGCCAGCGCATCGGCGGTGCCCCGGGCCATCAGCACCTCTTCGGCGCTCATCCGGCGGGAAACCTGCGGCAGGCGCAGCCCGTCGCCGGTGGTGCCCGGCGGGTCCACCGAATAGGTGACGCCAAGTTCGGGATCATCGGCCATGACCTTGGTGGCCTCTGCGAGGGCCTTCTTGAACGGGTCTGCCGGGTTGTCGGTCGGTTTAGCCATGGGATCGGTAAACCACCGGGCGCGGCCTTCCGCAAGAGCCGCGCGACATGGCGTTGCCCCATGTGCGAAATCGCGCAGAACCAGATGTTGAATGGGGCGTTGGTTGGAAAACATATAGAGACAAGAGCCAAACTCAGGAGACAACCATGACCACCCCCAAGATTGCCATCGTCATCGGGTCCACCCGCGACGCCCGCTTCGCCGAAAAGCCCGCCAACTGGCTGCTGGAGCGCGCGAAAACGCGCGAGGACTTCGAGGTCGAGCTTGTCGATCTCAAGGATTTCGACCTGCCGCTGTTCGACGAGAAGGCCTCCAACGCCTGGATGCCCTCGGAAGATCCCAAGGCGGTGGCCTGGCAGGAGAAAATGGCCGAGTTCGACGGCTACATCTTCGTCGTCGCCGAATACAACCACTCGATCACGGGCGCGCTGAAGAACGCGCTCGACCAGGCCTATGTGGAATGGAACCGCAAGCCGATGGGCGCCATGGGCTACGGCGGCGTGGGCGCGGCGCGGGCGATCGAGCACCTGCGCGGGATCGGCGTGGAGCTGCAGATGGTGCCGGTGCGCAACGCGGTTCACATCTCCGCAGGCTCTTTCATGAAGGTGTCGCCGATGGGTGAGAACGCAGAGATGAGCGAGATCGAGGACGTCATCGGCGGCTCCGCAGACGGGCTGTTCGACGATATGGCCTGGTGGGCGAAGGCCACGAAGGCTGCCCGCGAGGCGTAAGTACCAGGG
>NZ_QTNQ01000187.1 GCF_018424695.1 Vannielia litorea
CTGTCCGTCGTCAGGTGATTTGGAACACGAGCGCCTGATCTCGAACGGAGGGTCTGGCTCGTTGTGGTTTCAGTCTATGCCGTTGTCTGGCAGTGCAGCAAGCGCCGCTCCTCGATGGTCCTGGCTTTGATTTCATTTCGTCGTCGCAGGATGGCTTCGGCCCTGCCGAGATAGACATCGGCAGGGGTGAGGTTGCCGAGGCTCTCGTGGTAGCGGTGGTGGTTGTAGTGGTCGATGAAGTCGCCGATCGCCGCTTCCAAGGCGCCTGGTAGGTAGTAGTTCTCGAGCAGGACGCGGTTCTTGAGGGTCTGGTGCCAGCGCTCGATCTTGCCCTGGGTTTGCGGATGGCGCGGAGCACCGCGAACGTGATCCATGTCCTGGCTGGCCATCCAGTCGGCCAGCTCCCCGGAGATGTAACTGCTGCCGTCGCCAATGGTGCTCGAACCAGTGGCGCATCCATTGGCAACTCGCTGAGCAGCCGGGGCCGATGCGCAACCTTGGCACGGTCGCAGCCCGAGGCGACCAGGGCATCTTCCAGCGTCGCGGTCACGTCCGATGCCTTCATCGTCGTGCACAGCCGCCAGGCAATGAGCGAGCCGTTGTCCGCCATTGGTCCGAGGACAATGGCGAGCGCGGCTGTAATCATCGAGGATCGTCGACAGGTAGAACCACCCCCAGCCGACCACCTTGAAGTAGGTGAAGTCGGTCTGCCAAAGCTGGTTCGGCCGGGTCGTCTTCTCGTGGAACTCGTCGGCAGCTTTGATAACCACAAACGCCGGGCTCGTGATCAGGTCCTGTGCCTTCAAGAGCCTGTAAACGCTGGCTTCCGAGACGAAGTAGCGCTTCGTGTCCGTGAACCGCACCGCCAGTTCCCGCGGCGACAGCTCCGGCTCGTCGAGGGCCAGTTCGATGATCTCGTCACGCACGTTGTCCGGGATCCGGTTCCAGACCCGAGCTGGACGCGAGCGGCGGTCTTCCAGCCCGGCTTCGCCCAAGGTCAAATAACGATCATACCAACGGTAGAAGGTCGTCCTTGGGATGCCGAGGAGGTCCAGGGTCTGCTTGGCCGACAGGTGCGATTGTTCAACGGTTCGGATGATCTCAAGCGTCTCGGACGCAGGATAGCTCATTCCTCGAACTCCCCATCCCCGAGCATGCTTTTTTTGAGCAGGCGGTTCTCGAGCGTGAGGTCGGCGACGGCCTCTTTGAGAGCGACCGCCTCGTGCCGGAGCTCCTTGACCTCAGGGCTCGTCGCCTGCCGCGCCGTGTCGCCCGCGAGTCGCTTCTTGCCGGCCTCGAGGAACTCCTTCGACCAGCTGTAATACAGGCTCGTCGCGATCCCCTCGCGTCGGCACAACTCGGCAATGCTGTCTTCGCCGCGCAGGCCCTCCAGCACGATCCGGATCTTCTCCTCGGCCGAATGATGCTTCCTAGTGCGCCGCCGAATATCCTTCACGACCTTCTCGGCGGGCTCTTTCCGCGTTCCGGGTTTCTGTCTCATCTCCACTCCTTCGCGGTTACGATGAGCCAGAAACCCTCCGTTACGAAATCAAATCAGATGTTCCAAAGGTGCTGACGGGGGACA
>NZ_QTNQ01000188.1 GCF_018424695.1 Vannielia litorea
AAGTCGGAGGCGCCGGGGAGGGGCTGGGAGGTTTCGGCCAACACGCCGTGTTCCAGTTGCTTGATGGCGGTGGTGGAGAAGGGGCCAGCGCGCATGGCGTCGCCGAAGCGGCCCATCAGCCGGGCCAGGGCCATGGGGATGGGCAGCGCGGGCGCGGGGCGCAGGCCGAGATGGGCGCGGGTGGCGGCGGTGAGTTGCTTCAGCGTCAGCGTGTCGGCCCCGCCTATGGGGATGGGCTTGGGGCCATTGTCTTCTTGCGTGGCGGCGAGGAGGCGCTGTGCGAGGTCTTCGGCGTGGCAGGGGTTGAAGCGGTGCTTGCCGCGCCCGAGCACCGGGGTGACGATCGGGAAGGCGGAGAGGCCGCGCAGCACCGCCGAGCCGCCATAGGCCCCGTCGGAGAGGACGAGGCCCGCGCGCAGGATGGTGAGCCGGTGGCGGCCATTCTTGGAGGCGAGCTTGGCGGTGAGTTCGCCGGTGCGGCGGGCTTCGGCGAAGGGGGTTTGGGCCTCGATGCCCACGGCGGAGAGCAGCACCAGGAAGCTGCCGTGGGGCAGGGCATCGTAGAGCGCGGCGGGGGCGTGCTCATGCACGGCGGCCATGGCGGCGGGCGAGCCGGTGAGCAGGCCCGCGCAGTTGATGGTGCCGTGGGCGGTGCGGGCGAGGTCTTTCCAGGAGGAGGCGCTGTGCCATTTCTCGGCGGTCAGGTCGGCTTGAAAGGTGTCGAAGCCGAGGGCCTTCAGGGCCGAGGTGCGGCGGGCGATGCAGGTGACGCGGTGGCCAGCGGCGCGAGCGGCGAAGGCGACGTGGCGGCCGATGAAGCCGTCTGCGCCGAGGAGGAGGATGTGTTTGGGTTCGGTCACGCGCGGCGCAGCATGGCGGTGGCGGCGGCCATGGCCAGCAGCGCGCCGCCGCCTGCGCGGGTGAGCCATGTGAGCACCGCGGGACGGCGGATGGTGGCGCGCAGCCGGTCGGCGGCGAGCGCATAGGCCAGCGCGTTCAGCGCCGCGAGGGTGACGAAGGTGGCGGTGAGGATGGCGAATTGTGGCAGGAGCGGCTGCGTAGGCGTCACGAATTGCGGGACGAAGGCGATGAAGAAGGCAATGCTCTTGGGGTTCAGCGCCGTGACGGTCGCCGCGTGGCGGAAGATCGTGGCGGGGCGGGCCTGTTCGGCCTCGGGGCGATCAAGCGAGGCGGCAGGCGCGCGCAGGAGCTTGAGGCCGAGGTAGGCGAGATAGAGCGCCCCGGCCCATTTGAGCAGGGTGAAGGCGGTGGCGGAGGCGGCGACAAGGGCACCGAGGCCCGCGAGCGAGGCGGACATGGCGATGAGATCCCCCGCGGCGACGCCGGAGGCGCAGGCCAGCGCGGTGCGGCGGCCCTGGGAGAGGGCATAGGAGAGCACCAGCAGCACCGTGGGGCCGGGGATCAGCAGCAGGGCGGTGGAGGCGGCGGCGAAGGCGAGCCAGAGGTCGAGGGGCATGCGGTGTCTCCTTTTGCGGGGAGGAAGCCATGGGGGCGCGGGGG
>NZ_QTNQ01000189.1 GCF_018424695.1 Vannielia litorea
GAGGTGTATAAGAGACAGGGGGCCGGAGGCGGCGGTGCGGTAGGCGGGGAGTTCGGCCAGCAGATAGTCGCGGGCGAGGTTGGTGGAGCCGTCATCGCCGCGCTGGAAGCTTTCCATCTCCTGGAAGGCGATGATGTCGGCGTCAATTTCGCGCAGGGCCTCGGCCATGGGCGCCTTCCGGCGCTCCCAGTCGGCGACGGACCAGGCGCCCTCGGGGCGGTTCAGCACGATGTAGTGGACGTTATAGGTGGCGACGCGCAGCGTGCCCTCGGGGCGGGGCGGCACCGGTGTGCTGCCGGAGTTGGCGACGTGCAGGGCGCAGGCCAACAGGGGAAGGGCGAGCAGGATGAGGGCGAAGATCTGGAGGGCGCGGCGCATGGGCGGAGAGTAGCGGGCGGGCGCGGCACGTCCATCTTTCATTGCCCGCACGGCGCCGATCCGTCATATTCAGATAAATAGATATGGGAGGAACATATGCGAATTTCACGACGCGGATTCGTGGCGGGTGCGGCAGCCGGTGTGGTGGCAGGCGCGGGCCTGCCGTGGCGGGCGATGGCGGAGATGACAATGGGCGAGGCGCGGCTAACGGTGGTCAGCGACGGCAACCTGATGCTGCCCGGCTCCTTCATCTTCGAGGGGCTGCCTGCGGCGGAGGTGGCGGCCATCGTGGAGCCGCTGGGCGTGTCGACCGAGTCGCTGGAGCCGCCTTGCAACGTGACGCTGCTGCGGCTGGGCGACCGGGTGGTGTTGTTCGACGTGGGCGCGGGGCCGGACTTCATGCCCTCGGCGGGGGAGCTGGCGGGGAATCTGGAGGCCGCCGGCGTGACGCCGGCGGAGGTGACGGATGTGATCTTCACCCATGCGCACCCGGATCACATCTGGGGCCTGCTCGACGATTTCGACGAGCCGCTGTTTCCGGATGCGAGGTACATGATGGGCCGGGGCGAGTGGGACTATTGGTGGAACCCGGAGACGGTGGACACAATCGGCGCCGAGCGGCAGGCCTTCGCGGTGGGCGCGAAGCGGCGGATGGAGGCGATCGAGGACCGGGTTGAGTTCTTCGACGATGCCGACGAGGTGCTGCCGGGCGTGGCGGCGGTGGCCTGCGTTGGGCACACGCCGGGGCACATGGGCTTCGAGATCCGGCAGGGCAGCGAGAGCGTGATGGTGGTGGGCGATGCGATTGGCAACCACCACGTGGCCTTCGCGCGGCCCGGCTGGGCGGTGAACTCGGACCAGGCGCCGGAGGTTGGGGCCGCAACGCGGGTGGCGCTGATGGATCGGCTGGCGTCGGAGCAGATGGTGATGGTGGGCTTCCATCTGCCCGGCGGGATTGGCAGAGCGGAGAAGGCTGGTGAGGGGTATCGCTGGGTGGCGATGTAGGAGTGGGGGCCAGCCCCGACACCACGACCTTCAGTGGGGGGCCAGCCCCCCACTGAAGGT
>NZ_QTNQ01000018.1:0-27500 GCF_018424695.1 Vannielia litorea
ACATCGCCCCATGCGCCTCCTCACCCTTCTCTGCCTCCTCTCCGCCCTCCCCGCCACCGCGCAAGACAGGCCGCCGCCCAAGCCGGGCGATGCGGACGACATGGTGCGCTACATCTTCGAGACAAACGCCTGCGTGATGACAGAGGCAGAGCTGCTGGCAGCCTTCCAGGCGCAGGGCTTCGGGATCATGGGGGCCAACAACGCGGTCGTCGCCGTGGCCGAGCGGGAGGATATCGAGGTGCTCTCCCGAAACCCGTTCCGTTACCGCTACTACGGCTCCGATTACTGCGGGTTCTGATCTTCGAGTTTCACGATCGTCGCCTGCGCCGCCGCGCAAAGCTTCTCCTCGCCGTCGACGATGCAGAAGATGTCGCACCGCGTGACCGCCTGCCGCCGCCCGTGGCCCACGACCGAACCGCGCGCCACCAGCCGTTGCCCGGTGCCGGGCCGCAGGTAGTTGATCTTGAACTCCGAGGTGATGACCGGGCCCAGCACCGAGCCGCCCACGAAGGTCAGCGCCATATCGGCCAGCGTGGCGATCACCCCGCCGTGGGCAATGCCCATGTGCTGGGTCAGATCCTCGCGGAAAGGGGCCGCAATCACGCAGCGCCCGGGCTCGAAAGCCTCCAGCTCCGCCCCCACGAGCTGCGAGAAGGGCTGGGCGTCGAGTATTGCCTGTGCGTGGTCCCTCGGCAGCATCGCGGCTCTCCTCTTCCTGTTCCCAGCAGGATGAGGATCGGCCCGGGCCGGTCAAACCTTACGTCACGTTCCGAATGCTATTCGGCGGCCAGGGGCACCGCTGCACCGCTCCGCCCGATATCGGCGATCTCGGCAATCACGCCGGTCAGCCGGGCGCGCACCTCTTCAAACTGCGGTGCGGGGGCAATCGCCTGTTCGTCCATGTAGAGCGACCGGTCGATCTCTACCTGCACCGCGTGCTGGCCACGCGAAGGGCGGCCATAGCTCTGGGCCACGTAAGCGCCTGCAAAGGGCGCGTTGCGGGCCACCCGGAAGCCCGCGCGGGTGAAGGCGTCTTCCACCAGATCCATGATCTCCACCCCGCAGGCCGCGCCGAAGCGGTCGCCCAGAACCACCTCGGGCAGGCGCCGGTTGCCCTTGCGGCTGCCTGCGGCATCTATCGCCTCATGGGGCATCGAATGACAGTCGATCAACACCGCCTGGCCAAATTCGGCGCGGGCGTCGTCGATTTCGCGCTGAAGGGCGCGGTGGTAGGGCCGCCACACCTCGGCAATCCGGGCGCGGGCCTCTTCGAGAGAGATCTTGCCCCGGTAAATCGCCCGCCCCCCGGCCACCACGCGCGGAATCACCCCGAGCCCTGAGCTGACGCGCGGATTGTGGGTGATGGTGGCCACGCCGCGAATGAGCGCCGGGTCCAGCTCGTCGGCAGAGCGGTTGAGGTCGATGTAGGCGCGCGGTGCCCGTGCGGCGATGAGCGGTGCGCCATGGTCGGGCGCGGCGCTGAAAAGCCTGTCCACAAAGGCATCCTCGGAGGTGCGAATGCTCCGCTCATCCAGGACCGAGGCCCGCAGGAAGGCCCAGGGGTACTCGCTGCCTGAATGGGGCGAGGCAAAGACAGCGCCGGTCGTCCGCTGCCGCGGTCGTTCGATCCGGAATGCCTTTGCTTCGTCCACGCTCATGAGCAAAACTATAGCGGCAAAGCATCGCTTGCCAAAAGCCCTTGAACCGCGCGCGGCTTCACTTTATACGCCACCGCACCGACGCGGACCGCCCCGCGTCTTTTGTTTTGATATCGGGGCGATTCGAGGAGGCACGGGCGATTAGCTCAGCGGTAGAGCACTTCGTTGACATCGAAGGGGTCACTGGTTCGATCCCAGTATCGCCCACCATCTGAGCCGACCCTTCCGGGGTCATTGTTGAACTGGCACCCAACTGCCGCGTTAGGGGCCGCAAGAGAGGAAAGAGACGATGAAAGTTCGCAACTCGCTCCGCTCGCTGAAAAACCGGCACCGGGATTGCCGCGTGGTCCGCCGTAAAGGCCGTGTCTACGTCATCAACAAGACCCAGCGCCGCTTCAAGGCCCGTCAGGGCTGAGCGTTTCAGCGCGCGACAGAACGGAAGGGCCGCCCCACTCGGGCGGCCTTTTTGTTTTGCACGCCTGCGCCCGGCAGCGGCTCAAACCTTGCTCACCGCGTTGCCCCCGTCCGCCAACAGCGCCGCCCCGGTCACAAAGCTGGCCTCCTCCGACAGCAGGAACAGCGCCGCGCGGGCAATCTCTTCCGGTTCGGCCAGCCTTTTCATCGCATGCAGCCCCTTGGCGAAGTCGATGAACGCCGGGTCATCGCCCGCCATCTCGGTGAGCGTCCCGCCCGGCAGCAGGGCGTTCACCCTGATCCCCTCCGCGCCGTGCTCCGCCGCGAGCCCCTTGGCCAGCCCGATCACCCCCGCCTTGGCCGCCCCATAGGCCGCCATGCCCGGAAGGCCCGACGAGGTGCCGACGAAGCTCGCGGTAAAGAGCAGCGCCCCGCCGCCCGCCCGACGCAGCGCCGGAATCTGCGTCTTCGCGCCATGAAAGGCCGCATCGAGGTTGGTGGCCATGACAGCGCGCCAATTGGCCTCTGTCATCTCCTCCACCGGCCCCATCTCGCCGACCATGCCGGCGTTGTTGAAAGCCCCGTGCAGCGCGCCAAACCGCTCTTCCGCCAGCGCCACCAATTCCCCGGCAAATCCCGGGTCGGTCACATCCCCCGCAACCCAGGCCGCGCGGCCGCCCTCGCCCTCGATCTCTCTTGCCAGCGCCTCCAGCCGCTCGGCACGCCGTGCGCCCAGCACCACCGCCGCGCCCTCCGCCGCTGCCAAACGCGCTGTCGCCGCCCCGATGCCCGAGCTGGCCCCGGTGATAAGTATCGTCTTTCCTGCAAATCGCATGTTCCGGTCTCCTGTTCTGGATGACCGGACCTTCCAGCACCGCCCGCGCCGCGCCGACCCGAAGCCTGCGCCTTACCGACCCGTTTCTTGCGCCTCCCGCCCGCTCACGCCGGCTCCCACAGCTCGATCGGGTTGCCTTCCGGGTCGTTCAGCCACGCAAATCGCCCGTTCGGGTAGCTCTCCGGGTCACGCCGCACCTCGATCCCGGCGGCCTCCAATTGCGCGATCATCGCGTCGAGGTTGCCCACCCGGAAGTTCAGCATGAACGCTTTTTCCGCGTTACCAAAATACTCCGTGACCTTCTCGAATGGGGCGAACACCGTGGCGCCCGCCTCCTGCTCCCATGGCGGCGTGTCATAATCACCGGGCACCGGGGCGATGCCCAGATGGGCCTCGTACCACGCAGCCAGCGCCTTCGGGTCTTCGGACCTGAAGAAGAACCCGCCAATACCGCTGACCTTCTCCATGTCCATTCTCCCTCTGTGTCGCTGTTATTCGCGGATGATCCTGATGCCCGCGTCGGCGAGCATCCGGCTCACCGTCGCCTCGTCCAGAAAGCCCGTCACCTCAAGCTCCCGGTCCCGCTGGAACCGGCGGATCGCGCGGCGGGTCTGCTGGTCGAAGTCGCCATCGGTCGGCCCCGGCTCAAGCCCGAGCTGGGCCAGCCGCCGCTCCACGAGCACCTTGGTGAACTGCGGCAGCCTCAGCGCCTCCTCGCGGGCGCGGGCCTCCTGCCGGTCCGGGCTGGCCTCTTCGGTCAGCTTGGCAATCTGCGCCCGCGCTTCCTCGGCAAAGGCGCCCTTGGGATAGGCCACGAGGTAGTTGCGATAGCTGGCCACCGTGTTGGCATTCACCGCCACATCCCACGCGGCCCGGTCCTGCGCGGCGGCCTCGCGGCGCTTGTCTTCCTCGATGATCGAGAGCTGTTCCTGCGCGATCTCGCTGTAAATTCCGTCCGGGTATTTCTTGAGGTAAACCCGCAGGCCCGCCTCGTCGCCCGCAGCCCCCGTCACCTCCCAATAGGCCCGGTCGGCGCGCTCGGCCTCCAGCCGCCGCCGCTCGGCCTCGGCCTCCAGCTCGGCGCTGCGCCGCTCGGCCTGCTCGGCCAGCCGGGTGATCTGCTGCCGGGTCAGATAGGTCGAAGACGGAAAGCCGTTTTTCTCCTGAAACGCCTTGATCGCCCCACGCGTGCCGGGGCCGAAGATGCCGTCGATCCCGCGTGGTTTGTAATCCAGCACCGTCAGGTTGCGCTGGATCTGGCGCCGCTCGTCGCGCGACAGGCCCAGCGCTTCTTCTGCCTTGCGCTCGGCGCGGAACGGCTCAGCCTCGATCTCGGCAATCGCCTTGCGCGCCGCGTCGGCAAACTGCCCCAGCGGGTAGCGCGCGAGGTAGCCCAGGTACGCCTCCTTGCTGTCGGCATCCTCCGCGCTCTCCCAAACCGCGCGCTCCACCTCGGCGGCATCGGCCACCGGCGCATCGTCGGCGGGCTGCTCCGGGGTCTCCCCCTCGGGCCGCCAGATCGTCGCCGCCGAGAGGTAGCCCTCGCCGGTCACATCCTCCGACGCGGCCAGCGCGGCAAGGCTCCGTCCTTCCTGCATCAGCGGCCCCACAGCAAAGGCCCCCACCTGCGCCGAGCGGCCCCGGATCACAGTGACACCCTGCGGAATATCCAGCACCCCGAGCCCGGCCGAAAGCCCCGCTCCCAAGTTGTCGGGCGCCGCGCCACTGCCAATCAGCACAACCGACTGCCCCGGCACCTCCGCCGCGATCTCTAACACGGTCGAAAGCGCCAACCCTTGCCCTGCCACTGTGGCAAGGCTCGGAGCCTTCGCATCATCGGCCAACAGCCATGTGTTGGAGCCAGAGTGCACAAAGCTGCCCGAAAGGTGGATCACCAGCCGCCGCTCGCCGTCCACACCGTCCAGAAACCGCGCCAGGCCTTCGCGCATCAGTTCCGCCGTGGCCGGGCTGCCGCCGATCACCGTGAAGCCCGCCTCCTCATAAGCGGCGGCAAGGTCTGGCGCAGAGCCGCCAAACAGCCCGCGCCCGCTCTCGGGCTGGCCGAGGATAAACGCCCGGTCGGCCATTGCAGGCCCGGCCACCAGCGCCAGTGTCAAAAGGAATGCTCGTCTCATGCCCGCCTCCCGGGCCGTTCAAGCGGCCCTCAGTCGTAACTTCTCTGGTCGTCTATCACCTTGCCGTCTTTCGGCAGGCTTCCCAAGGCATGAATGCTGACCTCACCAGAAAGTTTCAGGATCTCGCGCACCGCATCGGCCAGCGTGGCCTCGTTGCTGCCCCCCGATTCGAAGGCTACGGCCATCACATCACGCTCATCCTCGCGCGTCACCGTCACCCGTGCCTTGGCTGCACCCACGCGGGCGACAAGCTCTGCCACCTGCTCGGGCCGCACGAACATGCCCTTGATCTTTGCGGTCTGGTCCGCCCGGCCCATCCAGCCCTTGACCCGGCCATTGGTGCGCCCGCAATCGCTTTGCCCGGGCAGCACGGCAGAAAGATCGCCCGTGGCGAAGCGGATCAGCGGGTAATCCGGGTTCAGCGTGGTGACGACGACTTCGCCCACCTCGCCTTCGGGCACCACGTCGCCCGTGCCCGGCGTGACGATCTCCACCACCACGCCCTCGGCCACGATCAGCCCGCTCTCGGGGCTGCTCTCATAGGCGATATTGCCCAGATCGGCGGTGGCGTAGCATTGCAGGCAGGTGATGCCGCGCTCGGCATACCAATCTCGCAGGCTCGGAAACAGCGCCCCGCCCGACACCGCCGCCCGCGTGATGCCAAGGCTCACGCCCATTTCATCAGCCTTCTCGAGGATCACCTTCAGGTAGTCCGGCGTGCCCGCATAGGCCGTCGCACCAAGGTCGGCGGCGGCGCGCACCTGCAATTCCGTCTGCCCCGTGCCCGCCGGGATCACCGCCGCGCCCACCGCGCGCGCGCCGTTGTCAAACATCATCCCCGCCGGGGTGAGGTGATAGGCAAAGCAGTTCTGCACCACGTCCCCCGCGCCGATGCCCACCGCGCGCAGGAAGGGGGCGAAGCGCCACCAGTCCTCGGCGTTGGCCATGCCCGGCTCATAGATCGGGCCGGGTGACTGAAACAGATGAGTAAAGCCCGTGGCCTCCACCGTCGTCAGCCCGCCCAGCGGCCGCCGCGCCGCCTGCGCCTCCATCAGCGCGCCCTTGCGCAGCACCGGCAATGCGGCCAGCGCCTCCGGCCCGGTCACGGCGGCGGCGTCCACATCGGCCAGCGCCCCGTATCCCGGCAGCCCCTGCGCCCGCGCCACCTGCTTCGGCAGTGCCTCTGCCAAGTCGGTCGCCCGCGCTTCGACGCTGCGCCACTCAGGCCCGCTGTTGTTCATCCTGTCCTCCTCCCGTTGGCCCCCGCTAAGCGATTTGCCGCCAAGCCTGCCGTTACGTCAGTGTTGCTGCTGGTTCTAACCGCCGGACGTGGCATATTCTACCGGCGCGCGAGTGAGATATGTTGAAGAAAGGCCCCGGCCCATGCCCAAGCTTGTCGCCACCTCCGCGCGTCTGTCCGATGACTTCCTCGATGATCGCATCACCTTCCACGAGGCAGAAGCTATCATGGAGGCGGATTTTTCCAGCCTGCACTTCACCTCCTCCCGCGCCGTCAACCGCTTCTATGACCGCATCGAAGAGCGCATCGCCGCGACCGGGGAAGACAAGTGGCTCTTCCTCGTCAACTACTCCGACAACCGGATCGACCCGGAAGCCTGGATCGCCTTCGCCCGCCGGGGCCGCGCGCTGAACATGGCCTATTCCATGGGCACCGTCCGCTTCGACGTGGGCGAGGCCACCCGCGCCCAGATCGAGCGCTCGGCAGGCACCGAGAACTTCGACGCCAACCTCCTGCCCGACCGTGAAAGCGCGCTGGCCCGGCTCAAGTCCTTCAAGAACACGCGGCAAAAGCGTATCGTCCACCAGCCCAGCCACGGCCCGGAAGAGATCCGCCGCCGCATCTCCTTCCGCCCCGACGCGGTGGTGATGGAGGTCGATTTCTCCCATTTCACCTTCGCCAATGCCCGCGACGTCGATGATGTCTACGACCATATCGAAGAGCGGATCATGGAGACCGATCGCAAGTGGTTCTTCCTCGTCAATTACGAGGACTGCCGCATCGAGCCCGCCGCATGGGTCCGCTACGCCTCGCGCGGAAAGCGGCTCAACCTCGCGGCCTCCCTCGGTTCTGTCCGCTACGCGCCCGGCTCCGAAACCGAGGCCGACATCCGCCTGCGCTCCGAAAGCCAGGATTTCGAGCCCAACATCCGCAACACCCGCGAAGAGGCGCTGGAGCGGATCGCCGAGATGCGCGCCGAGGCCGAGGCTTAGGGCGGGGCTCTTCCCGCCATGCGAAACGCCAATCGCTTCACCCCGCAGGGTGGGCCCTGTCCCGTCTGCGCTCAAATCTTGTAACCGTCTTCCACAAGCTCTGGCCCCAGGGTCTCGCGTGCCAGCCTGCGTACAGGGTCAAGAACCTCGGGCATCACCTGCCAGTTCCACAGCCCCACGCCGCATCCCGCCAACATGAAGCCACTCTCGGCCCAAGCGTTCACGCCGCTTGGCGCGCCGCAGCGCGGGCAGGTGACGGCGCTGTCGGAAAAGTCCTTCTCCACGCCTGCTGCCGTGCCAAGCTTATCGACGATCTCTCCCGCGTCGATCAGCGCCCCGCAGCAGGGCGCGGTGAACTCATCCACGTTCAGCGGGCTCCAGTTGAAGATTGCCGCCGCAATGAACTCCGCGCCATTGGTCCGCAGCTCCGTGGCTCGGCCATAGCCCGGCGGCAGCGATTCCTCAGCGCGAGGCCCGGGCCGATAGGCTGGCCCCTGCGCCGCGCCCAGAATCGAGTCCGGGTCATCCTCTCCCGCGATCAAACCCGCCGCGCGCATTGCAGCACTCAGCTCGTCGATCCGCAGCTGCGCATCCTCCGGCGTCGGTCCGGGGCGCGCGATGTACCAGACGCTGCTGCCCACGTCAGGCGAGCCACCTCTTGCGTCTCCGGTAGCTGCGCACATCGCGGAAGCTCTTTCGGCCCTCCTCGCTCATCCCGAGATAGAATTCCTTCACATCCGGGTTCTCGCGCAGTTCGGCAGCGGGGCCGTCCATCACGATGCGCCCCGACTCCAGGATGTAGCCGTAATGGGCAAAGCGCAGCGCGACGTTGGTGTTCTGCTCGGCCAGCAGGAAGGTCACCCCCTGCTCCTCGTTCAGACGCTTCACGATGTCGAAGATCTGCTCCACCAGCTGCGGCGCGAGGCCCATGCTCGGCTCGTCGAGCAGGATCGTCTCGGGCCGGCTCATCAGCGCACGGCCAATCGCCACCATCTGCTGCTCGCCGCCCGATGTGTAGCCCGCCTGGCTCTTCCGCCGCTCTTTCAGCCGCGGGAAATAGTCATACACCATCTGCAAGTCGGCATCCGTGGCGCCGCGCCCGTCGCCCCGGGTATAGGCCCCGGTCAGCAGGTTTTCCTCTACGGTGAGGTGCTCAAAACAGTGTCGGCCCTCCATCACCTGAATCACGCCGGTCTTCACTTGCGCGGCCGGGTCATGGCCGGTCAGCCTGTCTCCGCGATAGGTGATCGAGCCCTTGGTGATCTCGCCGCGCTCCGAGCGCAGCAAGCCGCTGATCGCTTTCAGCGTGGTCGTCTTGCCCGCGCCATTGCCGCCCAGCAGCGCGGTGATGCCGCCCTTCGGCACCTTCAGGCTCACGCCCTTCAGCACGAGGATCACGTGGTTGTAGATCACCTCGATGTTGTTGACCTCCAGCAGCGTCTCGCTCTCGGGTGTCGCGGCATCCAGCATCGCTCGGGTCTCCTCAGGGGGCACGGCATCCTGCCCCGTCAAAATCTCTGGGTCCCCCGGCCGCAGCTCGCGCCGCAGCCGGGGGGATTGGCTTACATGCAGCCGGCCTCGATGCCCGCCTCGGCGGCATAGGCAGAGCTGTCTTCCTCGACGAGCGGGCCGATCACCTCCTGGTCCGACTGGTAATAGTCGGTGATCAGGCTCCATTCGCCGGCACCGGCATCCCACTGGGCCACGGCACCATAGCCGTCGCCACCATGGTTCTCGCAGCTCACCTTGAACTCGGGGCCGAAGTTGGGAAGGCCGAGGGCTTCCATCTTGGCCTCGGTGATCTCGAGGTTCTCCATGCCGTCACGCATCTGCGCCGGGGTGATCTGGCTTTCGCCACTCATCTCCTGCGCGGTCTTGATCGCCTCGGCAGCGAGCATCGCCGCATACATGCCCCGGTTATAGAGCGCGGTGCCCAGCTGATCGCCTGCACCTGCGGCAAGCCCCTTGTCGACAACATGGGTCTTCAGATCGTCGTAGAGCGGGTAATCCATGCCGAGGTTGTGAAAGGTCAGAGCCTTGTAGCCATCCGCGCCATCACCGGCGGGCAGCACGTCATTCTCCGAGCCGGACCACCAGATTCCGATGAACTTGTCCATCGGGAAGCGGATGTTCACCGCCTCCTGGATTGCGACCTGGTTCATCACGCCCCAGCCCCACATGATCACGTAATCCGGGCGCTGCTGGCGCACCTGAAGCCACTGGCTCTTCTGCTCCTGTCCCGGGTGATCCACCGGCAGCAGCAACAGCTCGTAGCCGTGCTTCTTGCCCAGCTCCTCAAGCGTGCGGATCGGCTCCTTGCCGTACGCCGAGTTGTGGTAGACCAGAGCAATCTTCTTGCCATTCAGGTCACCGCTCTCCTGCTCGGAGATATGGGTGATCGCGTGGCTCGCGCCGTCCCAGTAGTTGGCCGGGTAGTTGAACACCCAGGGAAAGACAGCGCCGTTCTTGGCCGAGGTCCGGCCATAGCCCATCGAGTGAATCGGGATGCCGTCAGCTGTGGCCTTGGGGATCAGCTGGTAGGTGATGCCGGTTGAAAGCGGCTGGTAAACCAGAACGCCCTCGCCCTTGGTGCTTTCGTAGCACTCCACACCCTTCTCGGTGTTGTAGCCGGTTTCGCATTCCACGAGATTGATCATCTCGCCGCCGATGCCGCCATCCCGCTCGTTGAGCAGGGTGAAATAGTCGGCGTAGCCATCCGCAAAGGGGATGCCGTTGGCCGCGTAGGGGCCGGTCCGGTAGCTCAGCGCCGACATGGTGATCTCGGCCATCGCCGGTGCGGCGGCCATCACCGCGCCCAGCGCCAGTGTTGCCAGTGTCTTTCTCATCGGGGTTCTCCTCCCTTGGTTGGTCCGATGTTGCTTGTCTGCCGGGGTTCTGCCCCGGTCTCTCCTCCTTCGGCCCGTAGGGTGGGCCAGCCCGTCGCCCGCTGGTGCGGGCATTCTGTAGGGTGGGCGATCAGCCCACCGCCCGCTCCGCTCAATGCGGGAAGGGCCAGAGCCTCAGTTTCTCCTTCGCCACCCGCCAAAGCTGCGCCAGCCCGTGGGGTTCGGCGATGAGAAAGATGATGATGAGCGCGCCGACGATCATGAACTCCAGATGGGCCGCAAGGTCGGTGGGCCAGCCGAGCCCGCCCACGAGGATGTTCTTCAAGAGCACCGGCAGCAGCACCAGGAAGGCCGCGCCCGCGAATGATCCGAAGATCGAGCCGAGGCCGCCGATGATGACCATGAACAGCACGAGGAAGCTCTTGTTGATCCCGAAGGCTTCACCCACCTCCACCGCCCCGAGATAGACGCTGAAAAACAGCGCGCCCGCGATCCCGATGAAGAAGGACGAAACCGCGAAGGCCGAGAGCTTGGCGGTCAACGGGTTCACCCCGATGATCTCGGCGGCAATGTCCATGTCGCGGATCGCCATCCACTTCCGCCCCACCGTGCCCCGCGTCAGGTTGCGCGCGAGCCAGGCGACGAGAAAGACGAAGATCGCGCAGAACAGGTAGGTCGCCCAGGCCTCGGTTTCCGGCCCGGTCACCTTGATCCCGAACACGCTGCGCTCCGGCGCGCTGATCTGGCCCGAGGCGGAGTAGTTGTAAAACCACGGCACCCGGTTGAAGAGCCAGACGAGAAAGAACTGCGCCGCCAGCGTTGCCACGGCAAGGTAAAAGCCCTTGATCCGCAGGCTCGGCAGGCCAAAGAGGATGCCCACACCTGCCGTGACGCCGCCCGCAAGGATCACGTGAATGAAGATGCTGATATCGGGGAAGGCCGTCATCAGCTTGTAGCAGGCATAGGCCCCCACCGCCATGAACCCGCCCGTCCCAAGGCTCACCTGCCCGCAATAGCCCACGAGGATGTTCAGCCCGATCGCCGCGATCGCGTAAATCAGGAACGGTAGGAAAACCGCGTTCACCCAGTAGTCGTTGATGATGAAGGGGATCACGCCGAAGGCGATGGCCAGCACCGCGTAATAGCGCCAGCGGTCGAAGCGGATCGGGAAGGTCTGGTTGTCGTCGGCGTAGCTTGTCTTGAAGTCGCCGGCCTCGCGGTAGAGCATCAGCCATTTCCTCCGTTTCGGGACATTCTCGCCACCGGGGCGCCCAAGTCGTTTGTTTTCAATGCGGCAACAACCGCAAGAGGCCCCGCCATGACCGATACCGCCACGCCAAACCGGACGCCCACCGCGGCGGATGACGCCTCGATCGAGGCCGCCGCTGCAGCGTATCGCCTGCGCGCCGAACTGGAGCATGGCGAAACCCGCGCAAGGCGCCGCGAGGGCCTGTTCTGGTCGTTTCTCGAGGCCATTCTCACCGGCTTGGGGTCCGTCTTCGCGTCGTTGTTGCCGTGGATCATCGGCACTGCGGTGCTCGTCGTCGGCATCGCCGTCACCTTCGACCTCTCCCTGAAGGTTGCCTTCCTGCTGCTCGTTGCGGGCGTCGTCGGGCTGGCCGTACTTGCGGTTGCCAACGGCTGAGCAGGGCCAGCGGGCGCGGCGCCCTCAACGCAATTTTCTTGCTTTCGAGACAATGCCGCCCACCGCTCGCCGCAATTTTCCGTCAAATTCGATGCGTAAACCGGCCCCCGTGCCGTTCCCTTGGCCGCGCAGAGAATCTCAATGTCGGACCCGAAAGACCGCTTTGTCACCTTGCCGCCGCAAGCCCAGATCCAGCCCCTGGACGAGGAGATTGCGGAGGAGGGCGCACGCGCAGAGCACAAGGGCGTCTTCGGTCGCTGCATGGATTGCCTGCTGCGAACCTGTTCCGATGTCATTCGCGGGCTTATGCCATATATCATCGTCTCGGCCGTGCTGACGGTGGCCATCGCCGTCTTCTTCGGCGTATCGGCGCAAGCGGCCATCATCTTGCTCGGGCTCGGCGCCGTGGCGCTGGGCGTCTTCGTCGCCGCCACGCAGAACTGATCCGAAAGCTTCACGCGCCGCCCTCCGTCCGGGCGGTCTCTTCATGCTCCGGCAGCACCCGGTTGGGCGGCGGTGCATAGCCCGTGCGCTCGCTTTCGCGCACCAGCCGCAGGTAGGCCCAAAGCCCCACGCCCGCCCCCGCCACGGCCAGCAGCAGCGCAATCAGCATCTGTTGCGTGTTCGCAGGCTCGGTCGTCAGCGCGATGTAGCCGAAGGCCCAGAACCCGCCCCAGGCAATCACGTTCAGTACGGCAATCAGCTTGGGCATGGCTCAAACCCTCTCGATGATCTTCTCGCCAAACAGCCCCTGTGGCCGGAAGACGAGGAAGATGAGCGCCAGCACGTAGGCAAACCAGTTTTCCGTGGCGCCGCCGAGGTTGATGATACCGCCAAAGCACTGGCCGGTGCCGAAGCAGAATTCGAAAAGCTTCTCTCCCATCCCGATGATGAGCCCGCCCACGATGGCGCCGGGGATCGAGGTGAAACCGCCCAGCATCAGCACCGGCAGCGCCTTCAGCGCGATCAGGCTGAGCGAAAACTGCACCCCGCTCTTGGTGCCCCACATGATGCCCGCCACCAGCGCCACAAATCCCGCGATGGCCCAGACCAGAACCCAGATGAACCGGAGCGAGATGCCCACGCTCAGCGCCGCCTGATGGTCATCGGCCACTGCACGCAGCGCCCGGCCCTGCTTTGTGTATTGCGAAAACAGCACCAGCCCCGTCACCAGCAGCGCCGCAACCACCGTCGCCACGATGTCGAGGTTGTCGATGAAGAAGCCGTAGCCGAAGGCGTTGAAGGTGGTCTCGTCGATCCACCCGTTGATCCCCTGCGGCAAACCCACGTCGAGCGACTTGATGTCGGAGCCCCACATCATGTCGCCCAGCCCTTCAAGGAAATAGGCAAGCCCGATGGTCGCCATGAACAGGATGATCGGCTCCTGGTTCACCAGGTGCTTCAGGATCAGCTTTTCCACGATCCAGGCGAAGAGCACCATCACCAGCACCGTGCCGATGATCGCCACGATGGCAGGCATGTGCCAGCCGAAGTGATGAAGATCGGTGCCGAACACCGCGTTGATGAGGTGGCTGAACGGCACCTGCCCGTCTTGCAGGCCCACCAGCGTCAGCGCCGCGAACAGCGCCATCACGCCCTGCGCGTAGTTGAAGATGCCGCTCGCCTTGAAGATCAGCACGAACCCCAGCGCCACCAGCGCATACATCACGCCCGCCATCAGCCCGTTCAGGGTGACTTCCATGGCAAACAAGAGCGTATCGGGCATTGCTTACTCCTCGCAGGGTCCGGGCACGGGGGCCTGATTGCTGATGGTGAGGCTCACCGCCATGGCCTCGCGGTCGTCTTCGACGGTCACGAACAGCGGGCCGGTCTCTCCGGTGCAGCGGGCCAGTTTCGGCGCGGCGGGGCTGCCGCCAGCCTCGGTGAAGCCCTGGCCCTTCAGCGCCATTACGGGGCCGTTCGCCAGTTTCTCCCAGCGCATCGCACCGGAGCTGTTGTCGTAGGGCAGGCGGAGCGCGCAATCGTAGCCGCCGAGGCTCGCCGCATCGAACACCGTCACAAACCCGATCCCTGCCGGGGCCTCGAAAACGGCCACACGGTCCGGCGCGGGGATGGCGATATCATGCAGAAAAGGCGTGCCCGCGGCCTCCAGAGGCGCCGGGCTCTCGGCCTCGACCACCTCGATGCACAGCGCCAGCGCTTCGCCAATGGCCGCGGGGTTCGCCCCGGCCGGCGCGGCGACAGCCGCCAGAAGACCGGCCAGCGCCTTCACCCGCCGCACCCCGGGCTCACCTGCCCGCCAGAAAACACCGCCGTGCCCATGTCGAGTTCGTCATTCAGCGGGCCGTTCAGTATGAGCGCTACCGCATTCGGGCCAACGCAGATCGTCGCGGCGATATAGAGGTTCTCACCAAAGGTGGCGCGATACTTGTCCACCGTGTTGACGGCGCGCAGGTAATCCTCGGTCACGCGGGTGAGCACACTGGCCTGCTTGTCACCGATCTCGCAAACCCAATCGTCGCGGTTGTCCTTGCGCATCGAGAAATGCGGCACCTTGGGCTCTGCTAGGATTGCGCCGGTCTCATTCGCCTGTGCCCCAACCGGAAGCGTCGGGCCCGTGGGGCTGGAGGAGGCGATGGCGGCGGTGCAGTAGGTCAGGTATTCGGTCAGCACCTCCGGCGCGACGGCGCGGGCCGGGGTTGCGTTCAAAACCGTTAACGCCAGCGCGGCACAGGCAAGGCGCATCCTCGTGTGCATGGGTTGTGCATGGGATGTGCATGGGTTGTGCCTGTATCGTTTTCGCACATGAGCGGCGGCTAACGCGGCGATCTCTCTAATCATGAGCAACTCCCAGGTAAGCGTCGATGACGTCCTGATTGTTGCGCACTTCGTCCGGCGTGCCATCCCCGATCTTCTTGCCGTAGTCCATCACCACGACTCTGTCGGAGAGATCCATGACAACGCCCATATCGTGTTCGATAAGCGCAATTGTCGTGCCATATTCGTCGTTTACGTCGAGGATGAAGCGGCTCATGTCCTCCTTCTCCTCCACGTTCATCCCCGCCATCGGCTCGTCGAGAAGCAGCAGCTTGGGCTCGGCGGCCAGTGCCCGGCCCAGTTCCACGCGCTTTTTGAGGCCATAGGGCAGGCGGCCCACCGGGGTTTTGCGGATGTTCTGGATTTCGAGGAAGTCGATAATCTTTTCAACGGCTTCCCGGTTTTCGGTCTCTTCCCTCTCGGCCTTGCCCCACCAGATCGCCTGGCTCAGCATGCCCGATTTCATGAAGCCAAGGCGCCCCGTCATGATGTTGTCGAGCACCGACATGCCCTCAAACAGCGCAATGTTCTGAAATGTCCGGGCAATCCCCTGCCGCGCCACCTCATAGGGCTTCATCGGGGGCCGCTTGGCCCCATGAAACCACACCTCCCCCTCCTGCGGGTTGTAGAAGCCTGAAATAACGTTGAGCATCGAGGACTTACCGGCCCCGTTCGGCCCGATGATCGCGCGGATCTCGCCCTCCCGGATGTCGAAGGAAATATCCTTGATCGCCACCACCCCGCCAAAGCGCAGGGTGATGTTCTTCATCTCCATCATCACGCCGCCAATCGTGCGGCCGTCCTCTGTGATGGTGCTGTCCTGCCCATCAAGCATGGCCCAAGCCCCCGTTCTGATGGAGAAAAATCATTCCGCCGCCACCTTCTCACCGGTGCTCACCACCTTCGCATCCCGCAGCTCGAGCGTGGCCTTGATCTTGCCCTTCCGGCCGTCCTCATAGGTCACTTCCGTCTCGGTATAGATGCTGTCGGCCCCGCCATAGAGCGCGTCCACGAGGTCGTTGAACTTCTCGGCAATCACCCCGCGCCGCACCTTCTGCGTACGGGTCAATTCGCCATCGTCAGCGTCCAGCTCCTTGTGGAGCACCAGGAAGCGGTGAACCTGGCAGCCCGAGAGCATTTTGTCCTCGGCAATCGAGGCGTTAACCTCTTCGACATGTTCCTGGATCATATTGAGGACACGCGGGTGCCCGGCCAGCTCCTGATAGCTCGCGTAGCTGATGTTGTTGCGCTCCGCCCAGTTGCCCACCGCGCCGAGGTCGATGTTTATCATCGCGCAGCAGCGGTCGCGCCCCGCGCCGATGACGACGGCTTCGAGGATGTTCGGGTAGAACTTCAGTTTGTTCTCCACGTACTTGGGGGCAAACATCCGGCCATCGGCCAGTTTGGCCACGTCCTTTGCGCGGTCGATGATGCGCAGGTGGCCCGTTTCGGCTTCGATGAAGCCCGCGTCGCCGGTGGCCACCCAACCCTCGGCATCCTTGGTCGAGGCGGTGCTCTCGGCGTTCTTGTAGTATTCCACGAAGACTCCCGGCGAGCGGTAGTAGACCTCGCCATTGTCGCCGATCTTCAGCTCAACGCCGGGTGAGGCCACGCCCACCGTATCGGCCCGCACGCCATTGTCGGGCTGCTGGGTGATGAACACGCTGGCCTCGGTCTGGCCATAGAGCTGCTTCAGGTTGATGCCCAAAGAGCGATAGAAATCAAAGATTTCCGGCCCGATCGCCTCGCCCGCCGTATAGCCCACGCGGACCCGCGAAAAGCCCAGCGTGTTCTTCAGCGGCCCGTAGATGAACAGCTCGCCGAGGCGGTATTTCAGCTTGTCGCCCGCGCTCACCGGCTTGCCGTCAAGGATGCTCGGGCCAACCCGGCGAGCGTGCGCCATGTATCTGTCGAACAACCATTTTTTCAGCCGTCCGGCGTCTTCCATCCGGATCATCACGTTGGTCAGCTGGGTCTCGAACACGCGGGGTGGGGCGAAGTAATAGGTTGGACCGATCTCGCGCAGGTCGGTCATCATCGTATCCGGGCTTTCGGGGCAGTTCACGCAGAACCCGGCCCACATCGCCTGACCCACGGAAAAGATGAAATCCCCCACCCAGGCCAGCGGCAGGTAGGCGAGAATCTCTTCGTTTTCAGTCAGATGGTCGAATGCGGCGGAGTTCTTCGAGGTTTCGATGATGTTGCGGTTGCTCAGCACCACACCCTTGGGCTTGCCCGTGGTGCCGGAGGTATAAAGCATCACGCAGGTGTCGTCGTAGCCCAGCTTTGCCTCGCGCTCCCGCATCACTGGCTCAAGCCGATGATGCCCCGCGCGCCCCTCGGCCTGCACATCGGCATAGGCGTTCATGTGGGTGTGGTCGTATTTCCGCAGGCCCCGCTTGTCGACATAGATGATCTGGTCGATGCCCTGCACGCTTTCCTGCACGTCGATCACCTTGTCGACCTGCTCCTGGTCACCGCAAATCACGAAGCGCGCGCCGCAGTGCTCCAGCACATAGGCCATCTCCTCGGCGCTGGCGTCCTGGTACAGCGCCACCGGCACCGCCCCGCATTTCTGCGCGGCCACGAAAGACCAGTAGAGCGCCGGGCGGTTGCGCCCGATGATCGCCAGATGGTCCCCCGGCTCCAGCCCAAGCGCGAGCAGGCCCATGGCCAGCGCCTCGATTTCCTCGGCGGCTTCGGCCCAGGTCCAGCTTTGCCAGATCCCGAATTCCTTTTCCCGGTAGGCCGCACGGCTTCCGAACTGGCGCACGTTCCGCGCGAGAAGCGCCGGAATGGATTGAAGATCGCCCTCAGGCGTTATCGTCACCGTCAATGTCTCCTCCCAGAAGGTGCCTCTCCCCAGGCACCAGGCCGTTGGCCCGACGTTGATTGCCGGTTACTATGGTCGGGGCATGGGGCATGCGTCAAATGATTTTCTGAACGAGTGTTCAATAGCTGCGAAACGCCGTTCCGAAAGTGAGGAGGAGACAAGCGATGGACGTTGTTTCACTGGCCTATTACGCCCTCGTCTGTGGTTTGCTCGCTGGGTTCGTGCCGACGCACTGGCGCATGCCGCTTCGGTTTGGCATCGGAATTCTGGTCGGTATTTTCGCGGCGGGCGTGCTTCCGATGCTGCGCGGGCTGCTCTGAGCCGCGAGTCGATTGCACCGGGGTGCGCGGCGCTGTTATGTCGGGCTGCAACGATCGGGGAAGGCACATGGTTCACCTCTGGGTGCGCGCCGAAGAGCGCGAGAACGAGCGGCGGGTGGGCCTTGTGCCCGAGGGCGCCGAGGCGCTTATGGAGCGCGGCTTCCGGGTCACCGTCGAGGAGAGCCCCGACAGGATTATCCCGATCGAGCCGTATCGCGAGGTCGGGGCCGAGATCGTACCGCGCGGCAGCTGGCGCGAGGCGCCGGAGGAGGCGCTGATCTACGGTCTCAAGGAACTGCCCGAGGATGGCGCCCCGTTGCGGCACCGGCACATCATGTTCGGCCATGCCTACAAGGGCCAGTCGGCCGGGCAGGCTCTGTTGCGCCGGTTCAAGGCCGGCGGTGGGGCGTTGCTCGATCTCGAATATCTCACCGACGCCAGCGGCCGCCGCGTGGCCGCGTTCGGCTACTGGGCGGGCTTCGTTGGCGCCGCCGTTACGTTGAAGGCCTGGGCTGCTGGCCTGAGGGGCGCGATGTGCCCACCCGTTCGGGAGTGGGAAGACCAGGGTGATCTGGTGGATGACGTGCGGGCCGATCTGGACGGGCATGCGCGGCCCCGGGCCCTGATCGTCGGCGCCTTGGGCCGGGTTGGCACCGGCGCGGGTGACATGTGCGAGCAGGTCGGCATCGCGCCGATCCGCTGGGACATGGCCGAAACCGCCTCGGGTGGGCCCTTCCCCGAGATCCTCGCGCAGGAGCTTTTCTTCAATTGCGTTCTGGCCGGGCCGCATACGCCCGTGTTCGTCCCGCGGGAGAGCGTTGCGGGGCCGCGCAGCCTTGCCGTCATTGGCGACATTTCCTGCGACCCGACCAGTGATTTCAACCCGATCCCGATCTACGATTCCGTCACGAGCTGGGACGATCCGGTGCACCGCGTCGCCGATGATCCGGTGCTTGACGTAATGGCCATCGACAACCTGCCGTCGCTTTTGCCCAAGGAATCCAGCGAGGATTTTGCCGCGCAGATGCTGCCGCACTTGCTGCGGCTCGACGAGATCGGCGCAGGTGTCTGGGGCCGGGCGGCCAAGACGTTCAAGGAGCATACAGAATGACAGTACATTGGTGCGGCACGGGCCTTTCCGCCATTCCGGGCCTGCGGCGGTTGCTGGCGGAGCGCGACGACGTGGCGGTGTGGAACCGCACAGAGGGCAAGGCGCGCGACACGGTGGGCGATCTCACGGGCGACATTCGGGCGTTTTCGATGGAGGTGCTGGCCGAGGCGCTGGCGGCGGAAGATGTGGTGGTTTCGATGCTCCCTGCCGACCAGCATGTGCCGCTGGCCGAGCTGTGCCTTGAGAAGGGCGCGCATTTTGTTTCCTCTTCCTATATCAGCCCCGAGATGCGCGCGCTGGACGGGGCGGCGAAGGAGAAGGGTCTGCGCTTCGTGAATGAAGTGGGGCTCGACCCGGGGATCGACCACCTGATGGCGCATTGGCTGATGGCCGACTATCGCGCGTCTGCCGCCTTCAGCCCCGACAACGTGCTGAGCTTCATCAGCTATTGCGGCGGCATCCCGAAGGAGCCCAACGCCTTTCGCTACAAGTTCAGCTGGTCGCCGCTTGGGGTGCTGAAGGCGCTCAAGTCGCCGTCCGTTTCCATCCGCAGCCATTCCGAGCTGCGGGTCTCGCGCCCCTGGGATGCGCTCAGCCGCTATGACGCACCGCTCGATCCGCCCGAGAGCTTCGAGGTTTACCCAAACCGTGACAGCCTGCCCTTCATGGCGGAATACGGCTTCGAGCCGGGCTGGAGGGTCAAGGATTTTGTCCGTGGCACCCTGCGGCTGAACGGCTGGGCCGATGCATGGAAGGACGTGTTTGCCGAGGTCGAGGCACTGGAGGGCAAGCCGGAAGCCGATGTGCGCTTGCGCGAGATGGCGGACGACTTCTGGGACAAGCACGCATATGCCGAGGGCGAGCCAGATCGCGTGGTGCTATGCGTCGCGCTCCAGGCCGAGGCTGAGGGCGTGCCGGTGTATCACAAGACCTACGTGATGGACGCATGGGGCGACGCCCGCGGTTCGGCCATGGCCCGGTTGGTGAGTGACACGGTGGCGCTGGCCGTCGAGGCGGTGCATGCCCATGAAATTCAAACCGGCGTCACCGCGGCACCCTCCGACGAAAAACTCGTGCTGCGCTGGCTCGACAGGGTCAACACCACGGCGCAGCACCTGATGGTGGTGGATCATCTGACACGATAAAAAAGGCCCGCCTTCGCCAATGGGGGCAGCGAAGACGGGCCGGGGACAGGGGACGGGCCAGGCAGCAACCCGTCGCCATGTGGCGGGTCCGGGCAGACCCGCATTCAAACTCTCAGCGGGCTTGAAGCGCCTTCTGGCCTGCGGCAACAAGCTCTGACACCATCTTCTGGTGCCCCCACTGCACGTGGCCCGGGATCGACACATGCACCTTGCGGCGCAGCGGCGTTCCGGTGGTGAAGCTCACATCCGCCTCGAACCGGCGCATGGCCGGGTCATAAATCACGTGGTCAATCTGTGGTCCGGTGAACGGCATCTCTGCCTCCTCATCCTTGTGGTACACTTCTCCAACGCAACAACATCTGGGGATGTTCCCTAAAGTTTTCCACAGGGAGTCACGAAACAGTGAATCGTGGAACTCAGGCCTCTTGAGACAGGGCTGTGGCGACCCCAAATAGGGAAAGAAGGCCCGATACGGGTCTGTGCCGCCGAGCGGGCAGACCTATCAACTGGGCGCTTATGAGAAGGAGAACTGCCGATGAACATGAACGAGTTCACGGAACGGTCCCGCGGGTTCATCCAGGCCGCGCAGACCATCGCGATGCGGGAAGACCATCAGCGGATGGTGCCCGAGCATCTCTTGAAAGCCCTGATGGACGACGAGCAGGGCCTTGCATCCAACCTTATCAAACGCGCGGGCGGCTCGCCCGAGCGCGTGGTCGAGGCGCTCGATGCGGCGCTGGCCAAGCAGCCCAAGGTTTCGGGCGATGCGGGGCAGGTCTATCTGGATAGCCAAACGGGCAAGGTGCTCGACGAGGCCGCCAAGATCGCCAAGAAGGCGGGCGACAGCTTTGTGCCTGTGGAACGCATCCTTACGGCGCTGGCTGTTGTGCGCTCCGGCGCCAAGCAGGCGCTGGAGGCCGGGGCTGTGACCGCCCAGGGGCTGAACGGCGCGATCAACGACATCCGCAAGGGCCGCACGGCCGATACCGCTTCGGCAGAAGAGGGCTATGACGCCCTGAAGAAGTATGCGCGTGACCTCACCGAAGCAGCCCGCGACGGCAAGATTGACCCGATCATCGGGCGCGACGAGGAAATTCGCCGTGCCATGCAGGTGCTTTCGCGCCGGACCAAGAACAACCCCGTTCTGATCGGTGAGCCCGGTGTTGGTAAAACCGCCATCGCCGAGGGCATTGCGATTCGCATCATCAACGGCGACGTGCCCGAGAGCCTGAAAGGCAAGACCCTGATGGCACTCGACATGGGCGCACTGATTGCGGGGGCGAAGTATCGCGGCGAGTTCGAGGAGCGGCTGAAGGCGATCCTTAAGGAGATCGAGGCCGCCGCGGGTGACATCGTGCTCTTCATCGACGAGATGCACACCCTGGTGGGCGCCGGCAAGGCCGATGGCGCGATGGATGCCTCCAACCTGCTGAAGCCCGCACTTGCGCGGGGTGAGTTGCACTGTATCGGTGCGACCACGCTCGACGAGTATCGCAAGCATGTGGAGAAGGACGCCGCCCTTGCCCGCCGGTTCCAGCCGGTGGTGGTGCAGGAGCCGACTGTGGAAGACACCGTGTCGATCCTGCGGGGCATCAAGGAGAAGTACGAGCTGCACCATGGCGTGCGAATCTCCGACAGCGCCCTCGTGGCCGCGGCCCAGCTTTCGCACCGATACATCACCGACCGCTTCCTGCCCGACAAGGCGATCGACCTCGTGGACGAGGCGGCGAGTCGTTTGCGGATGGAGGTGGACTCCAAGCCCGAAGAACTCGACCAGCTCGACCGGCAGATCTTGCAGATGCAGATCGAGGCAGAGGCACTGAAGAAGGAAGACGACCAGGCGTCCAAGGACCGGCTCGAAAAGCTCGAGAAGGAGCTTTCCGACGTTCAGGAAAAGTCTGCCGAGATGACGGCGCAATGGCAGGCCGAGCGCGACAAGCTCGACTCGGCCCGCGAGCTGAAAGAGCAGCTCGACCATGCCCGTGCGCAGCTTGAACAGGCCAAGCGCGAGGGCAATCTCGCCAAGGCGGGGGAGCTGTCTTACGGCGTCATTCCCGGGCTTGAAAAGCAGCTTGCCGAGGCTGAAGCGTCGGAGAGTGACGTGATGGTCGAAGAGGCCGTGCGCCCCGAGCAGATCGCCGAGGTGGTCGAGCGGTGGACGGGCATTCCGACCGCGCGGATGCTGGAAGGCGAGCGCGAGAAGCTGCTGCGTATGGAAGACGAGATCGGCAAGCGGGTGATCGGCCAGCGGCAAGCCGTGCGGGCCGTGTCCAACGCGGTGCGCCGCGCGCGGGCTGGCCTGAACGACGAGGCGCGCCCCCTGGGCAGCTTCCTCTTCCTCGGGCCGACCGGGGTGGGCAAGACCGAGCTTACCAAGGCTCTGGCCGAGTTCCTCTTCGATGACGACAGCGCGATGGTGCGGATCGACATGAGCGAGTTCATGGAGAAGCACGCCGTGGCGCGTCTCATCGGGGCGCCTCCGGGATACGTGGGCTACGACGAGGGCGGCGTTCTGACAGAGGCCGTGCGGCGGCGTCCTTATCAGGTCGTGCTCTTCGACGAGGTCGAGAAGGCGCATCCGGATGTGTTCAACGTGCTGTTGCAGGTGCTCGATGATGGCGTGCTGACCGATGGTCAGGGCCGCACCGTGGACTTCAAGCAGACGCTGATCGTGCTCACCTCCAACCTCGGGGCGCAGGCGCTCAGCCAGTTGCCCGAGGGCTCGGACGCCGGTGAAGCCAAACGTGATGTGATGGACGCGGTGCGCGCACACTTCCGCCCCGAGTTCCTCAACCGTCTCGATGAGACCATCATCTTTGACCGGCTCAGCCGGGACGACATGGACGGGATCGTGGATATCCAGCTGGCCCATCTGCGCCGCCGCCTCGGCGCGCGGGGCATCTCGATCGAGCTGGACGAGGGCGCGCACAAGTGGCTGGCCGATGAGGGCTATGATCCGGTGTTCGGGGCCCGCCCGCTGAAGCGGGTGATCCAGCGCGCGCTGCAAAACGAGCTGGCCGAGATGCTGCTGGCCGGAGATGTTGCCGATGGTGACACGGTCACTGTGAGCGCGGGCACCGAAGGGCTCATCATTGGTGACAAGGTCGCAGGCTCCAATCGCCCACGCCCCGACGATGCCGTGGTGCACTGAGCCCGATTGATCCGGGCCTGTCGCCCGCCTAAACACGCAGGGCCCCCTTCCGCATGGGAGGGGGCCTTTGCATTGGGAGGAGCGCATGAAGGGTGCAATCGTAACCGGGGCCGCGCGCGGCATAGGGCTGGCGACTGCGAGGCTGCTGGCCGGTGATGGCTGGAAGGTGGCCATGGTTGATCGTGACAGCGAGGCCCTGGAGGCCGCCGTTGGCGAGGTGCCGGGCGGTGTGGCCGTGTTTGCTGATGTCTCGGTGCCCGAGGATGCCAGCCGGATGATCACGGAGGCCAAACAGGCGCTGGGCCGGATCGACGGGTTGGTGAACAATGCAGGCGTCGCGCTCTTCGGCCCCGTGGCGGACACCGATTTTGCCATGTGGCGCGAAGTGATGGCCACGAACCTCGACGGTGTGTTCCTTTGCTCGCAGGCTGCCCGCGAGGCGCTCTTCGAGACGAAAGGCGCGGTGGTAAACATCGCCTCCATCTCCGGCCATAGGGCCAGCACACTCCGCGTGGCCTATGGCACCTCGAAGGCCGGGGTGATCCACCTTACCAAACAGTTCGCCGCAGAGTGGGGCGAGCATGGCGTGCGCGTGAATTGCGTTGCGCCCGGCCCGGTCGACACCAAGCTGGCGCTGGCCGTGCACACGCCCGACATTCGCGCCGCCTACCATGATGCAATACCGCTCAACCGCTATGGCAAGGAGGAGGAGATAGCCCAGGGCATCGTCTTCCTGCTGTCCGAAAAGGCCAGCTATATTACCGGGCAACTTCTGTCGGTGGATGGCGGCTTCGAGAGCACTGGCATTGGCCTTCCGTCACTGCGCCCGTAGGGCGGGGAATGTACCCCCTACGGGCTTGTCCGAAGCCGCCGACCCGCGATAGCCTCATCCCAGTCTCGGCAGTTGGGAGGCTCCGATGGCACGCAGGATCCACGCCTTGCTCGATGAATATGGCGAAAGCCACCAGAACCCGACCAACAAGGCGGTGCATTGGGTGTGCGTGCCGGTAATCGTCTGGACGGTGATGGTCTTTGTCTACGCGATTCCCCAGCCAGGCTTCTTGGCTGCTATCAGCTGGCTCAATTGGCTCACCCTCGTTCTTGCCCTCTCACTCTTATACTACGTCATCCTTTCGCCCACGCTCGCTGTCGGCTTCGCGCTCTACGCGGGGCTTTGCTATTGGCTGACTTTGGCATTGGATGCCGTCACCGATACCCCTGTCTGGAAGATTGGTGCGGTCATCTTCGTTCTGGCCTGGGTCGGCCAGTTCTGGGGGCACAAGGTCGAAGGGAAGAAGCCATCGTTCTTGAAGGATGTGCAGTTTCTTCTGATCGGGCCCGCATGGCTCTTGTCATTCCTCTACAAGCGTCTCGGAATTCCTGTGTGAGCAGGCCGTGAAAACAGGCGCGGCGGGCTAGGCAGAACGGGCAGGGCGGGGCAGGCTAGAGCCACGCAGCCGGAGCCATGCGCCATGCCCCCTTTCGAGCCGCCCGCCTTTGCCTTCCCCTATGACGCCGATGCCGAGATCGCCGCGATGCGCGCCTGGCGCGATACCGAGCCGGGCCGCGCCATTCCGGCCAAGCAAACCGGGCGGCTGCTTTTGGCCTCGTGGAACATCGCCAACCTGGGAGATACCGCCCAGCCCCGTGACGATGCGGACTGCCGCCTGATTGCCGAGGTCATCTCATGGTTCGATATCGTGGCCGTGCAGGAGGTAAAGGAGAACCTCTCAGACTGGCGGCGCGTGCAGGCCCATCTGCCCCATGGATGGGATTGCGTCTTTTCGGATCAGGGCGGCAATGACGAGCGGATGCTCTTTGCCTTCGACAGCGCCCGCGTCACCCGGATGGAGCTGGCCGGGGAGATCGCCGTGCCGCCCGGAAGCCACCGCTACGTGAAGCTGCCGGGGATCGAACAGAAGTTCAGGGGGTTTGACCGAAACCCCTTCGCCGTGGCCTTCGAGGCGGGCGGCTGGGTGGTGACGGTGGTGAATGCCCACCTCTACTTTGGCTCCACTTCAAAACGCTCGGTCAACCGCCGGGCGCTGGAGACCTATGCCCTCGGTCGGTGGGCCGACCTCCGGCGCAAACGCGGCTGGGCCTACTCGCCCAACGTGGTTGCCATCGGTGACATGAACATGCCCAAGGCCGAGATGGGAGATGCGATATTCGACGCGCTGGCGCGACGCGGGCTTGAGGTGCCCGCGCACCAGTCCCTCATCGGGACAGTCATCACCGAGGGCAAGCATTATGACCAGTTGGCCTTCTTTCCCGGTGGCGCGGGGCAGGCCTTTGTTGCGAAGGGCGTGTTCGACTTTAACGGGGCGGTTTTTGCCGAACTTTGGCAAAGCCGTACGCCCGCCGAGTTCGATGCCTTCACCCGCTACCATATTTCCGACCACCGCCCGATCTGGGCGCAATTCATCACCGGCTGACTTGCCACCGGTGCCGCGCCCGCGCATCCTCCGGCCACCGACCGAAGGAGGGCAGGCAGATGTGGTTCATGGATTGGGCGGGCTGGGCGCTTCAGGTTCTGGCGTTCTCGTTACTGGTGGCCATCGGGCTGCTCGTCCTCTTCGCTGCCGTTCTCTTTTTCATCGACAAGACCCAGACGCAGGATGCGATCCGCCGCAACTATCCGGTGATCGGGCGCTTCCGGCACATCTTCAGCACGCTTGGTGAGTTCTTCCGGCAGTATTTCTTTGCGATGGACCGGGAGGAGCTGCCTTTCAACCGGGCGCAGCGGGACTGGGTGAAGCACGCCGCCTCGGGCAAGTCCAACACGGTTGCCTTTGGCTCCACCCGCAACATCGGGGTGGTGGGCACGCCAATTTTCGTCAATGCCGCCTTTCCGCCGCTCGACAACCAGTATGCCTCGACCGAGCCCATGCTGATCGGTCCGCATTGCCGCGAGCCCTACACGGCGAAGTCGATCTTCAACATTTCCGGCATGTCTTACGGTGCCCTGTCCAAGCCTGCGGTTCAGGCCTTGAGCCGGGGGGCGAAGCTGGCCGGCATCTGGATGAACACCGGCGAGGGCGGGGTGAGCCCTTATCACTACGAGGGCGGCTGTGACCTCGTGTTTCAGATCGGCACGGCAAAGTATGGCGTGCGCGACCATGACGGAAACCTCTCGGATGAGAAGCTGGGCGAGGTGGCCTCGCATCCGCAGGTCAAGATGTTCGAGCTGAAGCTGGCGCAGGGGGCCAAACCGGGAAAGGGCGGCATTCTGCCAGCCGCCAAGGTTTCGCCCGAGATCGCCGAGATTCGGGGCATTCGCGCGGGCGAAGCCTCTATCTCTCCCAACCGGCATCCCGAGATTGATGACTGGGCTGACCTGCTCGATTACATCGCCCACGTGCGCGAGGTCACCGGCAAGCCGGTTGGCTTCAAGACGGTTATTGGCAACATCGAGGTGTGGCGCCCGCTGTTCGAACTGATCGCAGAGCGGGGCGAGGCCGCGGCCCCCGACTTCATCACCATCGATGGCGGAGAGGGCGGGACCGGTGCGGCGCCGATGCCGCTGATGGATCTTGTCGGCATGCCGATCCGCGAGGCGCTCCCGCTCTTCAACAACCTGCGCGACGAGTTCGGGCTGAAGGAGCGCATCCGGCTGGTGGCGTCCGGCAAGATGGTGAACCCCGGAGACGTGGCATTGGCCCTCGCGCTGGGGGCCGACTTCGTCACCTCGGCGCGGGGCTTCATGTTCTCGCTCGGCTGCATCCAGGCGCTGAAGTGCAACAAGAACACCTGCCCGACCGGCATCACCACCCACAACCCGCGCTTTCAGAAAGGTCTCGTGGTGGAGGACAAGGACAAGAAGGTGGCGGCTTATGCAAAGTCGGTGATCAAGGAGGTCGAGACCATTGCCCACTCTGTGGGTGTGGCCGAGCCCCGGCTTATGCGGCGGCGGCATGTGCGGATCGTGCAGCCCGATGGCACGTCGATCCCGTTCAACCGCATCCTGCCAAGCTTCAACGCGCCGCCCGAATGAGCGGCGCGTTTTGTTTCAGCCGCTGACGATCCCGTAAGCCAACCGGCTCGTGAGAAATGTTTCAGGATTTGCCCCCTATATACTGTGCGGGGATAGAAGGAGACGAACATGGCTTTTCGCTGGAGCAACACACTCACCCGCGCTGACGTGACACCGGAGCCGATCTGGCTGAATCGGCGTCAGATCATCGCCGGGCTTACGGCCGCTGGCGTGGCTGGCTCACTAGGCGGGCAGGCACATGCGGCGGGCGAAGACCTGGAGCCGAACAGCTTCGAGGATATTACCAGCTACAACAACTACTACGAGTTCGGCACCGGCAAGGGCGACCCTGCGGCGAATGCCGCCGCGCTCGACACCTCGAACTGGTCGATCGAGATCGACGGGATGGTCGACAAGCCGGGCC